>JAGWNY010000051.1 GCA_028872915.1 Verrucomicrobiota bacterium
AAGGACTCAACAGTTTGTTTTCAGCGACCAAACGCAAGGCGCGCGGTTATCGATCCACGGAGTACCAGACCGCGATGCTCTACTTCGTGGCTGGCAAGTTGGAAGTTCCATACTATGGCTGATTACCCATTACAAACGTCGAAGAAGCATTTTATGTATGTTTATACGCCGACAAACAGTGCCTTGGCCTCTGCCTTTACTGTAGATGGGGAAATTTGGAATGGAATGCAATCGGTGGTGGATACGCTGCTCATGCCTGTTACGGCTGGCGGTGGCCACGACGACCATTACGATTCCAGTTTTGACTATTACACGAGTGAAGGCGGTAATACACATGGCAACGGCTTGACCCAAGGCTGGCCAGGTTACGTCAATGATCAGTCAACGCTTACAAACAGTTCTAATCCGACCGGCTTATGGGCAAGCATGAAAGACGGCACGACCAAAAATTTCTATTGTTATGCGCATGGCTCCGGCACTGGAATTGGCAATTATTCGGGCAGCATCAGTTTCGACTCCTATGGCATTGGCGATTTACTTGGCAACCATTACCATGCCAAAGGCGGACTATGGACTAAAAATCCATACCGATTTGTTTTCTTGGATGGATGTTCTACTGCCTCACAAAAAAATTGGCGTCGAGCGTTCGGCATTTTCCCGCTCGATGCACCTAATCAAGCGGCTCGAAACAAGGTTGGGCCGCAAGCCTATGTTGGTTGGGCAGCCGACCATGTCGGTTGGTTAAACCTCACGACTAGCTCTGATGCCGCTTTGAACGTGGCAACAGCTTACACCGAGACGTTGGACAATTTTTATGAAAACTGGATGAACCAAGTGCCATTAGCCCAATGTATTCAAATCGCCTCTACTTCAGCCGCAAACATGGATCCGTTTCCTGTGCCACAAAATAAAAACATAATCGTTCACGGTCAAAATCCACAAACGCTTGAATATTATAGTTACAGCTACACAAATGTTGTAACAAGCAAGATATATGTCATCGGTCATTCTGGTCTAACCAGAAGCAGCATGAACAGCAGTTATGATAATTATTATGTCGCGCCTGTCAGCACGGAGTAATCCAATGCTTCATTTAGTTATGGATCGCATCATCAAATGTGTTTTTGCGACCTGTCTGACGATTATCGCCTGCCATTCATCGGCTCAAAGCGAATCAAGCGGACCACCGCTGCCGTATTATTTACTGCCGGATTACAGCGATGTCGGCAGGCCATTGCCTTCCGGCGTGCCGAGAGACGTGGATACCAACGGGAATGTAATTTACGTTCCACTAAGGTTTACAACAAGGCTGTATCAGCAGTGCGCTTTAGAATTGGTTTCACGGGAAGCCAACTCGGTAGCCGAGGAATTGAATCTGACAAATGACATTCCCATCACAATATCGAATTTGGTTGAGTTTCATATCAGCCCTTTTGGATTTGCCTACGCCCGTCGGGCGATTGGCTTCATTGCCACCAGCAACTATACGTATTATGTTTCGAGGGGAGATAAATTCAGTGATGTGACAGTAGCTGATTATGATCAGACTTGTTCACGGTATATGAAGCAATCGCTGCCAATCAAGCAATTCGATACCAATGCTGCTTATCAATTGGCGACGCAATGGCTATCAGCGGTTCACATGGATGTAAAAGGTTTGAATCGAGATTATCGAGTGCATATCGCGCTTTCCCCATTTTGGAACGGACTCTCTACTCTTGGGGAAATGCCACGCAAACAGTTTGTGCCAATTTATTATGTTTGGTGGACAAATGATCGTGGCGGGCGCGGCGGTGTGGCTGATGTTGAGCTTTTTGAGCCGACTAAGACGCTTCTTCAATTAGACGTTCAAGACCCAAAATACATTTTACGGCAACCGTTGGCCTTCACCAATCTCGCCGCCTTGTTTCCGGGGGTTGCGACAATTTCCACCAATTACCCGGTGAAGACAATTCCTGGACCTGTGCCGTCTCCATAAGACGGGGGAAGAAACCTTGTGAAGAATTTATACCTATTCCTCTGAAATTTGGCAGCGTTTATTTTCAGACCAATCGTGATGCAAGCCGGGGGGAACAGCCGTCCGCCAATTGATGTGCCGATTTCAGTCGGCGGCTTTGAGTTCGACGACGTCGTGGGGGGCGGCTTCGCGCATACCGGCAGGGCTGACGCGGATGTAGCGGGCTTTTTGGCGGAGTTGGACGAGAGTTTTGGCGCCGAGGTAGCCCATGCCGCTTTGGATACCGCCAATGAGGCGGGCAAGAACGCGGTCGAGCGAGCCGCAGGCTTCCTTGAGGGCTTCGACGCCTTCGGGCGCGACTTTTTGGGCCGGATTTTTTTCGTGGCCGTAACGGGCGGCGGAGCCGGCCTTCATGGCGGCCAGGCTGCCCATGCCGCGATATTGTTTATATCGTTTGCCGCCGATTTCCACGACGTCTCCCGGGGCCTCATTGCAACCGGCGAAAATACCGCCGCAGATGACGCCGTGGGAAAGCGTGAGGGCCTTGACGATGTCGCCGGACTTGGTGATGCCGCCATCGGCGAGGACGGCGATTCTCTTTTTGGCGGCGGCGCGGGAGCAGAGGTAAAGGGCGGTCATTTGAGGTATGCCGACTCCGGCGACGATGCGGGTGGTGCAAATGGAGCCGGGACCCTGGCCGACTTTGACGGCGTTCGCGCCGCAATCGGCGAGATATTCGACGCCGGCCGCGCTGGTGACGTTGCCGGCGATGAGGGGCAATTCAGGAAAGGCATCGCGCAGGACGCGGACGGTGTCGCCGACGCCCTTGGAATGGCCGTGGGCGGTGGAAACGGCGACGACGTCCACGCCGCGGTCGGCGAGGGCGGCAACGTGGTTGCGAATGCGGTCGCGGTCCAATTCGCCGAAGGCATTGCGGGTGGCGCTGAGGGCGGCTCCGCAAAGGAGGTGAAAATGAGCGTCGCGCGCGGGTTTGAACTGGGCCTGGCGTTCCTGGGTGATGCGTTCGATGTCGCTCAAGGTGACGAGGCCGCAGAGGGTATCGTTGTCATCCACGACGAGGAGTTTGTGGATGCCGAGATGTTCGGTGAAGAATTTATCGGCGCGGGCGATGGGGTCCTTGCCCAATTCCTTGCGAGGGATGGTTTGGACCTGGGGGCGGGGAGTGAGGGCTTCGGAGACCTTGCGGGCGGCGTAGCGGGGCTTGACAACGTGGCCGGAGAGGAGGCCAAGGAGTTTGCCCTTTTCGTTCACGACAGGAAAGGTGCTGAAACGGAATTTTTTCTTTTCGATGAGGGCGAGGATGTCGCCGATGAACTGGTCGGGCGAGACCTTGATGGGGTCCTGGATGAGGCCGTGGACGTGGTTTTTGACGCGGCTGACCTGGGAGAGTTGCTCGTGTTCGGCGAGGTTGTAATGGATGAGGCCCAAGCCGCCGTTGAGGGCCATGGCAATGGCCATGCGGGCCTCGGTGACGGTGTCCATGTCCGAAGAAATGATGGGGATATGGAGGCGCAGGTTTTCGGCGATTTCAGTGTCCAGGCGGGTGTCGCGGGGCAGGACCTCGGAAAAGAGTGTGGCCAGGGTGATGTCGTCGAAGGTCAGGCCGAGGTGATTGTTGGCGCGGAAGAAGGCGTCGGCAGGCTGGTAAAACCGGTCGTCCGCGCGGGAATCGCGTATTGCTGCCATGCGGGAAAATGAGGGGCGGCGAGGGCGTCTGGCAAGAAGAAAATGCGGAGGAACAATTTCGCGGATGGAGAGCGGGTTTCAGCGGCGGATGGCGGATGGTGGAAACAGGGGGCGGCCACCGTGTCCATGCTTGCGAAGGGGCGTGAGCAAAAAAGGGTTGGGTTTAGACAATTTGCGGTCAGCTCTTTTTCCTTTCGCGGCACGTAAATAGCTGCCCTGTTCCATGAAATTAGCAGAACCCTTCAACAATCATGAAAACGAACATTAAAGAACGGCTCTTTCTGAAAATAACGACATCCCTCATTTGCGCGTGGGGATTGCATTGCAGTATGGTTTTTGCATCGCCGCGCATCTTGTTTACGGCGTCAGGACCAGGCCCGGGTGACACGAATCTGTATCTGATGAACACCGACGGGAGCGGTCTCAAAGAGATCACGACAAATGCCCAGGCATGGGCGCCGGCCCTTGCCCCGGATGATTACCGGGTCGCGTACGTTGATTCACAAAGCAATCTGTTCATCACTTCGATTGACGGCATGACGCCGGTCCGGGTGGGGAATACCAACCCGGCCACCTGCGTCCAGTGGGCGGATGAAAACACGTTATTTTTTCTGACCTCGGCGGATGGTTATAATTTTCGACTGTGGCGCATCGGAACGGACGGCAGCGGCGAGTCGCTCGTATTCACAAATGTTTTCGTTGATTATACGATGGGTCTCACGGCGTTCAGCGTCCACCGCGAAACGGAGGAAATTTATGTGACGGCGTGGGCTCCGCCGAATTATAACAGCACGATTGAATATGGCAGCTACACCGATCTGTCTCCAACAAACGTTCTGGTCACGTCAAGTTCCTACCAGGATCATTACGCGCCGGTGGTATCGCCTGACGGCGCGCAAATAGCCTTTTGCGCCGATTTAACAACCAGCCCGGGAACGCATCGTCTCTACGTCACAAGCACCAATGGCGGACCGGGGATTCAACTTTCAGACGTGTATTGCGGGAATCCTTCATGGTCGCCGGATGGCTCCTGGCTGGCATTTACTCGCGCGACCAATTCCACGTACGGCAATTCGGTTTACGTGGGCGACATTTGGCGTGTCAGCGTGGAAGGCACAAACCTCATTGACCTGACGACGAATACGCCGTTGGGCGGGACTTGCGCCTACCCCACTGTTTTCGAGCCGCCGCAAATCGTCCTGTATGCGCCTGAAGTTTCAAAAAATGGAACGGTGATCCGTTGGTCGGGGGGAGCCGGACTGTTGCAAACCGTGCAGGAGGCAACGAACGGTCTCAACAAGGGCTGGACCACTCTCGTCGGCGCGACGAACATGCAAAGCACGGGGGCCACGTTGACTGTGACTGATGCTGTTTTGCGCGCAGCGGACTATTACCGGATTTTAGCCCAGCCGGAGCCTTCCGGACCGTAATGCCAGGGGCTATTGGTTGAAGCGTTTTTCAAAGTCGCCGACGATGCGGAGGATTTCATCGAATTTCGGCACGTCGCCAAAAAACATTTCACTCCGCATGGTCTGGTAATCCTGCCGCCAAGGAGCCAGTTGGTCGGCTGGCGGAACGAGGCGGAGCGAGCCGGGGCATCAACGGTCTTGAATAAAGGGGGCGAATTCGGCGTGGAAACGGGGAGGAAGGCGGGCTTTGAAGGAGGCGGATCGGCCATGGTAGCGGCGTTCGACGATCTGGCCGACTTGATGAAGGCGGGCGATGAGGGCGGCGCGTTCGTGCGGGATGCGCAGTTGGAGGAATTCGCGCCGGGGGCGCAATTGGGCGCCGATTTCGGCCAGCAGATGAGGAATGCCGGCGCCGGTTTTGGCGGAAACTTCGATGGCATGGGGAAATTGTTCGACGAGGGCGGAGATGGAACCGTTGCCGGAGAGACGGTCCATCTTGTTGAGGATCATCAAAACGGGCTTGGCACCGGCGCCGATTTCGTCGAGGACGGCGTTCACGGCGGTGATTTGTTGGGGGGCATTGGGATGGCTGACATCCACGACGTGGAGGAGCAGGTCGGCCTGAACGACTTCTTCGAGGGTGGCTTTGAAGGCTTCGACGAGGCCGTGGGGCAGTTTGCGGATGAAGCCAACGGTGTCGGTGAGGAGGACGTTTTGGTTGGTCGGCAATTTCAAGCGGCGCGTGGTGGGATCGAGGGTGGCAAAGAGGATGTCCCTGGCCATGACGCCGGCGCCGGTGAGGGCGTTGAGGAGGGTGGACTTGCCGGCGTTGGTGTAGCCGACGATGGAGGCGAGGGGCCAATGGCTGCGTTTGCGACCGGCGCGCTGGGTGGCGCGGCGGCGGCGGACGGCGTCCAGGTCGGTGGAAATGCGGTCAATGCGTTCCTGGACCTTGCGGCGGTCGGATTCCAACTGGGATTCGCCTTCGCCCCCGCGCATGCCGATGCCGCCGGCCTGACGGGAGAGGTGGCCCCAGAAACGGGTCAGGCGGGGGAGGAGATGCTGGAGTTGGGCGAGTTCGATTTGCAATTTGCCTTCGCGAGAGCGGGCGCGTTGGGCAAAGATGTCGAGGATGAGCGAGGTGCGGTCGAGGACCTTGCCGGCGAAAATTTTTTCGAGGTTGCGGCTTTGGGCCGGGGAGAGTTCGTCGTCGAAGATGACGGTGTCCACGGCGTTGTTCCGGCACCAGGCGGCCCATTCGGCGGCCTTGCCGCTGCCAATGAAGGTGGCGGGAGCGGGCGTTTCGAGTTTTTGAATGCCGCGTCCGGCGACTTCGGCGCCGGCGCTGCGGGCCAGTTCGGCCAGTTCGTCGAGCAAGTCGCCGGCGGCGGCGCGGCCGGCGGATTTGATTTCGACGCCCACCAGGAAAACGCGCTCGGCGCGTTTATTGGCTGTTTCGATGAGAGCTTTCACTTTTGACGGCGGCGTTCGATGGCGCGATGGCCGCGTCCATGGAATCATAGCGCAGGTTGGGTGGCGCGGCGATGGGAAAGGCGGGGCGGCATCCACGGACGAATCAACTCAAATTAAAGGAGACCAGAGAAGGAAGGGGGGCGGGGGGAAGGAGTCGTTGACTCATGGGGCAACAAACCATCAACCGTCTGCGGCTGCCCGCCGTGGCCGGCGGATGGATGAAGAACGCATGAAAACATCAGTCGAAACGGGTGAAGTGTCTTTGCGTCCGGCTCAGACGGCTGGTTGGAGCGTCAAACCTCCTGTCCAGCAGCGCGACGGTTCTGAAAACGGGGTTCTTGCGTTGAAAAATGGCTTGCCACCCCGTGCGATGGGACGATAATCACGAAGACGACCAAAAAAACTCAATTTGACAACATGAACATCAAGTCAAATGGGAAATCCCGGTTTATCCATGGACGATCTTTTTAAAACGGTTGTAGATACACCCATTCCAAAATTGCTGATTATCGCCGGCTTCATCTTTTTGGGCGTCGGTCTGGTTGGCAAAATCGGCGCTAAAATCAACCCAGGAACGAACGGGCGTATCGCTTGCGTTGCGTTTGGCTCTCTCTTTCTCATTGCAGGATTGGTCGTTTATCTGGAAGCTCCGCGTACGTCGGGCACGACGGATATTACTCCCGGCGCCTCTTCAAATTCTCCGCCAGGTTCCATGGCGGGCCTGCCGTCTCCGCTGCCACCTTCGTCCGTCCCTGTGGCGGGAGGGCCGCCGGCATCGGGATTTCGCGTTATTGAAGCCTGGCTTCGTGCCGACCCGTTTGACTATACGGGACCGTGCCCGGTGACGATCCATTTTACCGGTCGGATTTCCGTGGTGGGCAGCGGAACTGTAACGTATCGCTTTGGCCGCAGCGACGGCGCTTCTGCTCGTGTCCAGACTTTGACCTTTGCCAACTCTGGTTCGAAGAACGTCAGCACCACTTGGGCCCTGGGAAAGTCCTATTCCGGCTGGGAGTCTATCATGATCCTGGACCCCCAAACGACCAGTTCCAGACACGCCAATTTCAAAATCCAATGCCAATGAGCGCCAGTTCCGCCGAAATGCAACGAAACATCCGACCTTCTTTGGAAAAACGGCGCTCGACCGGACCATCGCTTGACTTTTGATTCATCAATCCCATGCCAGGCACCACCACCGCCGCTTCGCCGCCGCGCCGGGCTTCAAACTACCCGCCACCCCATGAGTTTGACGCTGGTTTCTTAGGGGGCGTCATGGTCATTTCGTATCTAATGGTGTCAAATGTGGCGCCTCGTTCGACGGTGGCTGGAGCGCGGTGCTAGGCTACAGCTTTGTCATAGTCACAACTCTACCGAATCTTTGTGCTTCTTCCAACGCTCATACTCGTGAATCGTGCCAGAACAAATCTCGCCGCCACAATGACAACAGCGTGATGATCCCGGAACGAATGCAGCGCCGCAAAGCGGGCACTTCGGGCGCAAATCTTTCAGCAGCGCCACGATGAGCCAACCTAGTGAGCCGAGAAGAAAGCCCCAGCCTACGCCGGAAATGGGGGGCGGCCTCGACGCCTGCCAATCAATGCGCCAATCAGGGTAGAGATGGCAGCCCAAAGTAGGAGCACGATTGCGGCCATTATGTCGTTGTCTTCCATAAAATCCCGATATGGCCTGACGATCCAAAGCTCAGCCACGGCGCGACCCACCGCAAGCGCGGAATTGTGACAATGTCTCAGCCAGCGGCGGACTCGCCGTTGGCTCGAGCGCTGTGTGCTGCTGGCTCATTTAATATCATAAACTTTTGTCGGGCCATTCAAAAACTCCGGCCTGTCCAAACCAACCGTGATGTCTGTGCCTTGTGAACCTTGCGCATCGAATATAATCCGATATGCAACATTGGTGCCGTCCCGTTTGATAAGCCACCGCTCAACCCACATCGTGTCAACCTTGTCAGTGCCACGCTCGACACCGATGTGACCCGGAGCCTGCACAATCTGGGTGTCAACCACACGCAATACGCCTTGAGATGACGACAAAGTAGGCTCGTAAAGGCTGACTACACGCAGCGCGTCCCGCCTCAATGCTGGCGCATCATTCACCAGCGTCTGGCCGGGAAGCCGTGGCGGCGGCGAAGCACAACTGCAAAGCATCGCCAAACAGAATAAAGGTATGAATGGTTTCATGGTGTGAAGCAGCCTAACCTATGTATTCAGCCAAACCTGGTTTCGCATGACAAGGCGAACTTTTTGAGACATGGTTCGATTATCCCTCGAATGCGTTTGTGGTCAAGCTCGTTTCCAACGTCAAGGGGCAGTTGGCGTTGGATGCCGGCGCGGTGTTGGGCGGCAAAATCATGGTTTATCTCCAGCCTCTTGGTGCATCTGCTCAAAAAACTGGTCCTCATATGCTTGACGCTCCGCGTTCTTCTCACTCATGCCGCGACCTTTGTAATAATCAACTCTGTTGTCGTAATCCCAACTGTCGAGGGCATTATTTACCAGAGTGTCGCAACCTGACCCAAACAAACATAA
This sequence comes from Verrucomicrobiota bacterium, assembly GCA_028872915.1. Taxonomy (GTDB): domain Bacteria; phylum Verrucomicrobiota; class Verrucomicrobiia; order Limisphaerales; family UBA11358; genus UBA11358. The sequence goes on from JAGWNY010000051.1 coordinate 9,093, forward strand.
CAAACTGAACGCTGTGCCGAGCAAACCTCTCCTCGTTAGTGGTTTCAATGTCATAACAACGCTTGCTGCCGCCTAACGATCCAAAGCTGAAGCGCAGCGAAGCCGGAAGGCGCAGTTGGCGTTGGATGCCAGCGCGGCCCACCTTCATGATGCTTTGGATCCTAATCGAGCAACGCCACTCAGAATAGGTTCGACCTTCAACCCTTTCGGGTCAAGCCGAACATGCACAGAAAGCTCCAAAAAGCCATGTTTTAAACCATCGTGCGGCAATGGGTCTGACGTAAAATGATGAACGTGATCTTCGAGAAGAACAACTACGTGCCCGGTTCTCACATTATGCAATTTCACGCCATCATTTCTGGAGACGCTTTCAAGAATCCAAACATCATCTACGTCTTCAATAATGCCAGCGTTCTTCTGTCGTGTCGCCGGCGGACGCAGCCTGATGCGAGCGCCTACGTTCTGTTGCAGCTTATCGAAGTTCATGTGGGCCTAACGACCTAAAGCTGAGCCATGCCGATCGGCCTTCGCCCGGAGGCTACGGCGCGACAGGCCGGCGAACGGCTCCGCTGGCTCGATAATCGTTGTATAATTCAAATCCTCCATAAGGTCAAGGGGCGGTTGGCGTTGGCGTGGCAGCGGGGTGTTAGGCGGCATACTCATGGTAATTGTTTGCTCGCCACCACAAGCAACACGGCCAGACAGATGGCGATGGCTATAAACGTGGAAAAGAGCAAAATTGTATAACGTTGATAACCAGCCCGGCAATTGTGTCGTATAAAATCTTGTGAGCTTTGATGCTCTCGTCTCGAAACTAAGTGCCGAGTCCCAACGAAGGGTTCTCCCTTCCAGTAATCCTGACTGTCATCCTGAACTGGTTTGTGGAGATTGAGTGCCTGCTCAATCTTCGCCTTCTTAACTTGCGCTTCGAGGAAGCGCTGATATAGGCGGAATGTCCCACCGAAAGCAATCACGCTCAACGCCACGACCAAAATAGGGCCAGCGAGTAGAAGCAGATAGTGAATGTGCTCTTTGGCCTGCATTGCCCCTGCAACGGTCGCCGCCAAAATAGCAGAAATCAATGAAGAATAGAACTGAACACGCTGTTGATGTGCTTCAAGCATTTGGTGCTCGTCTTGAACAGCCAACTCTAAAAGTTTTAGTAAATCAGGGTGTGAACTCGTCATAGCGTGACGATGCCGCGTAACCTAGGCATTCAGCCAAACCGGGTTTCGCATAACGAGGCGGAGTGTTTGGGATTGCATGGTTCGATTGTCCCTCAAATGCGTTTGTGGTCAAGCTTGTTTCCAACGGGTTGCCTTCAGGCGCTGGGTCATAATGGCGGCGATTCCAGGCGCTGCATATCAAGAGGTGAAATGACGAACCGGGTTTGTCTTCTGGCAAAACTGTTATATGACGACTTCATCTTCCGCTTCCGGGGTCTGGTTTGCCCGGTGGGCCGAGGTTGTTGGCCGCGGCGCGGCTCAAGGAAATCCAGCGGCGAACGTGCTGGCCGGCCATCAGCCGGTTTTTGGCGTTTTGCAGGCATTCAGGACAGCGGGCCACGGTGGAATTGGCGCGCGGGCGGGCAAAGGAATTTTGGCTGAACGATTTTAATAAACCGCAGTTGCGCTGACATCCAGGTTGAAGCGGTTCGTGGACCTGGTATCATTCGGCCAACGCGAATCAAATGCCCAAAAAAATTCAACACGCCGGCAAAAAAAGACTTCGGCAGCATCCCGGCGCATTGCGCGAGGATTCGCCGCCGTATCGCGTCAATGGCAACGGCTCTCAACGCGCACGGACTGCTCCGCCGCCGGTGACCGGTCTTGCCGAGAGGAAAAAATTGATTCCCTTCGGCTGGTATGGGGGGAAATTTTCGCATTTGGATTGGCTGCTGCCGCTGTTGCCGGATTGCCATCATTATTGCGAGCAGTTTGCCGGTTCCGGCGCGGTGTTGCTCAATCGCCCGCCGTCGCCGGTGGAGACATTCAACGACATTGACGGCGAAGTGGTGAATTTTTTCCGTGTTCTCCGTGAAGAAAAGCAGCGATTGATTGAGGCCATCGGCTTGACGCCGTTCGCGCGCGAGGAATTCGCGATTGCCTGCGAAGTCAGCCCGGATTTGCCGCCATTGGAACGCGCCCGGCGGTTTTATGTGCGCGCCCGGCAGGTGCGGACGGGCCTGGCGCAAACGGCCACGATTGGCCGCTGGGCAAATTGCAAAAATACCAGCCGTGCGGGGATGAGCGGCGTCATCAGCCGCTGGCTTGGCGCGGTGGAAGATTTGCCGGCGGTGGCAGAGCGGCTATTGCGCGTGCAAATCGAGAATCGTCCGGCCGTTGACGTTATCCGGCTATACGACTCGCCGGGAACGCTTTTTTATTGCGATCCGCCTTATGTTCATTCGACGCGGGGCGACTCGAAAGCCTACGGGTTTGAAATGACCGACGAGCAGCACCGTGATCTGGCGGAGGTCTTGAATTGCGTTCAAGGCATGGTCGCGTTGTCCAATTACCAGGCGGCGTTGCTTGACAAACTTTATCCCGGCGGGAAATGGCACAAGACGATTTCACCGGAACGCACGAACCATTCGACAAAAGACAAGCGCGTCGAGGTGCTTTGGACAAATTATAATCCGCATCAAAGCAGGCAGAGCGGAAGGCATTTACATGGAGAATTGTTCCAAGCTGCTTGAGGACGCTCGAAAACGCGCGGAAAAAAATCTCGGCCATTCCTTCATTCACGATGAAGAAATCGCGGCGCAAGGCAAACACGTCCAAAATTACATTTTCATCACAACCGAGGCGGTGGCTGACGAAGTTCGTGACCACGGCCGTTCCAAGTATGATGAAACCGGCGGCGTGGAAATCGCGATTCTGGATTGTATTGGATTCTTGCGCCATTTCCTCCACCTGTTTCATCGGCTTCGCAAAGATTTCCTCGACCAATACCAGGTCCTTGTCCTGAAGGAGCCGGACAGCGCCGTCAGCCAAGCCTTGAAAGAGGCTTTTCTTGCCCTCCGTCAAGCCGCGGAAAGCGCGGATTAGCCCCTGAATGGGCGACCGCTTTTCGTTCGGCGGCTCTTGACGGCTTTTTGGCTTTCGCTTATAGTTGCCCCGTTATGTTGAAACATTCACAAGCGCCGGCCCAATGGCTGGCTTTTGCGGCAGGGGTCGTCGTAAATGGCGACGCCGCCGGGGCTTGTTGAATGGAAAGGATTTAAACAAGAACCCGCGGCTGGAAATGGCCGCGGGTTTTTGCTTTAATCCGGCCGGCCGCCGCATAACAACGAAAAAACACATGAGCAAGACAACCGTCCAATCCGCATCGGCAGAGCGGGCGCGCCGGGAAAGACCGGCGCCCGCGGCGCAACGAACCGAAACATCACCCGCGCGGCGGGCTGAAGTGGGGCCGGCCATGTTTGGCCGGGACATTCTCGTTCAAGCCTTGGAACGGGAGGGAGTGGAAGTGATCTTCGCCTATCCGGGCGGAGCGAGCATGGAAATCCACCAGGCACTGACGAAATCGAAAATCCGGACGATACTTCCGCGGCACGAGCAGGGCGGTTCATTCGCGGCGGAAGGGTATGCGCGGGCGCTCGGCAAGGCCGGCGTGTGCATGGGCACGAGCGGCCCCGGCGCCACGAACCTCGTCACCGCCATCGCGGATGCGTTCATGGATTCGTGCCCGCTGGTGGCCATCACGGGGCAGGTGAATCAAAACATGATTGGCCGCGGCGCGTTCCAGGAGACGGACATCATTGGCGTCACCCTGCCCATCGTCAAACATTCGTACCTGGTGACGGATGCGGCGGACATACCGCGCATCGTGAAAGAGGCGTTTTACATCGCGCAAACGGGCCGTCCGGGACCGGTGGTGATTGACGTGCCCAAGAACGTGCAGCAGCAAAAAGCGCAGCCCGTGTGGCCCACGTTGGAAGAAACCAGGAAGGGGCTTCGCGGTTATACCCAGCCCGACTTGAAGGCCGATGAAGTGGCGCTGAACGAAATCGTGGGGCTGATTGAAAAATCGGAACGTCCGGTGCTTTACTGCGGCGGGGGCATCATTTCGAGCGGGGCGGCCGATGAATTAAGAAAATTCGCGGAGGCGGCGGACATTCCCGTGGCGACAACGATCATGGGCTTGGGGGCGTTTCCAGAGACGCATCCGCTTTCGCTGCGCTGGCTGGGAATGCACGGCGCCGCTTTTGCAAATTGGGCCGTCAATGGCGAATACCGGCAGCGGGACAATCCGGCCGAGCCGATGGTCAAAATCAAGGACGGGGCGGATTTGTTGCTGGCATTTGGCGTGCGTTTCGATGATCGCGTCACCGGCAAATTCGAGGAATTTTGCAAAAACGGGACCATCGTTCACCTGGACATTGACGCCTCCGAACTGAACAAAAACCGCAAGGCCCATTTGCCGGTGGTGGGGGACATCAAGGACGCGCTGGCGCGGCTCAATGCGATGATTGCGAAACGTCCGCTCCATAAGAAGCACGGGCCGTGGCTCGAACAAATCGGGGAATGGAAGAAAAAAGCGCCGTTTGCCTACAGCGTGACACCTGAAATCGCCGGCAGCGATCACATGCGCAACCATCTCAAAGGGCAGGAAGACCAGGTGATCCTGCCGCAAATGGTCATTGAGATGCTTTACGAGCTGACGCAGGGCGAGGCGTACATCACGACGGGCGTGGGCCAGCATCAAATGTGGAGCGGCCAATGGTATAAGTACAAGTATCCGCGCCAGTTCATTACGAGCGCGGGGTTGGGGGCTATGGGCTTCGGGTTTCCGGCGGCGCTGGGCATCAAGACGGCGCTGCCCGACCGGGAAGTCATAGACATAGACGGCGACGGCTCGTTTCTGATGAACGTCCAGGAACTGGCGACGGCGCACGTGGAAAAAATCGCGGCCAAGGCCATTATTCTGAACAATCAACACCTGGGCATGGTGGTGCAGTGGGAGGACAAATTTTACGCCGGCAACCGCGGCCATACGTACCTGGGCGACCCCGATCATCGAACGGAGATTTATCCGGATTACGTGCGCGTTTGCAATTCATTCAACGTGCCTTGCGAGCGCGTGATTTACCGGCGCGACCTGCGGGCGGCGCTTCAGCGGATGTTGGCCGCCAAAACGGCGTATGTTCTGGACGTGGTGACGCCTTACACGGAGCACGTGCTGCCCTTTATCCCGGCGGGCCGGACCGTCGCGGACATGATTTGGAAATAACCGGTTAACCCTCTCATCGCCCCGTGTTTCGGACCCAGGATTTACACGTCAAAGAGATCGTCCGGCTGCTGTCGCCGCGCGAATTGAAGTCGCAATGGCCGGCAACGGAGGCCGTGGCGGCAACGGTGGCGCGCAGCCGGGAGCGGGTGATCCGCATTTTGCGGCAGGAGGACCCGCGAATGCTGGTGGTGATCGGGCCATGCTCGATTCATGAGGAAAAATCGGCCTTGGAATACGCGGCCCGCCTGAATGCCCTCCGGCAGGAGATGGCCGACCGCATGGAAATTGTCATGCGCGTTTATTTTGAAAAACCGCGCACCACGATTGGCTGGAAGGGCCTCATCAATGATCCGCATCTGGACGGCTCCCAGGACATCGAGACCGGATTGCAAATGGCGCGAAAGCTCTTGCTGGAAATTACGAACCTCGGCCTGCCGTCCGCGACGGAATTTTTGGACCCCATTGTTCCTCAATATATTGCCGACCTGGTCACATGGGCGGCCATCGGGGCGCGGACAACGGAATCGCAGACGCACCGTGAGATGGCGAGCGGCCTTTCCATGCCCGTGGGCCTGAAGAACGGCACGGACGGCAGCCTGCAAGTGGCCGTGGATGCCATGGGCGCCACGCGGCAACCGCACAGTTTTCTGGGCATCAACGAGGACGGGGTCACGGGGATTGTGCGCACGACGGGCAATCCTCACGCGCACGTCGTCCTGCGCGGAGGACGGGCCAAGACCAATTACGACGCCGAAAGCATCCGGGCGGCGGAGCAAAAGCTGGCCGCCGAAAAATTGCCGCCGGTTTTGATGGTGGATTGCAGCCATGCCAATTCCGGGAAAGAACACGCGCGCCAGGAGGACGTGTGGCGGAGCGTGATTCAACAGCGCGTGGAAGGGACACGGGCGCTGATTGGGGGGATGGTGGAAAGCCACCTCTGCGAGGGGAGCCAGCCGATTTTGAAAAACCGAAAAGAAATGCGGTACGGGGTTTCCATCACGGATTCATGCATCGGCTGGGAAACAACCGAGCGCATGCTGCGCTGGGGCCATGAGGCGCTGGGCAAAATCATTCCCGCCACGGTCTTAGCGGCCGGCCGCGGCGGCTGAAGTCTTCGCATCCAATCCGCCTGGGCCGGTGGCGGATTTTTCTGCGCGCGCGGGCGCCTGCGCGGAGAAATTCGCGTGGTCAACCCGAAATCAGGATCATGTTCGCGTATTGGACGGTGTCGCCGGTGCGGATGAGGCCGAGGGCGTAGGGAACGCGTTTTTTGAATTCGAGGTGCGGCTCGAATTGGAGCGGAACGCGGCCGATTTTCTTTTCGAGAGCGGCGCGGGTCGCCGGCGTGTTGTGGACGCGGAATTCTTCGGCCATGTAAGCCTGGTTGTAAGTGCCCCCGGCCAGGACGGCTTCGAGGACCTGCAGCACGCTCGGCACGCCGTCCACAAGCGAGATATCCACGGTTTCAATCATCGGCCAGAATGGGAATCCGCGGTCGGCAATGACGAGGGCGTTGGTGTGGCGGACGCGGGCCAGAAGGGACAGCAACTGGGGATTAAGAATGCCGGATTTGAGCATGGGCGGTAATCAATGGGTGATACAACCGATTTTGGCAAAGGCGACAATGAAGAGGATCGAACCGGCAATCAACAACCAGGGTTTGCCGGCGATCAGCAGGAGGATTCCCCAACTGAGGACAAACGCCATGACCGCGTAAACCAGGAGCGCCAGCGCAAATTTCATGGGGATGGTTTAACGATTTGTGCCCTGAAAAGCAAGCGAAGCATGAAAACGCGGGAACCGGCGCTTCTGCGACCTTGCTGAGATAATCCCGGTTGGCTTCGGGAATTTCCTTCCAGTCCAAGCCCTCCTTCATCCAATCGTCAATCAGCTGGATCGCCGAAGTTGAGCAGCAAGGCGCGGACCAGTTCCTGCCGTCCGCAATGGCGGAAAATTCCAAAGGTCAGGGGCTCGTTGCCTCGTCCTCCGCGAGGTTGCCTTTGCCCGCGCGCGGGCATAGAAAATTTTTCAGCGCAAAAAGTTCCAGGCCAAAGGGGATGTAACCGCCATAGCCCAGAATGGGCATTTCAAAGACCCGCAAAAAATCCGCGCCCGGGACGTGATAGACCCACTTGGGCCAGGACCAGTAGTTCCACATTTCCCAGAAGAATCCGCAGATGAGCGCGCCCAGCGACAGGCATAGGACGGGACGCCAATCGCCGCGGTCCAGCCAATGAAGGAGGTGGGGACGGCCCAGGGCGCGGTTGACGGGTTCGAGCAGAGCGAACAGGGAAATCCACGTGAACGGATAGAAAAGCCTGGGCTGGAGAAGGAGAAGAACCAGCATGACGAATCCCGCCGCGAACAAGGCGATGGCCACGGCGCGGGAATCGGGAACGCGCGCGCCAGGCGGCAGCGAACGCACCCGGCGAAAGGAACAAACCCATTCCGCGGTCTCGAAGACGGCCGGCATGACGGTGGAGAAGGCCAGGGCGCAGAGCGCGTTGTATTCGAGCGGCGTGAAGACGTTTGCGCCGAGGTATTCCCAGTTGGCGGCGCGCAGGTTGATGAGTTCAAAGAGCCACCAGACGGGCGCCGAGAGGATGAAGAGCAGGATGAAATCGCGGCGCGAGCGCGTCCAAAACGACGTGCCGGAGCGAAGCCAAACCAAGGCGTCCATGAGGAGGATGTAGCCCAGCCAGAGCGGAAAGAACAGAAAAGCGGTGGGCGTGCAGGAGCGGGGCAGGGACCAATCCAGCGGCCAGCAGAGGGCCAGGAGGAATAATCCCGTCAAGGCGCGCGGCGGCAGCGGGCGATTTGGCGCGGCGATTTCCATGCCTGCAAAATAAGGGAAGCATCGCGCGGCGCAAGGGAGGGGAGATTCAATGATGAATCACATTGCCGACTTTTCGGAGCGAGGCAATGGCCTGCCTTGAGAGTGATGCTCGTTAGTTTGGGTGTCCGTTTTGATGTGCGCCAACGTTCGTTTGCTGCCTTGATATTGCGCGCGCGTTATTTCAACGCCTTTGCCAGCACATCTTTAACAAATTGCGGAATTTCCAAACCAGCCGTGGCCGCGTCAGCTTTCAACTTGTCATATTGCGCGACCTCCTCGCCCTGCCACACCAGGTCAACGCGCCGGATTTGTCGCATCGCCACATGATTATATTTTTCCGGGAACGCCCAATAGCACGACAGGCAAATGTTTTTGTCCTTCTTGCTTTTCCAGTTCTCGCAGTGTTCACACGACCATGATTTTGCGCGATTCGCGGAACCGCAAAGCAGCATGAAGTCTTCAGTTTTGAGTTCGTTAGTCTCACCGGCCATCTCGTAAGGCACGCGATGGTCAATCTGTAACTTGGCTTCATCCATCTTTTCCAAATAGATGAAGCACTGGCAGCCATGCTTCGCAATGAGCTGATCTTTGATTTTTTTGGAGAGACCGGTGCGCCCACTGAACCGCCGGAACCGGTTCTTCGTCGGGTCGGCAAAACGGTAGGCGGCGATTTTGCGACCATTGGCCGCCTCGACTCGGAAGGTTTCGAGTTGAATGCCCAGCTCACGAACATCCCGCGCCGCTCGTGGCGGATGATCGTAGCCGTATTTGTTTTTCAATTCTTGCGTGGTGATGTGGCCGTGCTTGAGAATGTGATTAATCACGGTCTTTGGGCGCTTGCCGATAACGGAGGCGCACAGTTCAAGGAACTCTTTTGGGTATTTTGGCTTTGCCATAAGGAACAGGTTTTTCCATCATTTGCATCTGCTCGTTCCGGCGGCGCCGGTGCATCGTGGGAACAACTTCCAATTCCTCCGCCAGTGCGGGCGAGAGATACAACGATTCCACTGTCATTTCGTCCCGGCCCAGCAAGGTGGCCTGCGAGGAACGTCCGGCCTCGATTTCCACCAGCGTCAGATGCAGCTTGGCCGGCAGCGGTTTGCCGTAGCTGCGGCTGCCCAGCCGCCCGTCGTAGCTCACCAGATAGCGGACATTCTTCAGGTTCAACACCGCGAGTTGCGCCACAAAATCATCAAACGCAATGCCGGCAAAATACCGCGAGTCGCGTTCTCCGCAGACGCCTTGATACGGCGGGTCCATGTACACCGCGTCATCCGCGCGCAGGTTCGCCAGCACATTTTCATAGCTCAACGAGGTGACGATGGTTTTGCCGCGCAACAAGGCCGAAACGGCGTTGAGGTTGGCCTGCATGGTTTCCGGCTGCGTGCCCAGGCGGCGCTTGTCCGGGCTTTGGTTGAACAAGCCTTCCCCGTTGTAGCGCACCGCGCCCTTCACGCACCGCGCCAGCAAATACAGCAGCAACTGCGCATCCTGCGTGCGGTTGAACTCCTCGCGCACCTGATAATAATGCTCCAGCGCATCGGCATGGTCGCCGTGCCAGAGTTCCGCGTAAAACTTGGCGAGTTCCCTGGGGCTGTTGATCATCAGCGCCAGCAATTCCGCCAGCGGCTTGTTAAAATCATTCAGCCAGAATTCCTTGGCGCGCCCGCGCGCCGCCGTGGCGATGGACAACGCGGCGGAACCGCAGAACGGCTCCACCAACCGAGTAGTGCTAATGGGCAGATATTGCAGAATCAACGGCGCCAGCGTCCGCTTGCTGCCTTGATACTGGAATGGCTGGGGGAGAGACATTGGGAAATCAGTTATCAGGCCTTCGCAAAACTTTCTTCAACGGCTGATTCTGAAACGGCTGCGATTGCCATGACTTGAGGGTATCAAAATTAATATGCCTCCGCAACCGCGCGACGGCCCCGACCGCGTCTGCCCCGGCGATTCTTCACGAAACACCATTGATACAACCGACTGGCGCAAAATTTCGAAGGCCGGCCCTCCCCGCCTTGCGTGGTGAAAGATTTTATTCCTTGACGGCTTCCAGTCGTTTTTCATTTTCGATTCGAACGTTCTCCGGCAGAATTCGGGGGTGCCACCTTCACACCCCGATGTTCGCGTGGCGGTGCTCGGCGCGGGCGCCTTGGGCCAGCATCATGCCCGTATCTATTCCGGGTTGGCCGCCGCCGGACGCGTTGTTTTCGCCGGCATCCACGACGCCAACCCCGCCACCGCCCGTAAAATCGCCGCCAAACATTCCGTCCCCGTTTTCGATTCCCCGGCCCAATTGGCCGCCCAGGCCGACGCCATAAGCCTCGTCACGCCCACTGTCACCCATTTTGAACTGGCCCGGCAATTCCTGCGGCAGGGCCGGCACGTCCTGGTCGAAAAACCGATGACCGAGAATGCCGAACAGGCTGCCGAACTGATCGCCCTGGCCCGGCGGAACAATTGCCTGCTCCAGGTCGGCCACGTCGAGCGTTTCAATCCCGTTTTCAATTACCTCGTCACCGCCGCCCCCCAACCCCGCTTCATCGAGTGCCATCGCCTTTCGCCCTATCCGGCCCGTTCCACCGACATCGGCGTCGTCCTGGATTTGATGATTCACGACCTCGATGTCGTCCTGGCCTTCGTTAAATCCCCTGTCACTGTCGTGGACGCCGTCGGCATCCCTGTCTTGAGCCGCGGCGAGGACATCGCCAACGCCCGGTTGCGTTTTGCCAACGGCTGCATCGCCAATCTCACCGCCAGCCGCGTCAGCCCTGAACGGATGCGCAAAATCCGCGTCTTCAGCGGCGGCTCGGCTCCCGGCGACGACCGCCAAAGCGGCCCCGCCCCCAGCTACGTTTCCCTGGACTATCGCGCCCAGGAGGGGTTCCTGTACCGCATTGCGCGGGACGATGAAGCCGAAACCCCGCTGCTCAAAAAGGTGCTCGCCGCGAAGCTTGGCGTTGGCGGCGACTCCGCGATCGTGAGCGCGTTTGGCGGCCGCCGGATCGTTCGCGAGCCGGTGCCCATCGCCAAGGACGAACCCCTCAAGCTCGAATTGCAGCATTTCATCGCCTGCATCCGCGAGAAGCAGGCGCCCATGGTCAGCGGCGAATCCGCCAAACGCGCCCTCGACCTCGCGCTCGAAATCACCCGCCTCATTCAAA
>JAGWNY010000098.1 GCA_028872915.1 Verrucomicrobiota bacterium
ACAGTATTTGATGATGCCCAGCTACGGCCAAACGAACATTACGGCCGGCATGTATTATCTGGCGGTAGCCGGCCAGGGAGTGAACCCGATCGGATCATATCTGGGGGCCGGAGCCAGTTCCTACACGCTGACCAGTTACGGCGCGCTCAGCGTGACGAATTTGGGGACGGTGGACAACACCGGGGCCACGGATTTATTGGCGACCAACGGCAACGAAGGCGGCCAGTTCGCCGCCTATCAGTTTGCCGTGCCGCCCAATACGTTGAGCCTTGAAGTATTTCTTCAAAATCCGACCGGCAATCCGATCATGCTGCTGCGCCCGGATGGCCAGTTGACGGGCGGTTATGACAGTTATGGCAACGATGGCGGCCAGGGTTACACCTGGAACAGCTATAGCCTGATCAATCTGCCCAACCCGGCGATAACTAATTACACGCTCATGGTGCAGACGATTGCCTCCGGCGGAAATGCCGGTTACAACGTTCGCATTCATGCAATCGGCCCGCAACCCGTGGCCTTTGACAACGGTTATTACACGGTGGCTGGCCAGCCGGGCGGAACGTGGCAATTTTTCAGCATCACCGTGCCGACCAACGCCTTTGGCTGGGACGTGCGCATCACGAACGCCACCAGCGGCAATCCGGAGCTGGCCGTCTGCCGCGACCTCACCCCATACGATTTAGGGACGCACGGGCCGCAAGGGCAGTATTTCAATCCAGCCACATCCACAACGTGGCCCAGCGGCTATCAATGGGCGCCCGGAAATGATTGGACCGGCGAACCCTATGATTACAACGGGACAAACCGCACCGGCCAGGTTTTGCAGATGGGCATGGGCAATCCGTTGCAGCCGGGCAATTACATCGTGGGCGTGATTAACGGCAGCGGCACGGTGCCGCTCAGCTACACTTTGTTGAGCCGCGGCATCGGCACGAACATGACCATCCCCATCATTCCGCTGACGTTCACGAACGGCATCGTGAACAATCCAGGTTTGGCCGCGCGCGAAGCGGCGTATTATTCCATCGTTGTGCCCGCGAACCTGCCCGATTGGCGCCTGGAATTGAGCAATAACGTCGGAGAAAGCCTGTTGATGGTGCAAAAGGATTATCTGCCGAGCATCGCGGCTTATTCGGGCAATTTAAGTTTCAACGTCGCCGGCGGCGATAAGATGGAGAAGGCGGGCAACGAGCAGTATTTGCAACTGCCCATCTCCGGCCACACAAACATCGTAAGCGGAACGTATTATCTGGCTGTGGCCAGCCAGGGCGTGAATCCGACCCCGTCCGATCTTGGCAGCAACTCCAGTTCGTTCACGCTCATCAGCGACGGCGTGGAATCCGTCAGCAATCTCGGTCCCGTGGGGGTCGTGGATTTGTTGAGCACCAATACGCTCGAAGGCGGCCAAAACGCTCTTTACCAATTCAGCATCCCGAATGGCGCGCCGGCCGTGGAAGTGCGCCTGGACAATGTCACCGGCGGTCCGGCGATGACGCTCGCGACGGGAACAAACCTTCCCAGTCCTTACTATTTCTATGGTTACGAAGGCGGCGTGGGCGCCGGCTGGAATTCGTCCTCCTTGATCACGCTGCCCAATCCCACGGCCACAAACTATTCGCTCACGGTCCAGGCTTCCTACTTCAACGGCGGCATTGCCGACGCCGTTTCCACGGTTCATATCCGCCAGATGCCCGCGCCAACGCTGGCTTTCGATCCAAGCCTCAATTCCGGAAGCGTCTCGAACTCCGCCGTCGGCGCCCTGCTGAACGGCGAAAGCGCATTTTATGAAGTCACAGTCCCGGCCACGCTCAACGGCCAGCCCGTGATTGGCTGGATGCTCGACGTGTCGGCCACCGCCGGAACACCGTCCATCCGCGTGCGGCAGGGTTTGTTGCCGGATAATACATTCGACACGTCGCCATTTAACAATAACCAGGCCATCATTGTGCCCCCGTACTTGACGCCGGGCGTCTGGTTCATCGAAGTCCGCGGTTCGGGCCTCACGGATTATACGTTGAGCAGCGCCGCCCTCCAACTGGCCCGGCCCGCATGGACGATGCCGCCCGTTGGCGGCTCAGTCACCACCCCCGGCCTGCCACCCAGCGGCCCGCTTTTTGCCGACACGGGCGTGGATACCAACGGCGTCCCGCTCCCCGGCGATCAGGGAACCGATCTGGCTCAAGGCTATTTCGATTACTATGCCATCGCCGTGCCCGCCAACAACACCGGCGTGTTGCGCACGCGCCTGGACGCCATCAGCGGCAATCCCAAGCTGTATATCCGGGCCGGCGCGGCGCCCACGTTGAGCCATTACACGGACGGCTCGTATGGTTCGACGCTTTACGACCGTTCGCTCACGGCAAGCGGAGGCAGCGAATACGGCAACTGGGTGCCGCTCGACGGGCGGTTTGAACCGGCGCTCACCAACGGTCTCTGGTATCTGGCGGTGCAGGCCGCCGGCAATTCGAACGTCCGTTACCGCCTCCGCATGGATACGGGCAATATCACGAACCTTGTCTTGAACGGCGGCAGCGCCACCAACCAGCAATTGGTCGCCGGCGACTGGCTTTACTACAGCGCGCCTATTCCGATCAACGCGCCCGTGGACTGGAACGTCACCTTCAGCGTGCAACTGGGCAGCGTGATCATGTATGTGCGCGATCGCGTGCCACCCGGCCAGGCCACCTCTGTCACCGATTACCGCGACTGGAATAGCGACAACAAAAACCACGGCCCCTATTCTTCCTTCAGTTCGCCAGGCACTTATACACTGACGTGCCCGCCGCTTCGGCCCGGCAACACTTATTACATTGGGTTCCAGGCCCAGGTGGATTCCACTTTCTCCGTGAACTGGAACACCAACGGCGGTTACATCAACTTCACGAACGTCATCCCCTTCTACAACGGCTCGACAACCGCAACCATCCCGGCGTTCGGCTCTGTGAAATATCGCATTGACGTTCCGCCCGATGCCGTAAGTTGGACCCATTATTCCACCAATTCGGCCGCTGTGTCGCTCTATCTGGACCAGGGCAGCGCGCCAACCATGACCACCGCGGACGATTGGTTTGCCATCAATTCGGCCAATCCCACGCTCAATCAATACCTGCGAACCCCCAATTCCTGGCCCTGGCAGCCCGGATACTCCTATTTCCTTGCCGTCACCAACGCCTCCGCCTCCCCCCAGCCTTTCAGCTTCGTTCTCAATGGGCAGGGGCCGTCCGTTTCCAGTTTCTCCGGCGTCACCGTCCTGGGCAACGGCGACGTCCAACTCAACATGCAACTCACGGCGTACGAGACGTATGAGTTGCAAACTTCCACCAATCTGCTGGACTGGACGATCCTCACCAACATCACGCCCGCCACCTCCATCTTCACTTACGTGGATTCCACCACTCCTGGCTATCCCATCCGCTTCTATCGGCTGCTGCTGCCGTAATCACCCCGGGGCGCGGAGCCGGAAATATCCAAGTTCAGTTGCGGCCTTGTAAATGGCCCAGCCGTCCCCCTGTCAAAACTCTTTAGAAATGTCCCCCTCTTAACTCACGAGAAAATGTCCCCTGGTTGTGGTTGGTTGTTTATTCTCCCGGTTGGGGCTGCGGGACGCAGAGAGGCCGGAGCGTAGCGGAGGCCGACCGGAGTCCCGCAGCC
>JAGWNY010000011.1 GCA_028872915.1 Verrucomicrobiota bacterium
TCCAAAAACGGCGCAAAAATGATTTTTGAGCCTGCGTCAAACCAAACGCCTTAAACTTTTTCAAAACGGCCCCTCCAACCCCACCTGTTTTAATCCCTCCGTCCCGCTTTTCCTCAAAATCAAATCCTACTATGAAATATCCGGGCTAACGCGCCTCAATCGGCGCCTGCTTGCATCTCGTTGCACGAACTGACACCCCCGCGGTGGGTTCGAATCCCTTCGCTCGCTCCATCTATTCGTTGCTTCGCCGCGGCCGGCCGCGCCAGGCCGCCTGCTGCGGCATCGTCCCGAACTTGAGGCCGGAGCTTCCCGGTTTATTCTTTTTTCCGGGGCCGCTCTCATTCAGACTGATGGCATGGGGCCGGAGATCGTGGCGATTGCGATTTTCGCGGGCGCAAGCTTCTTCTTTGCGCTGGCGGAAACCGCCCTTTTTTCGCTCGCCAGATGGCAGGTGGCGCATCTGGCCGAGGCGCATCCCCGCCGCGGAAAAATCGTCGCGCAGATGCTCGAACGGCCCGATGATTTGCTGGCGACCCTCGCGCTGGGCAACACCTTCGCCATTGCCGCCCTGCTCGCCGTGGCCATTCGCATGGTCCTGTACGGGCGTTGGGAATTGAGCGCCACCATCGTGGCCTTGCTCGTCCTCACCCTCATCGGCGGCGAGGTCATTCCAAAAATGCTCGCCGTCCGCCAGCCGGAACGATGGGCCTTGCGCACGGGCTGGCTCCTGTTGATGTTTCAAAACACGACCGCGCCCCTGCACCGGGCCGCCGGCTGGCTCGCCAGCCTCATTCTAAAGGGGCTGGCCGTTCGCGCCGCCGCCGAGCCAACCCTCACCGATGGCGAATACCAGGAACTGTTGGAAATGGCCTTTCATCAAGGCACGCTTGACGAGTCCGAAAAGGAAATCATTCTTCAGATCATCAGCCTTGACCGGCGGACGGTGCGCGACGTGATGCGGCCGCGCTCCGCCATGGCCTGCATTTCAGACGATCTCAGCGTCCATGAAATGATTGGGGCCGCAAAAAAATTCAAGCACCGGCGGCTGCCCGTTTACGATGAAACGCCCGACACCATTGTAGGGGTCCTGAACACCCGGGCGCTTCTGCTCGATCCCCGGGCCGACCTGTCCGAGGTCATCGAATTTCCGTCCTTTGTCCCGGAAACAATGAATTTGCTCCGCCTCTTCGAGAGCCTTCAGAAACAGGGCCGCGGGTTGGCCGTGGCCGTGGATGAATTTGGCGGCGTGGCGGGCCTGGTAACCATGGAAGACATCATGGGCCTGATTGTCGGCGCCATCCGGCCCCCCGCCCAGCCCGAAGGCTTCGTCATGGAAAAGTTGGCGCCGGGCCGCTGGCGCGTCAGCGGCGCCATGCGGCTGGAGGATTTCCGGCGCGAGGCCCCTTCCCTGGGCGACGTTCCCGGTGTCGAAACAATGGGCGGATTGTTGACGCACTTGCGCGGGGTGGTTCCCGCGCCGGGTGATTCCGCCCTCCATCGAGGCCTGCGCCTCAAAGCCCGCGAGACGGACGACCGCCGCGTCATTGAATTGCTGGTGGAAAAAGTCAAATGATGCCCGACCTTCCCACCCTCTTGCTTTTTGTTCTTTGCCTGGCGCTCTCCTTCTTGTTTTCGGGAATGGAAGCGGGGGCCTTTGCCCTCAACCGCCTTCGCGTCCGCCGCCTCGCCGGCGGCGGCCTGCCGTCGGCGAAGTTGCTGAACTCCTTTCTCGACAATCCCGAACGGTTTCTGTGGACCATTCTGGTGGGCAATACTCTGGCAAATTTCCTGATCCTCGGATTGATCCTTCTGGTCATTCACAATCTCCTCATGTCCAGGCCGGCCTTCATGGCTCTTGCCTTTGGCGCTGCCGTCTTCCTCTTCTATGCTTTGTTCGATTTGCTCCCCAAAATGCTCTTCCGCGCTTTTCCCAACCATTTGTGCGTCCTGGCGGCGCCTCCGTTCCGAATTGTCAGTTTTGCCCTCCGGCCGCTCGTATGGGTGGTCGAACGGCTCTCGCGGATGCTCCTCGGTCTCACCGGCGGCCGCGCCTTTACCGGCCGCCTTTTTGGAAATCGCGAGGAAATGCGCGCGGTCATGCGCGAATCCGCCCCATCCGCCGCCGAACACGCCATGATCAGCCGCGTCCTGGACCTCCAGCACGTCACCGTGCGCCAGGCCACTGTCCCCATTGCCCAGGTTGTCGCCGTCCATATGCAAACGCCCCTTGAGGATGCCTTGAATCTCGCGCGCGAAAAAAAAATCTTTCGCCTGCCCGTCTGGGAAACCCGCGACGATCGCAAGCGCATCAGCGGCCTCCTGCTGTTGGGTCCGCTCCTTTTCCGCGACGATTTGGACCGCCAAAAGCCCGTGTCGGCCTATATGAAAGCGGCCCTTTATTTCAACGAAAACACCCGCCTGGACGAGGTCCTGCGCCGCCTCCAGCGCGCGGGCGAACGCCTGGCCGTCGTCCTGACGCGGGACGGTGTGGAACTCGGCGTCGCCAGCCTCGAGGACATTTTGAAAATCGTTTTTGGCGAAATGAAGCTCTAGCCGTGGACCGTAACCACATCATCCTGATTTTGGCCAAGATCGTCGCGGTGGTGGCGCTGCTCCTGCTCAACGCCTGTTTCGTCGCCGCCGAATTCGCGATGGTGCGCGTGCGGGAAACCCAGCTTGACACGCTCCTCGTCAAGAAAGTCCGGCGCGCGAAAATGGCCCGGCACATCATCCGCGGCGTCAATTCCTACATCGCGGCCGTCCAATTGGGAATGACGATGGTCAGCCTCGGTCTGGGCTATCTCGGCCAGCCGGTTTTCACCGCCATTCTCGACCCATTTCTCAAAGCCCTCGGCGTGGACTCCGTCGCCTGGCAGCATTCCATTTCCTTCGCTGTCGGGTTTACCGCCTTGACCTTTTTACACATCACCGCGGGCGAATTGGCCCCAAAATGGATGACCATCCAGCGACCCCTGCCGGTGGCTCTGTGGCTCGCGTATCCGTTGCGCTGGTTTTATCTGGCTTTTTATCCATTCATCCGCCTCCTCAACGCCGCCGTCCGTAGGCTCCTCTCCATGCTTGGCCTGGAGGCCGATGGCGCAGCCCAGGGCCAATCCGAAGCCGAACTCCGCGTCATTCTGGCCTCGGCCCAGGGCACCGCCGCCGAACGAAACGTCGTTCTCAACGCCCTTGACCTCCGCCGCCGCACCGTTCGCGAAGTCATGCGCCCCCGCCGGGAAATCGCCCTCTTCCATTCCGACGCTTCCCTGGCCGATTGCATCGCCCTCGCTGAAAAATCCAGGTATTCCCGCTTCCCTGTTTGCGACGGGGGCGACGTGGACAAAACCCGCGGCATCATCCATATCAAGGACCTCCATTCCCTGGCGCGCGAGGGCCGCGTCCAGACGGCCCGTGACCTTGTCGCCGCGGCACGCAAACCGATCTACGTGCCGCCGACCGCTTCCCTCGGCCGGACCCTCCAGCTTTTTCTGGAGCGCAAATCGCATTTTGCCATGATCGTGGATGAATACGGCGGCGCCCTCGGCATGGCCACCCTCGAAAACGTTCTCGAAGCCCTGGTCGGCCAGATTCAGGACGAGTTTGATACTGAAAAATCCGAAATCACCGCCATTGCCGAAAACGTCTGGGAAGCCTCAGGAACCATTCCCTTGCGCGAACTCGAAAAAATCACCGGCGACATCGAGCACGACGAGACCATCGCCACCGCCAGCGGCTGGATGACGCTCAAATTGGGCGGCTTTCCCAAGGTGGGCGACACTCTGACAGTCGGCGACTGCGAAATTCGGGTGGAGGACATGCGCGGCACGCGCGTTGGGCGTATGAGAATCATCAAGCATGGCGCGGCCGCTGACACCGCGATTTTTCAAAGGTAAGGAGCCGGCTCTTTGCCGGTGCTTTTCGAGTTTTCCATTCGTCTTGGAGGGTGTTTTGCTCTACCGTCTCCATCGGTATGGATGCTTTTCCTGGATTCCGAACCGTGCCGCGCACGGGCGTGATTTACGTCACGCACGAGGCAACCCAACTCGGTTTTTCCTATGCCAACGCCCAATGGGCCAACCTGGGACAAGGCTCGCCGGAGACCGGCGCGATTCCCGGAGCTCCGCCGCGGGTCACCGAAGTGACCATTTCCGAGGCCAGCCGGCAATATGGTCCCGTGGGCGGAAACCGGCTTCTGTGCCAGGCGGTGGCCGATTTTTACAATGCCAATTATCGGCGCGGAAAACGCTCCCAATACACCGCGGAAAACGTGAGCATTGCGAGCGGGGGACGGCTTGCCCTCACCCGCCTGGCCAGCGCCCTGGGCGACATTAACATGGGCCATTTCATCCCCGATTACACGGCTTATGAGGAGCTCTTGAGCATTTTCAAGGCGTTCACGGCCATTCCAATCCTCCTTGAGGCATCCGGCGGCTACAAGATATCGCCCGATGATTTAAAGGAGGAAATTCTTGGGCGGGGCCTGAGCGCCCTGCTGGTGAGCAATCCGTGCAACCCGACGGGCCAGCTTGTGCAAGACGACGAATTGGCCGCATGGTGCCGCCTGGCCCGCGACTGCCAGTGCTCCATGATTTTCGATGAATTCTACTCCCATTACATTTATACCGCCCCTGCCGATATCGGCAAGCCGCGAATGGTCAGCGCCGCCGAATTTGTGGAAGACGTGGAACGGGACCCCATCGTGATTGTGGACGGCCTGACAAAAAACTGGCGGTATCCGGGCTGGCGCATCAGTTGGACCCTCGGGCCGCGCCCCGTGATCGAAGCCATTGCGAGCGCCGGTTCGTTTCTCGATGGAGGCGCGAATCATCCTTTTCAAGACGCGGCCCTGGGACTGCTCAATCCGAACAGCGCCAGGGCCGAAACACTCGCCATACAACGCCATTTCCGGGAAAAACGCCGGCGGTTGCTCGCCGGGCTGAAAGAACTGGGCATTGGCGTGGATGCCCCGCCGGCCGGCGCCTTTTACGTCTGGGCCAACCTGGCCACCTTGCCGCCGCCCATCAACGATGGCATGAATTTCTTTCGGGAAGCTTTGAAGGAACGGGTCATCATCGTGCCCGGCGTATTCTTCGACGTGAATCCCGGCAACCGCCGCGCCACGGCCCGTTACCAGAACCATTGCCGCATCAGCTTCGGCCCGGAAATGGAAAAGCTGGAACGGGGCCTGGAGGGGCTGGCGCGGGTCGTCGGCAAACATCGCTCCCGCCCCCGGCGGAAGCCCGCTCAGCCTTTCAAAAAATAGTTGCGCTGTTTTTCGCTGATGGGCATTTGGAGCTTTTCCATTACCGCCAGCATGTCCTCCCACACTTTCCGTTTTTCGGACATGGCCTGGTTGCGAAGCAAATAGGCGGGATGATAGGTGGGCATGACGGGACGGTTCCGGTAAACCTGCCATTGGCCGCGCAATTTGGTGATGCCCGCGCCGCGCCCCAGCAAACCCTCCACCGCCGTCCCGCCCAGCGCCACAATCACTTCGGGCTGGATCAAATCAATCTGCGCTTCAAGAAAGGAAATACATGCCGTCATCTCCAGTGGCGTCGGCTTGCGATTGCCGGACGCTTGGCCCGGCGTATCGGGGCGGCATTTCAAAATATTTGCGATATAGACATCGGAACGGGAGAGACCCGTGGCCTGAATGATCCGGGTGAGCAATTCACCGGCGCGTCCCACAAACGGTTCGCCCTGCGCGTCTTCATCCGCTCCCGGCGCTTCGCCCACGAACATGAGCCGCGCAGCGGGATTGCCGACGCCAAAAACCACATTCTTGCGCGAAGCCGCCAGATGGCTGCATTTTTGACATGCCATGGCCCGTTCGCGCAACGCCGCAAACGCAGCCGCCTTTTCCTGGGGCATTGCGGAGGCTGTCGGCAATTCCGCGGATTTTTGTTCCGAAACAGCGGCTCTCATTGGCGGGGGAGCGGATGGAGCCGATGGACGCGCCAGCGCGCGCAAGGTTTCAGGCGAGACGCAAACATGGCGCGCGCCCCGCGATTTGAGGTCCTGCAGATATTCTATGGATGCGTCCAACAAGGCGGCGGCTGATGTGTTCATGGCGATGGTGGCGCGTCCGGCAGGACTTGAACCTGCAACCGTCTGATCCGAAGTCAGAAGCTCCATCCAATTGAGCTACGGACGCCTGTGCAATTTATCGTTTATGCCCGGGGATTTTACCAGAAAAAAACCGCCGGATGGTCGTCCATCCGGCGGTCTGATGATCCGCAAATTTCCGGCCGGCATTGGGCCGGCGTTGGAACGTTTAGTAGTTCGTATTGCTCAGGATGAAGAACTGATGCAGGTCGTTCGTGTCAACCAGATTGTTGGTGAACGCGGTGTAACCCGTCGCATCGAACGTATTCGTGAACACCGAGGTCCAGTTCGTCAACGGCAGGGCGATGTTCGTGCTCGACAGCACGTAATACGTGGCGGGGTTGACCGCGCTGTTATTCGTTGCCGTGAGGGTCAACGCGCTTCCATTGATGCTGATGCTCTCGATGAGCGGTATCGGCTGCGCCGTCGAGATGGCCAGGATGGTGCCGTTGACCGTCAATTGGGACGTGTCAAACGTCACGCCCGGAACCGTCGGCAATTGAACCGTCGGCGAGCCGGTATAAGTCCCGGCCGGGAACACACGGAACGAATTGGTTCCCAAGGGCTGGATGTTGAAGGCGGAAATGTTCGTCACGACGATTGTGCCGCCATAAGTGAGGGTGCCGTTTGTAACCGACAGGACATCACTATTGGTGCTGGCAGGATTGAGCTTGACATAGGTCGTGCCGGCCAGTGTCGCGTTCGTGGTCACGGTGACCGTGCCGACGGCGCTATTGGTGCCAAGCAGCACGGACGTGCCCACCGGCGAGACGAGACTGCCGGCGATGGTGCCGCTGCCGGACAACGTCTGGCTGACGCCTGCGTTCAAGGTCAGGGTGTCGTCCTCATTGGTCAGGCCCGTCACGTCAATCGTATGGCCCGCGTCAATGATGTTGGTGCTGGTGGCAATGCTTCCATTCAGGACCATGCCGGTGGCATTGGTGGTGCTGATGAGCGTCAGCGTGCCATCGCTTAACAGGGTATCGCCTGTGTAAGTGTTGGTCGCAGTCAGGGTCAACCGGCTGCCCGATGTGCTCTCGATCAGATTGCCAGGGCCGGATATGACGCCGTCCTCCTCAAAGCTGTTGCCACCAATGTTGAACACGCAATTTGCGCCCGCATTGGTTCCCAATGTAATGGCGCTGGCGATGTCATTGGCGCCATGCTGGTTGTACAACGTGGCTCCATCCTCCAGAACAATTGGCTTGTCGAAGTTTGTGGCAGTGTAGTCATAGAAGTGCAGCACTGCGTTGGTGGAAATCACAAGGTTGTAGTTGGTGTCGCCCAGTGTGGTATATCCCTGGAGGGTGAATACTCCGCTGCCAATGTCATCCACTTCGCCAAGCGCCGGGTCCACGTTCACACTGACGATGTTGACCTGGCCGTTGGCGTTCGTTCCCCCTATCGGGTTCACGGTCAGTGTATAGGGATTGCCGCCGGTGGACAGCGTGCAGGTCAGCGTGGCGCTGCGCATATCCATGCGCCCGGTGGCCCCGATGGTCGTGTTACCCAACATGGTCACCGTATGGAAGTTGCCGTATTGGCCCGGGTATGCGGCATTGGTGCTGAGGTTGGCGATTGCGCCAACTCCGTTTGCGCCCGCGCCCACCACGGTGATGGGCGTCGTTCCCAGGTTGACCGTGTTGTTTGCCTGGAGGCCGCCGCCGATGTCGAGGGTGGCTCCATTCGCGATCGTGATGCTGCTGGCCTCATCCGGCGTGTAGGAATTGGTGTTGATCGTCAAAGTGCCGGCGTTGATGGCGATGGCGCCGCTGAAGGTGTTATCGCGGTTACTGAGGTTGAGAATTCCAGTACCGTCCTTTTCAAGGCCGGTGGCGCCGCCGATTCCGCCCGCGCCGGACAGGAGATATGTATTGGTGGTATTATTGAACACCAAACTGTTGGGGTTGACGTTGGTGACGATGGTTATCGTATTGGTCTGCGCGGTGGTCGTCAGGTCGTTAAACGCCAGACTGTCCAGGTTATAGAACGCAGTGTTGGTATTGGGGCCAACATAGAGCCAATTGGTGGAGGCCGCAACGTCCCACAAGCCATTGGACTGCGCGTTGTCCCATTGCAGGGTGGCCGACAGAGCGGTGACGTTCAACTGAATCTTCGTTCCAGATGTGCCCAGTGAATAACCATATCGCGATTGGCCCAAGGCCGGATCGGTTGTCACGGTAAAGGAGGCGATTGACGGCGCTCCTCCGGTCACGTTGAAGAGGGTGTATGGGCCGGTATTGGTGAGGGGCGCAATGGGATGGATATACACCGCCACAGTTCCCGGAGTCGGCATCGAGGAGGCATTAACCATGTCATCGCCCGAACTCGTGCTCGTGCCCAATTCGAATATCGCATCGGCCTGGTTGCCGCCCTCGGCCGCCAGATGCAATGCGCCCACGGTCAGCGTGCTGGGCGCGCCGCCAATGCTGGGCCAGAGGGTGGCGACGCCAGTGCCAATCTGGGAGTCAACATAGACAGTGCCGTCAAAGGTTCCGCTGCCGCCCAGATAGACTGGCTCGTGGTTGAGGTTGTTATCATACATATCCAGGAAGCCGGTCGTATCGGAGTTGACGCCATTGACAACCAGGGTGCCGTCATCCAGATAAATTCCCAGGCCAGTGGTATTGCCGGACCCGTTGAGCACTACAGTGGTGTTGTTGGTTTCGGTCCCGCCATTGATTTCCAATGTGTCGCCGGAAATAACGTTGGTCACCGGACCATCGAAGGTCAATCCACCGGATGCAACGTCTATGTTCGCCGGGCCGCTCACCGACACGGCGCCAGCCACGAAGTTGCTGCCGCTCGTATTGGTAATCGAACCAAGCAGGTCAACGGTTTTGTTCAACTGATTGGTTGCGGCATAGAATTCCAGGGCCGCGCCCGATTCAATTGTCAGCGTATCGGCCGGATTGCCCAGGCCCGTGGAATTGCCTTCGAAGCCCAGCGTGCCTGCCTGGACATCAATGTTCGCCAACGCCGGGTCTATCGTCGCGCTAACCAGGGAGATTTGGTTGGCGCCAACTTTTGTGAGGTTATAGGCCTGGCCGCCCGTGCTCAGGCTGGCGAGGCCGCTGCCGGGCCGGAGGTCCCAACGCCCGCTTCCACCGATGGTGGTATCGCTGGTCATGACGATGTTGGTCAGGGCGTGAGTCTGGTCGGCTCCGCTGCTGAACAGCGCGCCGAATCCCGCCGCGCCGGCGTCTATGCCGCTGCCGCCGACGGTCATCTGGCCCAGGCTGGTGAAGTTGTTGCCGCCCATATCAAGCGAACTGCCTGAAGCAATGGTGACATTCGTGCCGGAGCCAAGGGCATTGGCGCTCACGGCCTGCACATAGCTGGTGTTGGTTACAAGCAGCGGCCCGCTGAACGTGTTGTTGCCGCTCAAACTTACGGGCGTGCCCGTGTTGCCGCCATTGACGGTCAAGCCGCCGGAGCCGCTGATATTGTTGGGCAGAGACAAGCCGCTGGTCAGCGCAATGATGAGGCTTCCGTTGTCCGCGATGTTTCCAGTGCCCGGGAAGGCGCCCACGCTGTCAAAATTGCCCACCTGCACCGTGCCGCCGCCGATGTTCATTCCGTTGAATTCATTTGCGGCCTGATTATCGAGAATCAGCAATCCAGGGCCTTCCTTGTCAACGGTGGGCAGGTTCGTGCTGATGATGGAACCAACACCGGAGAATTTATAGACCGGCAGGTTGGTGTTGTCCACCTGAACGATGAGAGGGTTGAGGTTGGCAAGCTGCAAGGTCACATTGGTCTGGCTCGCGGAATCGTTGAAGGTGACGATGTCGCCATCAAGGAAGTTCGTCGGCGCCACGCCGATTTCCCAGTTATTCTCCGTATAGTTCCAGTTGCCGTCCGTGCCGCCAGTCCAGGTGATGGAAGCTGTGATTGGGCCGTTGGTGATGACCACCTGCACCACACTATCCACGGTATCGTTCGTGAGATAGCCCATGTAATTGGTGGAAGGCAATTCCAAGCCAAGTGTCAGGAAGTTTGTGTCCGTGCTGCCGGTGTAGTTGATGGCCGTAAACGTGACCGGATACGAGCCTTGCGGCCCAATTCCTTCGACTTGAAGAAGGTTGGTTGTGCCGCCGGTTTGCACGTGGCTTGTCAGGCCGCCGCCGGCTGCAAGCTGCGCGAATTGAAGAACCCCGTTCGTCATGTTCACGCTTCCGCCGCTGGCAGTCAAAATACGGAGAGTGGCGTTGTTGACATCAACGACCTGGCTCACGCCAAAGCCATAAGAAGACTCGCCAGAGACGTCGAACGTGCCGCCCTCGATGTCCACGACCGGCGAATTGAGAATCGAGCTGGAGCCGACCAGGGCCAACACGCCGTTGCTCACGGTTGTATTTCCGGTGTAATTGTCAATATTGGTCAGGACTTCGACGCCGGCGCCAATTTTCGCCAGGGCGATATTTCCGCTAATCGCATCGCCGAAGATTCCAGACTGATCGTTGTCGCCAACCGTCAGGGAAGATTGTGTTCCCACTGAATTCGTGATGAAGCAACGCGCGGCAACCCCGTAGGAATTCAACCCGTTGATGGTTTCGCTATTGCCGTGCAAATCCCAGATGATTTGACCGGCGTTGCCATTGGTCATGGTGACGTTTCCGTAGCCGATACCGTGGGGAATGAGACCACTCTCATTCTCTCTCAGAGTGCTGCCCGGGCTGCTGCTGCCGCCGGCGCTCAAAATGGTGTTGCCGGTCCAATTATCCGGATTCAGGAGTTCCTGAGGGCCGCCAAGATTGACGGTGCCAGCGCGGGAGAGAGCGCCAAAAGTGAGATTATACGGACCGGAGATGCCGTTGCTGATATTAATCGTATCGCAACCGATGGTGGCGTCGCCGATCAAACTTATAGGGCCTACAAAATTCCCGCCGCGAATGGTGCCGAAGGCCTCTGTGGCATCGCCGCCGCCGGCAACGAAGATATGGTTGGTGATGAGGTCCGCGCCGATACCGCTGGGGAAGAGGTAGCAGCCGGGCAGGACGTATATGTTCCCGGATCCGCCGCCGTCGCCGTTGGTGGTTGTTGTGACGCTTCCCAATTCAGACCCCGCGAATTGAACGCGGCCCTGCAACAGATACAGGCCGCCTGAGAAAGTGTTATGACCATCCAATTTGATGGATGACGGCCCTGTTTTGACAACAGTGACGGGGCCGGTGCCATTGTCCGTGATTCGCGTCTCGAATATTACGGACCCCGCGCTCTCGCTCGATCCGGTGCCGGCGTCGAGGGCAATGACGATTTCACCTGGTGTATTCAGAGTGGGGCCGCCCGCCGTCAGGATTCCGTAATCCTGCGAGCCATGCGTGCCGCTGCCGGTTTGCGCGGCGGCATTCGTGCCGCCAATGAAATAAGTGTTGTTTCCGACCGAATTGAGCAAAATACCGCCGAATTGGCCCAAGCGCAGCGTATTGTTCGTGCCCACGAAAATGCCCGGACCGTTGGCCGTTCCCGACATGGTGATTGTGTTCACGTCAACCGTGACACCCGAATTGTCGTTGGTCACCGTCAAAACATTCGCGGAGGCGCCATCGAAGTAGATGTTCGTTTCCGGCATCCCGACAAGCTGCTGGGCCAGCGTTGAGGTATTGGTCGCCACAAACCAGTTGGTGTAATTGACGATGTCGCCGCTGGCATTCACCGCCGCATAGTTGGTGCTGATAAAGACGGTGTGAGCCAGACCGTTATTGTGGTTGCCGCCGCCGTTGGCTGGTTCCGTATAGAATGTCTCCGTGTTGTGGTCGCCGCTAATCAACGCCCAACCGCCGAGGATGCCGTTGACGTTGCTTGTGGAGGTATGGACGTGGCCGCCGCCGGAGGCTTCAGGCGTGACAAAGGTCAGCGTGCCGCCCGCTTGATGCGAGAGAGCGCCGAGGTCGAGGTTCACGGTGCCCGCGCCATTGGTTGCCACGATGAGCGAACTGCCGAACGTCGAAAATGTGCTCGAAAATGCCTGGCTGTCGGCACCCGCGCCGCCGCCCATGACGAGTTCCGCGACGTTTTCGGCGCCGTTAAGGGCGCCGGCGGCGTTGCCGCCGCCGATTGTCAAGGCCGAACCCGAAGGGATGATGTTCCCCGTGGGCGAGGTGGGCATGGTGTAATCAAGCAACAATACGCCAATGCCGTTGGTCGTGGAACCGGAGAACCCGTTTGCCCCAAATAAATCCAATGTCCCGTAACCAGCCTTGGAGAGGCTGGACGAGCTCGTGCCATTGTTGGTAATCACACCGCCGTAGGACAAAACGTTGCCGGCGTGAACATAGAATCCGCCCCAACCGGTCCCGGAGGTAGGCCCAAGGGAAATTCCGCGATTTGGGTTGATCACCAGGTTGGTGACGCGGCCTTCCAAAGAACCGTCGTTAAGGATCAAGCGGCCCACTTGAGCCACGTTCAAGTCGTTGGTCGTGCCCAGGCTCAAGTCGGCGGCAGGCGCAACCGTGCTGCCATCCACCTCCACACCCGACGTGCCATTGAAGACGTTGGTTGTAATACCCGTCAAAGCCACTGTGCCGCCTCCGGTGATATCCAACGCGCCATTTGTGCCGGTAACGGTTCCAAGCAAGTCCACTTCACCGCCGTTGGTGACATTAATGGTAATGAGATTGGTGATGATGAGAGGGACGGTGATGGTTTCAGGCGTGCCGATCTGGCTGTCGGAAATCGCATTGGTCACTGAAAATTCACGGTTGCCCAAAATGAACGGCCCCGCCGGCGCCTGGAAAGTGATGCTATTGGCGTAACTGCCGAGCGTCAGGTTATTGGAGTTGGCGAGGTTTGCCGGGCCGGTGAAAATGATGACGGCGCCGTTGGCGGGCACGTTCTGGCCCGACCAGTTTCCAGGGGTGGTCCAAAAAACGTTTGCTCCCTGGCCCGTCCACGTGTTCGTGACGAGTTGGGCAAAGCCAGTGCCCGCGGCGCATAGGCTGAGCATGGCGGTGACAATGAAGCGAAGAGACGATGATGTTCCTGTGGTTCGGATGGGAGTTTTCATATTGTAGTTGCGTCAGCCCCTTGCATGGCCCCGCTGAATCGAGGGATGGGCCGATTCCACCCTGTTGCGGTCATGTCCTTGCATGGAGACTGTTGCTACTTTGCCAGAAGTCGTTCGCCGGAAGCAATGAACTTTTCCGCCAAAAAAATGGACTTTTCCGCCATATTTTGAACGATGATCTTTCGATTTAATTCGTGACCTTGCAAATTTCCAGGCGCGGCTGGCGCGGCAACCGCAGCCGTCGTCATCCCGATCGCCGGGTATATGGGCATTGAAGGTGGTGAAAATGCCCGGCAACCCAAATTCACTGCAAATGCCCCCGGTTGACTGCAAATGGCGAGGGGCGCGAGAGCCGCAGGCGGCGGAGAGGATTTCTTTTGGGATAAATTGAGCCGCGGGACCTGCCCAACAGAGTGGCAGCGGCTCGGCCAGTCTCACGGTCTTGATCATGTCAGGCCGGAGCCACGCGGATTCCAACGGCGCGACTGGCGTGATCCCGGATTCCATCTTGCTCATACCAGGCCGGAAGCGTGCAGTTGGCTCGGTTGGTCCCGGCCAAGCTCCATTAAACCGCCGAGGTTCCAATGGCGCCACCGGCTCGTGCCCGGATTCCATCTTTCTCATACTACACCTCCATTAAAGCACGGAGATGGGCGGAAATCCACGAAAAGTTATTTAACTGGATTTATCGCGGAAGTTCCTGCACGGGAACGGGTTCCAAAAAGTTATTTAACTGATTTGGCCCAAGTTGAATAACTTTTCCGGGGAATTTCAACCCGAAACAGCGCATTCCACCCCCAAGGCACGGAGGACACGGAGGGGGTGGACGGAGATTTTAGACAGGATGAACAGGATGAACAGGATGGCGGAAAGGGCCTCACGCAAAGGACGCAAAGGGCGGAAAAATGAAGGCGGACGCGACGATTTGACTCGTTGCGTCCGCCCCGAACCGTGTCAGAGAATCACACGGACGTTAACCGATCAACCTGCCTTTGACTTCAGCCAATTCCAAGCGGCCTCAACTGAAGCCTTCTCCTCATCGTAAGCCTTTTCAAAGCCGGCTTGAGCTTTTCCCCACTGCGCCTCCGTGGCGTTTCTTACATTGTCAAATTTCCGGTTCAAGGCCCGCCGCCGGGACTTGATGCCTTGCAATTTTTGCCGCGCCTGGGTCTTCAGCGAGCCGCCCGACCGTCTGGCTTGGGCGGACAACTGGCGGATCCTTGCGTCCAAGCCGTTCAAATCGGCCCTGGCCTTTGCGGTGAACTTGTCCTTTTCCGCATATAGATAATTGGTACTGGATTCAAACCGCGCCGCAACGTTTGCCCATGCGTTGGAGCCTCCCTGCTTGACTTGTCCCCATGACTGCGTGGCGCCTTGCTCGGTGCCGCGCCAGACTTGCGAGGCGCCCTGTTTTACTCCCTGCCAAGGCGACGGCGCGGGATTGGTAGCGGCGTCATCGGGCGCGGAGGCCGTCTGCCCGGCGGCACTTATGGTCAAGGCCGCCAGCAAGGCAATCGTCGGCAGCGGATATTTCATGTATTCAAAGATCATTGCCGGCGCAGCAATTGGCGGACAAGCGACGCCAAAAATAGAACGAGGAAAATAACGAACAAAATTTTTGCCATTCCCGCCGCCGCGCCGGCGACGCTGGTAAACCCCAAAAGTCCGGCAATGAGCGCAATAATCAAAAAGGTCAAAGTCCAGCCCAGCATAGTTGTTTCCTCTATAAGCCGGCCAATTCTTTTGCAACAGACGTGCCATTCTATTTATTGCAATATCCGGGACAATGACGCGGCGCGGCAATGCAATTTGCAATATGAGGATGCAAATCGCGGTGCGCGGGATTCACCGGAAAGGTGTTCGGAGGCGGGGAAAAGGGCCTCACGCAAGGGACGCAAAAATTACCACAGAGACACGAAGGACACGGAGGGGTGGACGGAGATTTTAGACAGGATGAACAGGATTATCAGATTGTCAGATTATCAGATTGTCAGATTGCGGCGGGCGAATTGGACGCCCATTTCAGATGGACGCGGAAAAAAACGAAGTCGAAACAATTCAGCCGCGGGTCACCGTTACGGGCGAGACGGTTATCTGGCATTCGGGGAACGACTTGCGCAAAAGTTGGGCGAGGGACGTTTCCACCTGGTCCGAGAGGGTTTTGCGTTGCTCCCCGTCGGCGGCCGGCATTGGCGGTTCGACGCCGATGCCGGCCAGCCGCAGGAGGCTGTTTGGAAAAATTCCTTCAATTTCGACGTGACCGGAGGCGCGCACGCGGCCTTTCATTGCGCCGTCATTCCATATCCGCAGGCGGGGTTTGAGAGCGAGGTTGCGCGCATGCGGCTTGATAAACCCCTCCTGGCAGAGTGATTGGAATTGTTCAAACGACAGCACCAAATCTTCGACCGGCGCCACGGAGGGGTCTTCCACGCCGTAAATGGCGGCATTCAAGGGCGAAACAGCCGGGCGCATCATCGGGAAAAAGATGACATCATCAATGTTTTCCTGGCCGGTGAAAATCATGGCCATGCGTTCCAAACCCGGCCCGATTCCGGTGGCGGGAGGCATTCCATATTCCAAGGCTTCGATGAAATCGAAGTCCAACGTGTGAAACTTGCCGGCGTCGCGTTCCCCGGCGCGCCAGGCGTTTCGCCACGTCTCCAAAAGGCGCGCGGCATCGTTTTGCTCCGACCAATTGTCGCCGCATTCCATTCCGGCGATAAAAATTTCGAATCGCTCGGCGAAGCGGGGGTCTTCGGACATCGGTTTGGCGAGTGGGGAAATTTCAACCGGGTGCCCGTGGAGCAGCGTGGGCTGGATCAGGTCGGGTTCCACCGCGGCCTCAAAGGCCCTGGCGAGGGCCTCGCCAATGGAAGGCTGCGGTTCGTAAATTTTCAGGCCGGCCAGTTTTTCATTGGCCTCGCCGACGCTCCGGCACGCGGAAAAATCCACTCCGGTTTTCTCCTTCACGGCGTCCTTCATGCTGATGCGGCGCCACGGTTTTCCGAAATCAATGGCATGGCCGCGGACCATGAATTCCAACCTGCCAAAAACGTCCGTCGCCACGTGCCGGAACATGTCCTCGATCAGGTTCATGTTGTATTCGTAATTTTCGTAGGCGGTCATGGTCTCGACCATGCCAAATTCCGGGTGATGGCTGCGGTCAATGCCCTCGTTTCGGAAATAGCGGCCGATGGTATAGACCTTGTCGTAACCGGCGACAATGAGGCGCTTAAGATACAACTCATGGGAAATGGCGAGGTACATTTCGCAGCCCAGGGCGTTGACGTGGGTTTTGAAGGGCTTGGCCGTCCCGCCGCCGTATTGCGGCTGGATGACCGGGGTGACGAATTCCTGAAAGCCGCGTTGGTTCAAGAAAACGCGGATGGAGGCGGCCATCCGTGAAATCGCGCCGAAACGGTGAAAGGACGGCCGCTCCAAAATTGCGTCCAGGTACCGCTTCCGCAAAACCTGTTCGCGGTCCTTCAGCCCGGACCACAGGTCGGGCAACGGTCGGACGGCCTTGGCCAGCAAACGCAGCGATTCCACCAGCACGGAAATTTCGCCCCGCTCGGTTTTGACCACCTTGCCCGCGGCCTCGATGATGTCGCCGATGTCGAGGAGGTTCGTCTCGGCATAACCGAGCCTGCCATCGGCGGCGTCGGTTTCCCGCACGAGGTTCCGGCGCAGAAAGAGTTGCAGCCTGCCCGTCTGGTCCTGGATATGCGCAAACGCCAGCGCGCCCTGTTTGCGCCAGGACATCAAACGCCCGGCTACGGTGACCGTTTTACCTTCATGGCGGGGAAAATCATCCAGGATGGGCTTCGCGTAATGGGACCGGCGTCCGCGGGATGGATACGGGTTCAGGCCGAGAGAACGCAACGCCGCCGCCTTGGCCAGGCGGCCGTCGCGAATTTCGATCAAAGGATTGGATGCCACAAAATTTATTTACCGCGCCGCGCGGATTTTACCCACTCCCGCGTGGAAGAACAGCCAAACTCGCGCCAAACTTACTTGAGCGGCTGCAGGAACATCCGCCGGATTTCGATGTCGCCGCCCTCGCTTTGAATGCCCACGCAACCGGAAGAAACGGAGCAATGGGTGATGCGGTTCATCCATTTGCCGTTCACGAAGGCGTTGACGACGTTATTGGAACAGACGGTCACGCACGTGTTCCATTGTCCGACGGGCTTTTCATTGGGTTTACCATGCATCCGCACGGGCATGTTTTTATCCATGCCCGCGTGCTCTTTGGCCTCGGCGCCTTCCATGACAAAGATATCGCCCTGATGCATGTAACGGCCCTGGACCTGGACGCAGAGGGGCCAGACCTTGTCCGGCCCCTGAATATGGACCAGCACGCCCGTATTGTCGGCCTTGGGGCGGACCTTTAAAAACCGCCAGTCCACGGTTAAAACATAATTGCTGTAAATTTGGGTGGTTCGCAGGTAGCCGATGGGCTTGCCCGTGCAATGAATCACGCCGTTGGCAATGCTCCAGGTTTTCATGGGGTCGGCGCCATTTTTCATGCAAAAGGCCAACCCGGAGAAATCACGGCCGTCGAAGAGTTGAATGGCGGGCCCCGTTGCCGGCGGCGGCGACTGAGCTTCAAGGATCGGGCCGGATAAAACGGACGCCAGAACGAGGAAGAAACATGAAATGGGAGCGGTTTTCATGAGGGAAGCATTGCGGGACGATTCGGGCAAGTCAAGCTGGGGCCGCGGCGGATGCAGCGGACAAAACGCCTGGCGGCGAGGCGTCGGGGCGGAGGGCGGCCAGGCGGTCTTCGGCGAGGGGTTGCAATTGGCGTCCGAGTTGTTCAAAGAATTCGTTTTTTGCGGCAACGGATTTGAAGTTTCGTTTGGCCCATTCGCTGAGGTAACCCAGGCCGCAGGCGCGCTGGCAGGCGGCATGGGCATAAATAACGCGCGCTCCCGCCAGGAAGAGCGGCACGAAGGGCTTGAGTTCCGGCGCATCGAAGGAGTCCACGAATTTGTTTCCCGGCGCGTTCATTTCCGTGCCGACGACAATGGGAAAGCCGTGTTTTTGGGCCCGGGCAATGACGGCGTGAAGATTATCAAGTTTTTGGTCCTTGACGCCGGCGGTGAAATTGCGGTCGGGAATAATGGCCAGCGCGGCGGCGCCGGCGGCAATATGGGCTTCAAACAGTTCGTCGCCGGCCCTTTCGCCATCCGTGGCGCCGTCAAACCACGTCAGGGTGGGAATAGCGCCGGAATCCAGAATGAAGCGGTTCATTTCGGAAAGGAGGGGAAAGGAGCCCTTGTCCGGCTGAACGTAACCCGGACCGCCTTTTTTCATGGTTTTGGCGCGAATGAGCGCCTGAAATTTGGCCGGGTCCGCGGGGCGGTCGCCGATTTTTTGTTTCCAAAAATTCGCGTTCCCTTTTTTCGAATACGCCTCGCAAATATGGCGTTCGGTGGCGTTGCCGTTGGGCGTGAGCGAGAGCACGTCTTTGTCGTAATCCAGGACGACGGGTTGCAGGAACCGGTTCACGCGCCGGACCAATTCGCGATTTCGGGAATCGGCGGTGCGGCGCATTTGGGCCAGCAACGGATGGTGGACGGCGCGCGGGAATCCGACGCCCATGTTATAGGCGATGCCCGGCTCGCCGGGCGAGTTGATGACGCGCGAGGCAAATTGTGGAAAATAAGCGCGCGATTCGAGGCTGGCGCACCGCTTCAAGCCAACGCGCTTGCCGGCATCCCAAAATTCCTCCAGCCCGTCCAGGACATCGAAGTCCACGATGCCGGCCGCCGCCAGGCCGCGCTTGCGGGCCAGCCAGGCAAATTTGGAGGGCGAATAACCGTAAGCGTTGTATGAAAAAAAGGTGTGGCTGTGGAGATTGACATCCGTGCCGGGAGCGGGCAGTTGGATTTGGCCGGTTTGGACGAGGTCCCAAAGGCGCGCGAGGGCCTCGTTGCGGAGGGCGGAATCGAAGCTGTCCAATTGCGCTTCGAGTTCGGCAACGGAAGCGGTGATGGCGGCGGACATGAAACCAAAAGTAGCATCAAAGACGGAGCGCGCACGGAATTTTTGATGGGAAAATTATTGTTGATTCTTTTTCTGGAAAATAATAGAATAATTTCCGTTTATGAAAGGATTCGCCCTGCACCCTGTGTTGTGCATGGGGCTGCTGTTGATCTGCGCGATGCCGGCCGCCGCGGCGAATTGGGAAGTGAAATGGAATTCCAATACCGGCTTTTCGCCTTCATCAGTGACCATCGCGCAGGGCGACACCGTCATATTTTATGACAACGATTCGGGCGATTCTCCGGTCGAGATCGTGGCCAATGACAATTCTTTTGATGTCTTTTTGGCGGGAAATGGTTATTACCAAGGCGTTACGTTTAATTCCACGGGCACATACGGCTATTACGACAATGTTTACGCTTTTACCGGCAGCATCCAGGTTGTTGTCAATTATCCTCCAACCGTTTCCATTACGGCGCCAACGAATAATGCCGCTTTTACCGCTCCGGCGAATTTCAGCATCACAGCCGATGCCGCGGACACGGATGGCGACGGCGTGTATGGCGTGGAATTCCTGGTCGGAACAAACGTGGCCGGCGTTGTTTTTAGTCCGCCATACAACGTGTCCGTGACGAACTTGAACGCCGGAACATATACGTTGTCCGCCATTGCCATGGACAATTTGGGCGCCATGGCCAGCAACTCCGTCAGCGTCACGGTTGGCCTTCCGGTCATCGTCCTGGCCCCGCCGCAGTTGAACGGAAACAATATGGTGCTGCTCGCAGGCGGATTGGTTCCGGGCACGACGAACATTCTGGAGACTTCCAGCAACCTGGTGACCTGGACCATGGTCCAGACCAACATTGTGCCGGGCGGTTCAGCCGGCTTCACCAATACCGTGTCCGGCGGCGCGAAATTCTATCGCGTTCTTGAATTGCAATAGATTTGGTGCGTTCCGGCGCGTCTGGTTTGCGGTTCGCCCTTGCTTGCGCCATGCCGCGACGGGCTGGCAGCCCGCAGCCCCGCTTTCCGAATGGGTCCCGCGATGGATGGCGGACAAAACCGGCCTGGCGGGTCGTGGCCGCGAAAATCTGGAACGATTTCGCGCGGGGCAGCCGGCGTCACGCCTCGTTCCCGAACTGCTGGAGCGAAGCGGGTTATGATTGGCCCGCTGATGGAAATTGCCTTCCTGTTAGGAAGCGCATAAAGTCGGCAAGTGCCATTTTCAAAACCGGCCATCAACCTGGTTGTCAATAGCAATGATTTGCGGGCGTTCGAGGACTGGATTCTTGCCCTTATGGGCATGTTCCGCGGGGTGGGCGGGGATGTGTCGCTCGACAACCGGTTTAGGACGGATCGGGTCAATGTCGTCTGGGAATGCTTCAATAAAAGGGCCATTTGCCAGGAGATTCAGTCGGCGGCAAAACGGGGGTGCAAAATCGTGATCATCGCAACGGAATACGTGACGGGAAACACATTCAACGATTTTTACCGTCCGGCTTTTTTTGAGCGCCCGCTGTTGCGAATGGTCCGATGCAAGCAGGTTCGAAGCGTCCTGAAACGGATTTTGCCGCGCCTCTCGCGTCCCTATGTAGTTCGCGGGACCGACGCGGATTATTTCTCGAAGCGTTTTCGCAATTTTCTGGAAGCGGCCGAGGCCGCGCATTGCATTTGGGTGGCGGAGCCTTTGGAGATGGCGAATTACAGGCGCCTTCTGGGGCAGGGGAAACGGGTTGTCGAATTTCCGTATTGTTCGTCTGAAACGCTGAACGGAGGGCGGGTCGGCAGCGGGAAGACGCGCGACCTCTTTTTCAGCGGCGCGCTCACGGATTATCGGCTTGGGGTGATAGGCGAGCTTGAAGCGGCGGGGTATTCCGTTGCCAAACTTCCTGTCAGCACGCCGCATTCCCTCCGTGACCATTTTGCGGACGTCTCGCGCATCATCCTGGACATCCGCAAACAACCTGACTGGGCCTATATGTCGAATTTGCGGCTTCATTATCACATTCAACGGGGAGATTTTGTGCTTTGCCAGAAGCGAAAAAACACGAGCTGCCTGGCGCCCTATGTGGCGCAAGCGGATGGGACGTTGATCAGTTCGGTGCGGCAGTGGATGCAGCAAAAGGACAATCTGGCACGGCTGGGCCTGGAGAATCTGGAGCGGTTCCGAAGCGAGCGGCCGGCGGCGCGCTTTGTTCCTGAATTGCTGGAGCGTAGCGGACTTCAGGCTTGAACTTTTGCCGGCCTCGTTCCGACGAAGCTTTCGAGAAATTCAACGATGCGGCGGGATTGCTCCGCCCAACTAAACTGCGCGAGAATCCGGCTGCGGATCATTGCGCCGCGCCTTTGAAGCTCCGGGCGGGGCATCGCGGAAACTTCGCGCAGTTTGTCGCGGAGAGAATCTCCAAAACTGCCAGTTTCAATATAGATGCCTTCCTCACCAAGGATGGCATCCATGCCCGCGGTGCGTGTGGAAAGAATGGCCTTTCCGGCCGCGGCATATTCGAACACCTTCGATGGGACGCTATTTTCCTGGCCCCAGAGCGGAAGCCTGACGTTGATCAGGACATCCACTTTCTGCCCCCAAGCAGGGCAATCGGATTGGCGGGGCAGAAAGCCGTCGAAATGGAAATTCGGATGGCGGGCGGCGAGTTGCTGCAATTCGCGCGAGAGAGGGCCGTGTCCGCAGACATGCAAGGCGCCCGGAACATTCGCATCCAAAAACCCGCGCACGAGGGGGAGAACGGATGAATGCTCCGACAAGGCTCCGAAATATCCAAATTGGATCGGTCCATTTTGGGCGGGGTCGGGTGGCGGAGGGGTATAATCATAATGAAAGGCGCAAGGAATCCAGAGACAAGGGATACCGCGCGGTTCGAAGAAACGCTTTGCGGACGGACTTGAAACCAGGCACGCATCATAGAGCCGGGCTGCCTGGTCTTCGAGCATTTGCATGGGCTTGAACTTGTAGCGCAGTCGCCGCCGCCAGGAAATCGTCTGGCCCAGTCCGCTGTCTCCCAAAAGCAGCACGATGAGGGGGCGGCGCGGCTGCGCGCGGAGCCAGTTCACGAAATAATTGAAAACATGCTGCAGGTTGCGGACGAGCAAAATATCCGGTGGTCCTTCGCGCTGGCATTTTTCCAGGTAAAAGCCGCGAAGCTTGCGCCAGGAACACCAGCGATGCCAAAGCTCCGGCTTTCTGTCCCAAATGATCAATTCATGTTCCAAGCCGGGCGAATCATCCATTGGCTTGTCACGGTTCTTCCAAAGATGGTTGGGCAATAGTCCAATGGTTGCCACATCGGCAAGCTTGGAAAGTTCCTGGATCATGCGGGTCTCACTAATGTGTGAGTTCGCGAAAAACCGGCCCGCCATCCCCGGTGGAAAGGCATTGCCCAAATAAAGCAAGCGTAGCCTTGGCATTTTAATTCTTCGCGACAGGCTGCAAAGTCATCCCATTCTTGTCAAGCCGACCCTGGGCGGCTGCGCGGCCGCTGGAGTTTTTGCATCATCGGCGGTTTGGCCGTTCAACGCTGGGGCGAGCCGCGCCAGACGCGGGACGTTCGGGTTTGAATCGGCTTTGGCTATTTCCCGTTTGATGGTAGGATAAAGGCATGAACAAGCTTTTGAAGCGCATTACCGTGAATCCGGCAGTGATGACCGGATTGCCGTGCATTCGCGGCATGAGAATTCCGGCCACCACCATTCTTGGCCTGCTGGCGGCCGGCGCGACGGAAAAGGAAATTCTGGGGGATTATCCCGATCTCGAACCGGATGACATCAAGGCTTGCATGGCTTATGCCGCCTGGCTCACGCGCGAACGCGAAATCGAGCTTCAGCCCGCGTGACCATCGTCATTGACAACTGCCTGCCGCTGTCGTGGGTGAAGATCCATGCCAACACGGGCATGTCGCCCGCCACTGGCGGGAACTTGGGCCGCCCAACGCGCCCGACACGGAAATCATGCAGTGGGCGAGCCAAAACAATGCCGTGGTCCTCACCCAAGACCTCGATTTCACAAAGTTGCTTTTTCAAAGTCGGGCCGCATTACCCAGCGTCATTCAACTTCGGCTGGACGATGCGCGCCCCAAAAGCATTGGCGAAGATGTGCTCTTGATTTTGATCCAGCATAGGGAAAGTCTTCAACGCGGCGCGCTGATAACCGTCAAAGGCCACATGTCGCGGCTGCGGCTCCTGCCTTTGAGCGACTGATTTGAGTCCGGGGATTCGGGCGGGATTTGATGCTGCTTTTTCATGACTTGCGACAATTTTCTTCGGCGCACGCGCCATGCCCGCAAGATCATGGTCTTCTTTCAACGCGGGAGTGGAAATGCTCATGGGGCATTCGGAGGGGTTCTTTTTGCCTGACGTTTCCTGCAAATCCGGCTACAATGCCTTTATGAAGCTGGCGACCACTCCCGAAGAACTGCGGCGCTGGATGAAGCACTGGCGCAACGCGGCAATCGTGCTCGAAGAAATGAAACGCCACGAGCTGCAAACGCTCAGCGAGGAAGAAGCGTGGCGCGAAATCGAAGCGATTCAATCCGCGCCCGAAATCTGGCGCGATCCCGAAACGCCACCCGGATTGATTGCGCAGCAGGCGTTGTTCCGGAAGCTGCGATGACCGGACTTTATACCACCGCGTTGGAAGCACAGCAGTTGTGCGAAAGCCAGGGCTGGAGTTTTTGCATCATCGGCGGCGTGGCCGTTCAACGCTGGGGCGAGCCGCGACAGACGCGGGACGTGGATTTGACGCTTCTCTCGGGCTTCGGCGGCGAAGAAAAAATCATCGAAGTCTGGCTGCGCAACCACCGATTTCGCCCGCCAGGGTCAATGGGAATGGCGCTAACCAGCCGCGTGCTGCTATTGGTAGATCGGCGAGGCACGCCGGTGGACGTGGCCTTGGGCGGCATTGATTTTGAACGACGGTCCATTCAGCGCAGTTCGCTTTGGAAAATTCCCGATGGCGCGCTACGCACGTGTTCCGCCGAGGATTTGCTGGTCCACAAGGTTTTTGCAGGACGAGAACAGGATTGGGTGGACGTGCGTGGCATCCTCGCCCGCCAAAAAGGCAAACTGGACCTGGCGCTCGTCCGCTGCGAACTCAAACCGCTGCTCGAACTTCAGGAACAGCCCGACAAGCTGGCGCGCCTGGAGCAAAAAATCCGCGAAAACGACCGGCCCTTTACCACCATTCCGCCATCGCCGCTCAAACCCTGACGAACCTCCTTCAAAATGACCAGCCGTGCCACTGACTTTTTCGAGAGGACGCAAAATGCCGGCAAGGTCATGGTTTTGGACCTTGGCTTCCTGGGCGACACCGTTCATTTGCTGCCGGCGTTGTGGATGGTGCGGCAGGCGTATCCACGGGCGCAATTGCATTGCGCGGTGGGGGAGCACGTGACGTCGCTGATGGATTGCGTTCCGTGGGTGGATCGGGTCTGGGGCTATATGCGGTTTCCGCGCCATGCCACGCTACGCGAAAATTTTCAGATGGTCCTCCGGCTCCGCCGCGAGAAATTTGACGTGGTGATCAATTTGAACGGTTCGGACCGGTCAAGCTGGCTGACGTTTTTGAGCGGCGCGCGCGAACGGCTGGGGCGAATGCCCAATGACGGCGGGCCGCCCTTTTGGAAACGGATGTTCACGGCGCACGTGCATCATCCGTTTGGAGAAGAGCCGATCTATGCGCAGCGCTGCCATTGCCTCGAAAAGGCGGGTTTTCCGGCCATGCCGCCCGAATTTCACGTGCAAATGCCCAGCGCCGCCCTGGAAGCCGCGCAAATTTCCGCAAACGACACCGGGACGTATTTCCACGTCAGCCCGTTCACAACCGCCGATCGCAAGGAACTGTCCCCGGACCAATTGGCGCGGCTCATTGGCTCTCTTGCGGAAAAATTTCCAGAGAAACGCTGGGCATTCTCCTGCGCGCCCACCGACCGTGAGCTGAAGAAGATGGAAGGACTGATGGCGATGTTG
Source organism: Verrucomicrobiota bacterium (assembly GCA_028872915.1). Lineage (GTDB taxonomy): Bacteria > Verrucomicrobiota > Verrucomicrobiia > Limisphaerales > UBA11358 > UBA11358. Next base: position 25,088 of record JAGWNY010000011.1, read on the forward strand.
CCGGTCAAACCCTGGCGCGTCTTTGCCGGAAGCCTGACGCTCACGCAACTCGCCGCAGTCATCGCAAACGGCGCGCTGCACCTGTGCGGCGATACGGGGCCGTTTCATTTGGCTGTCATGACGCAGACGCCCGTTGTTGCCTGGTTCGGGCCACATCCCGGACTCCGGGATTGGGCGCCGCAGGCGCAAAAATGCCGGGTTGTCGTTGGGGCCGGCGAAGCCGCCAGCCCATTTCTTGGCCAAATCCGAAATGACCAGTTGATTCAGGCCGTGGGGTCCGTTCTGGCCCAGCCGGCAGGGCCGGCGCTGATGACAAGATAACTTTAGCTTTCGCTATTTTTCCATGGGCCTCAATCCCCATCCCGGCGGACATCCGCGCAAGTGCCATTTCCATAAATGAAAGTATTTTTTAAAGCGGCCGGTGAAAGCGCGCAACCGGAACAAAGTCAGCATGGCCAGGGAAAAAAACCAAATGGTTTTCAGGGCAAAACGCCGGCCTGCCCGTTGAACGGCGGAGCGATATTCGGCCGCCGGCATATTTTTCCGCCAACTGTAGCGTTCGCTCTCGCAGGATTCAATAATGGCGCGGAGGCTGACAGACTTGCTGCTGCCGCCGCGGTGATGGATGACCCGAAAGCGCGGACTCCAGCGCAACACGGCCCCCGCTTGCACGGCGCGGGCGCAAAAATCGGCCTCTTCGCCGAAAAAAAAGTAGCCCTCGTCCATGCCGTTTAGTTTGCGCCAGAGATCGCGGCGCACCACCATGAAGGCTCCCACCACGCCGGAAACTTCCACGAGTTCGCCGGGCGTGTCGCGAACCAGGTGATAATTGACCAATACCGACGTTTGCAACGAACCATCGGGATTGAGCAATTGCCCTCCCAGCACATCGAGCTTCGGATGCCGGTCAAGCAAATCGGCCAATGCGGGCATCGTGCCGGGGATCAATTCCGCGTCGGAATTCATCAAGATCAGCCATTCACCGGCGGCCAGCCTCGCGCCGGCATTGTTGGCCGCGGCGAAACCGCGGTTTTCATCAAGGGCAATGATTTTCAAGCCGGGAAATTCACGACGCAAGCAGGCCACGCTGTCATCCGTCGAATGATTGTCCACGAGGATGATTTCGCGTGAAAACGCGGCGGCGTGTTTTGCAATCGAGGAAATCGCAGCCCGTGTCAAGGGCAGTGTGTTATAGGAAACGATGATGAACGAAAAGCGCGGGCGTCTTGCGGCTGGATTCGCAACCGCGGGATGATCGCTTCCGGACATGAACGGCCACGAGATTACCATCCGCCGGTTCAAGAGCAACCCTTGTTCAATGGGACGATTGCGAAATTAGAGCGGTTTAAAAAATACTGCAGCCATTCGGGAAGAAAAGGATGGGAAGCGGTCTTTTTGGGTTTTGGCGTCGTTTCGGCTCAGTCACAGGGTTTTCAAACATGCTCCTTCGCCGAAGCCTTGCCAAAACCCAAAAATCCTCGCTCCGAACGGCCACATTATTTCTTAAAACGCTCTTAGAGCCGCGCAGTCCGCAGCTTTGCCTCCGGCGGATCATGGGTCGAAATTTTTTGGATGCGGCCCGGAACGATCTTCATTAGGATTTGACCGAATTTGAAATGAAAATCCCGATTCAACGGCCGTCTCCGATTGGTTTTTGCAAGGGCGCGTTTGCGCCTTGATTTTTTCCGCCATGATCATCTCCCGCGCACCTCTTCGCGTCACCCTGGGCGGCGGCGGCACGGATTTGCCGTCCTATTACGAAAAATTCGGCGGTTTTTTGATTGCGGCGGCGATTGACCGGTATGTTTATATCACGCTTCACGAAACATTCGTGCCGGAGTTGATCGTCAAGTATTCGGAATTGGAACGGGTGGGAGAGGCGGCAAGCCTCAAACATCCCATTATTCGGGAGGCGTTCCAAATGCTGGATATTTCCGGGCATTCGCTGGAACTGACCTCGATGGCGGACATTCCGGCGGGAACGGGGCTGGGATCATCGGGCAGCTTTACCATCGCGCTGCTGAAGACGTTGCACGCGCACAAGAAAAATCTCGTCCATCCGTCCGAACTCGCGGCGCAGGCGTGCGAGATTGAAATTGGGCGGCTCAAGGAACCGATTGGCAAGCAGGACCAATACATTGCCGCTTACGGCGGCATTACGTGTTTCAAATTCACGGAAAGCGGAGAGGTGGAAGCCTGGCCTTTGAAACTTTCCCAGGAGACACGGGACAATCTTGAGGACAATCTGCTCCTGTTTTTCACGGGCTATTCGCGGAGCGCCTCGGCCATTTTGAAGGAGCAGGATCGGAAATCGCGGTCGGACGACCGTTCGATGATCGAGAATTTGCATTTCGTCAAGGACCTTGGCCTGCAAAGCCAGGCGGCCCTGGAACGGGGCGATCTGCCCGAATTTGCGCGCCTCATGGACGTGCATTGGCAGCGAAAGAAACAACGCAGCGGCGGCATGAGCAATCCCAGGATCAATGAATGGTATGACATGGCGATGGCCAATGGCGCGCTGGGCGGAAAATTGATCGGCGCCGGCGGCGGCGGATTCCTGATGTTTTACGCGGAAGAAAAAACCCGCCTCCGGCATTCGATGACCCGGAACGCGGGTTTGCAGGAGGCGCGCTTCCGTTTCGATTTCGAGGGCGCAAAACTCGTCATTTCATAGCCATGCCATTGGAAATTCCCGTGGCGATTCTGGCGGGCGGCCTGGCCACCCGGCTGCGGCCCCTCACGGATACAATCCCTAAATCCCTGATTTCCGTGGCCGGACGGCCCTTTCTGGCCCATCAATTGGAATTGCTCCGCTCCCGCGGCATCCGCCGCGCGGTTTTGTGCGCGGGTCATTTGGGCGAAATGATTCAGCGCGAGTTTGGCGACGGCGCCGCGTTCGGAGTGAAACTCGCGTATTCGTTTGACGGCCCGGCTTTATTGGGCACGGGCGGCGCCATCCGCCGCGCCTTGCCGCTGCTCGGAAGTGAATTTTTCGCGCTTTATGGCGATTCCTATCTTCCCATCGAGTACGCCCCGATCGCGGACTTTTTCCATCGCAGCAGCAGGGCCGGCTGCATGACGGTCTATCGCAACGAAGGCAGGTACGACCGAAGCAACGTTGTCTTTCAAAACGGGGAAATCGTTGTCTATGACAAGAAGAACAGCTCCGCCAACATGGAACATATTGATTATGGCCTGAGCCTGTTTCGGGCGGCGGTTTTCGAGAAACACCAGGCGGAGGAGAAATTCGATCTGGCATCCGTCATGGCCGGGCTGGTGGCCGAACGGCAACTGGCCGGTTATGAGGTCCGGGAACGATTTTATGAGATTGGCTCCCCATCGGGATTGGCTGAACTCGAAAATTTACTCAAGCCCGGCGGCGGGAGCCGCTGAACCAGGGCTGAATTCGGGCTTTCTTTAATGAGCGCCGGTGGTTTAATGTGCGCCACCGAACCATGAGTTTTGCCAAAGAATTTCTTGCCGAAGCGCAACAAGTTGTTGCCGGGTTAAATGCCGAATCCATCGAACGTTGCGCGACTGAACTGGCGCGCGTGCGTGAACGGGGCGGACGCCTGTTCATCCTGGGCGTGGGCGGCAGCGCCGCGAACGCCAGCCACGCCGTCAATGATTTTCGGAAAATCTGCGGCTTCGAGGCTTATGCGCCAACGGACAACGTGTCCGAACTGACGGCCCGGACCAACGACGAAGGCTGGGCCACCATCTTTGCCGAATGGCTCAAAGGCAGCCGGGTGGGGTCGAAAGACGGGTTGCTCATTTTTTCCGTGGGCGGCGGCAACCTGGAAAAGAACGTCAGCCCGAATCTTGTCAGCGCCATTCAAACGGCGAAAAAGGCCGGGGCATCGGTTGTGGGAATTGTCGGGCGTGACGGCGGTTACACCGCGAAGGAAGCGACCGCGTGCGTCATTGTGCCGACCGTCAATCCGGCACACGTCACGCCGCACAGCGAGGCATTTCAGGCGGTGATCTGGCACCTGCTCGTTTCCCATCCGGCCTTGAAGAGCGGCCAGACCAAATGGGAATCAACAAAATGATGGGCGAAGTTGCAGCACGGAGGAACAGAGGCCGCGGAGAAAGAAGCGCGAAATTCACGATGGGAATCCGAATCAAACCTTTCGGCCATGCACGAAACCGGACGGGATGGCATTAAGTCAAGAGAGTTTGCGCTTTGACCCCCGTGCTTCCTGGCGATGACGCTTTCCCAAAACAAAATTCACGTTCCCGCGCGCGCGCGCGCCGTTTTTCTGGACCGGGACGGGGTGATTAATCGCGCGCTGAAGCGGGATGGCAAGCCGTATCCGCCGCGGAACCCCGGGGAATTTGAAATACTGCCGGGAGTTCCGGCAGCACTCGCCAAATTGAAGGCGGCGGGCTTCCTGCTGATCGTGGCCACGAACCAGCCGGACGTGGGGCGCGGTTCGCTCGCGCGCGAGGCCGTGGAAGCGATCCACCGCGAAATGCTGCGGCAACTGCCGATTGACCGCGTCGAGGTCTGCTACCATGCCGGGCGCGGCGATTCCGAATGCGATTGCCGCAAACCCAAGCCTGGAATGTTGCTGCGGGCGGCTGGTGAGTTGGGCATTGACCTGGCGTCCAGCTGGATGATCGGCGACCGGTGGCGGGACGTGGATTGCGGGCGGGCCGCCGGCTGCCGGACGATATTTATTGATTGCGACTACGCGGAAGAACTGAGGCAGCAGCCGGATTATCGGGCGCGGGACCTGCTGGAAGCCGCGGGAATGATTCTGGCGGCTTCCGCAAAGACCGGTTGATGGGCACAAATTTCTTTATTCCCCCGCCCGCGTTCTGTAATCTACCCGTCCAATCCATGCGAACGTTAAAAGATTTAAAGGTAAAAATTTTCGCGGATGGCGCCGACAAGACGGGCATGCTGCAGCTTGACGCCAACCCGCTCATTCAAGGCCTTACCACCAACCCCACGCTGATGCGGAAGGCGGGTGTGACTGAATTCGAAACGTTTGCGCGCGATATATTGGAGAGCATCACGCAAAAGCCGGTATCGTTCGAGGTTTTTTCGGATGATTTTCCGGAGATGAAGCGGCAGGCGCTGAAAATCAACGGCTGGGCGAAGAACGTTTACGTGAAAATTCCCATTACGAACACGCGGGATGAATCGTCGTTGCCGCTGATCCGGGGCCTGGCCGGCGAAGGCGTAAAATTGAATATCACCGCCATCCTGACCTTGAACCAGGTCGAGGGCGTCGCCGGAGCATTGAACCCGAAGGCCCCGTCGTTCGTCTCGGTTTTTGCCGGGCGCATCGCGGACACGGGCGTGGACCCCATTCCGCACATGAAAGAATGCAAAAAGATTCTCAAAGGATTGCCGTCCGCGGAATTGCTATGGGCGAGCGTTCGCGAGGCGCTCAACATTTTTCAGGCGAACGATTGCGGCTGCGAAATTGTCACCGTCCCGCATGATATTTTGAACAAGGCTCTCAAGCTTGCGGGAATGGATTTGAAGGAATTATCGCTGGACACCGTCAAGATGTTTGCAAACGACGCGAAAGCCGCCGGGTTCGCGCTGTAGCGCGCCCGGCTCGGCCCGCCAAATCCCGATTGCGTCCGTGCTCCAAAAAATGAATCATGGGGCCATGCGCCCCGTTCGCGCGCTCATCATTTATCTGGCCATTGTCTTCCTGGGCGGCGCCCTGGCGGCGCCCTGGCTGTGGCACCTGGGCCGGCTTGTGCCGATTGCCAAAATTGCCAATGCTCCATTCCACCGCTATCTCGACCGCGCATTTTTAATCCTGGCCGTGTTGGGGCTTATTCCGCTCATGCGCGGCCTCGGCGCCAGGTCCCTGCCCGAAGCGGGCATTGTGCCGCCTTACGGCCAGTGGAAAAAATTGCTGGCCGGCGCCGGTTTGGGCGTCGCCTCGCTCGCCCTGGTCTTCGTCATCGAACTGGCCGCCGGACCGCGCCACTTTGCGCCGGGCATCGGCGTGGAAGGGGTTGCTTACGCCACGGCCTCGGCCCTGGGCACAGCCATGGCCGTGGCGGTGGTGGAGGAGATACTTTTTCGCGGCGGTATTTTTGGCGGCCTTCGCCGTGTGTTCAACTGGCCCGTGGCTCTTGCAGCGAGCAGCGTGATCTATTCCCTCGCTCATTTCCTGCATCCCCAGGGCATTGCCGGTCCGGTCCGTTGGGATTCGGGACTTCTTCCACTGCCGCACCTCTTGAGCTTCCATGCGTTCATCCCGGCGTTTTTGAGCCTCACCCTCGCCGGAATCGTGCTGGGTCTGGGCTATCAGCGCACCGGAAACCTTTATTTTTCCGCGGGACTGCATGGCGGCTGGGTTTTTGTGCTAAAGCTCTGGGCGGCGCTGACCGTTGAAACGCCCGGCGCGGCCGAATCGTTTTGGGGCAGCAACAAAATGGTGGACGGCTGGCTCGCGTTTTTGGCCCTGGCCGCCGTGCTCGGCGTGTTCAACGCCCTGCCGTTGCAGCAGCGCCCGCCTTACACCATCCCATGACGCGCGCGGGAAGAATCAAGGAATGCATTCGGGGCTGGCTCAACACGGCGCTTGGATTTTTTTATCCGAAAATATGCCAGCTTTGCGGCTTCAAACCCGCCGCTCCCGCCGACGGTTTCGTCTGCGCCGATTGCCGCGGGGAGGTCCGGTTTATTCACGCGCCGTTTTGCCGGCGTTGCGGCCTGCCTTTCGACGGGAGCCTGACGACACCATTCGAATGCGCCAACTGCCGTGAAATGGACCTGCATTTCTCCACGGCGCGCTCGGCGGCGGTGGCCCGGACAACGGTGCTGGAGGCCGTTCACCGCTACAAATACCGCCGCCATCTCTGGTTCGAGCCGTTCCTGGCCGGCCTGTTGGTGGACGCCGCCTTGCCCGCGTTGCGCGCTGAAAAGTGGGACGCGATTGTGCCCGTGCCGTTGCATCCGTTGAAGGAGCGCGAACGCGAATTCAACCAAGCCGTCCGGTTGGCGGGCCATTTAAGCCGCGCTTCGGCCATACCCATGCAAACCGGCTGGCTGCGCCGCGCCCTGCCCACGACCACCCAGACGCGGCTGAGCCGGCAGGAACGCACGGCCAACGTGCGCGGCGCGTTCGTTGCCCGTTCCGGAATCAAGTTGAACCGGGAACGCGTGGTCCTGGTGGATGACGTGTTCACGACCGGCGCCACCACGAGCGCCTGCGCCAGGGCGTTGCGCCAGGCCGGCGCGGGGGAAGTCTGCGTCTGGACAGTTGCACGCGGGCTGTAAATCGAATATGCTGGCAGCCCATGGACACCACGTCGTTCGTTAAAAAGACGATTGCTTTTGAAACGGTCGAGCCAAGCCTCACCCCGCCGCCCATCAAGGCCAGCTTGCTGAAAAAACCGCGTCTGGCGGGCGGAAAATCCCGCAAGCGGGACATTCCTGAAGGTTTGTGGACCCGATGCCCCGGCTGTAGCGAGATGATTTTTGACAAGGAACTGGATGAAAATCTGAAAGTTTGCCCCAAATGCGGCCATCATTTCCCCATCGGCGCCCACGAACGAATCCATTCAATGGTGGAAACCTGCACGTTCGAGGAAATGGACGCCGAGATGACCAGCGTGGACGTTCTCAATTTCAAGGGCGTGGCCACCTACAAATCCAAACTCGAAGCCTACAAAAAAAACACAACGCTCAAGGACGCGGTGGTGACCGGCCTCTGCAAAATCGGCCCGCATCGCGTGGCCCTGGGCGTGATGGATTTCAATTTTTTGGGCGGTTCGATGGGTTCGGTCGTTGGCGAAAAACTGGCCCGCCTGATCGAGCGCGGTTCCGAGAAAGAATGCCCGGTTGTCATTATCTCCACCAGCGGCGGGGCGCGCATGTACGAAGGCATGTTCAGCCTCATGCAAATGGCCAAAACCGCCGCCGCCCTGGCCTACCATGCCCGGCGCCATCTGCCCTATGTCAGCGTTCTGACACATCCGACCACCGCGGGAGTGATGGCCAGTTACGCCAGCCTGGGGGATTTGATGCTGGCCGAACCGGGCGCCATGATCGGGTTTGCCGGTCCCCGCGTTATCAAAGACACCACGCAAGCCGAGTTGCCCCCCGGCTTTCAAACGGCCGAATTTCTTTTGGACCACGGTTTGATTGACGCCATCGTTTCCCGCAAGGAGATGAAACAACAACTGATCGAATACCTGAATTTCCTGGGCGCGGGACATAAACCGGCGGCCGCCGCCTCCTGAATTATTGTCCTGTTTCGGAACAGGCTGTCTAATTGAAGCGGTATTGAACGGCCCTTAACTACTTTGCAACCAGCCTTTTTCAGCGGGACTGATGCCGGTTTTTTATTTGACACCATTGGCCTGTGAATTGCTTCGGAGCGGGCGTGTCCTTTGATTCCATTTACAAGAAGCTGGCTTCCTCAATCGAGCCGGGCGCTGCCACAGAGGCATTCGACCCAAATTTCGACCCCGGACGTCATATCTCGCCCGTGGTCGCGCACGAATTGAATAATATCCTGGCCATTATCCAAGGCTACGCGGATCGCCTGCTGCTCAGGCACGAAAAGGACGCCACCCTCGAGCCGCATCTCAAGCTCATCTCCGAAGCCGCGCGGCGCGCCACCACCATCGTGCATGCGGCCACGCCGTCCAATAATCACAACTCCGTCATCCACCCTGCCCACGCGTCCTCCCCGCCGCCCGCGGCGTGAGGCCGTTTTGGCCCGCCGTTTTCCAATTTGATGAAAGGGCTGCCGGGCGCTCCGGCAAGCTCGCCGATCGTAAATCTGCTTTGACGCTTCGCCTTGCTTCGCGTAGCGTGCCAGACGCTATTTTTCAAGAATTGTCATGACTGGATTGATCAAAATGGTCTTTGGGTCGAGAAAGGACCGCGAAGTGCGAAAGCTCCGCCCATTCGTCGCCAAAATCAGGGAACTGGAGGCCGGACTTCAAACGCTTTCCGACGAACAACTGGCCGCCAAAACCGTTGCATGGAAGGACGAACTCTCGAAAATCCAGGACAAGGCCCAACTGGCCGCCCGGCTCGATGAAATCCTTCCCGAAGCCTTTGCCGTTGTAAAAAGCGCCTGCCGCCGGATGGTCGGGCGGGAAATTGTCGTTCGCGGCCATCCGTTGAAATGGGAGATGATTCCCTTCGACGTTCAACTCATCGGCGGCGTCGGATTGCACGAGGGCAGGATAGCGGAAATGGCGACCGGCGAGGGCAAAACGCTCGTCGCCACCCTCCCGGTCTATCTCAACGCCCTTGCCGGCCGCGGCGTCCACGTCGTGACGGTCAACGATTATCTCGCCGCGCGCGATTCCGAATGGATGGGCGCCGTCTATAAATTCCTCGGCCTGACAGTCGGTTGCATCCTCCATGACCAGCCGCCCAAAGTCCGCCGCGAGCAATACGCGTGCGACATCACCTACGGCACCAACGCCGAATTTGGCTTCGATTACCTCCGCGACAACGGCATGGCTGTCCGCAAGGAGGACCAGGTCCAGCGCGGCCATTATTTTGCCATTGTGGACGAAGTGGATTCCATCCTCATTGACGAAGCCCGCACGCCCCTCATCATCAGCGGCCCTTCCATGCACACGTATGACGAGCAATACGACCAATGGAAACCGGCGGTCGAATCGCTCGTCCGCGCCCAGCAACAACTCTGCAACCGCTTTCTCAAGGAAGCGGAGGACTGCATCAAAAAGCTGAATCCGCCGGATGATGGGAAGGTGGAAAACGGCGCAGACCTCGAAAAGGAAATCGGCACCCTCCTGTTTCGCGTGAAGACGGGGCAGCCGAAGTCGGAGGGATTGCTGCGCCTGCTCGAAAATCCTGAAAACGCGCGCCTCATGAACGAGGCCGAACTCGAATTACACAAGGACCAGAAGAAAGTGGACCTCTACCGGGAAAAGGAGGAATTGCTCTTTGCCATTGATGAAAAGAGTCTTGACGCGGATTTGACCGAAAAGGGCCGTAATCACATCAGTCCCAAGGACCCGGAAGCCTTTGTGCTTCCCGATCTGACCACCCTGCTCCAGGAAATTGACGCCAGCCCCGAAGCCGACACCCGCAAACGGATGGAAGCCAAGACGAAATTGCAGCAGGATTTCGAGGGCAAGGCCCAAAAAATCCACGCCATTTCCCAGTTGCTCAAGGCCTATTCACTCTATCAAAAGGACGTCGAATACGTCGTCCAGGAAAACAAGGTCATCATCGTGGATCAGCACACGGGCCGATTGATGCCCGGCCGGCGTTGGAGCGACGGCCTTCACCAGGCGGTCGAAGCCAAAGAAGGCGTGGAAATCGAGCGCGAAACCCAGACATTGGCCACGATCACCATCCAGAACTATTTCCGCCTTTACACGAAGCTTGCCGGCATGACCGGCACCGCCGAAACGGAGGCCACCGAATTTCTCGACATCTACAAACTCGGCGTCCTGACCGTTCCCACCAACAAACCCAACATCCGCCAGGACTCGCACGATTCCATCTATAAAACCAAGCGCGAGAAATTCAACGCGGTGGTACAGGAAATCAAGGAACTCCATGCCCGCGGCCGTCCCATTCTCGTGGGCACCATTTCGGTGGAAACCAGCGAAATGCTCTCGCGCATGCTCAAACGCGAGGGTCTCGTTCATTCCGTTCTCAACGCGAAATATCACCAGCAGGAGGCTGAAATTGTGGCGCGCGCCGGCCAGCGCGGCTCCATCACCATCGCCACCAACATGGCCGGCCGCGGGACGGACATCAAACTGGGCGAGAGCGTGGCCGACGTGGCCGGCCTGCACGTCCTGGGCACCGAGCGCCACGAGGCCCGCCGCATTGACCGCCAGTTGCGGGGCCGTTGTTCCCGCCAGGGCGACCCCGGCTCGTCCCATTTTTTCATCTCATTGGAAGACGATCTCATGCGCCTCTTCGGCTCGGACCGCATCGCAAAAATGATGGAAAAAATGGGCTTCGGCGAAGGCGAGGAATTGAGGCATCCCTGGCTGAACCGTTCCATTCAGAGCGCGCAAAAGAAAGTCGAACAGCACAATTTCCAAATCCGCAAGCGCACGCTCGAATACGACGACGTGATGAACAAGCAGCGGGCGGTCATTTACGGTTTCCGCAACGAAATTCTTCACAGCGAGGACGTGCGCGACCGCCTCATGGACATCATGGAGGAAGTTGTGGTGGACAAGGTCGCCCAATTTACCAACGCCGAATCTGAATATGGCGAATGGAAAGTGCGCGCGCTGGCCGACTGGGTAAACCTGAATTTTCCCCTGGGCATGCCCGAAGCCGAAATCATCAAGGCCGCCGACTCCGGCAAGGAAACCCCCGTGCCCGGTTCGCTCTTTGACGGATTAAGCGCGGCCCAGTTCGCGGTCTGCCACTTCATCTCCGGCAGCATCCGCAAGGCCTATGTGGTTAAAATCAGTTTCGAGGACCCCCAGGCGCTCAAGGAAGTGGAACGGTTCACCATCCTCGCCGCCATTGACCGGCTGTGGCAGGAGCATCTTTACGACATGGACAGCCTTCGTTACAGCATCGGTCTGCGCGGCTACGGCCAGCGCGATCCGCTCGTGGAATATAAAGCCGAAGCCTTCAAAATGTTCGACGAACTCATGGTGAACATCAAGACGCGCATCTGCCACAATATCTTCCGCAGCGCCTCCTCGATGATGGCCTTTGAAAATTTTCTGAAAAATGTTCCGCAACAAACGCTCCATCAAAGCGCCAGCGCCTTCGGCGGCGGCGCCACCAATGCCCCGCCAGCCAGCGAGACTGCCAGGGGCAGCGACATCGTCAGCGAAGCCGCGGCCGCCGAGGAAAAGGCCCGGCCCGTTCGCACCGGTCCCAAGGTGGGGCGAAACGATCCCTGTCCCTGTGGCAGCGGGAGAAAATACAAACACTGTTGTGGAAAGTAATTTGCTCGGATTGGTTCCTGCATGAACAAACCCTGGCGCAGCGGCATCATTTTCACCGCAATCAATTTTCTGACCGGCTTGGGAAACTTGGCCTTCCAGATTGTGCTGGGCCATCATTTAAAAGCCCAGGGCCAATACAGCCAGGCCAACAGCGCGATCAATGGCCTCATGCCCATGCTGAGCCTCGTGCCCCTGGTCGCTGTTTTCACCGTTACCCATTACATCGCCCATTTCAAGGCCATCGGCGACAGCGGCAGATTGCAAGGCCTGCTGGCTGGCTGCCGCCGGTTCTTGTTCCACGTCACCCTCATCGGTTCAGCCCTGGCCGTGGCCGCCATAAAGCCTCTCAGCATCTTTTTCCACTACAGCCTTGGCTTGATGCTCGCAACCCTCCTTTTCACCCTCGTAGGTCTTTGGACGTCCCTCGCCACCGCCCTCTGCCAGGGTTTGGCCTGGTTTTATCGCCTGGCTCTCCTGGGCTTTCTCGCCATGCTGCTGCGCGTCTCTTTTGGATGGCTCATTACCCTCCACTGGCCCTCGCCGCAGACGGCCGTTCTGGCCTCCACTTTCGGATTGCTGGCATACGTGCTGCTTCTGGCGTGGCGGAGGGAGATTGCCGTCAAAGCCGAACCCGTTTCCCCATGGAACCATGAATTCATCCTCTATCTGGTCGTTTCGACGGCTGTCGTTGTCGGCCAGTATTGTTTCATGAACAGCGACCTCATGGTCATGCAACGCTATTTCACGGCCGCCGACGGCGACGCCTACGTCGGCGCTGAGCGCCTCGCGGTTTCCCTCCCCATAACCGTCGCCCCGCTCCTGACCGTTCTGTTCACCCATCGTTCCTCCGGCCACACTTCCAGGGCCTTGCGCGAACAGTTGGAACTGGTCGGACTTTACACCTTCGGCCTCACCTGCGGCGCCGTTTGCCTCCTATTCCTGCGCACGTTTTGCCTCAAACTCATTTTCGGGGGCCATGTGCCGCCGGCGGCGGCTGCCATGATCAAGCCATTGGCACTGACGATGGTGTTTGTCGGCTTGCTCCAAGCCATCAGCACCTGGGCGCTGGCCAGCCGTTGGTCCAAAGTGGCCGTCACCTTCGGCATCCTCGGCCTGATTTATTGGATTGTCATCCTGACCGCGGGCCGGACCCCGGCATCGCTACTTCGCGCCATGCCCATCGCCTCCGCCATCGCCTTGCTCATCCTTGCCGTCGTCTGGTTCTATACGCTGAAACGCCATTCCAAAATCGCGCAGCCTGTTTGATTTTAGATACTCCCGCGGCTTGAGGTTTGCCCCTCTCGGAGCATGGCCAATAATTGTCCAAACTTGGCCAGAAAATGTGGAGCGAAATGACCCGCTGTGAGGCATCCTGCGCTTGCCGATTTTCAACCAATTCATTACGCTCAAATTAACCATATTATGGCAAAAGAAATTCTGGAAATGCCCGTCGAACTGACGACGATGGAGCTGCCCGACACCAAAACCATCCGCCTCAAATGGCCCGACGGCCACAACCCCGATTTCAAGACCGGCCAGTTCATCACGCTTTATTGGCCTGATACGCCCAACTACAAGCGCGCCTATTCCCTGTCATCCTGCTGCCTCGACCGCGGCTTTTATGAAGTGACCGTCAAACGCGACGGCAAAATGGGCACCCGCCTCGTGGATTGGGCCAAGGTGGGCGACAAATTATTCGTCATCCCGCCGGTCGGCAAATTCCTGCCCGTTTATGAGCCACAGAAACATCTTGTCTGCATTGCCGGCGGTTCGGGAGTGACGCCCTTTCGCGCCTATGTCCGCGAAGCCACCCGCCGGAAATTGGAAACCAAAATCACCATTCTTTACAGCGTGCGCCAGCCCAAGGACATCATCTTCAACAGCGAATTTCGCGAATTGGAAACGCAAAATCCGCATTTCAAATTCCACGTCACCTGCACCCGGGCCAAACCGGAGGACAATTGGACGGGCCGGACTGGTCGCGTGGACGCCGCATGGGTCAGGGAGCACGTCGCCGATTTGGCCAATACCTTCTTTTACGCGTGCGGGCCGAATCCGCTCGTCGAATTTGCCGAAGCCGTTGTCTTTGAATTCGGCGCGCCCAAGGAACAAATGAAAACGGAAAAATGGGGATAAGGCGGCGTTCGCAAACGCCCATCGTCCCCGTCGGACCGTCCCGGCGCAACTTTTCATGCTCAAACGCACCGCCCTCTTTTCCGCGCATCAAACACTCGGCGCGCGCCTCATTGATTTCGGCGGCTGGGAGATGCCGGTCCAATACAGCGGCATTGTGGCCGAACATCTGGCCGTCCGCCACGCCGCCGGCATCTTCGACATATCGCACATGGGCGAAATCACCGTCAGCGGCGCCGCCGCCGCCGATTTTCTCAATCACGTTCTCACGAACGATGTCCGCAAACTTGCGCCTGGCCGCGGCCAATACACGCTGCTCTGTAACGAACGCGGCGGCGTGATTGACGATCTTTACGCCTACCAGCTTTCCCAGGAAGTGTATCTGCTCATCGTGAACGCTTCGCGCACGGAGGCCGACGTTGCCTGGCTCAAATCGCGATGGAACGACTTTCCGCATCGAAATGACGTTCTGCTCACCGACGCTTCCCACAATTATTCCGCCGTAGCCGTTCAAGGCCCTCGTGCAAAGGAATTCATTTCAGCCTGCGTAGCCGGCCCGTCCATATCCGCAATGCGCGTCAACCATGTGACCGACCTGCAAAAAAATCAAATTGCCGGTTTTCAGTTCGATCACGGCGGCGTTTTCGTTTCCCGCACCGGTTACACCGGCGAAGACGGTTTTGAAATCACCGGTTCGGACAAGGCCATTGAACATGCCTGGAACGCCATTCTCCAAACCGGCCAGCCTTTCGGCATCAAACCCTGCGGCCTGGGCGCCCGCGATACTCTCCGCACGGAAGTTTGCTATCCTCTCTACGGCCATGAATTGGACGAGAACACGACCCCGCCAGAGGCAGGCTTGGGCTTTTTCGTTGCGTTGGACAAGGGGCAATTCATCGGAAGCGCGGCGTTACTGCGACAAAAGGCCGAAGGCGCCGGCAAAAAATTGATCGCATTTAAAATGACGGAAAAATCCGCCCCGCCGCGGCCGCAGTATGCGATTCGCGCCGGCGGCGCATCCATCGGCACCGTCACCAGCGGCACCCAAAGTCCTTCGCTCAATGTCGGCATCGGCATGGGCTATGTTCCGCCGCATTGCGCCAGGCCGGACACAACCATCGAAATCGAAATTCGCGGCAAATCATTTCCGGCCATCGTTGTTCCCAAACCCATCTACAAAAGACCGTCCGCCGCGAACTGAAACCCGTTGAATTTTCTTTGCGTCCATCTCTCTTGCTGGTGAAATGAACGAAATTTTATGAGCAACGTTCCCGCCGACCTGAAATATACCAAATCCCACGAATGGACCCGCGTCACGGCCGATGTGCCCGGCATCGCGACGGTCGGCATCACCGACCACGCCCAACACGAACTCACCGATATCGTGTTCGTTGAATTGCCCGAAATTGGCCGGCGGCTCAAAGCCGGCGAAGCGTGCGCCGTGGTGGAATCGGTCAAGACGGCGAGCGACATTTATTGTCCGCTCAGCGGCGAAATTATTGAAGTCAACAAAAGCATTGTGAACGATCCGGCGCTGGTGAACCGCGAGCCACATTCGGGCGGCTGGTTTTTCAAGATCAAGTTCAGCAACGCGGCCGAACTCGATTCGCTGCTCACACCGGAAAGTTACGAGGCACAGATTAAGGGTTGAGGGAAGGAGGGTCTCGTTTCTTTTGGGGGCAACTACTTTTTTACACAGCATGGGACAGTTTTGGAGCTTTTGCTGGAGGTGTAAGAACGGCTGATCTCGTCACTTTGAGCTGAGATTTTCAGGTTTCAGCGAAGGCAAACCCTTGCCATCATCGGTGAAAGAGCCGATTTCTCTAATTTTTAGAGATGATTTTTTCATGCCGTTCCACATTTAACCAGCTCTCATGCCAACAGTTCGGCTCGGATCAATTTTTTGACCACAAGGGCGGTGATGTAGCAAAGTAAATCAGCGTCTCCGCCGGTGGCGGCCGCTCCCATGATGGCGGGACAAAACGGGAGCCTGGAAACGTTTGAGGCTGAATTTTGATTTGGAGATTTCCCTGAATTTCGTTGTGAGGCGAAAATCCACCTGTTTCTTGAATGTGTCCACCTTCGCAACCTGAACTTCCACCTTGTCGCCAAGCCGGATCATCCGGCGCGTGCGCCGGCCCATGAGATGGCTTCGTTGTTCATCGTAAATATAGAAGTCGTCCGTGATGCTGGACAACGGCACCAACCCGCCCAGGGCGAGGCCGGGCACGTCCACGAAGAAACCAAAGTTTCGCAAGTCCGTCACCAGCGCCGGATAACGCGTCGGTTGGCCGGACGCGAGTTGCGTCTTGAGGAAGGCGAACAGTTTCACGTCTTTGCTGTCGCGCCCGGCGTCGGCGGAATTGCGTTCCGTCTCGGAGATATGCTCGGCGGTTTCCTTGAGTGATTTTGCCGCGCCGAGGTTGTGCTGGAACAGCGCGCGATGCACCACAAGGTCGGCATAACGGCGGATGGGCGAGGTGAAGTGCGTGTATTTCTGCTTGGCCAGCCCGTAATGGCCGAGTGGTTCCACGTCGTAGCGCGCCCGCATGAGCGATTTCAAAAGTCCAATCTTGAGCGCCTGGCCGATGGGCAGCGCGCCGAGTTTTTGCAGAAGCTTTTGAACCTCCTGCGGCTTGCTCAAATTGCCGCAGGGCACATGATGGCTCAAGACTTCCTCGCGATATTCGCGCAACCGCCGTTCATCCGGCGGCTCGTGAACGCGGTAAATCGCCTTCAGATTCCGGCTCATCAGGCGCGCCGCCACGGCCTCGTTGGCCAGCAGCATGAATTCCTCAATCAGCTGATGCGAAATGTCGTTCTCGACCTTTTCGATGCGCGCGATGCGGCCGTTTTCATCGAGCTGGATTTTGCTTTCAGGAAAATCAAGGTCAAGCGAACCGGCCTTGAACCGCAGGCGGCGGATGCGTTGGGCGAGTTCATTCGCGTCATGCAGCATCCGTTCGATATGGCCCGCCGGTTTGCGCTGCAATATCTCCAGCACCATGCGGTAGGTGAAGCGCCGTTGCGAATGGATGACCGCCGGATAAAATTTCGTCGCCAGCACGCGCCCGTCGTGCGACACGAGAAATTCCACGCACCTGGTCAGGCGGTCCACGTTGGGTTTCAGCGAACAGAGTTCGTTGCTCAAGGCTTCCGGCAGCATCGGAATCACGCGGTCCACGAGGTAGGTCGAGTTGCCGCGTTTGCCGGCCTCGTCGTCCAAGGCGGTGCCGGGTTTGACGTAATGCGACACGTCGGCGATGTGAACCCACAACTGCCATCGTTCCGCGGAAATCCGCCGCAGACAGATCGCGTCGTCAAAATCCTTTGCGTCGTCGGGATCAATGGTCACGACAGGATGGCTCCGGCAATCCTCGCGTCCGTGCAGTTCGTGCGGTTTCACCTCGCCCCCGATTGCCCGCGCTTCGGCCAAGACGATTTTCGGAAAGTGGAGCGGCAGATTGTATTCGCGCAACACAGAAAGCATGTCCACGCCCTCTTCGCCAGGGGCGCCGAGGACCTCAATAATTTCGCCTTCGGGACTGGCATGGCGCGATTTCCATTCGCGCAATTCGACGACCACCTTGTCGCCAATCCGGGCGCGGCGTCCAACATCGCGCGGCTCGGGCACATAAACGTCGTGCGGAATTTGCGGGTCATCGGGAATGACAAAAAGAAATTGGCTGCTCTTCTGCAATGTGCCGACGATCTTCGTCCGGCGGCGTTGGAGCACGCGAACGACCGTGCCGGTGTTTCGCAATTCGGGACGGTCGCGCCGGACCAGCACGCGATCTTCGTGGAACGCCGTGAACGTGGCATTTTCCGGGATGGCAATTTCCTTGATCGTTGAATCATCGGGTTGCAGAAATCCCTTGCCCGCGCGGTTGATGTGAATGCGGCCGGGAATCAAGTCCGCTTCGCCCGGCAGGATGTAGCGGTTGCCCTTGATGCGGGCAATGCGGCCGGCCTGTTCCAAAACGCGCAGCACGTGTTGCAATTCCTGCTGCCGGTTCGGCGCCAGGCCAAGCTGATGGAGCAGTTCCGGGACGTTCGCGGCGACGTAATTGCCGCGACCGAGATGCTTTAAAATTTGGCTTTCCATCCTGGCTGTATTCCTTCGGCAGGTCTGCATCCTAGCTCGGAAAAATCGCCTGTCGAATGAAAAGGGAGTTTACTCCGCGGACTTCTCGGTTCACGGCTCCAGTTTGGCGTTCATCGAGACATTGGCGCGCAACAACCGCGACACCAGGCAACCCGTCCTGGCGCGGACGGTCGCATCAATGAACTCGCTCTGGGTGACTTTGGGCAGCCGGGCGATGACATTCAGATGGATATTCATGATCGTCCAACCGGCGGCCAGGTGTTCCAGCGCCACCGTCGCGGTGATGAAGATGTCGCCCGACGCGGAACCTGCCAGCCCCAATTCTTTCGACAGGGCCAGGGAGAAACTGGCGGCGTGGGCGGCGGCAATCAGTTCGGCCGGATTGGTTCCGGAGTTTTTTGTGAAAGGAATGCCCAGGGAAAAGACGGCCTCTTTCAGCGCGCCGCTTTCGGTGGACATGGCCCGGGTGCCGCCTTTGGTTCCGCCCCGCCACCGGGCCGACGCCTTCTGGATGATGAGTTTCATCGGGACACCATGCTGTGAAACCAGAAGACATGCCAATACTTCGTTGCTGTGTTTGCCATACCTTCCAGCTATGGACGAAAGGCGCCCATCATTTTCAGCCGCGCGCTTCGCCTGTCCTTGTTCGTTCCAGTTTGTCAAACGGATGATGGACAGCTACACTGCGGCTGAACATGGAACTACGCCATTTGCGTTATTTCGTCGCCGTGGCTGAGGAACTAAACTTCACCCGGGCGGCGGAAAAACTGCGCCTCGCGCAACCCTCGCTCACCCGCCAGATTCACAACCTGGAGGAGGAACTGGGGGTGCGGCTGCTGGACCGGACCCGTAATCAAGTTTCATTAACGGAAGAGGGCAAAAGCTTTCTATTGGATGCACGGCGGCTTGTGGCGTTGAGCCTGGAGAGCGTGAAAGCCGTGCAACGGTTCAGCCGCGGCGAATCCAGCCAACTGAACTTGGGCTATCTGTTCAAATTTAATTTCGATCTCCTGCCGGCAACGCTGGCGGCATTCTATCAAACCTGTCCCGAAATCGCCGTGAACCTGTTCGACATGTCTCCGGCAGAACAGCTTCGCGCCCTGGAAGCACGGAAAATTGATCTGGGCTTTGTCGGTCTGCGCCCGTCTGGTGCCAAGAAGAACCTGGCGGCGTTGAGCTGGGAGTGTGTGGCCCGTCACAATGTTGTCGTCGTTTTGCCGGCCCGTCATCCATTGGCGAAGAAGAGCAAGATTCTGGGGCGGGATCTCAAGTCGTTGTTCTTTGTCGCGATGTCCGAACAAACTCATCCCGGCTCGCGTGACTGGTTGACCGGCCTGTGCCAGCAGGCGGGCTTTACTCCGAGGATATTGCAGGACGTGGAGTTGGAATCCGGCATCATGACGTTCGTTGCAGAGGGTTTGGGGGTGACGCTGGCGCGCGAGCAGTTCAAGAATTTGCCGCACCCTGGCGTGGTTTTTCGTCCACTGGCGTTGGCGGCAAAGGCGGATTACTGGATTGCGTGGCACCGCGAGAACCGATCCAAGGCACTGGGCCGATACATAGAGATTGTAAAACGACAGGCAGCATTCTCGCATTGAATCTGATCGGCGCAGTTTATTACTCCGTTCCTATTGTCTTCGTCTGCAAGTGCTGAAAGAGTTTGCAATGCTCTTCCGATTTTCTCCGACAGGATTGCCAGCCCGTCAAAACTTGATAGCCACAGGCTACCCTCGCGGCCATGCTCCCGAACGATTAGGAACCGCGATTTGTGGACACGAATGTGGAACGGTTGAAAGACAGCCATCTGCGTTGGGCGGATTACGTGATGATTTCCGTCGCGTGGCGAGCAGTCTTTGAGCTGGCACACGGACCCGTGCGTAAAGCTTCATAGCCGCACGCTATCGGCACGATGCAAACAAAGTATTGGCCGTCTTCATCGTTGGGGGAGACAATGCATCATGGATGAATTCATGAATCCTTCCGACGAATCCCGTTTGGCCGAACCTCGCGGCCAACCGAACATCGCCGTCCCATCCACATTACAATGCTCGAAAGCGGATCCCATCGTAATGATTGTGACCTGCTTTGAGCTTGACCAAGCGCTGCACAAGGCCGAGTTAAACTGCACTTCCCGACGTCCGATTATCGTTTCCCTTTATGCTCATGGCCACCGACTGGGGATTGGTCTTGGCATGCGGATTAGCTTTGTCAGCCCCCAACGCTGCAAGCCCACTCCCGGACCCAAACTCATTACTGTCGGTGATACGCGTACCAAGCGTGGGGCTGTTTTCTTCTTCCCGGGCTGGCGTCGCACTGAAATACCACGACGCAATGTTCTGTTGATGACCAAGGCGCGTGAAATTCTTAGAGAATTCTTTGAAACTGGTGTTCGTGCCACAACTGCCGCGTGGAAAGTGTTGGGAGCGGAGGCACTTGAAACTCGTTGGGGTGCATTAAGCAACGAACCGTCAGTGTCCAAACGTTTCAAGATAACCGGCACCGGTAAAGTGCTGTTCCGGGGCGCCGGCCGGCGCCACCTGCTGCAGGGCAAAAGCCCCAAGCGCCGACGCTCGTTGCGCAAAGCCAGTGTCCTCGGACCCACCGATGTTTATCGTATCAAACAGAATCTGCCATTCAGTCATTAACCCCCGCTTTTTACGACACAAAGTCATGAAACACGAAACTATTTCCTCCCCGCCACGCGCTGCATTGGACGTTCCGAACTGGAAACCGATTGTCGCCCGATATCAACAGCCGTCGCCGGGCCGGGCGCTCTGGCAAGTGGCGAACACGCTGGTTCCTTATGCGGCGCTTTGGTATTTGATGCACTTGAGCCTGGCGATTTCCTGGTGGCTTACCGTGCCGCTGGCGATACTGGCCGGTGCGTTTCTGGTGCGGGTGTTTATCATCTTTCACGATTGCGGGCACGGATCGTTTTTCAAAACAACGGCTGCCAATCATACTTTGGGCGCAATCACCGGCGCGTTGACCTTCACGCCGTTCTATCATTGGCGATGGGAACACGCCATTCATCACGCCAGCGCCGGTGATCTGGACCGGCGCGGCACGGGGGATGTGTGGACGCTGACCGTGCAGGAATATCTGGAGGCATCGCGATGGAAACGATTCGCGTATCGGCTGGCGCGCAATCCGGTAGTGCTGTTCGTTCTGGCGCCACTGTTTCTATTTCTGGTCAAACAGCGGGTGCCCTCGCTCAAGGCGCCGTTGCGCGAGCGTTACTCGGTCTATTGGACAAATCTTGCAGTGGGGGCCATGATAGCCGGGTTGATTTGGATTTTCGGCCTCAAGGCTTTCCTGATCATTCAGTTGACAGTGGTGATGACGGCTGGATCAACAGGGGTGTGGTTGTTCTACGTGCAACACCAATTCGAGGGAGTGTATTGGGAACGCCAAGATGAATGGGATTACGCCGCGGCCGCGTTGAAGGGCAGTTCGTTCTACAAACTGCCCAAGGTGCTGCAATGGTTTTCCGGCAACATCGGGTTTCATCACATCCATCAC
The DNA here is from genome assembly GCA_028872915.1 of Verrucomicrobiota bacterium. GTDB lineage: Bacteria > Verrucomicrobiota > Verrucomicrobiia > Limisphaerales > UBA11358 > UBA11358. The sequence goes on from JAGWNY010000011.1 coordinate 46,749, forward strand.
CTCAGCCCGCGAATTCCGAATTACCATCTGGAAAAATGCCACCAGGCCGAGCCGCTGTTTCAGACCGTGAAGCCCGTCACACTGTTCTCCAGCTTCAAATCCTTCACCTTCCGTCTCTGGGATGAACAGCGGCGCAAACTGGTGGGCTACCGCCACGTCAGAACCATGCTCCGACAACAACAGCGAACTGACCGGTGCTGACCGGTGCTGGAATTGGTTCTTGGTGAAAGCAACCGCGTGGCGTATTATCGGAATTGACCGCATAGGCAAATCTGCCCGTGCTTTCACCAATGATTCATGCAGTCCGTCTCTGGCATCCGCAAAGTTGCTTTTCTCGGCGATTATCTGCCGAGGAAATGCGGCATCGCGACGTTTACGACGGATTTGCGCTGTGCCATGGCGGCGGAATTTCCGGCGATGCAGTGCCTCGTGGTGCCGGTCAATGATCTCGCCGAAGGCTACGATTACCCGGCGGAAGTGCGCTTCGAGATTGCGGAACAGGACCTGCCGTCCTACCTGCGCGCGGCGGATTTTCTGAACATCACCGACGTGGACGTGATCTGCCTGGAGCATGAGTTTGGCATTTTTGGCGGACCGGCTGGCAGCCACGTGCTGGCGTTGCTGCGCGAACTGCGGATGCCTATCATCACCACCCTGCACACCGTGTTGCGCGAGCCAAACCCGGAACAGCGGCGCGTGATGCGCGATTTAATCCAGCTCTCGACGCGGCTGGTGGTCATGAGTGAACGGGGCCGGGAATTCCTGCGCAACATTCATCAGGCGCCGGAGACGAAGATTGACCTTATCCCCCACGGCATTCCCGACATGCCGTTCGCAGACCCGAATTATTTCAAGGACGAGTTCAATGTGGCCGGCAAGCAGGTCCTGCTCACGTTCGGTTTGCTCTCGCCGAACAAGGGCATCGAGTTCGCCTTGCGCGCCTTGCCGGACATCATCCGGGAATTCCCAAAGGTCGTCTATATCGTGCTGGGCCAGACGCATCCTCATCTGCTGCGCGAGGAAGGCGAGGTTTACCGCCTGAGCCTGGAACGGCTGGCCAAAGACCTGGGCGTGCAGAAACACGCCGTCTTTTTCAATCGCTTCGTCGAAGTGGAGGAATTGATGCGGTTCATCGGCGCGGCGGACATTTATCTCACGCCTTACCTGACCGAGGCGCAAATCACTTCGGGCACGCTGGCCTATGCCTTCGGCGCGGGCAACGCCGTGGTGTCCACGCCTTATTGGCACGCGGCGGAGTTGTTGACCGCGCAGCGTGGCAAACTCGTGCCGTTCCGCGATGCCCGGGCCATCGCCGCTGCCACGGTCGAATTGCTACGGGACGAACCGCTGCGCCACACCATGCGGAAAAATGCCTACAAACTGGGACGCGACATGGTGTGGAGCCGGGTGGCGCAATTGTATGGGAAGTCCTTCGCGCAGGCGCGGCTGGAACACAGTTTTGTCGGGCGAAAATCGTCGCCCATCAAGACGCTCGACGAACAGCCCGGCCAGTTGCCGCAATTGAAGCTGGATCATCTGTTTCGGATGAGCGATTCGACCGGAATCTTCCAGCACGCGAGTTTCACGGTGCCGAATTTTGCCGAAGGTTATTGCACGGACGACAACGCCCGCGCGCTTGTGCTGGCGCTGATGCTGCAAAAGCTGGGTCACGGCTCGCCCCGCCTCGCAACCCAGGCTGCCGCTTATGCCGCATTCCTGAACCACGCCTTCGACCGCGGGCGCGGGCGTTTCCGGAACTTTATGAGCTTTGACCGTCATTGGCTGGAAGAGGTCGGCTCGGAAGACTGCCAAGGGCACGCGCTCTGGGCGCTGGGACTGTGCGTGGCGCAGGCCGGCCAGGGCAGTTTTCAGATGCTGGCGGCGGAATTGTTTGAACAGGCGCTGCCCGTGGCTGCGGAGTTCACGTCACCGCGCGCATGGGCGTTTACGCTCATCGGCATTGATGAATACCTGCGGCGGTTGAGCGGCGACCGGCGGGCGAACCACATTCGCGAGTCGCTTACGGCAAAGCTCATGCAACGATTCGCCGACGCCGCCACCGGGGATTGGCAGTGGTTTGAGGACGTGGTTTCCTACACGAATGCCAAACTGCCGCACGCGCTGATTCTCAGTGGAAGTTGCCTGGGCAACGGAGCGATGCTGGAACTCGGCCTCAAGACCCTGCGCTGGCTCATCAAGATTCAAACTTCGGAGGCCGGCGCTTTCCGGCCCATCGGTTCGAATGGATTTTATCCGCGCGGCAAGGAACGCGCGCTCTTTGACCAGCAACCCATCGAGGCCCAGGCCACGGTGTCGGCCTGCATCGAAGCGTATCATGCCACGAGCGACCTGTTCTGGGTGGCTGAAGCGCGCCGTGCGTTTGAATGGTTTCTCGGGCGAAACGATTTGGGCATGGCGCTCTACGATCCGGGCACCGGCGGTTGCCGCGACGGTTTGCACGTGGATCGTCTGAGCCAGAACCAGGGCGCGGAATCCACGCTGGCGTTCCTGCTGGCGCTGGCGGAAAAGCAGGCGCTGCAAAACACGCTCGCCAGCTTCAAGGAACCTGCGGGCGAATAGCGCCAACGCGAGCTAAAACCTCAACAGAAAGAAAGATGATCACCAACACACGAACTGTCCTGCACACCAAACGCATCGGGCCGACATTGACCCCGGATCGCTCGCGCGTGCTGATGCGCCCGTTTTGCCCGACCACCGACGACATCTCGCGACGAATCGTCGCGCGCGTCATGGCCCTGCCGGAGGAGGAAGTCACCCGGTTGCTGGGCCAAGTGCTCGGTGAATTTTCCAACCGGCATGAGCAGGTTGAAGAGGTTTTCTGGAAACGTTTTGAACAGGTAAACATTTACCTCGAACCGGGCGCGCAACTGTCGTCCGAACGGCGGATGCTCATCGGCGCTTACTTTACGCACGAATATTCGCCGGAGTCCGCGGCGTTGTTCAATCCGTCCATCGTGCCGCACCCTGACCAGTCCGGGCTGCCGAAGGGCGCGCTGCGTTTCATCTTAAGCCTGCGCGCCACGGGCGAAGGACACATTTCCTCCATCACCTTCCGCACCGGCGTGGTCAGCGCGCATCATCGCATCACGCTCACGCCACCCGTGCCGTTTGTGACGGAGCCGGAACGGGTGCCCAACGCCGCCTACGTCAAAGGATTGTTCATCCACAAACTTGAGGAGGCGGGAGTGCAAAATGATTTTTGCCGGCGCGTGCTGGACCAGCTTCACGAAGACTTCACGCTGAAGGAACTGCGCCAGGTCCTGCTGGCCTCGGGCCTGACGACGGACACCTCCGACGCGACGGCGGCCCGGGCCGCGCGCGGCCTCCTGCTGCTGGCGGAATCGAATTACGAAGTGAACTTTGCGCCCGACAGTCATGTTTCGCAGCGCGTCCTCTTTCCATCCACGCCCAGCCAAAGCAACGGCATTGAAGACGCGCGCTTCGTCCGGTTCCAGAACGACGACGGCAGTTTCACCTACTACGCAACTTACACGGCCTACGACGGCAAGATCACGTTGCCGCAGTTGCTGGAGACGCCAGACTTCGTGCATTTCAAGTTCAGCACGCTCAACGGCCCCGCGGTGCAGAACAAAGGCATGGCCCTGTTCCCGCGCAAAATCAACGGCCAATATGCAATGCTTTCGCGCCAGGATGACGAGAACATTCTCCTGATGTTCTCGGACAACATACGTTTCTGGCAGACGCCAAAAATGTTGTTGTCGCCCGCGCAACCCTGGGAATTCTTCAAGATCGGCAACTGCGGTTCACCGATTGAAACGGAGGCGGGTTGGCTGGTGTTAAGCCACGGCGTCGGCGCGATGCGAAAATATTGTCTGGGCGCGTTCCTGCTCGACCTGAACGACCCTGCACGCGTCATCGGACGCCTGCGCGAGCCGCTGCTGTCGCCAAACGAAACCGAGCGTGAAGGTTATGTGCCGAATGTCATTTACACCTGCGGCGCGCAATTGCACGGACGCGAACTCATCATCCCCTACGCCATGAGCGATTCCGCCACCAGCTTCGCCACTGTTTCCCTGGATGAACTACTGGCCGCGATGGAGTGAAACCTTTCGTGAAGAGCAGCCGATCCGAACTGTTTGTGGTCTTCCAGCCTGGTGCGTTCTTCCTTTTCCAGATCGGCCAGCTTCAACTTGGCGACACTGAGACCGTGGTTTCGAGGGAACAGCGAATCAACTTGCCGCAGGCACGGATTCCGGCAAGGATGTTTCCGCTTTGTCAATTCGGAACGTTTACCGCGTCGGCAAGCAATTGTGAATAAATGAGCGGAAGGGTGGCTGAGTGGTTAAAGGCACCTGACTCGAAATCAGGCGTACGGGCAACCGTACCGTGGGTTCGAATCCCACCCCTTCCGCCATCCTTAATGTGTTTGTTTTCAACAGGATGGCAAAATCAGAGGAGGCAAGTGCCAGTGAAAGTGCCAGTGAAATCAATACCGGTTTACCACCGCTCAACTACGGGTTGAATACTGGCCGACCACTGGAAATGACGGGATTCGCCGCCCGTCTGGTGTAGCTGATACACCAAAAGCCGCGCGCAGCTTCGTAACTTCGGACAGGAAAAAGTCTGAGTTATGAAACGCCGTTACATCCTTTACCGCCGCAAGCTGGGCGGGATGTTCTACGTTGAGGACACCGAGACCCGCAAACAGGAGAGCCTGGGGACCAAAGACCGCGCCGAGGCCACGGCCCTGCTCAACGCCCGCAACGAATCCGTCCGACAACCGCAACTGAACCTCCAGATCGCCAAGGCCTATCTCGCCGGAACCGATTCGGGGGTTTCAAAACGGACCTGGCAGGATGCGTTCAACGCCATTATCGAAAACAAACATGGACCAACCAAGGAGCGCTGGCAGCGCGCCGTCAAACAGGAGGCATTTGATCTGATTCTTCCGCTGATCATTATCGAGACGCAGGCGGAGCAACTGTTCGCCTGCCTCAAGGCAGGCACGGTCAGCACGAATGTTCATCTGCGTGAGTTGCACAACTTCTGCATTTCGATGAACTGGCTGGCCTGGCCGATCATCCCCAAACGGCTTTGGCCCAAAATCGAATACAAGCCCAAACGGGCCATCAGGGCGGACGAACATCAAAGGATTATCGAACGGGAACCCAATCCCGAAAACCGGAGTTTTTATGAACTGTGCTGGCACCTGGGCGGTTCACAAACGGATGTCGCCAACCTAGAGGCGGAGAACATTGATTGGAATGACCGCGTCATTTCCTATGCCCGCCGAAAGACCGGCAGCCGGGCGTTCATTCATTTTGGGCCGGCGGTGGAAACGATCCTCCGTTCGTTGCCGACCCAAGGTTTTCTGTTTCCGAGGCTCGCTTTGCTGAAGGAAAAGTATCGGGGGCAGGAATTCAGACGCCGCTGCGCCGGTCTGGGGATTACCGGCGTCACTCTGCATTGTTACCGCTATGCCTGGGCGGAGCGGGCGAAAATGTGCGGCTATCCCGAGCGATTCGCGCAGGAGGCGCTCGGCCACAACAGCAAGGCGGTGCATCGCGCTTACGCGCGCCGGGCACAGGTAAAACTGCCGTCACTGGAGAGCTACGAGCGGCAGGCGGCGGAAGGTTGCATCATCCAACTTCCGCAGTTCTCCCCGGAAAAGCATGGCAACGGGCAGAAGGTTGGTTGAATGAACCCGATCACGTTTCAACTTCGCAGGGCCGAAATAAATGGGAAAAAAGTGTTTGACCATGTTCACGAAATATGCCATGTTCACGACATCGTGAACATGGCAGTTTCCGTGAACAATCAGGAATTGAAGGGCGCTGTCTTGGAGCGGGCGTTGGCGCAACGGCTGCGTGAACTCCTTTCCGGCGTAGCCTGGCTGAAGGGCTGGGAAGTCGAAATCGATCCGGCGGAATACCGGACGGGTTTCGACATTAAAGCCACGCTGCCGCTGCCGAAGGGCGGCAAGGCGGAGTTGTGGGTGGTATGCAAGTCCAATCCTCGGCCTCATCAAATTGCCTATGACCGAACTCAAGACTTTCCTTCTCCGCAGAGAAATCCGAACCGGGTGTGGGTCTTGGCCGCCCCGTTCATTTCGCCGCGCATGGCGCAATTATGCCAGGAACTCAAGTGGGGTTGGTTCGATCTGGCGGGCAACTCCCATCTAAGCGTGCCCGATGCCTTTCAATTGGACCGCACGGGACAACCGCCAATCCATCGGGTTCCCAAGGCTGGTGCCAATTTAAGCACGCCGGAAGCGGCGCGTATTGTCCGCGCGTTGCTCGCCCCGGAGAATGCGGGGCGGAAATGGACGCAGCGGGACTTGCAAGCTCACGCCCGGCCAAACGTCAGCCTTGGTTTGGTAAATAAAGTGGTGCGCCATCTCCACGACCAAGCATTCATTGAGGGTCTGCCGGATGGCGGATTCAAATTGCGCGCGCCGGTTGAATTGTTGACGGCATGGCGGGACGCTTACCGTTTTGACCGTCACCAGCGCCGCAGCTATTTCACGTTGTTGAAGGGCCGGCGTTTGCAGGAAGCGTTGTGGAAGCTCGAATCCCTGACGGGCGGGCACGCGGCGTATGCGGCGTTTTCGGCGGCGGATTTTCAAGCACCGCATGTCAGGCAACCCAAGACCTGGCTTTACGTCGCCGCTGATTGGGAAGAAAGGCTTCGCGACGTGTCCGAGGCCAAATTGGTGGATTCGGGTGAAAACCTGGTGCTCCTCATTCCTGACGACGATGGTGTGTTCTACCTTCAGGAATCAGAGGCTGACCGGCTGGCTTGTACCAACCCGGTGCAGACTTACGTGGACCTGTTTCACTGCGGCGGGCGGGGCGAAGAAGCCGCCGAAGCGTTGCTGGAACAGAATCTCAAACGCGCCTGGAAGCAGCGAGGTCTATTGTGAATCCCGAACCCCGCCAGCGGGAAGATTACAGCCCGCGCCAAGTCGAAGCCGCCCGTCGCGTTCTGGTTGACCTTGGGCAGGTGCTGGCGGCGTTTGAAGACTGCCTGGTGGTCGTGGGCGGCTGGGTGCCTGATCTCCTGCTGGAACAAGCCGACGAACCGCACGTAGGCAGCATTGACGTGGACTTGGCGCTCGATGCGAAGAAACTCGCGGAGGGCCGGTATGCCGACCTGCTCAAACTGCTGCTGGCAACCGACCGTTACAAGCCGGGCGACAAACCGTTCCAACTGGTGGTGCAAGTGGATTTGAAGGACGGCGAAAAGCCGGTGGAAGTGGAAGTGGAATTCCTGGCGGCAAGGGAAGTGAAACTGAAAAAGAACCGGCCAAAACTTCTGGAGGGCTTCCGGGTCTTGCAGGCGGACGCCTGCGGCACGGCCTTCCACGCGCCGGTCAGCATGGAAGTTTCAGGCAAGACGGTGCGCGGGGCGAATAACAAGGTGCGCCTGCGCATTGCATCGCTGCCCGATTTTTTGGTGATGAAAGCCCATGCGTTGGCCGGACGGGACAAGCCCAAAGATGCCTACGACCTTTGTTATTGCCTCGAACATTTCCCGGACGGCATGAAGTCGCTGGCGGCGGTTTGGCAGAGACGCCGGAAAGAGAAGGACGTGGCCAAGGCAATCGAAATCCTGCGCGAAAAATTTGCCGGCATTGACGCATTTGGGCCGCAACAAGTCGTGGAATTTCATGGTGCGGTTGACGCGGAGACACAGGCTATGCACGCGCGCCGAGCCTTTGAACTCATGCAGCAATTTTTGAATTTCCTTTGAAACCGGACAACTTCCCATTCCGGGAAGCCGCTTTGCGGGCATTGCTTTCCCGCCAATAAGCGCAAATGGCGTCGCTGGCGCGGGCCAGCCACTTCTCGTCGCGCCGGAATTGTTCCAGCGTCTCGGTGGCAAAGAATTTCGTGCTGTTGCGCGGCGGGTGGCCAAGCGGTTTCAACAGCCCCGCCGCAACCAGCAGTGGAATCTCTTCTGGTTTGAAGCCAAGAAACCACGCGGTTTGGGTTGCCGTCAGTCGGGCGGGAACAATTTTCCAGCCCAAAAAATCGGTTTGCTGCGATGTCTCATTCATAATGGGGCGTTTATTTGAAAGTGGGTTTAGATGGGTTTTTATGTGAAGCAATTCAATGGATAGTTGCCGTTTCGGTTGCCACAGGCTGCGCAACGACCTGCTTGGATGCCTTTGGCATGACGTGTCTGGCAATCACCTCTTTGAAGGTCAGGTCGGGGAGAATGTCCGAGACTTTGACCTGGAGCGAATGGGCAATCAGTTGGATGCAAAAGGCGGGCACATCGCAGCGCCCGGTTTCCCAATTCGCAACCATGTTGCGAGTTATCGGCGGGTGCAAGGCGTGCAACCATGCCGCGAGTTCTTCCTGCGTCAGGCGGTGCCGTTTGCGAATATCACGGATACGCCGTCCGACTTGTGCCTGGATGATTGGTTTCATACGGTGACGGCCGCCCGCCGAGCGCGTGCGGGCGAATGGGTTTGAGACTGTTTTCGGGATTTGTTCTCCGCGTTTTCGTCGGCAGATTCGGTTTCAACCTGGCTTGGGGCTTGGTTTTTGGTCAGGTCGAGTTTCTCCTCAATTTCCGCCTGGCGTTTTGAAAGCTCGTGGTAACGCTCCTCCCGGTCAAACGGCGCGCCCACTTTGCGTTCCAACTCCGTCGCCCGCTTATGCGAGTCGGCAATGTCGGATTCAAGCCGCTTGGCGCGTTCCTCGAAACCCTGCGCCATCAATTCGAGCGAGCGGATGGTGCCTAATGCCGTCTCCATGACGCGCGTGCTGTAACTGTTCTTGCCGCGCAAAACCAGTTCGGCGGTGTTGTTGTAGCTGGAACGAATGAACAGGTCGAAACCGGCAAACCGTCCGATGCGAACGTCCTCGCCGAAACGAAATTTCAACTTTTGCGCCTGCCGCACGATCAGTTCACCGGCGATGCCGCGATTGTCGAGTGTCTGTCCGTCCAGTTCGATGCGGAACTTGTCGCCGGCGGTGTCCTGCCGCACCGTCAAGTCCTGGCGCAGATTAACCAGCCGTTCGGTGTAGGTTTCGGCTTCCTCACGCGCTCGACGCAGATTCGAGCGAATCCGGTATTGCTCCTCGGCATGGGCGGAACGTAGCCGCGTGAGCCGCATGAGTTCGGCGTCCACCTGGGCTTTCTCAATCACCAACGGATTGCCGGAAGCGATGGCCTTGACTTCGGCGTAAGTCAGCGCGGCCGAGTCGAGGTCTTCCACGCGGCGGACGGTCATATCCCCGCTCATCACCTGCGCGATGAATTTGGCCTTCGTCTCCAAGGTCTGCCACATATAGGCGTCAAATGAACCCTCTGTCACATATCGGAAAATCGAGATGACAGGGTTTTTGTTTCCCTGCCGGAGAATTCTTCCCTCCCGTTGTTCCACATCCGCCGGTCGCCACGGGGCGTCAAGGTGGTGCAAGGCAATCAACCGTTCCTGAACGTTCGTGCCCGAACCCATTTTTTGTGTGCTGCCCAAAAGAACCCGAACCTTCCCGGCGCGCACGTCGCGAAACAGTCCCAGCTTTCCCGCGTCGGAATCATAATCCTGGATGAAGGCGATTTCACCGCCCGGCACACCGAGCCGTTGCAGCTTGTCGGCCATGTCGCGATACACGGAAAATCCCCGGTCCTGGGGCGTGGACAAATCGCAAAAAACAAGCTGCGTCAGGCGGTCATCCTTTGTCGTCGCCCAAATTCGATGAATGTTTTCCACCGCCAGATTGACTTTGCTTTGCGGATCGTCCGGCAGACCGGGTTTCATCAGCCGCAAATCCAGCGCCGCCTTGCGTCCCTCGGTGGTGATTTTGAGCATGTTGTCCTCGCGCGGATCAATCCGCCCGCGCTTCAACGCTTCGGCGCGTTTGGCGAGGCTCTCGACAAACTTCTTCAATTGTTCCGATGCCGGGGCGTTGCGGATGGCCGGTTTTTCGCCGTCCAATTTCGGGCGCGGCAGATTGAGCATCTGCGCCGTCCGCACGTCCGCCGTTTGCCGGAAAATCTGCATCAATTCCGGGACATTGATGAACCGGGCGAAGCGCGTATTAAGCCGGTAACCCGCGCCATCGGGCGAAAGCTCCATTGCCGTTACCGGCTCGCCGAACGTGGCGGCCCACGAATCAAAGTGATGGAGGTTGTGCTTCTTCAATTCGCCGTGCTGAAGATACCGTTGCATGGTAAACATCTCGGCCATGCTGTTGGCGATGGGCGTGCCGGTGGCGAAGACGACGCCTCCGCCGCCGTTGACGGACTGGACATGACGCACCTTGAGGAACATATCAAATGCCCGTTCACTGGCCGTTTGCGGCAGGCCGGCGATGCGCGTCATTTTGGAGACGTAAAACAGGTTTTTGAAAAAGTGCGCCTCGTCCACAAAAAGCCGGTCCACACCGAGTTCCTCGAAGGTGAGCGTGTTGTCCTTCTTGTGCTCGGCGGCTAGGGCTTGCAAGCGGGCTTCGAGACGTTTCTTGGCCTTCTCCAATTCTTTCACCAGACGACGGTTTGAACTGTCCGCGTGCGAGCGTTTTACTTCCTCCAGTTCGGCCAATTGTTCCTTGAAGAATCGCACCTGGGTTTCTTGCGACAGTGGGATGCGCTCGAACCCGGAATGGGTGACAATGACGGCATCCCAATTGCCGGTGGCAATGCGGCTGAACAGCCTTCGGCGATTCTTTGCTTCAAAATCCTCCTTGCCCGCAACCAGGATGTTTGCACCCGGATACAGCGTGAGCAACTCGCTTGAGAACTGGCCAAGCATGTGGTTGGGCACGGTGAACAGCGGCTTGCGCGCCAGCCCCAGCCGTTTCAACTCCATCGCGGAAGCGACCATCGTGTAGGTCTTGCCCGCGCCGACGACATGGCCCAGCAACGTGTTGGGCGTTTGCAGAGTCCGCCAGACGCCGGCTTTCTGATGGCCGTGGAGGTCAATCACCCCGCTGGCGCCGGGCAACGTCAGGTGCTCGCCGTTGAAGGTGCGAAGCCGGGAATGGTTGAACGTGTCGTTGTAAAGGCGGCAAAGCCGTTCGCGCCTTGCATCGTCCAGCCAGACCCATTCCTTGAACCGTTCCTTGATGCGCTCCTGCTTTTCCCTGGCGGCTTCGGTCGCCTCCGCGTTGACGACGGGCTTTTTGTCCACGTAATCATAAACGGTCGGGGTTTTGAGATTGAGCGTTTCCTCGACCAGCTCCAGCCCGGTGTAACGGTTGGTTCCCCAATCGGTGGTGTTGGCCGTCTGCCGTTTCACTTCCCAATCGCCGGTCACATGCCACGAACCGAGCAGGTGGATGTGGTCCACCTCGACACCGGAAGAAACGCCCAGCAGTTCATGGACGAACTGTTTCACGTCTTCCGGTGGCAGCCAGGATGCACCGAGCCGCACGTCAATTTCGGTGGCAGGCAAATCCTCCGGTTGAACGGATTTGAGCGCCTCGACGTTGTCGCGGAAGCGCGGGTCGGTGACACTGGCGGCGTCGGCGACAACAAGTTTCTCGCGGACATTGCCCGAAAGATATTGGTCGTCGGTTTCCCATTGTTGCGTCTGTGGGTTGAGAAAAATCATTCCCCTCAAATCCGGCAGAAATTCCTCCACCGGGCGGGACAGCAATCCGGCCATGTGTTCCAAATCCACACGGCCTTTTTCGTTCAGCGACACGAGCAGAGCTTCCTTGGGCGATTCAGCGGACTCGACGGGCCGCTTGTGATGAATGGTGCGTTCGCGGAAAACAGCGGCTTTGGCCGCGACGCTGGTTTCCTCGTCGTAATGCTCCAAGGACAAGAGCAATGGCAAATCGGGATCGCCGTCGAAGGCGTTTTGATTGACGCGGGCATTGATGGGACCGAACCGGGCGACGAAACGGTCGTAGGCGAAGTTGAGCTTTTCCCTGGCCTCAACCACCTGGTCTTCGCCGCTGCCGTCAAGTTGTGAGCGCAGACAAACCCGCACGGCGTCCCGGACTTCAATCATGCGCCGGATACGCGAGCGCGTTTCGGCGGGCAAATCGTCGAGCGGTCGGAGAACGCCGTCTTCGTTGATGCAAACCCGGCCGTCTTCGTGAACGCAGTAGGCGTTGGGTTTGATGAAATCCGGCGCGGGAATGCCCGGATCAAACTTCTGCCCGGCGACAGCCTGAATTTGCAGTTGGTAAATGTTCTGGGGCAGCTTCTGAACCGCTTCTAACAACGCCTCGCCCAAATCACGGCCATCCGGCTCCAGTGTCGGTTCGTTGTCCCGATACATCCGGCCTGTCAGCCGCATCTTGCCCAGCATCATATCGGGATGGGCGACAAAGTATTCGTTGAGGTTGAATTCCTCCTTGAGGTCGTTCGTATGATTCACCGCCGCTTTCCACGCTGCTCCTGAAGGCGATTCTCCAGTGCGCAATTTGCGAAGCATCACAATGTCGGCGGTGACTTCGGTGCCGGCGTTGCGTTTGAAGGCGTTGTTGGGCAGCCGGATTGCGCCGAGCAACTCGGCTTTGTCGGAAAGCAACTCGCGCAAGGTCGAATCGAGTTTGTCCATCGTGCTGTGCGTGGTGACAAACAGGACCAGCCCGCCCGGACGCACCTTTTCCAGCGTCGCAGCGAAGAAATAATCGTGGATGGAAAACTTGTAGGAATTCCAGCGCGGGTCATGGACGGTGTAATCGCCGAAGGGCACATTGGAAATGGCGAGGTCGAAAGATCCGTTGGCGAGCCTGGATTTTTCAAAGGGCTGCTCGCGGATGTCGGCGTCGGGATAAAGCGCCTTGGCAATGCGCGCCGTCAGCGGATCAATTTCAATGCCGGTGATGGCCGAGGCGCGGAGCATGTCCTCGGGCATGAGACCGATGAAATGGCCAATGCCGCTGGCGGGTTCCAAAACCTTGCCACCCTGAAACCCGAACCGCTTTGCCGCCTGATACATGGCGCGGATGACGACCGGGGCCGTGTAATGGGCGTTGAGAGTCGTGGCGCGGGCGCGTTCGTATTCCTCGTTCGTCAGTTGGCCTCGCAACACCTCGCCTTCCTTTGCCCAATCAGGATTGGTCTCGTCAAAAATCTGTGGCATTGCACCCCAGCCGACGTATTTGACCAGGAGGGCTTTTTCGTCCGGCGTCGCGGTGCGCTCCTCGGCATCCAAAGTCCGCAGCGTGGCGATGGCTCTGAGGTTCTGTTGAAATTTCTGCTTGGGACCACCCGCGCCCAGGTGATCGTCGTCGGTGATGCGATAGCAGTTGAGATTGCCGGGTGATGTTTCGGTTGCGGACGAGCCTTCCGTCACGCCTCCGGCGGCAGCAGGATGTATTTCTCCCGCACCATTTCCCAAGCCTGGTCGTGGGCTTGCTGCGCCGTCTTGCCTTGTTTCATCAATTCGAGGCGAAGTGTGGCCATTTCGTCCTTCGTTTTCTGTTCGGCTTCTAACAGCATCTGATGCAGGATTCCCTTCCGTTTCAATTCCCGCACCATTTTCGGGCAATGCTCGCGCCAGTGTTTCTCGGCCATTCGGCCGTATTGAGTTAGTGTGTTCATGTGTCGGCCTTCGCGCAGTAAAGAGGTCAAGCTGCCGGTCTAAATCTTGGTTGTTGCGTCGGACAGCCATGAAAATGTGAATCGTTTTGGCGCATTGGGCAAGCAGTGCCTATTTCTGTGAAGCAAGGGATGGGCGGCGTTGCCGGGTAAAATCATGTAGTTTAATGGAATCCTCCTTGCCGACGAAATGTCGTTTCTTGGGAAACAAGTCCTGTTCCTTGATGCCGAAGACTTCCGCAAAAAATTCAATTTGTTTGCAGGTGGCGACACAACGCTGTATTTCGATGTTGGCAAGTTTGTCTCGCGTCATGTTAATGTCACCCAGCAATTGCAATCGCGTGACGAGTTCGCTTTGCGACCAGCCCCGCTGGTTGCGCCACCACGCGACGTTTCGCCCGATAACATTTGCATCGTTGGGCATTGGGTCCTCCCATCGTTATCATGGCCGGCAATTCAACATCCGGCCCGGCAAACGGGCGGGGACAACTTGAGACGAGGGGTTTTCATGTGGTATATTCTTCCGACAATCGCAACCGTGAAGTCGGGCGCGGGCACGCTGCGTTGAAACAAGACACAATCCTGGAAATTGGGTCGTCTTCATAAAGCAACGAGCGGATTCTAGGCGAAATCGGATTGACGGATTTAGAAGTCGAAATTTGTTTCTGCGGAAACCGAATTTCGTTTCCAAATTGTAACCGTGATGCAGTTGCCCTTGGAAATTGCGCCCGAAATTGATATGGTCGCGGTGGTCAACGGGCAAAAATTCATGCAATTCCACCGCTTTGCGTATTCGACGCCGCTTCGCTACGGCGAGGAGCCGAATCTTTCCAAAATTCGCGACGGCGCGGCTTTCGGCGAACTCACCGCACCGTTGACCAAGCTCGGCTACGAATACGGCCACATCGTTTTCAACGCCCCATTCAACCCACGCAAAAAGGCCGGATTGGGCAGGGAAAACTTTAATTTCATCAAGCCGGATGATCTGATTGTGCTGACGACGCGACCGCCGCTGGATGACAAGGAACACGGCGACAAGAAACTGGTGCTTCCGAGCGGCACACATCTGGAAAAGCAGATTTTCGATGAGTGCAGAAAATTTCTCGCTGTTTGCGCCCGGTCTCACGTTAAGCTCACCGAAACAGTGGGCGCGAAAACCAAGCGGGCAGAGCTGGTATTCCACCAACACAAGGGTGCCCGGCTCAAGAATTACAGGGGACTGAAGGACTTTCGTTCCAAGGACGTTCCCAGGAATTCGGACATTTCCATCGGTTTCTTCCTGCGCGTCAGAGCCATCCCCGAATACGGCTGCGGGTTGCTGGCCTCGTTTGGCATGGGAGGCAGGGAAACGTTGATCTGGAATCGAATTGTCCGAACCCGCCACGCCGATTGGCTGAACCGATGCGCCTTCATCGTGGCCGAGATGAATCTCGCCAAAATTCCCGAAACCCCGCTTACACTGGAGTTTGTGGACCAGATTAAAGTGAAGGTTCTGGTGGAGCATCATATCGAGTAGCTGTTGCCCCGGCCCGGACTCCGTTAAGAATCACGAGCCGGGGTTGCACGACCGGACTTCAAGCCGCAACCGCCTCCCCTCTGGCCTGCCGCTGGCCTTGCGAGCGCGACACGACCCGCTGGGTCTGCCGGGCAAGCTGGGTCATGACTTCCTCGCGCTGGTCTTCGGGCACGTTCTTGACCAGCGTTTCGTAAGCCTGTTTGAGTTCGGGACTGGTGTTGATGCGCTTCATGATGCCCTCGCGCATCCGCTGCTGGCGGTCAATCTGACGCACTTCATTCAGGACGACCGTGCGTTCGAGCCGCTCACGGGGCATGGCTTGGAGGTAGGCCCAATACTTGGGATTTTCCTTGATGTAACTGTCAATCTTGGCTTCCACCTCTGGATTGACGCGATAGGTGGTGGGTTCAGGGGGCGCACTTGCGCCGGGAGCGCCATTTGGCGGTGATGTTTTCTTTGTGCTCATAATGAGGTTTTCAGTTGTTGTGTTTATGTTTTGTTGACGGTTCGGGGCGTGCGCCGGGCACACCAGGAAACCGCGTTGCTGGTCGAAGACGGTGGCGGGCCTACGACAGACCCGGCCATCTTCAGTGTATGCCCAGCAAATTGCTTTCATGGGGTCAAAGAACCGGGCGGTTCATTCGTTGGTGAAATCGTCGGCGCGGGAGGTCTCTCCATTTCGCCTTCGAGCGCGTCGAGCCGTCGGTTCATCTTTGTGACTGCGGCGCGCAGCATCGCCGTTTCCTGCAAATTGGTTTTGGCCTGCTGCAACGCCTTCTGAAACTGTGCCAGGGCCGCCGACAACACCCGCGCCTGCGCCGTGATTTCGGCGGTGGCAATTCTTTGCGAATTGACCTGGGCCAGAATGTCGTTATTGACCGGGACAGGCGAAAACGCGGCGTCACGCGCCGGCGGCGGTGTGAGGACATCGCCATCTGCCGGGCCGGGATGAAAATTCCAGCGGGTGTTTTCCTCGACGCGATAGACGACGTGCTGCTCGTGCATCACCAAATCGTCATTGGGATCAACGTAACGTCCGATGTGGTAGGCGCGGACGACTTCGGGATAGCGAATGCCGGAATCATCTGTCGCCGCCGCCGGTGGAAGCGGTTGCAGCGTGAGTTTGGGCGCGGTGGAGCACGCCGGGAGAAGAATCAGCGGAATCAGATAGTATGGCTTCATTGTTTTGGTGTGGATGCGGGTGGTTCGTTTTGTTGTTGGGCCAAACCCACGCCGCCAAAGGAGGCGTCGGCGCGGTCAATGGTTTGAAGGACGTAAAGGTAAAACTGTGTGCCGCTGGGCACGCGAACGTAGAATCCATTCTTCTGAATCGAATCGTAAATCTGTTGTGCGTAGGTTTGCAGGACCGCCTGCGCCCCGGCAAAGGGCGCGTTGTTGAGCGTGGGACTGTTGATGGGGCCAAAGATGGTCTGCTGTTTTTCGGTCAGCGCGCTGGCCGCGCCGGACAGGAACGTGGCGGCAAAGAGTTTGATGTCGGCCAGGTTGTCGGACTTGATGAGTTCCCCGTGCAAACCGGCGCTGCCGTCGGTGATCCCCCAGCCGGATTGATTGGTGTTGTTGTCAAACTCGCGGTCCAGAATGACGGCTTTGAGTTGCATCTCCTCGCCGTCCTGCCAAACCAGCGTCCAATTGTTGCCCCCGGCGATGCGGTTGCGCTGTCGGTCGGTCTGGGCCATGCCGTGAATTTCGGTTCCGGCGGGAATCACCAGCTTGCCGCCAAAATAAACATTTTCGGTGACCAACCCGATGATGGGGGTTTCCAGCGATGACGAGTCCACCGTGATGACTGTTTCGCACTGGATCAACCGGCCAAAGGGCGCATACACCGCGCTCAATTTCTTGGGCTGCGGCCGGCCCGCCGTGCTGTCGGCGAAAAGGCTGATGGGAGCCAACGGCAGTATTTGGCGCGGAGGAACGGCGGGTAACGGTTGTGGCGGCAGATGGGAAGCAGGCCGATTGGAAACGGCAGCTTGTGGTGGTGGCGGCTCGGGTTTGGGCTGCGGCGGACGGAACACTTGCATTGGCAACTCAACTGACTGGACGATTTGCGGCTGGCCGATTGAGTTGGTGGCAAGCGGCACGACCGTCATGGTATCCTCGGCGGGGGTGTGATGTTTGCGGATGACGCTGAAGATCGTCAGCCCGGCGCCAAACAACGCCGCAAAGGTGACGAGCTTGCCGCTTTTGGTCTTGAAGAAGTTGAGAAAATCGCGCGGTTTCATGGTTGGCTTCGGGGTGGACGAATGGGATGCACGGCTGGAGCGTTGGTGACAGTGACCACGGGCGGTGGCGGCGAGAGGCGCGTCACCAGGACGGTGAACTGATTTTTCAACGACAGATTGTTGCGCCCGCCGTCCGGCGTGCCGGTGACGGCAAAATAGACAATGCTCTGGCCCTTGGGCGGAACAGTGCCGTCAGCATCGCTGATGGATTGGGGATAAATCCGGTTGCCTGCGCGAACGGCGAAGCTGTCAGGCTGATAAATCAGCGGCGAATCTGTTTCGTTGGTAATGGCCACGCGAAAGACCAGCGTGTCCTCGGCGTTGAAGCGAAACGCCTGTTGAATCACAATTTGATAGTCGTTGAAATCACTCACCAATCCTTCGCCGTCGTAGGTGGTGAAACCAACGTCGGCGACACTTTCGGGCTGTTGCGCCTTGAGCAAGGGAAAGGCTTTGGCCTTGTCGAGCAGTCCCATCAATTTCAACGGGCTGACATCGGGAGCGCGGCCAACGCCCTCCTCGTCGGGCGAGGGCGGCGCTTGCATGATGAGCGAAAGGACCGGCGGATTGCTCTGCACCAGTTCAAAGACATAGGTGCGGTCATTCCAGCGGATATTGAGATTGGCCGACGCCCTGGGCAAAAGGGCGCGCACGGACAGAAACGCCGAACCCTTGGTGTGGGCCAGTTGGAATTGGCCCGGCGTTTTTCCGTCGAGCGTGACGCCCGCGCCGTCAATCGCTTCGATGGGACCTGGAAAGCTGATGGTAGTGACGCGGTTGGTAGCGACGGGCACCGAAACGGCAACGCGGTCGTCCAGCCAGACTTGTTCGATGGACGGCGAGGTTTGCGCCAGCGCAGTGGCGGCGGACAACAACAGGAGACTAGCGATTGATTTCATATTTGAAGTCGCCCACGGCGGTGGGGAAACGTCCGTTCAAGGCCATGTTGGGGTTGCGGAGCATCAGCAGCCGGAGCGTGAACGGAAACGCCTCGGTGAACGCCTTGTTTTGGAATATGCCGGTGCGAATCACCTGGCCGGTGACGGCGGCCAGCACCTGGTTGTCGCGCGTGGCCAGAATGTCAATGTGGCCTATCTCGGCTTTCTGGTGGAGGTCTTTGGCGCGAAATTCAACCGATTCGCTGATGCGCTCGGCCTGCGCCTTCTCCAAAGCCTTTTTAAGAAACATCAACTTGAGCAAATCGGGATTGTCGAAGTCCTTGGGGTTGCGTTCGAGAAAGGCCATTGTCGCCAGTTCCGCCTGTTGGACGTGCAACTGTTTGGCCTCTGAAAATTTGAGCAACGGACTGACGTAGTAAGTGCCCGACGGGTCAATGATGACCACGCGCTCGCGTTCTTTGAACTGCGAGATGATGTGGTAACGGTCAATGGCCGAGAGCAGCAAGACGGCCACGGTGAAGAAAAACCAGAACCAGGGCAGCCGGTCGTGCAACACCAGAAGGCGCGTGAAGTCGAATCCCTTCCGGGCGGGCGCGGCAGCGACCGGATTGGTTGGCGTCGTTTTCAAATCGGTGGATTCCATAGGTCAGTAATAATTGGGTTTGGATTTGGCGATGAGTTCGCGGACAGCCTTGTTGCCGGTGATGTCGTCGCCGGGCCGGCCACGGGCCGAACGCGGCGGCAAACCGGAACCGGCAATGATGATGGCGCCGGCGCTGCCCATGTTGGCGGCGGAGGACATGGTGCTTAACAAGGCCGCGATGCCCGCCGCACTCGCGGTGACAAAGGGGATGCCCGTGGCGGAAGCGGTGGCGGCGGCACCCGCCGTGGTGGCGGCGGTTTGGATCGCACTGCTGACACCGCCCGAAAGCAACTGGCTGCCGGCTTGTGCGCCGCTGGTGATGACGTGCTGAATGATGACAGGCGCGGCGACCGTGCTGAAAATGATCCAGAATCCGACGGCGGCGACGCCGATGGTCTTTTGCAGGTCAGGCAGCGTGGAAGTTGGATCAAGGTATTGGAAAGTCGGGTCGGTCATGAAATCGAGGATGCCCTGCGTGACGAGCGCGGCGACCGCCCAGCCCAGCGGCCAGAGCAAAACGCCGACCAAGTTCAGCAGGTAACGGTTGCCGATGTGTTTCAATGCCGGGATCGCCATGAACCCGATGAGCAAGGGCGAAAGGGCGTAGCCGAGATTGATGATGACGGTCTGGAAGATGTAACCCCAAAACATCATCAGGGAGGCCAGTTGACCAACGAGCCAGAGCAAGGCGGAGATGATGATGTCGGTGGTGAAATTGTGAAGCTGCGACATGATGTTCCACCATGACGTTTGAGTCGGATCACGTTTGATGACGAGCAGTTGATTGAACTGGTGATAGACCTGGGCCGGGTCAACGCCCAAGCCCGACAGAATGGAATTTTGCAGCAAGGTTTGCAGCGCGTTGCCCCAGGCGGGCAGGAACACAAGCAGCGAAGTGAGCAGCAACAGCCGCATCAGGAGATTCAGCAAGGCCCGGTGCGTGAACCGATGCGACACCGTGACGATGACGCCGACAATGAAAAGGGCAAAGGCCACGCTCAAGAGCAAGGTGTGGAGACCGGCGCAGTCGGTCAGGAACGTGGGAAAGATGCTGTTGAACGTGGCCATGATGATGAGCGCGGATGGTTATTGGGTGGGGAACGTGGTTGGCTGGTCGAGCAACTGGAATTTTGCCGTGTAGTTGCTGATGGCCTCCTCAAATTCGGCGTTCTGCTGCTCGGTCAACGCCTGAATCTGTTTCTGTTGGTCGTTCCGGTTCTGAATTTCCTGCACGACCGCCGAGTCCGCCGCCTGATTGATTTCATCATCCGTGCTGGCCAAGTCGCCGTTAAGACTGGTCAGCACCGCGTGCAACTTTTGCACTTGGGCATCCGTAGTGGCCGCTTGAAGTTGCTGAGTCGTCTGTGCGATTTGGTCTTTGATGGCCGCGCGGCGCTGGGCCGCGTTGTCAGCCACGGCGACGTAGTTGCTGGCGGAATTGATGACGGCGGAATACTTCTCGTATTGGTCGGCGGGCCGTTGAATGGTCTGGCCGCCCGGCGTCTGAAAGCTGGTCCCAACGGAGGCGTAGATGCCGTCGTCGTTGAACGTCAACGCGATGTTGCCGTTGGCATTGGCGACCAGATTTTCGAGGTTCAATCCCGGTTCGAGGCTTTGCAGGTCGGTGTCCAGGGAGGGAACCATTGAAAGCGCGACCTGCGCCGGGTTGCCGAACAGGTTCTCGTAATTCTTGAACTCGCTCAACTGTTGGCCGAGCGTTTGAATTTGCTGCACCTGGTTGTCAATCATGGTGACGTATTTGGCGATGCTCTCGGCTTCATCCAGAATTTGTTGCACGTTCATGGTTGGGTCATAGACGACCCATTGCGCGCGGGCGGAGAACGCCAGCGGCACGGCGATTGCGATGATTGCGATTATCTTTTTCATGTTTGCTTTCCTTTCTTTGGTTGATTTGTTTTTTCGTGGGAAATAGCGTCGTCATTCTTCGATGCGGAGATATTCGGTCGTGGGCTGGAAAATCACGCCGTCAATGACCTGCTCGGGCAGATGCACCTCGTAGAGCCGGACCCGGCCATCGTCACCGGCTTTGGCCTGCTGCATGGAGACGTAAAGCCAGTATTGCTGTTTGACGGCGTCGCTCCGCCCTTTGTCATAGCCGGTCTGGTAGGATCGGGCGTCCAGCTTGCTGTTAGCGTAATGAAGTGTCTCGCCAAGGAGCGCGCCAGTCGCCGCGCCTCCGGCAATGGCGTAAGGGTTGTTATGGGTCAGCTCACCGCCGAGGGCCGCGCCGCCCGCGCCCAAGCCAACATCAGTGGCGGTGCGCGTCACGGCGGCGCAGCCCGTGAACAGACAAACGACACAGGCAAGCGGAATGAATTGGAGGAATGATTTTTTCATAAATGTTTTCATTTTGGTTTAAGCTGGTTGCTGTGAATGGGCCACGATGCCCTCGACGATGTTGGCGCTCTTGCGCAGTTCGCGGGCGCGTTTGTCGAAATGCTCGCCGCTGGAACTGCTGCAATAGAGCATTTCCGGTGAAGCGACGTTGTGAACCGTGCCGCACAGGTTGCGGCCCGAATCGGTATGGAAATAGGTGAACGGCGAATACTTTTGGCCGGATTGATGGTCGGGCAGCGGATAATTCATAATCGCGTGCTTGGTGACTTCGGGCAGGGCGATGTCCTGGGCCATGTCTTCCAAGTCCGCCCGGTCATTCTGGCGCATGATAAAAAACTGACGGCTGTTGCCGAACACGGCAGAACGGATGCGTGATTGTTTGAACCGCGCATATTGCTGGACAATGGAAATGTTCCAGCAATTGAACTTGCGAAGCTGGGCGTAGGATTCTTGGACAATTTCCTGTCCGCCGGGGATGTCGAGAAAGCGGGCGACTTCCTCATACACGTTCCGTTTGCGCAAGGCGCGGGGCAGCGTCATGATATGCTTGCGCGCATGATTGGTGATGAGGAAGCCCGCCGCCGCCTTCAACTCCTTGGCTGATTCGGGAATATAGCCCAACTCGAAATGGGCGATTTTTCCCGTAAGAGAGAGATTGCTGGTGCCGTCGAACAAACAACCGTAATTCCCGTCCCGACACCACGGCAGAATCAACGTCGCAATTTCGACGATTTGCTCGCGTTCCGAACCCACTGGGTCGAGCATCATCAATTCCTGCAACATCCGGTGGGTTGGAAATTCATCCGGGCCGAAATAGGCGAAGGCGAGGTTGCGGACTTCCCTGCTGGTCTTGGGTTCTTTCAGGAACCGGAGCACCTCGGCCTCGTTGAACGCCGCGAGATACTCGTTTGCCTCGTCAAGGTGGCTGGCCTTCCAGTCCCGGAAGTCCGCAAAGGTTTCGAGCATGGTCGCACCCGGCGGCATCCGCTCCAGTCGGAATTTTTGCAACGCCATCGCGTGGCACGCGATGGCGAGCAACTGGTCATGCCGTTTCTTCTGCCAGTCCTGGAACGCATCCTCGTAAAGCAGGTTCAGGTATTTGGCAATCTGCGCCTGCCGCAGCATTTGTTTATCCTCCTCCGATGCCGTTCCAATCATGCGCGCAACCAGCGCGGTCGCAGCCGAAAGGTGATCGGGAGTCAACGGCAGACCTTTCGTGTCGAGATAATTGATGGTCAAATCACCGTCAGGATGAATGATGATGGGCCGCGCGCCTTCCTCAACTGTTTGGGTATAAATCCCGTAGGACAAACCTTCCTCGATGATGACGGTGTAGGCGAAATAACCTTCGGTCTGCGACAGCAGATCGCAAACGGTCACGGACTTGCCCGCGCCCGACATCCCCAACAACACGGCGTGCTGTGGTGACTGATTATCTTTGGAGCCGGAGAAAGTTTCCACGCCCACCAGATTGTTCGCCGGGCCGTCGTAGATGGCCTCTGCCGTTTTGAGATGGCCGGTAAACGTGCTGGTGACGGGCAGCATGTCCGCGAGATAACGATGTTCAGAATAGAGCTTGCGATGTTCGTAACGTCCCCACGTCCAGGCCGGCCAGGTCTGGTAGAACAGATTCTTGGAAGTGCTGGGCAGATTGCTCTCGAAATACTGCGCCGAGTTCATCGAATTGATAGCGTTCTTGATGGCGCTGGCTTTGGCGTTTAGTCCGTCTTTGGATTTGTCCCAAACCCGGATGACAAAGAGCGCGTTGAACGGAATGGTCTGCCCCTGCATCAGCGCATGAATCTTTTTCTGTTTTTTTTCCATCACGGTGAGCAGCGAGATTTTCTTCTCACTGGCGTAATCGCCGGCGACGCGGTCATGTTCCTTTTCCTCCTTATTGATTTCCTGGGTAATGGGCAACGGATCAACGTTCACCGTGATGGTGTAATCCAGCAGCCGCAGATTGGTGAGGCGCTGGATGATACCCGGATACGTCGAACGCGGCCAGCGGGTGAGCGCGATGACGGAGTGATAATGGCCGTCCAGAAAGAACCCAAAGTCGCTCTGGCCGTTGCCCTCGGAGTGCCAGCAATTTTCCTGAATCGTAAGTTCAGGCACAAAATCCTTGGCGGCGTCAAAGTCAAAGCGGTCGGCAAAGGACGGGTTCAGAAATTGTTTGTAATGCTTGAAATGGTCGAGGTCGGTCATGGGCAGCACGCGCGTCCCGGCGCTGGCGAAGATTTCCTTGAGCAAATGATGAACGTGCGTGAATTCCGTTTCCAATTGGTCAAGCAAGGTCAGGTAATACTCGCGCATGGCGGCATTGCTGGTGAGCATCCTGGGCGTGTTCTCCAACGCGCGGGAGACGTAGAGAATGACACGCTGCCGCCGCAACTTGCGTTCGACCATTGCCTGCCAGTAACGCGCGAACCGCTCATTGCGCGAACGCTTCGTCCAGATATTGGTGAACCGTTCCGTTTCCGCCTGAAACCGGAGCAGTTCGGCCTTGTAATCGGAATCCGAGAAGTATTGGACTTGCAACCGTTGCCCCTCATGCAACGAAGCCAGCAGCAGACAAAGCTGCTCCTGAAAATCGTTAAGGTCGGCAATCGGGCTGTTGGTCAGGTCGGGCGCTTCAAAGATGAAGCCCTTGGAAACGTAGCCGCCGCGCCGCAGATGATTGAACAGAACCAAATCGCGGACAAAGAAGCCGTTGGGTGGACGTTCAAACATAGGTCAGGGGCGCTGGGATTTGACGGTGACACCCGGCGGCGGTTGCTGCCGGAATTCGTTGCACGCCTGTTCGAGGCGGAGCAGGTCGTCAACCAGTTGCTGCACGGTGCGGGCGCGGTTGAATTCGTTGATGGCAATGCGGGCCTCCTGAACATGCGCGAGCGCGCGTTCCAAGTGTGCGCGGGCGATGTTGCCGAATCCCTGCACGTCCAAACCGGCGCGCACGCCGGCTTCAGCGGCCTTGAGTTGTCCGAGCAACGCCTGCCGTTTGACTTCCACCATTTTGAGTTCGCCGGAATTCATGGCTGTGTTTGTTGGGATGGGGCCGGCGGTTCCTCCGGTGCATGTTCCGCCAAGACGTTGTCATCGTAAGGGAGGACAAAAATTTCCGAGACGCAGGCAACCTCCATGTTTTGCAACGCCGCCTCCCTTTCCAATGTCCAGATGCGAGTGATGCTGTGCGTCGCGATGTCATCCAACATCAAATCCAACCGCCAGCCGAGCAGCGTCACCTTGGCCGCATGAAAATAGAAGATTAACTCCTGGGCCGGCTCGATTTTGGGGTCGTGGCAATCAGGATTGGCTTTCAGGACGGCATAATTCAGGACCAACCAGTCGAAGCACCAAGTCATGCGTTTGCCGACGAACTGGATCATTGCCGAAGGCGGATGAACAAACTTCGCGCAACCGTTAAATGGCTGTTCCGAAGCCGTCGGGGAATTCTGTTCAGGATTCATAAAGGGGATGTTTGGAATTCAGTGTGTGATGGCTTTCCGGGTGGAAACCGCGTCCGCTCACGAGATACTCGAAACAATCGCGGTCGTAACCGGGCGGCTTGCCTTGTCGCAGGGCGAAGATGTAAGCAAGGCAAACCAACACCGGCACAAGACCCACGCCAAGCGATGTAAGCAGTGACGAACCCAGCACGACGAGCAGCAAAAAGAACAGCGTGATGCCCGCGCCGATACCGCCAATGAGCCACCAGAACAGACCGCCTTCCAATCCCCAGGTCTTGCCTTTGGAATCGGACGCGGCGTTGGTGTCGGTCAGCCGAAGTTCGCTTTTGGCGTTCATGTCAGGTTGGGCCGAAGGCCATCAAGGGTTCAGTCAGGATTAAAAGTTGCCGACTCCGACCGTGCTGTTGGAATTGAGTCCGAAGATGGTGTAGAAGGCATAAACCACCGCCGGAGCCGCCGCGATGATCGCGCCGCCGATGATGGACATCTTGCCTTGGTCCACGTCGCCGCGCCGGATGGCGAAGCCGCCATAGATGACGGCGGAGATGCCCAGCACGAAACCGAACATCATAATGACGGCAAGACTGTTGCTGATGCCGGTTTTGAGGTCGGTAGAACTGAACGTGGTGCTCTGCGCCAGCGCCGAGACGGAGTTGAGGGCAAGGATGGCGGCAGCCATCAAGAGCGAAGGAAGCCGCGAGCGAACTTTGGGACCGAGCTTTTTGATTTGTTTCATACGCACTGTTTTTGTTTTTGTTTCGTCGTTCAGCGACTTCTGCGCTGAATCACGCGAGCACAATCTCACAAGCGCGCGGGCCTGTGGTGTATGACATACACAACATGCAACGAAGTCCGTGCTAGAGATTGGGGATGAACAAAACGACAGACCCGGCAAAGCTCACCAAACTCCACGAATTGGATTCACTGCTGCCGCGCGAAATCCGCGGCCAGTCCCACGTCCTGCCACGAATCATCTCCGCCGTGCGGCGCGGGGAACTCGGCTTGACGAAGCCCGCCCGGCCGCGCGGAAGTTTTCTGCTGCTCGGACCAACCGGCGTTGGAAAAACGGAAACGGTAGTCGTGATTACGAACCAGATTTTTGGTTCGGGGCAGTTGTTTCGTTTCGACATGTCGGAGTTTCAAAATCAGGAGGCGCTTGGTCTGTTGCTGGGACAACGGCTGGGTGAAACCGGCTACCTGGGCGCGGTGCGCGAACGCGCGGCGGAAGGCTCGCTCCTGTTTGACGAGGCGGAAAAGGCGCACCCGCGCGTGCTGGACATCATGCTGCAACTGCTGGACGCGGCACGCATCACGGTGGCGACGGGCCAGACGCTCGATTTCAGCGGTTTCTATGTCTGGCTCACGTCAAACATCGGTTCCGCCGAATTGATGAGCCTGCAACACTCCAACGAGGCGACGCTCGAACGCCACGTGCTGACGCGGGCGCAGCAATCGCTCCGCCCGGAAATTTTCGCGCGCGTCAATGAAAAGCTGGTGTTCAACCGCTTGAGCTACGAGCACCAGTTGGAGATAGCGGAGAAGTTTCTGTCACGCGAAATTGAATTTCTGGCCACACGCGGCCATAAGCTGGAACTTGACAAGACAGTGTTGCCATTTCTCGTGCGCAAAGGATTTCATCCAAAACTGGGCGCTCGGCCCATGCGCGATGCCGTCGAGAAATTGGTGGGTGATGCGGTGAGTGAACGTCTGCTGGCGGCGCAAGAAGCGGGCGGTGTCCTCGCGCTGGATGAATCACGCGACTGCCTCGCCGTCCGGTGAATCAAGCAAGGTAGAGATACAGGTAGGTTTCGCCGATGTCTTCGTCAGGCTGAACCGCTCCAAGGTCACGCCGCCGCAGTTGTGCGCAAACTTTGCGGATGGCTTTACGCTTTGTCGCGTCTTTTGGCAGCCGCACCAGCAAATAGTCGGCGAACTGGTCGGCAGTTTTGTTCTCGTAAATGTCGGGCGCGATCACTTTCATTGCGCCAGCTTTGTAAAGTGCTTCAATGTGTTTTGCGGCATCGCGTTCGCGTTTGAACCCTCCGAGTGAACGTGCGGTGGTGTCGCCCATTTTTTTGCTCAACCACCTCCGCGCCTCACAACGATTGGGCTTTTCCAAAAGCGCAGACACGAAAACGCGATAGATGTGCTTTCGCCTGGCGAGAGTTTCCGCCGGCATTTGCGCCGACTGCTTTCGATGCCGTGCAAACGCTTTGCCGTTCCTCTTTGCCGTGCTTCGTGCGCCGGTGCTGACAAGGCGACCGTGGTCGTAAATGCGTTCCGAAAGCAGTGTTCCGTCGCGCAGCCAGATTCGGTTTCGCCCGCAGAATTCGCCATTCACGGTGGACACTTCAATCTGAAGCTTTCCATTGTCATGCCAGCCGCGTTGAACGCCGGTGCCTCGACGCATCCGATACTTTCCGAGCAATCGTCCCGTTTCATCCCACTGGCGGCAGACGCCGTGCGGCAATCCGTTCTGGTAAGGTTCTTCAGACGCTAGCTGGCCGTTCCTGTGCCAGGTGCGGGAGACGCCGTGCCTTCGACCGTTGCGCAAGGGGATTTCCTCGCGAATCAGCCCGGTTCGATAAAAGCATCTTTGGATAGTGGTTTTCACCACGAACTTGCTCTGTTTGTCGTCGGACGCCCCACTGTCCATCCTCATTAAGCCCTGATGCGTTGGAAATTGCAAATCAGGTTTTTGCTCAAAACCGGAAAACAAAAGGGGCGCGAACTCAACGCGCCCCCACGAGAGGGACCGCGAAGCCCCAATGAGAGAAGCACACCAAGCCGCGCCCGATTGGGCGCGTGCTTCGGAGGCTCTCTCGTCCGGTCAAAGTTCGCGGTTTTCTCGTGGGACCGAGCCGTTGCGACGCTAAAGTTTCTTTCGTTACATCATGCGTTTCTTCAAATCCGCTACGGACATATTATTGCCACGTTTTGCCTTCGGCGGCAACCAACTTGGAGAAATGGCGTCTCCATCAAAAATCAGCGACAGATTTCCACGATGAAGAACCTAAAAGCAAAAATCCCGGTGACGGCGGGCGTGTCACAGGAGGAACGGCAGCGCGAGCGTTTAGACGAGCGACCCGTAGAATCCTTGATGCGACCGACGACGCCGTAAAATCGAACAGGTTCTCATCGCGCAATGGCTGCACCCTGATGGCATGGTCAAGACGCGGCTGTTTAACCTGATTGACCCGACTCTGTGCCGTGGTTTTTCTGCAACCACTCGTCCCAGGTGCTGAAGCACTTTTCACCACGGCTGTTTTTAATTCGCCCAAGTTTTGAGTTGAGGATTCGAGCTTGCAGAAAATTCACAAGGCGTGGGAACTGAGTTTCGGGGACAAGATCCCACTTTGCGCCGAATTCGGTTTTTATGGCGCGGTGGATGACAATGTATTTTCCCTTGCCGAGTTTTGACGAATCCCATTTTTGGAAGTCGTTATAGCGTTCGATCAAATGCAGCGTGTAATTGCGCTTGGCGAGGTTGTGTCCGATGGCACCTTCTGTCGGCAGAATCGTCAGGGCACGGCGCTTGGAGGTTTTGATCACGACTTGTTGGGCTTGGATTGCACCGGGGCTGGCCAGCATCACCTGGGCATTGCCCGTTATCTGAATTGACAATCGGTAATGCTCGAACAATTTTTGCGCCATCTGCGCCGATTCCTGCGAGAGTTCAATGTCGCCTTCCCGCTCGTGCATTTCTTTCATCTCTTTCAATAATTCGGCGGTGTAGGTGTCAGGCCGGTCGTCCACGACGCGATGATGAACGCTGCAAAGCAGGATGAGGTTGTCGAAGGCGTGACGCTGTTCATCGGTTTGAGCAGAATCGAATCTCGGCCCGCCGGCGCTCTGCGCCTTGATGTGGCAAACTTCACCCGTGACGGTGCCGCGGGGATGCACGATGGGCGTTTCGCATTTGGGATAAGCGCAACGATTGCGCGAAAGCGCGAAAAGCTTTTTGATGGTTTTCTCGGACGGTCCCGTCATCGCTTGCTAATTCTATTTTTTATCGGTGTTGTGGGCAAGCTAGGCAACGCTTATGCACTTTCGGGTTTTGGCTTCGGTCTGCGGTCGGCGAGCGGGGAAAGTGGAGCGGAAGCGGAGAGAAGTGCATAGCGCCGCGCAGCCGGAGCGCAACGCCCGCCGCCGAGTCGCAGACGGAAGCCCGCCGGATATTCAGCGCACAGCGGATGTCCGCTCGTGACGAGCGCACGGATTTGAGTAGCGGAACGGGCGGGGTCGGAAGGGCAATAGGGCCGACTTCCAGCCTGTGGAGGTCGGGTAAGAGAGCGGCATTGCTGCCGCTCCCTCCCCTCAGAACCGGACGTGAGACTTTCGCCTCATCCGGCTCAAGCCGTTCTGAAGCTCTGCGTGAGCAGAGCCGGTGTTCACGACGGTTTAATCCCAGCTTCCGCCCGATGAATGCCGAATCGTTTGAGAAACGCACGGTCTTCAAAATACCGACGCCAGCGCAAATCGAACGGGTTTGCCGTGCCTTTGATTTGCGGATGTCGCCGGATTTTGGTCGCGGCTGTATGATGCAGCTTCAACCAAACGATTTGGCCGGTCGGGGTTCGGTCGCCGGTGTCCGCTGCAAACATCCAGCTTCGCTGTCCAATGGTGTGCCAGTATTTGCGCATCACCCATTGACTCGGCTTATGCGGATGTCGGCGTTTAGCCCAGCGCCAGAGACTTTGCCATAACACATGGTCCACCTTGCTGAACGTGTCCGCTGCCACGATGGATTGGTGATAGTTTGCCCAGCCCCGGATAACGGGGTTGAGTTGACGAATCAGCCTTTCCTGTGTCGCCGTCCGGTTCTGCTGGATGATCGTTCGGACTTTCTCCAAGAAGGCGTGCGTGTTCTTCTTCGACGGCTTGATGAGCAGCTTGCCGTCATACTTGCGGAGGTTTTGTCCGAGGAAGTCGAACCCTTTTTCGATAGACGTGATGCAGGTTTTCTCTGGCGAGAGCTGCAAACCACGGTCGCGCAGAAACTGCTCGACCAATGGTCGGACTTCATTTTCCAGCACGTCCTTGGTCGGGCCGGTGATGATGAAGTCATCCGCATAACGAATGAGGTTGACCTTGAGCCGGTATTGCCTGGCTCCGTCGCGCCGCCTGCGAAAGGCGACTTTCAGGAGTTGCTCCAATCCGTCCAAGGTCATGTTCGCCAGCGTCGGCGAGATGATGCCGCCTTGCGGCGTGCCTGCCTGGGTGGGGAACAAGGTTCGGTTCTCGACGTAGCCGGCTTTCAACCATTTCCGCAGCACCTCCGTGTCGGTGGAAATCTGGTGCAGCATCCATTCGTGGCTGAGATAATCGAAGCAGCCGCGAATGTCGCCTTCCAAAACCCACGGCGCGTGGTTCCGCCGACTGAGCACGCTGTAACATTGCTCAATCGCGTCGGCGGTGCTGCGTCCGGTGCGAAAGCCGTAGGAGTGTGAATCTCCCAGCGTTTCAGCGATGGGTTCCAATGCCAGCAAGTGTAATGCTTGCATGGCACGGTCTTTCATCGTCGGAATACCGAGGGGACGCAACTTGCCGTTGGCTTTCGGGATATGGACGCGGCGCAGCGGTTGAGGTTGATAACCGCGTCGTCGTAACGATCCGATGGCTTTGTGTTTGGCTCCCGGAGCTTTCCAGACTGCTCCGTCCACTCCGGGTGTTCTCTTGCCTTGATTTTCCGTCACTCGTTTCACGGCCAAGGCTTTGCCGGAAAACGAATGGGTCAGCAGCCGTTGCAAGGCTTTCACCTTGCCCCAGCGGCCTTCCCGTGTTGCCTTGACGATGCGTGCTTGCAGCCTGCTGACGTGGCGTTCACACTGTGGCCAGTCAATCTGTTCCCAATGTGGCGCGTGGCCGGAGGATGCACACATGGATGAATCCATGTTCATTTGCGATTTCCTCCTGTGCAGGTTCTGCCGGCTATCTCGTCACGAACGACCCGCTGGAAGTCAGCCCGCTTGCGCGGCAAGGTAATGTTGCAACCTCTATCCGCCCGATTACGGGACGACCTTGGCTTTTTCCAGCATCCTCTGCCCGCCAACTCATCAGCGCGCTTTGCAGCAACGCCTGCCTCAACGAGGCGGGTTGTCGGGTTTACCGTGTTCCGCTCAAATAACACGAAGGCGTTAGTCCCTGTCTCTTCACCGGCAGTTTTGGATGTCCGTGTGCCCCCAGCTTCAAGTGAGGCAGCCCACTGCTTTGCCTTTTGGCTCAAGCCTGTCAGCGTTTTTGGCTTGTTGCGTTTCACGGTGCTTTCGACAGTTTACTTGTGTTGGACTTGGCCTTCAGCCTGACTCTCCGACCACCTTTGACGCTGGCAGTCGCGGAGACTTCCTCACGGTTGTCGCCTCGCCCCGTTGGGCGGAGATGTGTTGTTACGGCAGCTTCCGACACAACCGTTGCCAGTTGTGCCGGTGCCGCTAGGCTGCTGCGGACGGAACCGCGGGTTCGGCTTATGGTGTTATCCATATCGAACGATTACTTGAGCAACTTTCACGTCGCACCGGAGCAAACCGCGCGTTGGTCACGGCGGACAAAATGACCGGGTTTAGCGGCTCGCGTGAAAAAAATCCCCGCCTTTGGCGAAAACTTGAAGCTGAGATTTTTCAATACGCAAAGTGGCCCATCGCTCGTAATGATGAATAATTGCCACTGCCTACGACCACATGGTCAATGACTTCAATTTTTAGCAACTGGCCTGCTCGGATGAGATCACGGGTGACTTTAATGTCCGCCTCGGATGGCGCTGATTCGCCGCTCGGATGATTGTGCATGAGAACAATAGCGTGTGCGCTTGTCATGATTGCCAACCTGAACACCTCCCTGGGATGAACCAAAATGGTGTCCATCGTTCCGACCGATACGAAATAGTGACCTTTGATTTTACGGCGTGTGTTGAGGATTAAAACCACCAGACATTCACTTTCAGGATTGAAATACGGATGATTCGTGATGTGCATTTTCCAATAGGCGTCTGCCTGTTCCGGTGTCTCACATTGTTGGATGTCGGCGGGTGTCGGGCATTCCCGCAATGAAACGATTTTCCATTCCTGCGGCTGCGGTGGAAACTTGATTGGCTTGACGATGTTGTTCGGCAGTTGAGGCGTTGAGAATAAGTTTTCTGTCGTGTTCATTTTTTGCGTTTCGTTTTGAAGGAGGGCGGAATTGCTCTCCTCGCCTCGGTTCCGGGAGAGCAAGGCCGCCCTCAACGAAACGCAAAGAGC
>JAGWNY010000052.1 GCA_028872915.1 Verrucomicrobiota bacterium
TACTTTCGTATCTGCCGGATCGCGTGTTTCATGGGCATGTCACTTACATTTATCCAACGGTGAACGAAAAAACTCGCACGGCAAAAGTGCGGTTGGAATTTGAAAACCCGGATTATTTCCTCAAGCCGGGCATGTTTGCGCAGGTGACGTTGACGCATGAACTGGCGCCTTCAACCTTGTTGGTGCCTGATTCGGCCATCCTGCGCAGCGGCAGCAAGAACACCGTGTTTGTGGCGCTGCCCGGCGGGAGATTCGAGCCGCGCACGGTCGTGCTCGGTCCGGCCGCCGAACACGACATGTATCAAATTGTCAGCGGATTGGAACCCGGCGAGCAGGTGGTGACTTCGGGCGAGTTTATGCTCGATTCGGAAAGCCAGTTGCGTGAGGCCATCCAAAAAATGCTTGAAGCGAATTCGGCTCCATCTGCGCCCGCCACGAATTCCACGACTCCGCCTGCTGCCGGAACAAACATGCCGGCGGGAATGAACATGACCAAGTGACGAAAGGAAAATTGCCATGAAAGAAATCAAAGCCTATTTCCGACCCGCCTGCCTTGACTCCATTCTGGATGTCTTGGAGGAGGCGGGAGCCACAGCGGTTACTGTCATCCGGGTGGACGCCCTGGGCCGGCTCGCCGACCCGGAAAATGATCAACACCATCTTGTTCGCAAATACCGCGAGAAGTATTCGGCCGTCGTCAAGCTGGAACTTGTCTGCAAGGACGAAGACGCTTCGCGTTTCGCGGAAATCATCCGTGAAGGCGCATCCACTGGCAAACCGGGCGATGGACGCATTTTTGTTCACAACATTGAAACGGCCATCAATATCCGCACGGGAGTAACGGGAGAAAGCACGTTGTGAAAACCGTCTGAAATTTTTTCAATACCATGCTCAAACGCATCATAGATTATTCACTCAAGAACAAGTTCATCATTCTGTTGTTCACGACAGTGCTGGTGCTGGGCGGCGTTTACGCCGTTAAAAACATTCCAGTGGATGCCATCCCTGATTTGTCGGACGTGCAGGTTATCGTCTATACGCCGTGGGAAGGCCAAGCGCCGCAAATCATCCAAGACCAGGTCACTTATCCCATTACGATCAAGATGCTGTCGGTGTCCGGAGCCACCGTGGTGCGCGGCTATTCATTCTACGGTTATTCGTTCGTGTATGTTATTTTCAAGGACGGCACGGATCTTTACTGGGCGCGCAGCCGGGTGCTGGAGTATTTGAGCGGGTTGACCGGTTCGCTCCCGCAGGGTGTCAGTCCGCAGTTGGGGCCGGACGCCACGGGCGTTGGGTGGGCGTTCATGTATACGCTCAACTCAACTAACCGGGACCTGGCGCAACTGCGCACCTATCAGGACTGGTATGTGCGCTACGCACTGGCGTCGGTGCCGGGCGTGTCGGAGGTAGCCTCCATCGGCGGCTTTCAAAAGCAATATCAGGTGACGGTGGACCCAGTGAAATTGCGCGCCTATCACCTGTCTTTGCAGGACGTGGCGATGGCGATCAAGCGCAGCAATAACGAGGTGGGCGGACGTTCCATTGAACTGGCGGAAACCGAATTCCTCCTGCGCGTCAAGGGCTACATCGAAAATGTGGACGACTTGAGAAAAGTTGCGGTGGGCGTGGGGCCAGGCGGCACACCAATTTTGCTGCGCGACGTGGCCCAGGTGACGTTGGGACCGGAAATGCGCCGAGGCATCGCCGAACTCAACGGCAACGGTGAGACCGTCGGCGGCATCGTCGAAGTTCGGTTTGGCGACAATGCCTATAAAGTCATTCAGGCGGTGAAAAAGCGGTTGGCCGAGGAAATGAAATCGCTGCCACCGGACGTGAAAGTGACCGTGGTCTATGACCGCACGGCGTTGATTGACCGCGCCGTCAAGACCCTCGAAGAAAAGCTTTTGGAAGAAAGCATCGTCGTGGCGCTGGTGTGCATGTTGTTTCTGTTTCACCTGCGCAGTTCGCTGGTGGCCATCCTGGTGCTGCCGGTGGCGGTGTTGATTTCGTTTGTCATCATGTTCGATCAGGGCTTGAGCGCGAACATCATGTCGCTGGGCGGCATTGCCATCGCCGTGGGCGCGATGGTGGACGCGGCGATTGTCATGATTGAAAACGCCCACAAACATCTGGAACACGACAAAGGCAAAAAACCGCATTGGGACATCATCCGCGACGCTGCCGTCGAAGTTGGCCCGACGCTGTTCTACTCGTTGTTGGTGATCACGGTTTCGTTTTTGCCTGTGTTCACTTTGGAAGCACAGGAAGGGCGGCTGTTCAAACCGCTGGCGTTCACCAAGACCTATTCGATGGGCGCCGCCGCGCTTTTATCCATCACACTCGCGCCGATTTTAATGGGCTGGTTCATTCGCGGAAAAATTCCCAAAGAGGAAAAAAATCCGATCAACCGTTTCCTCATCTGGATTTATCGTCCGGTGGTGGAATGGGTGATCAAATGGCGCTGGACGTTGGTCACCGCCGCCGCCGTGGCAGTCATCTGGGTTTTTCTCCCGTGGAATCGGCTCGTCACGCGCGTATTGCCAGAAGGCAAAGTTCAACAATGGGCACTGAAAGCTGGCGTTCTGTTCCCCTACCAAAACATCGGCTCGGAATTCATGCCCCCGCTTTATGAAGGCGATTTGCTTTACATGCCGACGACGTTTCCGAGTCTTTCGGTGACGAAAGCGCGCCAGATTTTGCAAGTCACCGACAAGATCATCAAATCGTTTCCCGAAGTGAAAACAGTTTTCGGCAAAGCCGGCCGCGCCGAGACCGCCACCGACCCGGCGCCGATGGAAATGTTTGAAACGACCATTCAGTTGAAACCCGAAGACGAATGGCCCGCCGTTGACATCAAGGACGACACCGGCAAGGTGATCGCTCATCGCCGCCGCACCCATCAGGAATTGGTGGACGCCATGAACGCCGCCATCCAAATCCCCGGCTTGGCTAATGCCTGGACCATGCCCATCAAGACGCGCATTGACATGCTCTCCACCGGCATCAAAACGCCCGTCGGCATCAAGGTCGCCGGGCCGGACCTGACCAAAATCCAAAAAATCGCCGAACAGATCGAAGGCGTCGTGCGCCCGCTGCCCCACACTACCAGCGCTTTTGCCGAGCGCGTCATGGGTGGACACTACATCGTTTTCAACATCAACCGCGACGCCATTGCGCGCTACGGCCTGACCATCGGCGACGTGCAGGATGTGTTGCAAGTGGCGCTCGGCGGAATGCCGCTGACCACGACAGTTGAAGGCTTGGAACGTTACACCATCAATCTGCGTTACGACCGCGATTTTCGTTCCAACTTGAAATCGCTCCGGGACGACGTCGTCATCCCCACGCCCACCGGCGCGCAGGTGCCATTGGGTGAACTGGCCGACATCAAAGTCGAGGACGGCCCCGGCTCCATCAAGACCGAGGGCGCCGTGCCCCAGGCTTGGATTTACGTGGACATCAGCGGCATTGATGTGGGCACCTACGTCCAAAACGCCCAGCGCGCCGTCAACGATGCCATCGCCAAAGGCGAAATCAGTTTGCCGCCCGGTTACAACATTTACTGGAGCGGCCAGTATGAATACATGATCCGCGCCCAGCAACGCCTGATGGTGGTTGTGCCGGTGACGTTGCTCATCATCATGCTCATCATCTTTCTCAACACGCGCTCCGGCGTCAAAACCGCCATCGTCATGCTGTCCGTGCCGTTCTCGCTGGTCGGTTCGTTTTGGACGCTTTACTGGCTGCATTACAATTTGAGCGTGGCGGTGTGGGTAGGAATGATCGCGCTGGCCGGCGTGGCTGCCGAAATCGGCGTGGTCATGCTGCTCTATCTTGATCTCGCCTACGAGCAATGGAAACGCGAAGGCAAAATGCGCAACACGGCGGACTTGCGCGAGGCCATTTACCACGGCGCGGTCAAGCGTCTTCGCCCAACCGCCATGACCGCGTCGGTCATCATCGCCGGTCTGCTGCCGATTCTGTGGAGCAACGGCACCGGCGCGGACGTGATGAAGCGCATCGCCACGCCGATGGTTGGCGGCGTCATCACCGCCACGTTGATGGCCCTGCTGATTTATCCGGCGGCCTTTTATCTGTGGCGCTCGCGCGATTTGAAAGAAGAGCCGCCTGCGGAGCCAACCCCCAAAGAATCAACGCCAACCGCTTGAAATAAATTTTACGACTTATGAAAAATAACAAACACGTTCAAGACAACCAGAGCGCTCCTTCACTGTTTGCTCCGTTGGCCATCGGCTTCGCCATTGGCGTCCTCGCTTGCGGCACCGCCTTCCTCATCTGGAACCACGATTCCCCTTCGCACTCTGATGCCATCCCGACGTATCGCGTGTCCGGCGTGACCACACCCCCGTCCGCAGCGCCAGTGATGACTGACACGATGGCGGGAATGCCGGGGATGCCAGGGATGGCGGGCATGACTACGACGACGACACCGGCCTCCGATCCGGCGGTGTTGCGCGTGGCGGCCCGGTTTGATTGTCTGTGCGCCGACCACTGCGACAAAAGCGTGGATGTTTGCACCTGCGCCACCGCCCAAGCAGAACGCGCCTTCATCCAAACCCAATTGCACGCGGGTCACACCGAGGCCGAGGCGGTCAAGGCTTTGAACCAAAAATACGGCGGCTTGAAATCGCAATCGTAACCCTCGACACAAATGCCATCCGGTTGTAAAAACA
Organism: Verrucomicrobiota bacterium; assembly: GCA_028872915.1. Lineage (GTDB taxonomy): Bacteria > Verrucomicrobiota > Verrucomicrobiia > Limisphaerales > UBA11358 > UBA11358. The sequence goes on from JAGWNY010000052.1 coordinate 4,698, forward strand.
AACTCAACGAAAGGACGCATTTATGGCCCTCAAACCGACAAAGAACACACAAACGAAACTGCAAACCTTCGCCTTTACCGCTCCCGAAGCGGTGAGCGTCATGCTCGTGGGCGACTTCACAAACTGGCAAGATAAACCCATCAGCATGATCAAGCGCGAGGGCGGCCTCTGGACCGCCAGCGTGAATCTGCCACCGGGCACTTATCACTACCGATTTCTCGTGGACGGCCAGTGGCGCGATGATCCCGAATGCACGCTGCGCGTGCCGAATCCCTATGGCGGAGAAAATTCGGTTCGCACCGTAAGGCGAAGCGACTCGTGAAAACGCGCGACAATCCAAACGGACAACCGGCTCCCGCGCGCCTACTAGGGCGCTGCAAAGTCTGCACCAAGCTCATCCGCGCTGGCGAGGACCACATCAAAGTTTTCCACAGCGGCACGAGTCATCTGGTGTGCTGCGCTTCGTGCGCGACGAAATTCGAGGCAAACCCATCCGCTTATCTGGTTGTTTAGCAACGCGGCGCTCCATGAATTCCCAGCGCGAAATCATTGCCTATTTTTCCATGGAAATCGCCTTGGAGCCGGCGCTGCCGACTTACAGCGGCGGCTTGGGGATGCTGGCGGGCGACACGATTCGTTCCGCCGCCGATCTTAAAGTGCCGATGGTCGCGGTCACGTCGTTGCACCGGCAAGGTTATTTCGCGCAGAAGCTCGACGCCAACGGCTGGCAAACCGAGACGCCGGTTGTCTGGAATGTGGGAGAGCATTGCCGGGAATTGCCGGCTCGCGCGCAAGTCGCCATCGAAGGCCGCCCCGTCTGGCTGCGCGCCTGGCAATACACGGTCAAAGGGCGCAGCGGCCACGAACTGCCGGTATTCCTGCTCGATACCGATTTGCCGGAGAACTCAACTTGGGACCGCGCCTTGACAAATCATCTCTACGGCGGCGACGCTTGGTATCGGCTCTGCCAAGAAATTGTCCTGGGCATCGGCGGCGTGCGGATGTTGCAGGCGCTCGGCTATCACGACATCTCTCGGTTTCACATGAACGAAGGCCACGCTGCGTTGTTGGGTCTGGAATTGCTGGACGAGCGCGCCCGGTCGTCTGGACGTGACGTCTTTAACCACGACGACGTGCAAGCCATCCAGCAAAGTTGTGTGTTCACCACTCACACGCCCGTCCCCGCCGGCCACGACCGGTTTCCACTGGAGTTGGTGAGCCGGGCATTGGGCCGCTCGGATTTCGCCGCGCACCACGACGTGTTTTGCTGCGAGGGCGAATTGAACATGACCTATCTGGCGCTCAATCTCAGCCACTATGTCAACGGCGTGGCCAAGAAACACGGCGAGGTGTCGCGCCATTTGCTTCTCCCCAAGGACGCCTTCCACCATTACCAGATTGACCACATCACCAACGGCGTGCATTTGGCCACGTGGGCTTCGCCGCCGTTTGCCAAATTGTTCGACCGCTTCGTTCCCGGATGGCGCGAGGACAACGCCAGTTTGCGCGGCGTGCTCAACATTCCGCAGCAGGAAGTCTGGAAGGCGCACGTCGCCGCCAAGGAAAAACTGGTTCAAGAAATCAATCGCCGCGCCAATGCCGGTTTTGACGCGGACATTTTTACGCTTGCCTTTGCCCGACGCGCGGCCACTTACAAGCGTGCGCACCTGCTTTTGACCGACCCAAGCCGGCTCAAGCGCATTGTTGCCGAAGCCGGCGGCTTACAGATCGTCTATGCGGGCAAAGCCCATCCCCGCGACAATCCGGGCAAGGGACTGATCCAACAAATCATTCAAACTCGCAAAGAGCTTCTGCCGGAAGTGCGGCTGGTTTATCTGGAAAATTACGATTGGGAACTGGCGCGCCTCCTGGTCGCCGGCGTGGACGTGTGGCTCAACACACCCGAACCGCCTCTGGAGGCCAGCGGCACCAGCGGCATGAAAGCCGCCCTCAACGGCGTGCCCAGTTTGAGCATTCTCGACGGCTGGTGGCTTGAAGGTTGCGTCGAACATCTCACCGGCTGGGCCATCGGCAAAACCAACTCCATTGCCGACAGTCCCGACGCGCGGAACCGGCGGGATGTCCAATCGCTTTACCAAAAATTGGAAGAAGTCGTCCTGCCGACGTTCCAGCAACGACGGGAAGATTGGCTTCGCATCATGCGCCACGCCATCGCGTTGAACGCCTCGCACTTCAACACCCAGCGGATGGTGGAGGAATACGTGTTGAAGGCGTATTTCGAGTAGTTCTCCATCCGTCTGGATTGATTTGCTCCATTGTTGGAACGGGATTTGAGGACGCCGTCGTGCGTAGAAAATGCGAGGGTTTAAGCGGAATACGACGTATCACAGGAAGAAAGCAAAAAGAAAGAAATGTCTATGAAAATAATGTTTCGACCAGCACTGGCGCTTCTTGTCGGCACCGCCGTCGCCGTCGTGGCGGCCGGTTGCACCACCACAAAAGCCACCTCGCAAGCGCGAGTTTGCCCTCAATGCAAAGTGGCCGCGGTGACAAGCACCGTTCCAGTCTTCGATGGCGACGGAAATGTGCCCCCGACAGATGAGCAAGTAACCGAAACGTCGCATTCCTGTCCCGGCTGCCAAAGCGCGCTGGCCACCTTGTTCAAGACAGGAAAGCTCCAACACAAATGCTCCATCTGCCAGCAGGAAGCATTCTCGTGTCCGAGTGACCATCGTTGGCTGGCGAATTGATACTTGGGCACACGGGTCACTCGTGCTTGCCAGCCAGCGCAACCCGGATTCAAAGTTGGCGAAATGCTTTCGCTTCGTTTAGACTGCAAGAGTTCCGACAAAACCGTTTTCGCCCAATTGACAGAGCGAACGTGAACTTCCGCGATGAAACAAAATGACAGCCTATGAAAACTGATCCTATCTGTGGAATGCAAGTGGACGAAACCACGGCTCTTCGCGCTGAACGCAATGGGGAGACATTTTACTTTTGCAGCGAGCACTGCCGGGCGAAATTCCTCGCCCAACCAGCGGCCGGTGATTCACATTCGGGTAGCGGGGAACATGCCCATCATCATGCGGAAGAACATTCCTGCTGTGCTGCAAAGGCGGAGCTGGCAGGGGCAAATCATGCACATCAGGGCCATTCGCATCACGAGGAACATTCCCACACAGATGCGAAGCCGGCGGCTGCTGCGAAGTATTTCTGCCCGATGCACCCGGAAGTGGTGTCGGACAAGTCGGGTGACTGTTCGAAATGCGGCATGACGCTTGAGCAAAACCCAGCGTGGGTTGCTCCGTCGGCGGGCAAGACCATTTACACCTGTCCGATGCATCCGGAAATCGAGCAGGACCATCCGGGCGATTGCCCCAAATGCGGGATGCGGCTGGAACCGAAGACCATCGCCGCCGAGCCGCACGATGATGCGGGAATCCGTTCGCTTTCCCTAAAATTCTGGATTGCACTGGTGCTAACGATTCCCGTGTTGCTCATCGCGATGGGCGATTGGCTTGGCCTCAACCTGAAAGCGGTGCTTCCGGGCAATGTTTCCAGATGGATCGAATTCGTTTTGACGACACCGGTGGTGCTGTGGGCGGGCAGTCTGTTCTTTGCCCGCGGTTGGAAATCCCTCGTCAACCGCAGCCTGAACATGTTCACCTTGATCATGGTGGGCGTCGGCGCGGCATACTTTTACAGCGCGGTGGCGGTTTTGTTTCCGCAAATCTTTCCGGCCTCGTTCCGGCAAGGCGGTGAAGTGGGACTTTATTTTGAAGCGGCCGCAGTCATCACCGTGCTGGTCTTGATGGGACAACTGCTCGAAGCCAAGGCTCGCAGCCGCACCGGACAGGCCATCAAATCATTGCTCGGTCTGGCGGCGAAAACGGCCCACCGCGTTCGCGGCGGCCAGGAGGAGGATGTGCCGGTGGATGAAATTCAAAAGGGCGACCAGCTTCGCGTCCGGCCCGGTGAAAAGGTGCCACTGGACGGCGTGATTCTCGAAGGCAAGAGCAACGTGGATGAATCCATGCTCACCGGCGAACCCGTTCCCGTCAGCAAAAGCGCCGGTGACAAAGTCATCGGCACTACGGTGAATCAGACCGGCTCGTTTCTCATGCGGGCCGAAAAGGTCGGTTCGGAAACGTTGCTGGCGCAAATCGTCCACATGGTTTCCGAGGCGCAACGGAGCCGCGCGCCGATTCAGAAGCTGGCTGACACGGTCGCTGGTTATTTTGTGCCAGCAGTCATCTTGTCGGCGATTCTGACGTTCATGGTCTGGGCTTTGTGGGGACCAGCACCGGCGTTGGCTTACGCCTTGGTGAACGCCGTGTCCGTTCTCATCATCGCTTGCCCGTGCGCCTTGGGTCTGGCCTCGCCCATGTCCATCATGGTCGGCGTTGGCCGCGCGGCGCAGGCGGGCATTTTGATTAAAAACGCCGAGGCCATTGAACGCACCGAAAAGGTAACGCACCTTGTCACGGACAAAACCGGCACGTTGACCGTCGGCAAACCAAAAGTCACCAGTATCGTCGCCGCGACCGGGATGGACGAAAATCAACTCCTGCAACTGGCAGCTTCGCTGGAACAGCCGAGTGAACATCCACTGGCCCGGGCCATTGTGGATTCTGCCAAAGAAAGAGGAATTCAAATGGCGGCAGTAGAAGGCTTTGAGTCCATTACCGGCGGCGGCGTGCAAGGCAAAGTTCAAGGCGAATCGGTGCTTGTGGGCAAGAAGAAATTCCTGCGCGATGCCGGCGTGAGCATCGCGGACAACCTCGGCCAACAGGCGCACGCGCTTCAAGAGAAAGCGCAGACCGTGGTCTGGCTGGCCAGGGGCAATCAGGCGGTGGGTTTGCTCGGTATCGCCGACCCCATCAAGGACACCACGCGCGAAGCCATCGAGTCGCTGCACGGCCTCGGCATCAAGGTCATCATGTGCACCGGCGACAACCGGAAGACTGCCGAAGCCGTGGCGCGCGAGTTGGGGATTGATGAAGTGAAATCGGAAGTGATGCCACAGGACAAACACGACGTGGTGAAACAACTCAAAAGCCAGGGCGCAATTGTGGCAATGGCCGGAGACGGCATCAACGATGCTCCCGCGTTGGCCGCTGCCGACGTGGGCGTGGCGATGGGCGCTGGCACCGATGTGGCCATTCAAAGCGCGGGCATCACGCTGGTCAAAGGCGACCTGATGGGCATTGCCAGGGCGTTTCACTTGAGCCGTGCAGTGATGCGGAACATCCGGCAAAATCTGTTCTTCGCCTTTTTCTACAACGCGGTCGGCATCCCGATTGCGGCGGGAGTGCTTTATCCGTTCATCCGGCTTTTACTCAACCCAATGATTGCCGGCGCAGCCATGAGCTTCAGTTCGGTGTCGGTGGTCGGCAACGCCCTGCGCTTGCGCAAAACAAATCTGTAATCCTCGCACAGCAGCAAGAGGTGGTGAAGTTTCTGCGGCTTTCCGCATCAACTCACGGCAATGAGCGAGACCCGTTCATTTCTGGCGTTTCGCACAATGCCGTGGCCATGCGGATCGAGCGTCGGTTCGTCGTCCACCAGGAATAGATATTGATGATGGCCGTGAGGCAGATTGACCTGCGCCATCCATGAACCGTCGGGCTGGCGCTCCATCGGGTTTGCCCACGACTGCCAGGCGTTGAACTCGCCGACCAGTGACACGCGGCTGGCCTGGGGAGCGATGCAGTAGAACTTGATCGGCTTGACGTTGTTTCTCGCCGAATAACGGTCCGGGCGAATCAAAAAGGAAAATTCATTCGGCATTGTCTGCAATTCATTCATTTCCAGTTATCCAAGTTTGTTTGTCCGCGCCGCCAATCACGCGACGCATTTCATTCAAGATTGATACAACGATAAAGTGCCAATCCCTCTGTCGTGAACGAAAACGGAATGAGGGAATGAACACTGTCGCGGCGTATCAATGAAAGGTCCAAACCGGACAGGCCAGACGGCCCAATCCGCCGAATTCAATGCCCGGAGAATTGAAATAAAAGCAGTTATGAAAAAAAGAACAGTCACAAAAATAATCATCCTCGCTGTCGGAACCGTTGCGGTTTCGATCCTGACCGGATGTTCAACAGCCCCGATGGTTTCAAACCGGGTCGGTCCCGCGCCCGTCGGACGCACCGGTTCAAATTCAGCCGGCGAAGGCTGGCTGGTGGTTCGCACCGCAACCGCAACCTACGAGGTGGGTGATCGCACCTACTACCACCCACATACCGGCTACAGCATATATGCCGAGTCAGGAAAGCTGTGGAAATATGTCCCCAATAACACCGGCGAGACGGATGAAACGGCCGCGCTCGTGAGAATTCCGGCGGGGAATTACAACGTGCATGCGGATTCCGATTTCGGCCCGGTCATTGTGCCGGTTTTAATTGTAGCCGACCAGACGACCGAGGTGAATCTGGACACCAGCGGTGAAAAACACAGCCGGAGCAATAACGACACCGCCGTTGTCTGGCTGCCGAGCGGACGTTCCAGCGCTTATTACCAAATCGGATGGCGGGCGCCTTGAATGACTGAATTATGAAAATGATCAATCCGTTCATAGGCTTCATGCTCGTTGGCGTTCTCTTCGCATCGGCGACGGCGCAATCCTCTTTCGCGAGCGCGCCCCAGGAGGTATTGAGCCATTACCTACGCGTGCAAGAAACCCTAGCGCAAGATTCGATGCAGAATGTATCCGCCCAAGCCCAAACCCTGGCAGAAGCCGCGCGCGGCAACGAGTCGCAAACTCTCCCATTGGCAATCGCACAGCAGGCAGATGTTTTGGCGAAGGCCAAAACCCTCGACCAAGCGCGTCAGGCTTTCGAGCCGTTAAGCGGCTCGCTAATCGCGTATTTCAAAACCAACCGCGTCCCGCCGGGCACTTATTACGAGGTGTATTGTCCCATAGTCAAAGCCAGTTGGCTGCAAACCAGTGGAACGATCAAAAATCCTTACTTGGGGCCACGGTCCGCCACGCCGACTTGGGGTTGGAGTTGTGCCGGTGTGGTGAAAACAATATTCGAAAGTCCATCTGCCGCCATCGAGCCAAGGGGTGCCAATATCCCGCATGAGAGGATGAACACGTATGATGCCCCGTTTGTCGAACAGACTGGCATTCCGGTCGGAAAGACCAACTCTGCCGGCGGGCGAATGTCCACCGCACCGGGCAACGCGGCTCTGTTCAGCGGCAGCAAGGAGGCTGGTTTTACTTATGCGTTCAGTCGTTCCGTCCGAGGGAAACTGACGGTCAGTTCAAATGGAGGCAAAAATGATGAATGGCGGAACCGCCAGCCAGGTGATTACGCGCAGTTCCCGGAAGGCCGAATCTGGGGCGGAGACGATGCAAACCGAAAACCTGACGGTCTCCGGCTCATCAGTTGGAGTTGGTGACACAAGTGGCCAAGGTAACTGGCCAGCAGCCCAAGCAGGAGAAAAAATATGAGTCGTTTTCTTGTCAACGGCATTAAAGTCAGTGGCGCTCAATGTTTGGTGTGCGAGAGAACCATTTCCAACGACGAATGGTTTGCGCGGGTCAAACACGGCGACTTGACGGTCATGCTCTGTAGCCGGCGGTTCGCGAAAACATTCTACGCACGCCGATTACCTGACCTGCGGCGGCTCGTTTTGCTGGCGGCGCATCCATCACTCCAATGGCCGCGCATCAATGCCAGCGTTGAAAAAGCAGCAACCGTATCTTGAAAATTGTGTGTCACAACGAGGTTTCGCCGTGGCCAGCGCGGATTTGATAAATCCATGCTAACGCTCCAAACTCCCAGTGATGCAAATGCCGTCCAACGCTGCGCCCTCCTACTGGGTTGATAATTTCAGCCCGTTCCTGATTCGTTTCTCCGATTCATTCGGCATTCGCTATTACGGATTGGCTTACGTCCTGGCATTTGTCATTGCCGCTCTCCTATTGCGCCTCTATTGGCGCGCGGGCCGCTCGGCCCTTGATCCCAAGGCGCAGTCCAGTTTGATGATAGCCGTCGTCATTGGCGTGTTAGTCGGCGGTCGGCTGGGCTATTTCCTCCTTTATTCTCCTGAAACGCTCGTGCGGGAACCGCTGGCGCTATTTCAGATTTGGGATGGCGGCATGGCAAGTCACGGTGGATTTGTCGGCGTCTGCCTCGCTCTGATATGGGTCGTGCGAAAACATCGCCTGCAATGGCGGCCAACCGCCGATGTGCTTGCAACTCTCGCGCCACCCGGCTTGTTTTTGGGACGCATTGCCAACTTCATCAATGGCGAGCTTTGGGGCAAAGTGAGTCATGTGCCGTGGGCGGTCATATTTCCCAAGAGCGCGCCGATGGGCACGCCGGTTATGGAAATTCCGCCGCGTCATCCGTCGCAGCTTTATGAAGCTTTGCTTGAAGGATTGTTCCTCGCCATTTACACCCAACTGCGTTTCTGGCGCAACGGCGTAACTGGCGAAAAACCAGGTCATTTGGCGGGAGAATTTCTAATTCTTTACGCCGTTGTCCGGGCCATCGGCGAAATGTTCCGAGAGCCGGACGCATCGCTTTTGTTCGGTTTGAGCCGCGGCACGTTTTATTCATTGTTCCTGATTCTTGGCGGGCTGGCGCTTCTGGTGTCGAGTCGCCGCGATGCGGGCAAGGCCGCAAAAGACTTGCCCTGAACATCGCTTTTGAATGCAAGTGTGACGGCGATGTCGTATCTCGCTCTGCACAAAGTTGTCCGTCCATGCGCCGTTGATTTCTGTCGGGTTCAGCCGCCGACTTTCCGCGCTTCTGGTTGCTCTGCTGCAATTTCGCGCCACGAAACAATTCGTGTCACTACATTGCTTGGCGCTCCACCGCCCGACAGCGCGTAAACCCGGCTCATTGCGTTTCGTTCGGAGCAGTCTTGCTCTCCCACGGCAGAGGTGAAGAGAGCAATCCCGCTCCTTCAAAAACGAAACGCAAAATATGAACACGACAGAAAACTTCGTCTCAACGCCTCAAGTGGAGAACAACATCGTCAAGCCAGTCAAGTTTCCGCCGCAGCCGCAGGAATGGAAAATTGTTTCATTGCGGGAATGTCCGACACCCGCCGACATCCAACAGTGTGAGACACCGGAACAGGCAGACGCCTATTGGAAAATGCACATCACGAATCATCCGTATTTCAATTCTGAAAGTGAATGTTTGGTGGTTTTAATCCTCAACACACGCCGTAAAATCAAAGGTCACTATTTCGTATCGGTCGGAACGATGGACACCATTTTGGTTCATCCGAGAGAGGTGTTCAGGTTGGCAATCATGGCAAGCGCACACGCCATTGTTCTCATGCACAATCATCCGAGCGGCGAATCAGCGCCATCCGAGGCGGACATTAAAGTCACCCGCGATCTCATCCGAGCCGGCCAGTTGTTAAAAATTGAAGTCATTGACCATGTGGTTGTCGGCAATGGCAATCATACATCGTTGCGAGCGATGGGCTATTTTGCCTGTTAAAAAATCTCTGCTTCAAAGTTTCGCTGACGGCGACATTTTTTGAAGCTGCCTCACGCACTGGCTTTGAGAATCCGCCGTGACCAACGCGCGTTTGCTCCGCTCCACAGTCTGCCCGTCGCCCTGTTGCCCTTCGACGACGCCCGTTCCACTGCTCAAACCACGCGCTCGTCACGAGCGGGCATTTAGAATAGCCGCAGGAGCGGTGAGCTTCCGTCAGCGGCTCGGCGGCGGCATTGCGCTCCGGTTCCGTTCCCGCCGTCACTCCATCTGCGCTTCATTTCTTCCGCTCGCCGACCGCTGACCGAAGCCACATTTCAAAATCAATTCAGAACATCTGGCACTTCCGCAACGCGATGGAGAAGGCGGGCAATTATATGGCAACGGTGGAAAGTTCAAGAATACTACGGTTCGTTGCTTCCGTTCCTTCTTGAGCTTACCCCCGCCGCCAAAGCCCTTGCCTCTATGTTTTCATCGCGCACACCTGTCGTTGCGTGAGCAAACAAATAAACGAAAGGCAAAAAATATGAGTTCGACAAATCCGCAACTGCAAATTGTTCCCAGCAGTTATCAAGAACCCAAACCCGCGAAGTTGCTCAAAATCACCGAGCATTTCTACGGGCGGGTCATTTATACCAGCCAAGCCGACATTGACCACGCCAATCGGTTTGGCCGCCCACTGATTCGTTGCCGATGTCTCAATGGCAGACTGGTTAGCCACTACCACGAAGAAATGGGCTGGCACAATAAAGTCGGCACGGTTTTCCATCGGCAGTATCTCGACGGCGCAACCATCGAAGAAGTGGAGGTAAAGCCATGAGCGCGGTTCAATACAATCCGCCGCGCATCCTCACGCATTGGCGGCGATTTTCCAATGGCCTTTGGCGTGTGCCCGAAGGCGACATTGCCGCCGCATACTGCGCGGACACATTTCCGAAAATCAAAGTGTTCACGCACGAAGGGCGTTTGTTCACGAACTGCGGCTGCAATTATTCCAATTGGTTTGAAGCCGAGGTCAACTGTCACCCATTGATTGCACCCGGCGAGTATCGCGGCGCGGAGAATGTGCCGTATTCGTATGAAGGGCGCGAAGCGGCTTATCGCGGGGAGGTTTTCAAACTTGGTGCGAAAGTTCTTTTTGTCGCGTCCGACCCGACACTGACGGAATGGCGGCGGTTGATCCGCGTTCTTTACGCTGATGGCGGTTACTTCGTCGGACACAGCACTTACGCGGAATTTCTTGCCGACCGATTCAAGCTGACTTCGGGGAACGGTGTCACGACGCGAGAAATGGAACTGGCGGAATGTGCCGCGCGGCGGATGCCGCAAACTCAAGAGGAAATGCGCCGCTTGTTGGGAGGCGAATCTTCCATGACTGAAGAACGATACCAAATGCGCTTTGCCTTATGACCCCGATTACAAAGACCATCCAGCGCGTGACGCTGGAAACGTATGGCTACGGCAGACGCGCCCGCAAACTGGTTGTCGCGTTCGAGCGGGGCGACCTTATCAGCATCCGTGAGTTTGGTTGCCGCACCAAAGACACCGCCCGAATTTACGATGTCCTTTGGCGGATGAAGCGCAGCAAGGCCGACAAAATTCGCATGGAAAAATTGCGCGAGCGAAAGGCGGCAAGGGCGGCACGACTGGCCGCGCGGCGGCAACGTGCCGCGACCAGACGATTGTTCAGCGAATGACCAGACAACCGCGCGGCTCGTTCACATCAAGCGAGCCGCCGGTATTTTTTCCAGTCAGCAAAAATTCGGTGAGGGCGTCCCCAATCAGTTTTTCAACCGCATCCCGCATTGGCCGTGCGCCGAGTCGCGGGTGATAGCCGCGCCGCACCAGAAACGGCAGAACCGCTTCCGTTGGTTCGAGCATGTAGCCTTTATTCCGGAAAAATTTCAATTCATTTGCCAGCAGCAGACCGGCGATTTCAAGTTGATCGTCATAAGACAGCCGGTTGAAAACAAGTTTCTCGGTGATGCGGGCAAAAATTTCAGGACGCAACGATTGTTGCGCGCGGGTGAGAACGTGCCGCTCCATCGTCGCCTGTGTAGAATGTTGGATGTGCAGAATTTCCGCCGCGCCGATGTTGGAAGTCAGCACAATGTAATGTTTGGAAAAATCCAGCGTGTCACCGCTGGCCATCGTCACCCGCGCCGCGTCCAGGATTTGCAGGAACACATCCAGCACGCGGGGGTGCGCCTTTTCGATTTCGTCGAAAAGCAAAGTGCCGCTGCGTGATTTATCGTAGGCCATTCCCAACGTGCCGCGCTCGCCCAATCTTGCGCCGAGCAGAACACCCAAAGATTCTTGCGTCTGATATTCGCTCATGTCGAAGCGGGAGAGTTTGTCCGCGCCGAACAGAAATTCGGTGAACGCCAGCGTGATCTCCGTCTTGCCGACGCCCGTTGGACCGAGAAACATGAAGCTGCCGCGCGGTCGTGTCGGCTTGGTCAGTCCAAGCTCGCCGCGTTGCAGGACGGACACCACGCGCGGGATGACATGGGCCTGTCCGCGTATGCGCTGGCTTAAACTTTTTTCAAGCCCTTGCAGTCTCAAATGAAGCGGTGAGGCTGAATTTTCCATTGTGTCTATTGCGTTTTCCATGCTTCAAGCCTGCCAAAACCGGGGATAAAAATTGTAATGATTTCATTACAATCTGCCTTCGCAAAAAAGGGTAAAAAGGAGCCTATGAAAATTACATTTCAAATGGCACTGGCGGGATTGAATCCCATCTTGGCGCAATCATCGGGCAGCCTTTCATCGGGCGCATCATCGGCTTTGGGCATTGTCATGCTCATTGGTTTTCTTTTCGGAACGCTCTGTGTCATCGCAGGCGGATTCGCCATCCGTCGCGGTGACGCTGACGCCGGAAAACTTTCCATTGTCGGGGGACTCATCATTGCAGGAGCGCCCGTCATAGTGAAGGCGCTGTTCGTGGCCTTCGGCATCGGCAGTTCCACGGTGGACGTGGGATCATTCCAATGAAAGACGGACTTCGATTCACGGAGACGAACAGCGCCGACGACTCCAAAGGCCGGACGTGGGGGTTGGAGGGTGATTTGTTCTGGTTCATGGCGGGCGGCGCGTTCGCCTTTGTCATGGTGCTGCTCGTCTGTTTCAGCGCGCTAAAAATGAGCCTGTTCACTTCCCTCATTCTGGCGGTTGTGCCGCTGGCGCTCTGCGCCATTTACATCTTCGTGTTCCGGCAGGGAAAACCAGCCGGTTACGACATGGACTGTCTTGACTACTGGTTGAACGGCTCCGGTTTCAGCCCTGAATTTCAAAGGCAGCCCAAACACCCGTTAAATTATGAAGCCGCCAAAAATTGACGCGATTTGGAAATACGCCAATTGCTGTTTCGTTGATTCTTGAAATCATGTTTGACCAATCACCCAACGGACACTTCGTCAACGACTTGATCGTTTTCAATTCGTTGAACGCGGGCGGCTACGTTGCGAAAGGATTCATCTTCGAGCCACCCGACCTGACGAACGCGCAGGTGTCGGAACTGAACGGATTTCAAGACCAGCTTTCGTTGTTGCTGGCTTCCTTGACGGAACAGCAGCGTTTGCAAATCCAATACTTTTGCGATTGCGACTATCGCCGCGAGTTGCTGCGGTATCACGAAGAAACCCAAAAGTCGGACAATCTCTGGACGCGGCGGACGCGCAACGAACGCTTTGAACGGTATTGGCGGTTGATGACCGAACGCAAATTGCGGCGGCAACGGCTCATTTTCTACCTGTCGCGGAAAATTGAAGCATCGGCCAGCGGCCTCAAATCCACCGCCGCGTTGTCCGAACATTACAACCAACTGTTGGGACAGTTGAAGGCGGAGTTTGAGCAAAAACACGAGTTGCTGACGGAAATTTTTGCCGGACAGGGCGCGCGGATTATTCCGATGAAGGATGCCGACCACTTCCGGCACTATAAAACCTTTCTCAATCCGTCGCTGTCCGAGCGGTTTGATTACGACCCGATTGACGGATTTGACCCGCAACTGTCCATTCAGGAAAATTGCTGGCACAGCGAGGGGAGCGGGCAGGCCGATTTCGGATTCTTCATGGACGGGCGGTATCATTCCATCATCGTTTTATCGCGCTGGCCGAAGATGACCTACCCTGGGATCGTCCATCGGCTGACCAGCCTGCGGCTGCTTGATTACGCCATCACGGTGAATCTTGAGCCGCTGTCCGTCCGCAAGGAAATTCACAAGGAGGAAAAGGAACACGACCGCATCGCGGGCGATTACGCCAGCGAAAAGAAACTTTCGCTGTTGACCGTGATGGACAAAAAGCAAAAGAAAATCTCCGCGCTCATGCAGGGGCATACGTTTCCGTTCAGGGTTCTGTTTGCCATCCGCGCCTGGGATAAAAACAAGGACGGGCTGATTGCCAAAACCACGGCGATTAAAAACGCCATCAACGGCATGAACAGCGCGCAGTATTCGGAAAGCACGCTCCCCAGCACTTCCAAAAAATTGTTTTATCAGACCTGGCCGGGGTGGGCATGGAGCAATTACAACGCGCGGAAACTATACGGCGAGAACCGTTACATCGCCGACATGCTGCCAATTTCGTCCACCTTCACCGGCCATCTGGACACTGCCGAGGCAATTTACGAAGGCCCGAACCAAAATCTTGTCGGCATCAAGACCTTTTCCGGTTCGGGTGGAAATGCGTCCCCGCAGCACGCGGTATTGCTGGGCATGAGCGGCGCGGGCAAGTCGGTGACGATTTGCGATTTACTTTCGCAGACCGAAAATTATTTTGCCTACACGGTCATCATTGAGGAGGGATTGAGTTACGGCATCTACACGCAGACGGTGGAGCCGGAGGCAAAGCCGATAGTGATTCAACCCGACGGCGACATCACTATCAATTATCTCGACACGCGCGGGTTGCCGCTTTCGCCGGATCATCTGGCGTCGGCAACCGCGCTGGTCGCCCGCATGGTTGGCACAAGTCAGAGCGAGGACAAGCAGATGTTGCGGCAGGCGCAAATCGCCAAATACGTCAATCTGCTTTACGAGGACGTTTTTCAGGATTGGTCGCGCAAGCATGAAAACCGGATGATGGAAGTGGCGCGGCGGGCGTGTGCGCTGTCCCATTATCGCAAGGAGAAAATGCCGCCGGGTGCGACGATGCTGGAGGCGTTCGCGGATTTTCGGGACTGGCTGAAATCCAACGGGGACGAGGCAAACAATTTCGAGCAGCAATTGAGCGAGGCCGAAGTCCTGAAATTTTTCAAAGACCCGAACACGGTGAAGGACGTTCGCAACCTGGCCTTCGTGTATTTCAAAACCGATGAATACCCGACGCACCGGATGTTGCAGGAATTGATGTCGCTGGACGCGAGCGGCGCGGAGCGCGAGCAAATCATCGAAATTGCAACCTTGTTGTTGCCGTGGTGTCGGGACGGAAATTACGGCGCGCTGTTTGACGGCGCGAGCAATCTTTCGCTCACCGGCAAAATCGCCCATTTTGAATTGGGTTACATTCCCGATTCGGCGAAGGAACTGCGGGCGGCAGCCGGTTTTCTCATCACCAATTACACCCGCAAACACATCATCACCCTGCCGCGCGCGTTGCGAAAGCGGAACGTCTATGAGGAAGTTGCCCGTTTTCTGGACGTGCCGGGCGGCGAGGAAATTGTGAAGGAAAGTTACGCGCAGTTGCGAAAATTCAATGCGTGGAACATCAGCATCGTCCAGCAGTATG
>JAGWNY010000053.1 GCA_028872915.1 Verrucomicrobiota bacterium
GGCGCGTCGGCATCCGCAATCACGTCATCATCCTGCCCGTGGATGACATCTCGAACGCCGCCGCCGAGGGCGTCGCCAACAACATCGCCGGCGCGCTCGCGCTGCCCCATTCCTACGGACGCCTGCAATTCGGCGAAGATCTCGAATTGTTCTTCCGCACCATGATTGGCATCGGCTCGAACCCGAACGTCGCGGCGTGCGTCGTCATCGGCATCGAACCCGGCTGGACGCAGCGCATCGTGGACGGCATCGCCAAGACCGGCAAGCCGGTTGCGGGCTTTTCCATCGAGCGTCACGGCGATTTGCAGACCATCGCCGACGCCTCCCGCAAGGCGAAGGAATTCGTCCAATGGGCGACCGAACTTCAGCGCAAAGAATGCAAATTCCAGGAGCTTTACATCTCGGTAAAATGCGGCGAATCCGACACGACCACCGGTCTGGCTTCCTGTCCGACCGTCGGCAACGTGATTGACAAAGCGGTGGCCCTCGGCGGCACGGCGTCGTTCGGCGAAACCACCGAATTGACCGGCGGCGAGCACATCGTCGAAGCCAAGGCCGCCAACGCGAAGGTCGCGGCGCAATTCAGGGCCATGTTCCAGAATTATCAGGACCTGGTGATGAAGGAGAAAACCGACGATCTCTCCGAATCGCAGCCGACCAAGGGCAACATCCGCGGCGGCCTGACAACCATCGAGGAAAAGGCGATGGGCAACATCGAGAAGCTCGGCAAAAAGACCAAATTCGTCGGCTGCCTGAAACCCGCCGAGGCGCCCAGCGGCAAGGGGCTTTGGTTCATGGACACTTCATCCGCGGCCGCCGAGGCCGTAACCTTGTGGGCGGCGTCGGGCGCGGTGGTGCATTTGTTCCCGACCGGCCAGGGCAACATCGTTGGCAATCCCATTGAGCCGGTCATCAAACTCTCAGCCAATCCGCTCACGTGTTCGACCATGAGCGAGCACATTGATCTGGACGTTTGCGCCATTTTGCGCGGCGAACTGTCCGTGGACGAGGCCGGCGACAAACTGATCGAAATGGTTGTCCGCACCGCCAACGGGCGACTCACCGCGGCGGAAGCGCTCCGGCACCGGGAGTTTGTCATGACCAAACTCTACCGCAGCGCATAAAGCAATGGATAAATGGACTGATGGATTATTGCGCGATCCCATCCATCAATCCAATAATCCAACAATCCAATCCGATCCATGTCCGACCGTTTCAGTCCTGAGTTGGTGCAAAGCCTGGTCGCCGCCATCGCCGCCAGGGCCGGCGTGCGCCAGCCAGACGCGGCCATTCTGGCCGAGGCGCTGGTGGACGCCGATGTCCATGGCACGTCCACGCACGGCGTGTCGCGCGTGAACATTTACATGCGCCGCATCCAGAAGGGGCTCATTGAGCCCAGGGCGAAACTGGTGATCGAGCGCCGGCGCGGCGGGACGCTGGCGGTGGACGCGGGCAACGGCCTCGGCCAGGTGCAGGCGGTTCGGACGCTGGAAAAGCTCATTCCGAAAGCGAAAAAGTACGGCGTGGCCGCGGCCACCATCCGCAATTCGCAGCACTTCGGCGCGTTGTCGTTTTATTGCAACCAGGCGGCGGCGCAGGACATGGTCCTGTTCGCGATGACCAGCTGCGAACCGGCCATGTCGCCCGAGGGCGGTTGCCAGGCATTTTTTGGAACGAACCCGATCGCCGCGTCCTTCCCGACCGGCAAGGGTTTCCCCGTCAAAATTGACCTGGCCACGTCCATCGTGGCGCGCGGCAACATCATCGCCGCGCAGAAACGCGGCCAGCCGATCCCGCCCGGTTGGGCGCTGACGGCGGACGGCGAGCCGACGACCGACGCAGCGGCGGCGCTGGCCGGCACGGTGCTGACGATGGCCGGCCACAAAGGTTACGCGCTGACGCTGATGGTGGAGATTTTTTCCAGCGTCTTGTCGGGCGCGGCGGTCGGCCCGGCCATCGGCTCGATGTATAAACACCTGGACCGCAAACAGGACGTGGGTCACTTCTTCTGCCTGTTCGACATCGCGGCGTTCATGGACCCGGCCGAATTCAAGCGGCGTCTGGACCGGGCGATTGACGGCATCAAGTCCTGCCGCAAACGACCCGGGGTGACGGAAATTCTGGTGCCCGGCGAGCGTTCACACCAAAAAGCGCAGGAAAATCTCGCGCAGGGAATTCCGCTGGACGAAGCGACGCGGAACGAATTGAAAACGTTGTGCGAAGAATTGGGCGTCGAATTCACGCTATGATTCTCGTCACCGAAAACATCGGCGGAAAATGGATTGACGAACTGAAAAAAAAGTTCGCCGTCACCATCGAGCCGGACCTGTGGAAATCGCCGGACAAAATCAAGGCGCTGCTCCCGAAGTGCCGCGCCTTGATCGTGCGGAACCAGACGCGGGTGAACGCGGATTTGCTGTCCGCCGCCGCACAGTTGCAGGTGATCGGACGCGCCGGCGCCGGCCTCGACAACATCGAGGTCCCGGCCGCGACGGCCAGGGGCATCGTCGTGGCCAGCACACCGGACCAGAATTCGATTTCCGTCGCCGAACTCACGCTGGCCCTGATACTGGCGCTGGCGCGCAAACTGCCGGCGGCAGACCGCCACGCGAAGAACGGCGGCTGGGAACGGCGGCGCTTTGTCGGCGCGGAGCTATACGGAAAAAATTTCGGCGTGGTCGGGCTGGGCCGGATCGGCTTCCTGACGGCGCTGCGGGCGCGGGCGCTGGGCATGAACATTCTGGCCCACGATGCCTACATCAGTCCCGACGCCGTGGCGGCGTCGGAAACGCGCGCGCAGTTGATGGAAATGGACACCCTGCTCGCCCGGGCGGATTTCGTTTCCTGTCACATGCCGCTGACGCCGGAAACGCAACACTTCTTCAATTACGACCGCTTTTGCCGGATGAAGCCGTCCGCCTTTTTTCTGAATCTGGCGCGCGGCGAAGTCGCGGATGAAAACGGTTTGATTCGCGCGCTTCAGGAAAAACGCATCGCCGGGGCCGCCCTGGACGTGCGTGAAAAGGAACCGCCGGCGCCTGGCCCGCTCGAGGAAATGGAGAACGTCATTCTCACGCCGCACATCGCCGCGTTCACCCGCGAGGCCCAGGAGCGCGTCGTGGCGGCGGTCTGCCATGACGTGGCCGCGGTGCTGGAAGGCCGCGCGGCGAAAAATTTTGTCAATTTCCCCAAACCGAACCCCTCTTCGCCCAAAGGCGGAGGCAACCAGTAAAATTGAAAGTTAAATTATGAAATTGTTCATTGACACGGCCGACGTGGCGCAAATCAAGGAGGCCCACTCCTGGGGCATCGTGGACGGCGTCACCACGAACCCGACTCACGTTTCCAAAACCGGCCGGCGCCCGGCGGACGTTTATCAGGAGATATTCTCGATTGTGAGCGGCCCGATCAGTTTGGAGACCATCGGCCTCAAAGCCGACGCAATCCTCGCCGAAGGCCGGCAACTGGCCAAATACCACAAGAACGCCGTCATCAAGGTCGTCAACACCCGGGAAGGCTTGAAGGCCGTGAAGCAATTCACCGCCGAAGGCATCAAGACCAACGTCACGGTGACCTTTTCACCCTTGCAGGCGCTGCTCGCCGCCAAGGTCGGCGCGGGCTACATCAGCCCGTTCGTCGGGCGGCTGGACGCGGTCGGGCACGTGGGCATGGATTTGGTCCGCCAGATCAAGACCATTTACGGCCACTACGGATTCAAGACGGAAATCATCGTCGCTGCCGTGCGGCATCCATTGCACGTGCTGGAAGCCGCGCTCGCGGGGGCGGACATTTGCACGATGAATTTCGACGTGCTCAAACAGCTTTACGATCATCCGCTCACCGACATCGGCATCGAACTGTTTCTGAACGACTGGAAGAAAGTGCCAAAGCAATGAAGACCTATCCGCTCTACCTCAACGGCCAATGGGTTAAAACGCAGAAAACCATCCGCGTCGTCAATCCCTCCACCACCGAAGTCGTCGCCGAGGTTTGCACGGTTGACCGCGCCGCCGTGGCTCAAGCCGTCAAGGACGCACATGTGGCTTTTGCCGGCTGGCGCGCATTGACGGGAAAGGCGCGCGGCGCTCATCTGAACAAAATCGCCGACGAACTCGAAAAGCGCCGCGACGAAATTGCCCGTGTCATCACGCTGGAGAACGGCAAGCCGCTGGCGCAAAGCGCCGGCGAAATCGGCATGTCGGTGGACCACCTCCGTTGGTTCGCCGAGGAAGCCCGGCGCGCCTACGGCCGCATCGTGCCGCATCAGGCTGATGGCAAGCGGCATCTCGTCGTCAAGACGCCGATGGGCGTGGTCGCCGCGATTGGACCGTGGAACTTTCCGCTGGTGCTGGCGGTGCGCAAAATTGCGCCGGCGCTGGCTGCCGGCAACACCGTGATTTTGAAACCGGCGAGCGCCACGCCCGTATGCGCGGTGCTGTTCGCCGAATGTGTGGATGCGGCAAAACTGCCGAAGGGCGTTTCCCAACTCGTCGCCGGCTCCGCGCGTGAGTTTGCGCAGGAATTTCTGGACAATCCGCTCTGCCGCAAAATCACCTTCACTGGCTCGACTGAAGTCGGGAAGGAACTTATCCGCGGCGCGGCGAACCAGGTCAAGCCGCTGTCGCTGGAACTCGGCGGTCACGCGCCGGTGCTGGTTTTTGAAGACGCGGATCTGGACGCGGCGGTGGAAGGCGCGATGATCACCAAGTTCCGCAACACCGGACAGTCGTGCATCGCGTCCAACCGCATTTATGTCCAGCGCGGGATTTACGAAAAATTTCTGGATAAATTCGTCCAGCAAACCCGCGCGCTGAAAACTGGCGACGGCTTGGAAGACGGCGTGTCCGTCGGCCCGCTCATCAACGAAGAAGGTTTGACCAAGGCGCTGGAGCACATTCAGGACGCGACCCAGCGCGGCGCGCGATTGTTGTGCGGCGGAAAGCGGCTCAAGCGCCAGGGCTATTTCCTCGAACCGACGGTGCTGGCCGACGTGCCCGCCGGCGCGGCGTGCATGTCCGAGGAGACCTTCGCGCCAGTCGCGGCGTTGGCGCCGTTTGACACCGAAGCCGAAGCGATTGAGCGCGCCAATGCCTCACCCTACGGCTTGAGCGCCTACGCCTTCACCCGCGACTTGCGCCGGACATTCCGGCTGATGGAACAGTTGGAATCCGGCATGATTGGCATCAACGACGGTGTGCCGACCACGAGCCAGTGTCCGTTCGGCGGCGTCAAGCAAAGCGGCTGGGGCCGCGAACTGGGCATCGAAGGCATGGACGCCTTTCTGGAGACCAAACACGTCTCGCTCGGTTTGGGAATTTGACCATGTGGGAAAATCCAACCAAGCCGGCGCGATTCGTTTCGGGGAGCGCACGCGTCCCGCGTGCTGTGCCCGGCGTCGCGCCGGGCACCCTGTGCGCCCGACGTTTTCAATTTTTTGTTGATCGCGCGCGCGCGCGGACCAGTCGGCGCGACGCCGACTGGAGCAGCCGTGACGGCTGCGCTCCCCATTCCCGCAGGGACCGATTGTTTCAACTCGCCGCGTTCGGTTGTCTCATGTTCTTGTGCTCTTGCGCGACAACGTCTCATCAGACCGCCATTGTCCCGGCGACTGAGTTGCCTGGCGATGTGACCTTCAAGAGAGGAGCAGATCGCCTGATCGTGAAGCTCCGGTTGGAGAACGGCCAGGAATTGCCATTTCTTTTGGACACTGGCACGACCATCACGTATCTCCCTTTCGGGACTAAATCCATGTTGCCGGAATTAGGAAAGCGTGTAAGCACCGCTACCGGGCGTGCCAAAGAGAAGCTCGGCCTCTATGTGGCGCCGAAACTTTATCTCGGGAACACTCAGTTGATGACAGGCAATCTTGTTGTAAGCTACGGAGGAAAAACCGCGATTCTCGGCATGGATTGCCTGCGGCGCTATTGCATCCAACTCAATTTCGCCGCCGGCAAGATAAGGTTTCTTGACCCTAACGACGCAGATTCCGCCGGATGGGGCACACCCTTTCCATTGACTTTCCACTACAACCTTCCATTGATTCGTGACGGCTTGCTCGGAGAAAATGGTTCCGAGACATTGGTTGACACTGGCGACTATTCCGATGGCCGGCTGACACGAAGACAGTTGGAGGAGGCCGTTCGGGAACAAAACGGACGCTTCGCCTTGCGGATAGAACATGGCGTGGCGAAAGGGCATTGGCATGGCGCGGCAACCTTTCAGCATTTTGTCTGGGACGGCCAAACCTACACCGCCGTCGCCATCTTCGAAAGCAGGCAACCATCAATCGGGCTGAGATTTTTGGCGCGGCATGAGCTGGTCACGTTCGATTTTCCCAAACGGATGATGTATGTGAGCCAACAACTCAATCCCAATTGGAAGCATAACTTGTGGGAAGATAACTTATTCCATGCGCACCGCTGAACTTCAAACAATGAATAATAATTTACCCAAAGTCGGCGTTATTTTTATCGGACGCCGCCGCCCCGGTTTCGACATGGAATGGGGCAAACATACGGAAGCGCGCGTTCGCGCCTGGTTGCCCAAAACCGGATTCGCCATTTTTGAACCCTCGGAAAAGGCGATTGACGACGCCTCGCTGCGCCGCGCCATGGCGCAGTGCGACGCGCAGAAAGTGGACGCGATTGTCGTGTTGCAAACCACGATGGGCGATGGCCGCCTCGCGCCAACGCTGGCGCAGCTTTGGCCCGCCCCGCTGATTCTCTGGGCCACGCCGGAAAATCAACACGGCGACATGATCAGTTCCTGTTCGCTCGTCGGCGCGCATTGCTGGGCGTCGGTCTTGCGGCAAATGGGCCACGCTTTCGAACTCGTTTACGGCGATCCCGATGCCGCCGCGACGCAGCGGACATTTTCCGAGGCCGTCCACCTGGCCGCCACGGTCCGGCGATTGAAGACCGTCCGCCTCGGTGTCATTGGAGGACAGGCGCCGGGTTACTTTGCGATGAGCGCCGATCCGTTTGTCGTCCATCGCGGCACGGGCGCCCAGGTGCAAACCTACAGCCTGGTTGAATTTGGCGATGTTGTGAACGGATTGGGCCAAGACGCCGTCGCCGCCGATGTGGCGAAGGTGAAGGCGTTGGGCTATCCGCACAAGGACACGACTGACGACGACTTGCCGATGGCCTCGCGCCTTTATCTGGCGATGAAATCATTTTTCGAAAGCGAAAATCTCGACGCGCTGACGATTCGTGAATGGCCGGAGATGCCGAATGTCTTCGGACAGTGGCCGTATTTCGGCGTCGCACGGCTCGCGGACGAGGGCCGGGCCATCGGCATCGAAGGCGATGCGGACGGCGCGTTGTGCGCCTGGATCGTCGAAAGCCTCGGCTTGGGCCGGTGTTATTTGTCCGACTGGCTCGAGCACGACGAAAAAACCGTCACCCTCTGGCATGGCGGCGCCGCTCCGGCGTCGCTGTGCGAGCCGGTGGGCAAACCTGGCGGCCCGCGCATCGCAAAGCATTTCAACATCAAGAAGCCGGCGGTTTTTGAGGCGACGATTCGCGCGGACATGCCGATCACCGTCTATCGTTTCTGGCGTTGTGATGGAAAATATCTCCTGACCGCGCGCGAAGGCGAAACCATCAAGCCGAAGCGACACTTGATGGCCACCAACGCCCTGGCGCGGATGCCGGACGATCCGCGCGCATGGTTCGAGGACCTGTGCCACGCGGGGATGCCGCATCACGTCGCCGTGGCGCAAGGTCATCACGCCGCCTTCCTGAAACGGCTCGCGCGCGCGCTGCACATCCAAATCATCTGAGATCGAGTGGGAACACATGCTGCCATCCTGGTCGGGCTGACGCTCTACGCCTGTGTGATGCTGGCCGTTTCCATGTTTTGGATGACCCGTGTCAAGAAGGCCACCGATTATCTGGTGGCCGGGCGTGGTCTTCCCTGGTGGATTCTCCTGGGAACCATCACCGCCACCTCCATCGGCACCGGGGTGGTCATCGGCGCCTCCGGGCTGGCCTATCAACACGGCTGGGCCGGATGCGCCTACCCGCTCGGATTGGGGCTGGGCACCCTGCTGGTGGGGCTTTTTTACGCGGTCATGCGCCGGCACAGATTCATCACGCTCTGTGAGGAAATCGCGTGTTACTACGGCGGCAACCGCGTGGTGCTGGAGGTTTCCAACCTCAGCCTGTTTGTCTCGCAGTTGTGCTGGTTGACCGTTCAAATCATGGGCGGTGGCGACGTGCTGGGGGTCGTCACCGGATGGAACCCCAAGCTCTGCGTGTTGTTGGCGGGCTTGATTGTCGCCGTCATTTCCATTCCGGGCGGGTTGCGGACGGTGGTTTACACCGATTTTGTGCAGGCGTTGATTTTACTGGGCGGATTCGGCGTGCTCATTTGGTCGTCGTTGATGCACACCGGCGGCCTGGCGGGATTGAGGCAGGCTGTCCCGGCGCCGTACAACTCGTTTCTTGGCATGGCTTCTTACGGCCGGTGGAAGGTGGCCGGCCTGATTGTGGTGATGATCCTGAGCGTGGTGGCCGACCCCAACCGGCGGTTGACCATGTATGGCGCCCGCTCGGAAAAGGGCATCAGGTGGGGCATGGCGGCGGCGGGCCTGATCGTGATGCTCTTCTCGGTGGTGGTGGGCATCATCGGCATGTATGTCTTCACGCTCAACGCGCACCTGTCCAAGGCCGACCAGGCGCTGCCCTGGCTCGTGATCCACGCGCTGCCGCCCTGGCTGGCCGCGCTGGTGGTGGTGGCGGTGACCTCGGCAATTTTCTCTTCGGCCAACGGTTCCGCCGCGGCGGCCGGCACGTTTTTCGTGCGGCACGTCTATCCGCTGATGACCGGACGCCAGCCGGACCGGCCGCTGGAGTTGGTGCGGCGGACCTTGGTATGCGCCTTTGTCCTGTCCACCGTCCTGGCGCTCTACACCGGAGGCATCGTGGATTTCGTGGTCAAATTTCTGCCCCTGACCATGAGCGGCCTGGCGGTGATTATTCTGTTGGGGCGCTTTTGGAATCGGGCCACGTGGCAGGGGGCGTTGGCGGCGCTGGCCGTCACCCCGGCGGTTGCGCTGACGGTGATGTTCATTCCTTCGCAGGCCCAACTTTGGAACAACCCCACCATCCCTGCGACGCTGGCCGGACTTCTCGTACACGTGGTGGTCAGTCTGCTCACTCCCGGGACCAAGCGCAGCTTGGAGGAGGTAGCCTGCGCGTTGAGCCACGAGCGCCGAACCATCGAGGAGGACTTGCCCCGCGCCAAACAGTCGAGTGAATTGGCGCACCTCGTCCGCCGGCCAACATGGAAACGGCCCCGCGCCGCCGCGGGACCGCAAATTGAATTGATCTCATGAAGAGAGCCAGGCCACGGCGTCCCAGCCGAATCCAATGACCACCACCGCCGCCATCGCCCTCGGACTGATCATTTATGTCGTTCTGACGACCGCGGTTTCGTTCTTCATGATGGCGCGGGTGCGGAAGCCGACGGATTACCTGGTGGCCGGGCGCGGTCTTCCGGTCTGGGTTTTGATCGGCACCATCGTCGGCACCTGCATCGGCACCGGGGTGATTGTCGGCGGGTCGGGCCTGGCTTATCGGCACGGCTGGGCCGGCTGCGCCTACCCCATTGGCCTGGGGCTGGGCACGTTGCTCACGGGACTGTTCTTCGCGGAAATGCGCCGCCACAAGTTCATGACGTTGAGCGAGGAGGTGGCCTGCTACTACGATGGCAACCGCGCCATTGTGGAGTTCTCCAACATCACCTTGTTCCTTTCGCAACTGTGCTGGCTGACGGTGCAGATCATGGGCGGCGCCGCCGTCCTGGGCGCGGTCACCGGACTGAACCCCAAATTGTGCGTGGTGCTGGCCGGTTTCGCCAAGGCCGTGATTTCGATTCCCGGCGGACTGAAGGCCGTGGTTTACACCGACGTTTTGCAAACGATCATCCTGTTTTTCGGTTTTGGCTTCCTCATTCATTCCTCGTTGAAGGATGTCGGCGGCCTGGCGGGACTGCGCCAGACGGTGCCCGCCGATTATTTTTCTTTTCTGGGCACGGCCTCGCTGGGGGGCTGGAATATTTTCAATCTGATCCTGGTGCTGGCGTTGAATCCGATCGCCGATCCGGGGCGGCGGTTGACGATGTACAGCGCCCGCAGCGAAACCGGGGCGAAGTGGAGCATGGTGGTTTCAGGGGTGGTGGTCATGGTGTTTTCGCTCGCGATAGGCATTACCGGCATGTATGCGTTTCACGTCAATCAGCATCTGCCGGTTCCTGACCAGGCGCTGCCCTGGCTGGTGATGAACGACCTGCCGTCGTGGCTGGCCGCCTTTGTGGTGGTGGCCATGGTGTCGGGGATGTCGTCCTCGGCCAATGGAAACGCCGCCGCCGCCGGGACCTTTTTCGTGCGGCACATCTTTCCCCTGGTCACCCGCCGCTATCCCGTCCGGCCGGTGGGGGCCGCCCGGTGGGCCTTGGTCTTTGCCTTCCTGTTTTCCACCGCGCTGGGCCTGCACACGGGGAGCATCGTCGGGTTTGTGGTCAAATTCCTGCCGCTGACCATGAGCGGACTGGGGGTGATCATCCTGCTGGGCCGGTTCTGGAAGCGCGCAACCTGGCAGGGCGCATTGGCGGCCTTGATTGTAACGCCGGTCGTGTCCCTGGTGGCCATGGAATTCTGGAGCAACCCGACGCTGCCGGCCACACTGGCGGGGGTCATGGCCCAGGTTGGGGTCAGTTTGTGCACGCCGCCCAAACGGCGCACCTTCGAGGAGGTCGCGGAGGCCATGACTCGCGAGCGGCAGGCCGTCGAAGGCGCGCCCGCGGGCGGAAAATCGCGCACCCGGCAAATTGTCGCTTGATTGTCCTTCGACCGGCGCGTGATGATGACCCGATTGATTCTTTTAACGTGAACCACCAGCCTTCCGAATGAAAGCCGACCACGGCGCATTCCCGACCCGTCTGAAAACCAACCTGACGGCGCGGCTGGACCGGCTGCCGTGGGGCCGGTTTCACACGGTGGTGACGATTGCATTGGGGCTGGGTTGGATGCTCGACGCCTTCGAGACGAGCATCATCGGCAGCGTTCTGGGCCAGGTCAAACAGGTTTGGCGCCTGTCCACCACGCAGGGCTCCGCCCTGGTCAGTTCGTGGGTGCTGGGCATGGCCGTGGGCGCGGTGTTGTTCGGGTATTATTCGGACCGCAAAGGCCGGAAGAAAATGTTCATTTTCACCCTGGTCTGGTACGCGGCGTTCAGCGTGGTGACCGCGCTGTCCTGGAATTTTTATTCGCTGCTGGCGTTCCGGTTTCTCGCGGCCGTGGGCGTGGGCGGCGAATATTCGGCGGTCACGGCGGCCATGGTGGAATTCATTCCCTCGAAGCACCGCGGGAAAACCAGCGCGCTGATTCTTGCCGGCTTTCCGGTGGGCGGCATGATCGCCGCCCTGGCGGCGGATTTCTTTCTCAACCATTTTTCCGCCGACGTGGGCTGGCGCTTGGGATTCGGCGTGGGCGCGCTGCTGGCGGTCGTGGGAGTGTGGGTGCGCTATGCGATTCCCGAATCACCGCGCTGGCTGGTCATGCATGGACACGCCGAGGAAGCCGAACGGATTGTCGGCTCGGTGGAAAACTCCGTGGCGGCCGAGAAAAGCCTGGCGCTGAAACCGGTGACTGCAACCGTGAATCTGGGGAACGAACGGCGCGGTTTCATCCAACAGATGCGGGAATTATTTTCGCGCTATCGGTGGCGGATTTCGCTGGCTTGCGCCCTGAACTTTGCCCAGGCCTCGGTGGTGTATGGGATCATGCCGCTGTTGAGCCTGGTCATCCTGCCGCACATCCACGTGGCGGCCAGGCAGATGCCTTCCTTTTATTTCGTGGGCAGTCTGGCGGCGCTCGGCGGCTCGCTGTTGGCGGCGGTTTTGTTGGACTCCTGGGGGCGCAAAGGCACCGTGTTCGCGGGATATACCCTGGCCGCGGCGGCGATGCTGGCCCTCCATTACGCCAGCACGCCAATGACCGTCCTGCTGGGATTTGCCCTGGTCCAATTCTGTTTGATCGGCGCCTCCAACTCGGCCTACGTGGTCACGTCGGAAATCCTCCCCGTCCGCAACCGCGCCACCGGCCTGGGCATTTCCGTCACCGCCGGGCGCGTGGGCGCCTTCACCGCGCCGTTCCTGCTCTCGCACGCCTCCAGTCCCGGTCTGGCGACGCTGGCGCTGACGGTCATGATGCTGCCCGGCCCGGTGGCGGCCTTGCTCTGGTGCGTCAAAGGCATTGAAGGCAACAGACGCTCGCTCGAGGAGGTCTGCAATGAAGTCGTCGCCGAACCCGCCGGCGCCGCGCCGGCCGTCGCCGTCAGTCCGGTTCCGGATTAAGCGGCTGCAACACGACATGTGATTTCATCAAAAAAAACAACAACGACATCTGAACATTTATGAAACTCCTCAACGCAAAACAAATCTGCGACCAGGCCGCCGCCCAAGGGTTCGGCGTGCCGGCGCTCAACAACAACGGCGGCACTTACGACGTCGCCCGCGCCATTCTCGAAGCGTGCGAAGAATTGCAGTCGCCGCTCATCATCGCCGAATACGAGCCGAACCTGGAATATTGCGGCTACGACTGGGCCGGTACGGTGATTAAATTCCTCGCCGCGGACAAGACCATTCCCCTGGCCATCGGGCTGGACCACGGCAAGACCCCGCAATCCATCATGCGCGCCGTGCGCGCCGGCTTCACCCACGTGATGATTGACTACGCCGACCAGCCGATGGCTGAAAACATCCGCGGCACGCGGCAAATCCTTGACCTGGTTCGGCCGCTGGGCATCAGTGTCGAGGCCGAAATCGGCCACATCATCAAAAGCTCGGACGATTCCCAGCAGCGCGGCGGCACCGTGAGCGTCGAGGAGGCCGGGGAGTTCAGCTCCGAGGTGGACGTGGATTTGTTGGCCGTGGCCAACGGCAGCACCCACGGCATTTTCAAGGAGCAGCACGGAATGGACTTCGATTTGATTCCCAAAATCCGCGCGGCGGTCAAGATGCCGCTGGTCCAGCACGGCACCTGCGGAATTTCGATGCCGGACATCACGCGGCTGGTCAAGGCCGGCATGACCAAGATCAACTTCGGGGAGGGCCTGCGCATGAATTACATCGAATACTTCAACGAACTGAGCCGGACGCTCAACCACGAGCACCACGTCTGGCGGATCGCGCGCGCGGCGAAGGACAAGCTCAAGGAAGACATCAAGGACATCCTCCGCGCCTGCGGCTCCGAGGGCAAGGCGGCGGCCATCCGGTAGAGGACTTCCAAGCCCGTTGAATCTATGTGGCGCCTCCTCCTGTCTGTTCTGTTGCTCGCCCCCGCGGCGCTCCTGTCGGCGCAGACGCCCGACCTTGTGGACAAGGTGAATCCGATCATCGGCACCACCGGGCCGACGGGCACGGCCAACTACGGCGGCGTCTGTCCCTGGGTCGCGCCGCCGCACGCCATGACCGACTGGACGCCGATGACGCAGGAAAACGCCATCAGCCGGTTGCCGTATCGTCACGAACAACGGACCCTCATCGGTTTCATGGGCACGCACCAACCGACGGTGTGGATGGGGGACTATGGGTTTCTCACGCTCATGCCCGAGACCGGCGCGAGGGAGGTCCGACCTCAAGAGCGCGGTCTGGAAATTGTGCCCGGCACCGAGACGGCCAGGCCCTATTGCTACGCGGTCCAACTGCGGAATCCCAAGGATCCCCGCCAGGGAAACATCGGCGTGGAAATGACCGCCTCGGCCCGGTGCGCGCTGTTCCAATTCACATATCCCAAGGCCGCGGCGGCGCACCTGTTCATTGAGATGAGCCGGTTGGCCGGTTACCGGGGCTGGGTGAAAATCTCCGCCGACCGCCGCGAAATCGTCGGCGACAACCCGGACCGGCACAACGTTTATGCGGGCAAACACATGGGGCCGGAATTGACGCGCTTCAAAGGCTGGTACGTCATTCAGTTTGAGAAACCGTTCGACTCCTTCGCCACCTGGGACGAGCCGACGGCGGCCGGCAGTCCCCAGCCCGGCGGCGCACGAATTCACGACGGCAAAGCGGAACTGGCCGGCGCGCGCGTCGGCGCCTTTGCGACTTTTCCCGCGAGGGAGAATGAAAACATCCGGGTCTGCATCGGCTCCTCCTTTATCAGCTTGGAACAGGCGCGGGAAAATCTGCGCCGGGAAATTCCCGATTGGAACTTCGACCGGGTGGCCGGCCGGAACAAGGAGGAATGGAACAGGCTGTTGAACCGCATTCAAATCACCGGCGGCACGCCCGACGAACAGACCATTTTTTACACGGCCATGTATCACGCGCTCCTGTTCCCGCGCCGGTTCGACGAGCAGGGCCGTTATTACAGTCCCTTTGACGAAAAGATCCACCGCGGCGTCTTTTACGACGACTACTCCATGTGGGACACGTTTCGCGCGCTGCACCCGCTGCTGACGTTGATTGACCCGGAGGAAGTGTGTCCGATGATCCGGGCGCTGCTGCACATGTTCGACCAGGGCGGCTGGATCCCCAAGTGGCCCAACCCCACCTACAGCAACATCATGATCGGCACGCCCGCCGACGCCATCATCGCCGACGCCTTCGTCAAAGGGTTTCGCGACTATGATCTCCACAAGGCCTACGCCGCCATTTACAAGGACGCCATGACGCCGCCGGAGGGGGACACGCACAGGCGCTGGCGGGACCGGGCCGAATGGAGGGCCTACGAAGCGCGCGGCGGACTGACCTACTACAAGGCGCTCGGCTACATCCCGGCCGACAAGACCAGCGAGTCCGTGTCCCGCACCCTTGAAGACGCCTTCGAGGATTATTGTGTGGCCCAGGTCGCCAAGGGGCTGAACAAAACCGACGACTACCATTTCTTTATGAAGCGTTCCGAAAATTACCGGAACGTGTTCAACCCCGCCACCGGCTTCATGCAGGCGCGGCTTTCGGACGGCTCCTTCTATCCCGGTGATCCGCGGAAATACTCCGCCTTCACCGAGGGCAGCCCGTGGACCTATCTGTTCTGCGTGATGCAGGACGTGCCGGGTTTGATCCGGCTCATGGGGCGCGACGCCTTTATTTCCAAGCTGGACGAGAACTTCAGCGGCGGCCATTACGCCTACGACAACGAACCCGAAAACCATTATCCCTATCTCTACGACTACGTGGACCAACCGTGGAAAACGCAGAAAATCCTCACTGACGCAGTTCGGGAGCATTACCGCAACACGCCCGACGGCATCACCGGCAACGACGACTGCGGCCAGATGTCCGCCTGGTATCTTTTCACGGCGCTGGGCTTTTATCCGGTGACGCCGGCCTCAAACGTTTACGCCTTGGGCCGGCCCTTCTTTCCCAAGGCCGTGCTGCATCTGAACTTTCCGAAGAAAAACACCTTTACGATCCTCGCCCGCAACTTCGGGCCGGGCAACGACTACGTAAAATCCGTGACGCTGGACGGCCACCCGTTGTCCAAGCCGTTTCTGAAACAGTCGGACCTGTTCAACGCCCGGGTCCTGGAATTTGAAATGAGCGCCGCCCCGAATGAAAAATAACTCCTGCATCCCCCGTATTCTCTTGGGCATTCATGGGGGTTGGACGCCAGCCGCACCAGGTCCTGTCGCGGCGAATCAACCGCCGGGTTCTGGATTGAAAGTCAGCCGTATGGCGATGGCTGGCTCAAAACATTCTCAAACGTCTCTTCCGACGAAATGGTGAATTGCTTGACTTGCCTGCGCGGCGCGCCCGCGGCGGACGCGAAGCGAGGCCAGGACTCCGCCGCCAAAAAAAAGGAAGGACAGTACTGAAGGTTCGGGAATGGGCTGAGATGAAAATTGAATGTCATCTAAATACCCAACACCATAAAATGCCAACGTTGCGCTTTGGCCGGCAAATGAGGAGATATCGCCCCCATACACGCTATAACTTTGACCGTAGGAGTTGACACCGTTGGAAACCTTTGTAAGTGACAAGTCTTGACCATTCAAGAAAACGGATAGACCCGCAAGGGTAGGAATGGCGTATCCATCGAAGAGTAGTGAGCTGGCGCCCGTCGGCACCAATCCTGTTTGGCTTATAGAGCCAGCAGTCCAAAAAATATTTGCCCCTAGAATGTATGCTTCATGTTACTGGTGAAATGACTGCATTGCTGTCCCATAGGATTTGGGGTTGAAGGATAAAAAAAGGCTGGCTTGCGGGGTTGCGCCCTGCCACAAGCCCATCTTCTACAGTTTGAAAAGCTGGCCTTTTGACATTCAAGGACTTACGAACGGCCGATCTGGTCTTGACACTACATTTCCGGCCCGCCCGCCCGTGCGGCAATCATGGCTTTTCCCGTAGTGTTGGCGGCAGTGCGACTCCCGTCGCCATGAACGCTTGGTGTGCGTCTCCCAGAACTTGGCTGCGCAAAACGAATCGCTTGCCTTGAAAGAGCGCCTCCACCTCATGAAGATGGTCCAAACCGCGCAGGATCTCCGCCCATTCCCAACGGACGCCCTTTTCCCGGAGCCGCTCTTCCAGCGCCCGCCGTAGCAGCAACGCCAGAAAACTACAGAAGACATGACCGCGAATGGTCTCGTCGCACTTGTGGTAAATCGGCCGCGTTTCCAAAACCGACTTCATGGTCCGGATCCGCTCGGCCCTCTGGCAGCATTGGGAGCTGCGCAGCCTTCTGGAAAGCTGTGGGACAGCCGGAGTGTTTCCACCGATGAAAACCGCTTAAATTCTTATGGGGCTATTAACCTTGTTCCCCCGACCCCATCTGGTAGTAGTGGGTGATGTCTGACTATCCAGAAACGGTTCATGAGTTCCGGGCTTGGTTTCCTGACTATGCCTCCTGTCGCCGCTATTTGGAGGCGATCCGCTGGCCGAACGGAGCGCACTGCCCGCGCTGCCCGCCGGCGAAGGTTTGGGTTATGAAAGCGCCGTTCTATCGCTGCGTCGATTGCCGCCATGATTTCACCGTGACGGCCGGCACGCTTTTCGGGGACACCCGTTGCAGACGCCGGTTGCTCAGACCGCTGATGTGATATTCTCCGCGCAGGATAGCCAGCAAGACGGCCAAGTCGCCGGTGGCGAAGAAGTTAAACCCGCGATAACTGCGGTGGTGTTGGTCGCGAGCCGGCTCGGTGATGCGGTCCAGGTTCACCGCGCCGCCCGCACGATCTTCGAGGGCCGAGAGGAACGCCAGAAGAGCGGGTGCAGGCCGCCCGCAGCAAACCCGCCAGATCGCCCAGGCTGTAGTTGGATTTCTTCAGCGCGGCGACCTGATAATCGGCCGATCCGTCCCGGTGTTCTACCTTGCGGTAGTGGGAGAAAAAGGTGATGTCGTTGGTGGTGCATTCCAGGCGCAGCACCCGCCCGCGTTTGTCATAAAGTTTGAGCGAGGCCGGTCCCAGCGAGCGCTTGAGGCGCGTGCCCTTGATGCGGGTGCGGAAGTCGCTGGTCAGTTTGGCCTCGGGACTTAAATGCCTGCCGAGGAACTTCGCCACATCCGGCGCTTTGACGGTGAGGATGGCTTGGCGGCTGATCTCGGTATAAACCGGGGCCAGATCGGTGGTGCGCTGCCAACTTAAATCCCAGCTATACTCCACTTGCATCAAACTCCAGTGATAACCGCTGGGGAACTGTTTGAGAAAGGGCACATACTGGCGAGCCAGCGCGTCCAAGTCGGCGTGCAAGGCATGGATCGAAAACCCATCGGCGAGGGTTTGGGCGGCGGGCCAGTCGGCGATTTCCACGAAGGCGTTGTCCTCCATCCGAAAAGCGATCCGGGCGCGCCGCAACTCGTTGGCCAGCCAAGCGTGGCCACTGAAGTAGAACTGCAATCGGAAGGGCAGCCAGGTCGGCACCCGCGGATAACAGAGTCCCAGCCGTTCATGCACAAAATAAAAATAGAAATGAAGGCACTTGCCCTGGGTGAGTTTGACGCCGGTGCGTCCGCAGGCCTTGTCGTGCCAGGGCCGGAATGCCGGGCAAGGTTCCATCGCTGAAAAAATATGCACCAGTCCTGGCTGTGATCCCCGCCGGGCGAGCACTTCGGCCACGCGGTCTTCTTTGCGGAAATTCCGTTGTTGAATAAACTCGATCTCCAGTCCGGCCGCCCGCGCTAATGCTGCTGCATGGTCCCGCACCGTGTTGCACCTGGGCGAACTGAACACGACGCAGGTCGAACGATGGCAGCGCACCATCGAGGCGGTGCATGAGGACGGCCAACGCCAGCAGATGCGCTTGTTTACCGACCGCCAAGGACAAGTGCCCGTGGCTGCCGAGGATGTCGCCGAGGTGATTCTTTCGAGTTTGGTGGTGCGCCGGCCGCGGCGTTTTGGCGATTGCTGGATCGGCTGCAAGCTGTGGGAGGACCTTGGACTGCGAGCGTTTTGGCAAGACGCTCTGGGCGAGCAGCGTGGCGAGGTGCCTTGGGCCAAGGTGGTGGAGTTGCTGGTCGTCAATCGGCTGTGTGATCCGCGCCGTGAGTTGTTCATTCACGAAAAATGGTTTCCGCAAACCGCGATGGACCTGCTGCTGGATAGCGATGCGTCCGTGGCGGAAAAAGATCGGCTGTATCGGGCGCTGGACCGGATGGTGGCGCACAAGGACGCGTTGGAGCAGCATCTGGCCGACAAGTGGCGGGACCTCTTTGGCGCCAGTTTCGATGTGCTGCTCTACGATCTGACCAGCACGTATTTTGAAGGGGACGCCGAAGAAGTCGCTAAAGCGGCCCGGGGCTATTCTCGAGATCACCGGCCCGATTGTGCGCAACTGGTGATCGCCGTTGTGGTGACGCCCGAAGGCTTTCCCTTGAGCTATGAAGTCTTTGAGGGGAACCGCGCGGATGTCACAACGCTCGAAGCGATGCTCGATCAGGTGGAAGCCAAACATGGCCGGGCGCGACGGATCTGGGTGTTCGATCGAGGCATCGTCAGCGAAGCGAACCTGGAGGGGTTGCGAGAGCGGGGTGGACAATACGTCGTGGGCACCCCACGACACCGACTGCAGGACTGCCGGAAAGAGTTGCTGGAAGGCTCCTGGCAGCAGATCAACGAGTCGGTGCAGGTACAGTTGATCGAGCAGGAACAGGAGACCTATGTGCTGGCGCGCAGCGTGGATCGGGCCAGGAAGGAAGAAGCGATGCGCTGGCGGCAAATCCGGGGATTGATGCGGGATCTGGTGAAATTGCGCCGCTCGATTCGCCAGGGCACGCTGGTGGATTCGGACAAGGTCATGATGCGCCTGGGACGATTATCCGAACGCTGGCCGCGGGCCTGGCATTACCTATCCACAGAGTGGAAGGAGGGAAAGCTGATCTGGCATTGGGATCGGCAGACGTTGCGGCTGGCGCAGCACCGGGATGGAGCGTATTTGCTGCGAACCAATTTGAGCGATCACAGTCCGGAGGCATTGTGGCGGATGTATGTGCAACTGACGGAGGTCGAGGCGGTGTTTCGGGCGTTGAAGAGTGATCTGGCCATTCGGCCGATTTGGCACTGGGTAGGGCCGCGAGTCGAAGCGCACGTGATGGTGGCCTTTTTGGGATACTGCCTGTGGGTCTGCTTGAAACAAAAGCTCAAGACGGCGGCTCCGGGCTTGAGTCCCTGGCAGGTGCTCGACCAGTTCAAGCGCATCGTGCAAGTGGAGGTGTGGTTCAAGCTCAAGGCTGGCGGAGCGATCTGCCTGCCGCGGATCACCCAACCCGAATCAGCCCAGGCGATGCTATTGCACCAGATGAACTGGTCGCAGCCAGAACAGCCGCCGCCACGAATCTATCAGGATC
>JAGWNY010000012.1 GCA_028872915.1 Verrucomicrobiota bacterium
AAATCGACGTATCGGGTTTGGACATTTGGTATGTCTGTTGCATTATGAATTGTCCTTGCAGGCCAATGGTGGGCTATGTCAGTGGTTGGACACTTTGGGATCCTTCTCTTGTGCAAAGTAGATGTTGTAAAGCAGATGAACGTTTCTTTTGTGCATCCGCATTTGGAGGCGGGTTTGCAGGCTATGCCGCAGCATTGGAGGAAGCATCGATATATTTCCAAAAATGCCTATGGACTACTCATTAGGCTAGGCGGCTTTTACTACGAACTGTTATGCTTTGTGATATTTGTCAAGAACGGGAAGCGACCATTCACACCACGCATATTGTAGATGACGTCCTGCGGCACGGCAATTTGTGTGATAAGTGTTTTGAGGCCTCCAAGCCCGCCGAGGCCAACGATTTGACGACTGCGTTGCAGGCCGGTTGCCGATATTGCGGTGGCGAGCCATACGGTGGTGGAGATGATCCGATTGCCCGGTTGAGCGGTGTTCGCAAGGTGAGCTTTATGTGTAAGCCATGCGGAGAGGAGTATTATCGATTTCTAAGTCAGAAGTGGCCGGGCCTTGGCGAGACAACAATTACAACCGAACAGATCGCCAAAATCCGCACGTCTGACATGTCGTCAATTTTAATCGAGGCAGAAGACCACATGAAGAAGTGGGTGGCAGAGAAAAAGTGACTCGGAGAACCGGCTGATTGACATGACAAGCTTGAGCACGGACCCGGACGGGTCGAAGGTGAAGCTGGATTTTGCGTATGACGCGCAGGGTCGGCGGATTGAGAAGATCGTGTCCACCTGGAACGGCTCGGCTTACGTGCCGGAATCCACGAATTTGTTTTTGTATGATGGGTGGAATTTGATTGCCGAGGTCGCACCGGACGGTTCGCCCATCCGGACGTTTGTGTGGGGAACGGATTTGAGCGGATCGGGGCAGGGCTTGGCCCATGAGATAAGGCGTCGGCGTCACGTTCCCAAGCACAAGGCGGTCCGCGTGCGACATGGGCGCGCCAAGTGTCCGGATTTTATCTCACGGGCTGAAGGCGGAGTTGGCGGGCTTTTGGAAGTGAGTTATCACGGATCGCAGACGACGAATTGTTTTGTGGCTTATGATGGGAACGGGAATGTGGCGGCGCTCGTGAATGCCGCCGATGGAACGGTTGCCGCGAATTATGAGTATGGCCCCTTCGGTGAGCTCATCCGCCAAACCGGGCCAATGGCGAAGGCCAATCCCTTCCGGTTCTCGACCAAATACCAGGATGATGAGAGCGGGCTGCTTTATTATGGGTATCGGTATTATGATGCGAGCACGGGGAGGTGGGTGAGTAGGGACCCGTTGGGGGAACCAGGGTTTGAAGTGGTGATGCGTGTGCTTAAGCCCGAGGCGACATTAAACGAGAAGCGTTTTGGGGCACATTTGGCGCTACTTCGGGCGACCGACCCTAGTCTGGCTGGCAGTGCCAGTGACACGTTTCTGATAGAGCGTGTTATGTTGCGCTTCGCGGACCAGACTGCCGTTGCCTTGAGCGACCTCTACTACCACAGCTTTTACTATGGGTATCGCTATTACAACTCGCGCATCGGGCTGGCGCGGAATTGGGGGCTGACGCAGCCGGCGGATGAGGCGCTTTCAGCCGACCAGGATTTTGAAGCCCACATGAGATATTTCGGCAATACGGCGGATGAGCTTTGCGTGTTCGTGCATAATGACCCAGTTGATGGCGCTGATATGCTCGGCGAAATGGCTGGCGGGCACAGGCCGCCCGTGCCGCCGCCCTTCCCTCCGGATCCTGATCAGTGCGCTTGTAAGAAGGCTGGGGGCAAGTGGACGCCTTTTAACGGGTACGATTCTTGGGCGGACTGCATGGACAAAAACTGGCCGACGGATCCGCCGTCGTCCGGGCCTCCGGTGACGTATGGCGGTGACATTCCTCCGGGGCTGGATCAACTGCAGTGGTTGCTAGAATCCGCGATCTGCCATTTCCCCGGCTGTTCCAAATACCCATCCCACTTCTTCATCGGGAGCTGATGCCTGCGACTATGATGCCCGCACGTCGAATTCAACCGTTTGTCGGGGGTGCGCTCGCAATGATGGGGGTGGACGGGCCGTCGACTTTGATTCATGGTTTGGCGGGGCGGGAGGCGATTCTAGTGCTTGCGGGCCTTTTCGCGTCTATTTCGCTTCCCCTCGGAGTGGGCCTCCTTTTCGGGGGCGCTGGGACCGCGCGCCTCGCGAAGGTCTATCTCCTGATCAAGGCAGCGGCCCAAGGCTGCGGACTTCTGGTCGCCGCCTTACGCGTGTCCCCGTCAGAGCTGCCACGCCTGGGCTGGGGGGCGGGTGTAGCGTTCCCCTGCACACTGGCGCTGCTCCTATTGCTGGTCCTTGCCGCCAAGGGCTGCGGGCACCCGACGGCCCGAGAGGATAATTGAGATCCGCACCCCAACCATAGCACGTGCGGTGCCCACGGAGAATGAGCGCAGGAACGGCTTCTCGCCTGTAATATGATGGCACCAATGGCATGACAAACGTCACCCATTTGGAAGTCAACACTGGAATGGCTTCTTTGAGTTCAAGGCCTTGCAACGAGGCAGGTGCTTCGTCCCCTGTTATTCATTCCAAACGCTTCAACGCGAGAGCCAGCCGTCTTCGCAAAGGCTACGGCGCGGCAAGACGCCTTGCCCGACTCGTGGCGCTGTCACGGTTAACCAGGGACGTTGTCGGGGTTTTTTTCACTCTCAACGCCCGGATCGCTTTCGGTGATGGCTGCGACCATTCCAGCCATGTGGTTTAAGGGTTGACCACAATTGAATTTGATGTCAGATGCCTTTGCGCAAACCATTGCGCAAAAGGGCGCCGACCTGCGTTACGTCCAGCAGTCCAGCAGATGCCTGGGCACGCCCGGTCCGACCGGGATTTACAGGCACGTCAACATCGAGAAGCTGATTGAAGTCCACGGCCTGACGCATCCGGCCGGGCTGCCCGCCCCCAAGCCCGGCGCGACTTGCCAGCCGGCCGGGAAAGGCGATATTATAACCGCATGAGCATTGCCGCCGAAAAAGTGGCCGAAGTCATGGCCCTGCCCGAACAAGACCGGGCGTATCTGGCCCGCCAACTCATTGCCAGCCTCGACGACACCGTGGACGCGGACGCCGAGGCGCAATGGAACGAGGTCATTGACCGGCGTTCCCGCGAGATGGCCGAAGGCCGGGTGGACGCCCGCCCGGAGGAAGAAATGATCGGGGACATTCGAGCCAGGCTCCATGCGCGTCATCCGGCATCCTGAAGTTCCCCAGGAGTTGGAGGCGGCGGCGTTCTGGTATGAGGAGCGGCAGTCGGGGCTGGGCGGCGATTTTCTTTTGGAATACCAGGCCACGTTGCGCCGCATCCTGGATGAGCCGGAACGCTGGCGCAAAATCCGGGGCGACAATCGCAAGCTCAACTTCCACCGCTTTCCCTACGCCATCGTCTATAGCGTGGAGGCCGAGGGCGACGCGCTTTACGTCAAAGCCGTGATGCACCTGCATCGGCGACCGTTTTACTGGCTGCACCGCCCGCCGCCGGCCTGACGAAAAATCGGCCATTTTGGTCTGGCCAGGAAATCCGGAAAATGGCAGAATCGGCGGTGATGGTTGCCGCAGGAAAAGCTTCTTCCTTCAGCCGTCCTGCCCGCCGCGTGAAGCCACGGCCAGCACCTGTAGTGCCAATGAAAACGAAACGCCGGAGCAACTTCTCGGCTTCCGCCGCCGCACGAGGCTAAGGCGGACAGGACGAACGACAAGGGAGCTCGGCTACGGTCTGACTGGGCGACCGAATGCCCAAACGCCGGAACAGTTTCAATGTGATTTGAACGGGAATTTGACGAGCGACGGCGTCGTGGATTTTGGATACGACGATGGGAATGAGTTGGAGGGGCCGGTCGCCCACGGGGTTGCGCATAAATTTCATTTGGAAAGCAGGCGGGAGGATCGGTGAGGGGTCAATCATTTGCCGCCCAGTCGAGGATGTTTTGAATGGGGATGGCGACCCAAGCAGGCCGATTGTTCAATTCGTAGCCCAGCTCATAGACGGTTTTGCGGAAGAGGAAGGCGTTGAGCATAAGTTCGAGGTCGGCTTCGTTGGCCGGCAAAAAGGACGCGGGGCCCGCGGTTTTGCGGTAGGCCTTGAAAAACAGGGCGCTGATCCACCGCGACCAGAAATGTTTCCAAGGCATCATTTGCGGCAACTGCGCGCTTTGCAACGCGCCGTGCCCGATTTGTTTGACCAGCGCGGCGTGGGCGGCGTAGCGAAAGGAGCAAATCATGCCGGCCACGTCCCGCAAGGGCAGGCGCTTGAGGCGGCGCTCGCTCAAGGACAGCGCCGGCTCGCCTTCAAAGTCAATGATAAGAAAATCCTTGCCGGTGTACAGGACCTGGCCGAGATGGAAATCGCCGTGATGGCGCAGGCGATCGCATTCAATGCGCCGCTCGTAGATGGCGCGGAGGCGTTTCATGAGGTCGGGTTCGAGGGCCAGGACCCGTTGCGCCCGAGGTTGAACGTCCGCGGGAAGGGTGTTGACGTGGCGGTTTAATAGTTGGAAGTTCTGGCGCACGAGGTTGCGGATGCCCTGGAAGAGGCTGCGTTGGGCATGGGCGGTCCAGGGTTCGGGCGCAAAGGCCGGATCGTCCGGATCGGATGCCAGGGCCAGATGCAGGCTGGCGGTGCGTTCGCCGAGTTGCCGTGCGCTTTCGGCGTAGGTTTCGACAAATTCGCGCGCCTGGGCCGGCAGTTCGGCCGAGGCGAGTT
The DNA here is from genome assembly GCA_028872915.1 of Verrucomicrobiota bacterium. Taxonomy (GTDB): domain Bacteria; phylum Verrucomicrobiota; class Verrucomicrobiia; order Limisphaerales; family UBA11358; genus UBA11358. Next base: position 4,783 of record JAGWNY010000012.1, read on the forward strand.
TGACGATGGACGCCTCGGGGAGTTGGGGCTGCCGTTTGTCGGAGGGCAGGGTGAGGACGCGCTCATAGAAGCTGGCCAATGAGTCGAGTGTATATTCCCAGGCGTCCTTGCTCTTGGGCACGAAGGCCGCAAGAGCGGCCAGCGTGCTGCCCTCGCTTTTCCCGGCGCGATATTCCAGGGCGCCCGCGAGCGGCGCGATGCCGGGAAATTGGCGGGCGGTCAGAAAGCGGGAAAGTTCCAGTTCCGGATTCATGCCCGATTCGAGGCGGCGAAAGAATTTCAGGATGAATTTGCCGCCGAAGACGATGGAGGAATTGCTCTGTTCGGCTTTTACCGGGGACGGCTCCAGGGCGGCGTGGCCGTCGGAAATTTTGGCGAATTCGGCGGTGGCCGAGCCTTCCAATCGTCCGCGGTTGCCGTCGAGGGCGCGGCCTTTGGCGATCAGATCGAGAAAGGCCTGGCAGAACGATTTATTGGCCAGGGCTTCGTAGAGGACGCCCGTGCGACCGGTCTGCGCCAAGGCGAGGCGCGCAATGACCATGGGCGCCGACGTTTGCCAGACGGCATCGGCGGCCTCGCCGAACGCGGCGGCCAGAGGCAAGGCGTAAAGGTCCGGCTCCGTCTGGATGTATTCCACCTGGAGGAAAGCGAGGAAGGCGCGGTCATTGTCCAGGGGAACGGGAATGAGTTCCTGGATGCGGACGTTTTTGACGGTCCTGCCCTTGGCGCCGAACCAGCGGCGCGAGGGCAGCCAGGCGCGAAGCGCGCGCTCGAAGAGGTTGGGTGTTCGCTGCTGAAAGAGTTCCTCCCAGTGGTCGTTGACGGCCAGGAGGGGACGGGACAGGGGGTCCACGGACACGGGGGATTCGGCGCCCGGAGGCGGTTTGGCTTCGAGGGAAAACCAGTAAAAGGCATGGGGGCCGAGGGTGAGGAAATAAGGTTTGTCGGTGATGGGCGGGAATTCCGTGCGTCCGAAGAGTTCCACGGGGACGAGAGACTGGCAGGAGGCGAGGTCCAGTTCGACGGGCTGGACGAAGCGCGAGAGGTTGGCGGCGACGAGGATGACTTCATTCTGGAAGCGGCGGATGCAGGCGAAGATTTTGCGGTTTTCGGGATTGAGGAACTCGATGGTTCCGCGCCCGAAGGCCTGGTAATTTTTGTAGAGGGCGATGAAGCGCCGCATCCACCAGAGCAGGGAATGATTGTTGCGCTCCTGGGTTTCCACGTTAACGGCTTCGTAATGGTTTTCGGGGTCGAGGTTGATGGGCAGGTAGAGGCTCTGGGGATTGGCGCGGGAAAAACCGGCGTTTTTATCGGCGCTCCATTGCATGGGTGTGCGGACGCCGTTGCGATCGCCCAGATAAATATTTTCGCCCATGCCGATTTCATCGCCGTAGTAAATGACGGGCGTGCCGGGGAGAGAAAACAGCAGGGCGCAGAGCAATTCGATGCGCTTGCGGTCGTTGCCGACGAGCGGGGCGAGCCGCCGGCGGATGCCGAGGTTGAGCCGGGCCTGGTGCACGTGGGCGTACATGCGATACATGTAGTCGCGTTCCTCATCGGTCACCATTTCGAGAGTGAGTTCATCGTGATTGCGCAGAAAGAGCGCCCATTGGGCGGTTTCCGGGATGGGCGGCGTTTGTTGGAGGATGTCCACCACGGGGACGCGGTCTTCCATGCGCAGGGACATGAAAATGCGGGGCATGAGGGGAAAATGAAAGGCCATGTGGCATTCATCGCCCTTGCCGGAGCCGAAGTAGGCCACGGCGTCGTCCGGCCATTGGTTTGCCTCGGCGAGGAGCATGCGGTCGCCATATTTGTCGTCCACGTGCTGGCGCAATTTTTTCAAAAAGGCGTGCGTTTCGGGCAGGTTCTCACAACTGGTGCCTTCGCGTTCATAGAGATAGGGCACCGCGTCCAGCCGCATGCCGTCCACGCCCATGTCGAACCAGAAATCGAGGACCTTGATCATTTCCTCATGGACTGCCGGATTGTCGAAGTTCAGGTCCGGCTGGTGTGAAAAGAAGCGATGCCAGTAAAAGGCCTTGGCGCGCGCGTCCCAGGTCCAGTTTGAAAGCTCGGCATCCTTGAAGATGATGCGGGTGCCCTTGTATTTGTCGGGAGAATCACTCCAGACGTAGTAATCGCGCCAGGCGCTTGAGGGAGGCGCGCGGCGGGCGCGCTGAAACCAGGCGTGCTGGTCCGAGGTATGATTGAGCACCATCTCGGTGATGACGCGCAAACCGTGGCGATGGGCCTCGCGCAGGAACTCCTTGAAGTCCGGCAGCGTGCCATACATGGGATGCACGCCGTAATAATCGGAGATGTCATAGCCGTCGTCCTTGAGCGGGGAAGGATAGAAAGGAAGCAGCCAGATGGCTGTAACGCCGAGGTCGCGGAGATAATCCAGGCAGGTGGTCAGGCCGCGGAAATCGCCCGTGCCGTCGCCATCACTGTCCTGGAAGGCCCGGACGTGAACTTCGTAAATGACGCCGTTCTTATACCACATTGGCGTGGGATCGAGGCCTTCCCGGCTCGGTTTGGCGGCGGTTTTGGAGGTATTGGCGGTCATGGCTTCCCTGGATTCTCCGGTGCAATCATCCTCCATAGTATCCCGGCGCGAATAAACCTTGTCAAATTTTCGGGAAAGGGGTGGTGTCACGAAAAAAGGACGGCCTTGTGGTCGCGCCCCTATTTGCCGATGCAAAAGGCGCTGAAAATGGAGTCCAGCAGGTCTTCGGTCGCGGTCTTGCCGACGATTTCGCCGACAGCAGCCACCGCAATGCGCAAATCCAGGGCGACCAACTCCAGGCTGGCGCCGCTCCGCAATGCTTCCATGGTGCGCTGTGCCGCGGCCCGAGCGCGGTTCAGCGCATCCTGGTGCCGTGAATTGATCATGACCTGGAACATTTCGCCGGTGATTTGGCCCGACCAGACCGTTTCTTTGATGGCCTCCTTCAATTCTTCAATTCCCTGCCCGGTCCGACACGATACCTCAACGACCTTATCGGCGCCCGCCGCCTCCGTCCGGGGTTTGGCGCCGGCGTGACCCTGCCAGGCCGGGTCCAAATCCATCTTGTTGCGCACCGTAATGCGTTTTTTTCCGGCGAATGAATCGTTGCCCGCGGTCTCGGGCAATTCGCCGGCGTCGAGCACGTGCAAAATCAATTCGGCTTGCGCCAGCGATTCGCGGCTGCGACGGATGCCTTCGGCTTCGATTTCATCGCGGGCCTCGCGCAGGCCCGCCGTGTCAATGAACACGATGGGCAGACCGCGAACGTTGGCGGTTTCCTCGATGGTATCGCGCGTGGTGCCCGGAATGGGCGAGACAATGGCGCGCTCGCGTCCGAGCAATTGATTGAGCAGGCTGGATTTTCCGGCATTGGGCCGGCCAATGATGGCGGCGCGGATGCCGTGCCGGAGAATCCGGCCTTCGTTCGCGGTGGCGAGCAATTTGGCGATGCAGGCGGCGCCGTCTTCGAGGCGCGCGAGTAATTTGCCGCGGGCGTCGGGCGCGATGTCTTCGTCTGGAAAATCAATGTGCGCTTCGACGTGGGCCAGGATGTTGAGCAGATCGTCGCGAAGAGCATTGACGCGGCGCGAGAGCGCTCCGGCCAGTTGTTCGTTGGCGGCGGCCAAGGCCAGTTCCGTCCGCGAACGGATCAAATCCGCCACCGCCTCGGCCTGGGCCAGGTCGAGGCGACCGTTCAAAAAGGCGCGGCGGGTGAATTCACCCGGCTCGGCCAGCCGCGCGCCGCCTTCCAGGATGGCATCGAGGGCCATTTTCGCGGGCAAGATGCCCCCGTGACAGAAAATTTCCACAGTGTCCTCGCGGGTGAACGTCCGCGGCGCGCGCAGAACGGCCAGCAACACTTCATCCACCATTTTTTCACCGCGCACGATTCTGCCGTAGGCGATGGTATGCGTGGCCATGCGGGATGGCGGCAATGAATCTTTTCCCGCCGGCCGAAAACAGATGTCGGCCACGGCGGGAGCGCGGCGTCCGGAGACGCGAATGACGGCCACGCCGCCTTCTCCAACAGGCGTGGCGATGGCCGCAATGGTGTCGTCATCCATGTGAAAAATTTTACAAAGTCGCGGCGGAACGCGGCAAGCCGCCCAGGCTCGACCAGGCCGCGGGCGAGTCGGGGACACCAGCGTTCAGCTTTTGCGCCCGCAGGCGCCGCGCTGATTTTCCGGGTCGCGTCCCTGCAGGAAGAGGCGCGCTTTTTGATAACTTTTTTTTCCCAAATAATGGAGCAACACCGGATTTGTGCCGCGCGGAAGCCGTCCGGCCATCGTGTCAACCCGTGCAAACAGCGGCAGCAGGTTCCGATGTTCCGCGGCGCCCGCCCCGCTGGTGGCGGTCTCCTCCAATTCCAGCAGCGCGTCCAGAAGCTTGTCTTCCAAGGGTGTTCTCACGGTTAAAAATGGAGCCGGCTGCCCAGATCGTCAATCAGGCTTGAAAGCCGGGTAAACTCGCCGGTAAGCGCGCCAATGGAAATGAAACGTTCCGCGGCAGTGACCATGGCAATGAGCAGGCAGCTCATCAAATAAAGGCCGAAGGCATGGGGCGGATCGGGTTTCAAGACAATCGGCACGCCGTGGTAAAGAATTTTCATCGTCAGCATGATGCCGATCACCCAGGGAATCCACAAACTGAGCGCGGGCACCACATCCAGCAGCCGCAGCAGAAATATCGGACTTAATCCGTATGCCACCACTTTAAAGGCCTGCGTATAGGTGTTCCGCCCATGGAAAGTGTCGCCCAGGGCCTTGATAAGATAGGCGCATAAGGCGATCGCGGCCAGCATCAGGATTTCCTGGAACGCTTCCGCCACGGCGGCCTGGCCGGGCGTGAATATCCTTGTGCCGGCCGGCGGCGCCTGGGCATGGCCCCACTCGGCCAGGCCGCAACCCTCGGCCGCCGCCACAATCAGCATCATCGGCGCAAGATAAAGGAGCAGGGTGAGTCCAAGTCCGCGTCGTGATAGGGCCACTCCTTCCCATGAATCGGCCGGGTCCAGTATCAACAGCAACGCTTTGAGCATGTGGCCGAAATGGATACCCGGTTGAGCCGGTTCTGACAATAAAATCCGGCGCTTGCGCCTGGCGGGCGCGCGCGTAGATTTCATTCATGAACAGGGGCGCGATCGAAAAATGGCTTTGGATGACCCTCCTCGCCGCGGCAATTGGCGGGTGCGCCACGACGCGTGTGGACTGGCCGGCTCGCATTGGCCATTACACATACGATCAGGCCGTGCTTGATTACGGGCCGCCCGACAAATATGCCAGGCTTTCCGATGGCACGATTGTTGCCGACTGGATGTTGCGCGCCGGCTATATGGACGCGTGGCCGGAGCCTTTTCCCACGCCGGACCTGTTTCCGCCGCCCGTCTTTTACAACCAGACTTACGTGCCGGGCTGTTATATGCAACTGGCCTTTGCCCCGAATGGCCTGCTGGAAAGTCACAAAACTTTCAGCCGATAAAGTTTGCCGGCGGCGCGGGGCATGATTTACTGGCGGCGTGAATGTGGACCTGGGCATCTGGAGCAAGCTGACCAAAATCGTTCTCGTGCTGGTCGTCGTGGCGGTTCTGCTGCTGATAGGCCTGTGCTACCTGCCCCTCATCCAGACCAACGAACGCTATCAACGGGACAATCTGCGTTTGAAAACGGAACTGCAAAGGGAAACTGAACTGTCCCGCCTCCTTCAGGCCCAAATCCAAGCCCTCCAGACCGATCCCAAGGCCGTTGAACGATTGGCCCGTGAAAAGCTCGGTTACGCCAAACCCGGCGAAACGGTTGTTTATTTCGAGACCAACGCCACCGCCGCCCGCCCCTGACTCCGTCCTCCCGCAAGGTCTCTCATTTCGCCGGAATAAAAATCTTCCTCCCCACAATCAGATTTTTTGGATTCAATCCCGGATTCGCCGCCAAAATTTGTGCCACGGTCACCTTGTGTCCTTGTTCGGTGTAGGCCTTTGCAATGGCGGACAACGTGTTGCCGCTCTGAACTTGATAGTAATATCCGGTTTGATTTTCCGGCCCGGTTGCCGGCGCGCCGGCGTTGTCCGGGCCGCCGGAAATGACCGGCGCGCCGTTTTTGCCGGGCGCCGCGCCAAGCGCCTTTTCCACTTTTTCCAGCTCCTTTAGGATTTGCCGGTTGTCCGACTCCCGTTTCCTGTCAATCGCCTGCATCTGATCGGCCAGATTCTTTAGATCATCCGCGCTGGCAAAACCGGATTTGGCCGGATCGTTGAGTTTGGCCTGCAAATCAACGATTTGTTTTTTCAGCGCGGTCATCCGCTGGTCCTGCAACTGTTGGGCGGACTCCATGTCCTGGATTTGGCCTGATAATTTGTCAATCTCCTGTTGTTCCGCGCTTTCCTGCGCTCCGCCGGCCACGGCCTCCGGTTGTGCGCTTCCCTGCGCGTGCGCGGGCAATGGCGTCAACGGTTCGGAATTTTCCTGCGCGCGCGCGGCCATGGGCGTCCAGGCAAATGAGGCCAAAATCAACGTCCCAAGTGGAATCGTTCTCATGCGCCGAAAATAAACCTCCCACACGGCGCGTCAAGAGGATGTGGGAAGCGAAAATCCCTCCCAACTGAACGGGCGCGGCTTACGCCAGTTTGCCGTAACGGCGGATTTGCGGCCAAATCCAGGCTACCGCGAGCACGGTCAGGATCGTTCCCGCGCCGCCCGAAACGGCTGAGATAATGGCGCCGGTTTGGACGGAATGGCCCATCGCCGGCCCAAAAAGTTCCGCGACCGCGCCGGATTCGAAACCGCCCATTTCATTGGACGTGCCAATAAACAGGCTGTTGACGGCCGAAACACGCCCGCGTTTTTCATCGGGCGTGAGAATTTGCACCAGCGTCTGCCGCACCACGACGCTGACGTTGTCCACGGCGCCCGCCAGCGCCAGCATGGCAAACGAGAACCAGAACCAAACCGGATCGGGCAACGGAATCCATGGCCCCAGGCAGTTTCGGTTGGCCACGCCGAATAAAATGGTTGCCACGCCAAAAACACTCACGGCCGCCAGCATGGATCGCCCGGCTTTTTGCAGCGGCGGGCGATGGGCCAGAATGATGGCGCAAATCACCGCGCCAACGGCCATGGCCGCCCGAAGCAACCCGTAGCCGCCGGGTCCGCCGTGCAGGATGACGGCGTAGATCGGAAGCAGCGAAACAGCGCCGCCCAGGAGCACCGCGAACAAATCCAGCGTAATGACTCCCAGGATGATGCGCTCATGGAACACGAATCGGAACCCCTCGATGAGGCTCCTTATGGAAACCGGCTCGGCAGGCCTTTCCTTGTGGTCATGCCGGATGGGAACCACCAGCGCGAAACAGGCCGCGGAAGCCAGCACATTGAGCGCATAAACCGGCCAGGCCCTTTGGTGGGACAGCAAAATGACCAGTCCGCAAATCGCCGGCCCCGCCACGCAGGAAAATTGAAAGGCGCCGCTGTTGTAGGTGACCGCCCGCGCAAACTGATGGCGCGGCACCAGACTGGGCACAAACGCCGCGCTCGCCGGCCACAGGAACGTCCGCGCCACCCCAATGATCACGAGAAAAAAATAAATCCAGCCCACGTTCAGCAACAATGCCGATACGATCATCAAACCCAGGCTCGCCGCGGCCAGGACAAGCGTGGATGCCAGGATGATTGTCTTTCGATTGAATGTATCGGCCACGTGCCCCGCGGGCAGCGTGCATAACAACATCGGCGCCATCAGTGACAATCCCACGAAGGCCAGCGCCAGCGGCGAGCCGGTGCGCTGGAACAACTCCCAGTCAATCGCCGCAACGAGCATCTGCTGCCCCAGCGCGGCCACGAACCGCCCAATGAGGTAGCGGAAGAAATTGGCGTTCCTCAAAACCGCGTAAGCGCCTTCGCCTGAAGCGGTTGCATCAGGCGCATGGGGCGGATCAGACCGGGTGTCCGGGGATGACGCGTCATGCATAAAGGAACAGTCTCAAGTTTCGCGGCGCGCGTTTCAAGTTCATTGGAAAATTTGATCCGGCCCTTTCGAGCATTTCACTTTAAGCGCCGTTTCCACGCGACTACATTGTCCGTGATGTTGGCACAATTCATCAGGATTTTTGAGAACGGTCAATCGCTCGAGGAAGAACAATGCGTTGTCTCCGTGGAATGCTTGGCCAATGAAAATGTGCCGGTGGAATTGAAGGCGGAATTTTTGACGGCATTTGCGCGCAAGGGGGAAACGCCGGCTGAAATTGCGGCGTTTGCGCGGGCGCTGCGGGGCAAGGCGGTGGTGCCGCCCATTGGCGAGGCGACGCGCAACCGGGAAATTCTGGACGTGGTGGGAACGGGCGGCGACCGGCTCGGAACGTTCAATATTTCGACCGCCGCCGCCATCCTTTGCGCGGCAGCCGGCGTGACGGTGGCCAAACATGGGAACCGCGCGGTGACGTCGCGGGCCGGCAGCGCGGATGTGCTCGAGGCTCTTGGAATCCGGATTGACCTGCCGCCGCCGGCGGCGGCCCAATCATTGCGGGAGCGCCAGTTCGCCTTCTTTTTTGCGCCGGCGTACCATCCGGCGTTCAAGAGCATTTCTCCGGCGCGAAAATTATGCGCCGAACGCGGCCAGCGGACCATTTTCAATCTGCTTGGGCCGTTGCTCAATCCCGCCCGGCCATCGGCCATGCTCATTGGCGTGCCCTTGCCGGAATGGTGCGAAACCATGGCGCGCGTCGCGCGGATGCTCGGCGTGCGGCGGGCCATGGCGGTTTGCGGACGGGTTCCCGGCGCCGGTTTTTTGGATGAATTATCCACGCTGGGCGAAAACGTCATTGCCGAATTTTACCAGGAACGCGGGTTTTCGGTCTCAACGTCCGTTCCAGGGCGGGTTTCGCCCTCGCGGGCGACCCTGGCGGATTTGCTGGGCGGCGGAAAGGAGGAGAACGCCGAAATTGTGCGCCAAATTCTGACTGGCGGGGAAAAAGGCCCCAAACGCGACGCCGTTTTGCTCAATGCGGCGGCGGCGCTCTACGTGGGAGGCGCCACACGGTCGGTGGAGGCTGGCCGGGAACTCGCGTCCGAAACAATTGATTCGGGCCGGGCCGGCGCCAAGCTTGCCGAACTCGCTGAAAAATAAGCTGGAGTTGACTTTCAGCCGGCGGACCTTTGTCGGGCCATGGGTTGCACGCGGCTTCAACGGGAATCGGGTTTTCAATTGCGGCGGATTTGAATCCATCTTTGCGTCTGAATGAAAGCCCTGTCGTTTTATTCCCCGGCTTGGCGGGGCTTGTCGAACACGGGCCGTCCATAAAGAACAGCGCTTTGCCGGTTTGAGGACAAGCGCGCAAAGGCACCCTGGTTTTATTTCTTGACAATTTCTATGCCTGCCTGGGAAAGGCAGGCTGAAGAAGCGATGCGGCGGCGGGCTTCCCAACGGGTTGTGGCGCCGGAACGGAGGCATTGCGGCGGCAGATGCCGCCGTTTAGCGCAATGCCAAAGCCCAGGTATCCGGCAAATGCAGCGATGTCAATTTGAAAGAAGCCTCAGGCGAAGAAGCTTGTGAAAAAAATCACAAATTAACTTGCCCCGCGTTTTTGCTGGAGGTAGGCTTAAATCGTCTTTATTTCGAGCGCCTTGTTATGCAAACGGAAACCGAAATCGGCTATAATTCAAAGATCGAAGGAGACGTGGTGGTCACCACGGTGGACGCGGCACTCAACTGGTTTCGGAAGAACTCAGTGTGGCCGATGCCCATGGGGCTGGCCTGCTGCGCGATAGAATTGATGGCCGTGGGCGCGAGCCGGTTCGACATAGCGCGATTTGGTTCGGAAGTGATGCGCTTTTCGCCGCGGCAGGCCGATTGCATGATTGTGGCCGGAACGGTCACCTACAAGATGGCGCTCGCCGTCAGGCGCATCTGGGACCAGATGCCGCAACCCAAATGGTGCATCGCGATGGGGGCATGCGCCTCGACCGGCGGAATGTATCGCAGTTACGCGGTGTTGCAAGGGGTGGACAACATCGTTCCGGTGGACGTCTATGTGAGCGGCTGTCCGCCGCGCCCGGAAGCGGTGCTCGATGCGCTCATGAAGCTCCAAAACAAGATCAGCAAGGAGCCGGTGCTCGAAAAACTGACCCTCGCCAATCTCAAAAAGGAGGCCGCGTGAGTGGCGCGCCGCCAGCCGTCAAATCCAGGGACGCCATCCGATGACTTCTCTTCAGGCGGCACAAAAACTCAAGGCAAAGTTTGGAGCGTGGATTTCCGAGCCGATGGAGTTTCGCGCCGAAATCTCGGTGCGGCTTTCGGACGCGGAAAAAATCGTTGAAATTTGCAACTACGCCAAAAACGACTTGGATTTCAATTATCTGGTGGACATCACCAGCCTGGATCATTACGGGGACGATCCGCGCTGGACGATTCTTTATTTTTTGCGGGGCCTGCGGAATGGATGTGAATTGAGGATTCGGACCGATGTCAGCGAGGAAAAATCGAAATTGCCCAGTGTTGTCGGGGTTTGGAGCACTGCCAACTGGCATGAGCGCGAGATTTACGACATGATGGGCATCCATTTCCGGGAGCATCCGGATTTGCGGCGGATATTGATGTGGGACGGCTATCCGTATTTTCCGCTGCGGAAGGATTTTCCGCTGGCCGGCAAGGAAACGGAATTGCCGGGCGTCGCGTTTACAAAGACGACACCGATGATGGGCGGGCCGTTTGTAACGGTGGCCGGAGGCAATTCGGCAATGGCGCGCGAGCCGCGCATCAGGATTCCTGAGACGGATGAAATTGAAACAATTGGCCGGTTGGAACGCCGGCATGACATTCGCGAGGCGCACGGCCATCCCAAGGGGCCGGGGCCGATTGAGAAGAAATAGCCATGCCAACGGTTCAAGACATTGAATTCAGCGATTCGGCCGCGCGCATCGCGCGGGCGCCGGACGAACTGCCGGAAGTCCGGGACGAGAAGATGGTGCTGAACATGGGGCCGTCGCATCCTGCCACGCACGGCGTGTTGCGGATCGTGCTGGAATTGGACGGCGAAGTGATTACCAAAGCCGACCCGGACGTCGGTTATCTGCATCGCGGCGATGAAAAAATCGCCGAGAACATGACCTACACGCAGTTCATTCCCTACACGGACCGTCTGGATTACCTGGCGCCGCTGGCGAACAACGTTGCCTATGCGCTCGCGGTGGAAAAACTGCTCGGCATCCATGACAAACTGCCGCCGCGCTGCCAATATATCCGGGTGATGTGCGCCGAACTGGCGCGGATTTCCGCGCATCTGTTGGGGTTGGGAGCTTTTGCAATGGACATGGGGGCGGTAACGGTCTTTTTGCTGACGTTTACGGAGCGGGAGAAGATTTATGATCTTGCCGAGGCCCTCTGCGGCGCGCGGTTCACCACCAGCTACACGCGGGTGGGCGGCGTGATGCGCGATATCCCGACGACCTGGCTGGATCAATGCGCGGCGTTCTGCGACGGGTTCATTCCGGCATTGGACGAGGTTGAAGTGCTGCTGACGCGCAACCGCATCTGGGTGGACCGGGCGCGCGACCTCGCGGTCATTTCCAGGCAGGACGCCCTGGATTATGGGTTGAGCGGTCCCAATCTGCGCGGCAGCGGCGTGGAATGGGATTTGCGCAAGAACCAGCCCTATTTGTGTTACAAGGAACTGGAATTTGACGTTCCCGTTGGTGAAACGGGCGATTGTTACGACCGCTATCTGGTGCGGATGGAGGAGATGCGGCAGAGTGTGCGGATTTTGCGGCAGTGCATCAAAAAAATCCCCGGCGGGGCGGAGAACAAGACCGGCGAGCCGGTCTGCGTGGACAACGGAAAGGTGTTGTTGCCACGGAAGGAAAAAGTGATGACGAAGATGGAGGAGTTAATCCATCAATTCATGCTGGTGACGGAAGGAATGAATTGTCCGCCGGGCGAAGTCTATTTCGGCCACGAAAATCCGAAGGGCGAACTCGGTTTTTACATCCACAGCAAGGGCGGCGGAGTGCCCTATCGGCTGAAAATCCGCGCGCCGAGTTTCGTGAACCTAAGCATCATTCCCAAAATTTTCCCGGGCTGCCTGATCAGCGACACGGTGGCCGTTCTGGGTTCGCTGGATTTTGTGATGGGAGAATGCGACCGATGAACGCCGCGCCGCCAACCGTTCCCATCCCGAATCCGCTGCTGGCGCAGCCGGACTTTGCCGTGACCGCCGCGCTCGAAGCCGAGGTGAACGAATTGCTCACGCATTATCCCGAAAAGCGCGCGGCGTCGTTGATGGTTTTGCACGCCATTCAGGACCGGTTTGGCTGGATTTCCCAGCAAGCCGTGGAGTGGACCGCCAAAAAACTGGGTCTGCAGCCGATCAACGTCTATGAGTTGGTGACGTTTTATCCCATGCTGCGGCAGCGGCCCATGGGCAAGCACCAGATCAAGGTCTGCCGCACCTTGAGTTGCGCGCTGGGCGGCGCGCATGAATTGCACGAACATTTCTGCCGAAAACTGGGCCTGGACGCGCGTGCCCATGGTCCGCAGACGACAAAAGACGGAAAGTTCACGGTCGAATTCGTCGAGTGCCTGGCCAGTTGCGGCACGGCGCCGGTGATGATGTGCAACGACAATTTTTACGAAGCAGTCAGCCAAAAAAGAGCGGATGAAATCGTGGCGGAATGCGAATAATGGCGCGAGGCATGGCAAAAAAACGAAAACATGAAAACAACGCCGTCCCGCGAGACAGGGGCGCTGCGCGCATCCCTCCTGTTGAAAAGGTTTTGAGCGCGAAAAAACCGGGGGAGGCAAAATGAACTGGCTGCCCGACATGGATTTGAACCATGACAAACAGATCCAGAGTCTGCTGTGCTACCGTTACACCATCGGGCAAAAGCGCCCATTCAAGCTAGGAAAATTTATTTGAAAGTCAAGTTGACATGGCACGGGAATACAAATTGATTTTAAAATACGCCGATGAGCCGGGCTACACCCCGGACATCGGGTGCTATCTGCGCCACGGCGGCTATGAAATTTTGAAGAAGGCGCTGGCAATGCAGCCCAGGGAGTTGCCGAACGGCGGGAAAAAATCGCCACAGGAACAAATCCGGGACGACGTCAAGGTTTCGGGCCTGCGCGGGCGCGGCGGCGCCGGGTTTTCGTGCGGCTTGAAGTGGAGCTTTGTGGATCACAAGAGCGGCAAGCCGGTGTATCTCATCTGCAACGCCGACGAATCGGAACCGGGCACGTTCAAGGACCGCCAGATCATTTACAAGGACCCGCACCAGTTGCTCGAAGGCATGATTATTGCCTGCTACGCCAACAACGCGCATCTGGCCTACATTTACATCCGGGGCGAGATGGCCGGGGGGGCGAGGATTTTGAACCGTGCGCTGGCGGAAGCGCGCTCGAAGAATTTTTTGGGCAAAAACATTCTCGGCAGCGGCTATGATCTGGAAATTTACGTTCATCGCGGCGCGGGGGCGTATATTTGCGGGGAGGAAACGGGGCTGATCGAATCGCTGGAGGGCAAACGGGCGTATCCGCGGATCAAGCCCCCGTATTTTCCGGCGGTGCTGGGTTTGTGGATGTGCCCGACCATCGTCAACAACGTGGAAACGCTCTGCAATATCAAGCACATCGTGGCAATGGGCGGCGCGGAATTTGCGAAGCTGGGCACGCCCAACAACACCGGCACGCGCATCGTGAGCCTGAGCGGGCGCGTGAAAAAGCCCGGCTACTATGAAATTGAAGTGGGCAGGGCGACGATCGGCGAATTGATTTTTGATGAAAAATTCGGCGGCGGACTGCCCGATGGCCGCAAGTTGAAGGCCGTGATTCCAGGCGGTTCCTCGGCCAAGGTTTTCAAGGCGGGCGAAAAGTTCAAGCTGAAGAAGAAGGACGCCGAAGGCAAAATGATCGAGCAGGAAACGGACATGCTGGACCTGCCGTATGATTTCGATTCCCTGATTGCCGCCGGTTCGATGAGCGGTTCAAGCGCCATCATTGTGATGGACGACAGCGTGGACATTGTGGAGGCGCTCGCGAACATCGCCGTTTTTTACGCCCATGAAAGCTGCGGCCAATGCACGCCGTGCCGCGAAGGCTCGTTGTGGATGAGCAAGGCCCTGCATCGCCTCACCCACGGCGAAGGCCGCGCGGGCGACGCCGATTATCTCATTAAAATTGCCGACAACATTCCCGGCGGCAGGACGATTTGCGCGTTTGGCGAGGCCTGCTCATGGCCGGTGCAAAGTTTCGTCGGGAAATTCAAGGATGAGTTTGTTGCAAAGGGCAAGGCGGATGAGGAGCGGCGGGCGAAGGAAAAGACCGGCCCGGCTGCCGCCACGCCGCCGGTGCGGCATGAACTGGCAACGGCGCATTCATTGGATGAACCGCGGGGACACGGAGTTTTTCAGAAATCATGATTAAAAGAATTTAGTTTGTGAGCACCCAGGAAACAACCAGGACGCCCGCGCCCGCCATTGAAAAAATCAAGGTGAAGGTGGACGGGCGAGAAGTCGAGGCGCCGAGGCTGACGCCCGACCCGATTTCGGGCAAATTGATTCCCACGACCATGATCCAGGCCTGCGCCCAGGTCAGCGTGGACGTGCCGCATTATTGCTATCATCCCAAGCTTCCCGTGGCCGGCAATTGCCGGATGTGCCTCGTGGAATTTGGAACGCCGACGCTCGGGCCCGACCGCAAACCGATCTTGAACGCCGATGGCACGCCTAAAATCGCCAGGTCCCCGCGCCCCGCCATCGCCTGTGCAACGCCCATTTCGCCGGGCATGGAAATTTACACCAACACGCCGGCGGTCAAACAAATGCGCGAAGGCGTGCTGGAATTTTTGCTCATCAATCATCCGCTCGACTGCCCGATCTGTGACCAGGCCGGCGAATGCAAATTGCAGGAATACTCGCTCGATTACGGCCAGTCCCAAAGCCGGTTCGTGGAAGCCAAGGTCCACAAGCCCAAGGCGGTTGACCTCGGCCCGCGGATCGTTCTGGACGACGAGCGCTGCATCCTCTGCACGCGCTGCATCCGTTTCAGCAAGGAAATTGCGGGCGACGACGCGCTGGGCATCGTCAATCGCGGCAGTTACAACACCCTGACGGCCTATCCCGGCAAGGTTTTCGACAACAACTACACCCTCAACACGGTGGACATCTGCCCGGTCGGCGCGCTCACTTCCAAGGATTTCCGGTTCAAGATGCGGGTCTGGTTTTTGAAGGAGACCAGGAGCGTCTGCGCCAGTTGCGCCACCGGCTGTAATATCATCATCGGCTCGCGCGAGGAGGCCGTGTACCGTTACGAGCCGCGCCAGAACGACGCGGTGAACTCCTGCTGGATGTGCGATTACGGACGGCTGAATTACAAGTGGATCGGACGCGAAGACCGGCTGCGCGACGTGATCGTGCGCGGACAAAAATCGGCCTGGGCGATTGCGCTGAATGAAATCGCGGAAAAGCTCAAAAGCGCGGCGCGGGGTTCGGTGGCCATTATCGCGTCGGCGCGCCAGACAAACGAGGAACTCTGGCTGCTGGCCGGGTTGAAAAAGCAGGCGGCCGCATTGAGCGATTCGGTCCCGCGAACGGGCGAAGCCGACAAATTGCTTCTCAACGCCGACCGCAACCCCAATACGAATGGAGCACGGCTGACGGGAATTTGCTTCACGGAGATGGGGACGAACCTGCCGCAAATCGCCAATGGCATTGCCTCCGGGCGGATCAAAACGCTGCTGGTTTTTGGCGAGGACGTGACGAAGCACGGCATCAGCGCGGAACTGCTCGGCAAGCTGGAAACGCTCGTTGTCAGCGACATTCTGCCCAATGCGACCACGAAGGCGGCGCATTATCTTTTACCCGGCTGCGCCCACGCCGAAAAGCGCGGCACGTTTACGAATGCCAAGGGACGGGTGCAACGATTTATGAAGGCGGTTGAGCCGCCGGGCGACGCCCGCCCCGAATGGGAATTTTTACACGACCTGGTTTTCAACGTGACCGGCAGGGACGGCTTCCTGACCATCGAAGGTTTGTTCAAAGAAATGGCCCGGGACGTCGCGGCCTTCAACGGTTTGACCTGGGCGGGATTGGGAGATTTGGGAAAAAGCGTTTCTTTATAAAGTAAAAAGTGAAAACGAGCTTGCAAATTCGCGCTGAAAGTCTGGCTGGCGATTTTAAGAGAAAAGGGCGAAAACCCATCGTCATTGAATTTGCTGGCACGCCAAAGGCTGGAAAAACCACAACATTGTCCGCCGTAAACGCTTTCTTAAAAAGGTGCGGTTTTAAGGTTGAAGTTGTTGTGGAAAGAGCTTCTGTTTGTCCCATCCGGGATAAGAAGCATTCGAATTTTAACGTTTGGACCGCCTGCACCACGCTCGCTCAAATTCTTGAGAAAACCCAGATACCACCGCGAGTGGATGATCCTGAAATTTTAATCCTGGACCGCGGTTTATTCGATTCAATCGCATGGCTGGAAATGATGGAGCGTTTGGCGCGGATTCGCCGGGAAGAAAGAGAAACCGTCGAACGCTTTCTTCTCCTTCCTGATTGGCGAAAACGTATATCGGGAGTTATTGTGATGACAGCCTCTCCAGGTGACGCAATGAAGCGCGAGCAGGGTGATTTACCGGTCGAAGGCGCCACGGGTTCAATTATGAATGATGCCGTGCTTGAACGGTTCAGGGCGAATACGCAAGCGGCCTGCAGCCGGTTGGGAAGATTTTTCAGAATATTTGAAGTAAACACATCGCTGCCGGGGTCGGATAAGAAGAAAACCGCCGAGAAAGTGGCGGGAATCGTGCTTGATTTGATTTCCGATCAACTTGAAGAGGAAATTCTTTGTATAAACAAAGCCGAGGCCCAAAAAATATTTCAAGAAAAAAGCTCCGTTACTGGCGCGAAAGCGAGTGAACTGGTCAACCTCTTCGTAAACCAGGGTAGTTATATCCCTCGCGCCGAAGCCGAAGCCTCGGTTGAAATGCTTCAAGCGTTGCCGGTGGTCGTGGTTCGGACAAAAGGCGGACAAGTCCTCCGCTTGCGCCGACGGGAAAAGCAGGAAGACAACGCGCTCCACGAGCGTCTGGTCATTTGGGCGGGCGGCCACGTGCGCCGCGAAGACGCGGCTAACGGGCAATCCATCCTGCAAGGGGTAATACGTGAGTTGCATGAAGAGCTTCGGTTAAGCCTTGAAGCTCAATCCCTCAACTTATTGGGTGCCATCCACGTTGACCGGGGCGGCTCAACCGCCAGGCACATTGCCCTTGTCTATGAATGGCGCGCTGAAACGGACGATGTCACCGTGGTCCTGAGTAATGCGGAGTTCTTTGAAAGACGAGGCACATCTTTGAGCGGCAAATTCGTCCCCCTCGAAGAATTGCGTGAGTTGCAAAATTTTTCAGATAAGCTGGAACCGTGGTCGGAACAGATTATTCGAGACTTGCTTGATGGAGGAGATCATTTGGCGGAGATGAAATTATTGTGAAATGAACTGGAATTTCGTCATCTTCAGCATCGTTAAAATCGTCATCGTCATTGGCGTGCTGCAAACGTTGGCGGCATACGCCGTGCTGGTGGAACGGAAAATTTCCGCCTGGATACAGGACCGCGTGGGACCAAACCGCGTCGCGCCGCCGTTTGTAAAATATATTCCATTGGCGGGGCCGGTGCTGACGCGCATGGGAATTTTTCAGCCGCTGGCCGACGGCGTCAAATTCATCCTGAAAGAGGATTTTACGCCGGCCGGCGTTCGCAAGGCGTATTTCTGGCTGGCGCCGGCAATTTCCGTGATTCCCTCGATCCTGGTCGTGGCCGTGATTCCGTTTGGCTCGTATATGGGCCATCAAAAGATGGTCATTGCCGATTTGAACGTGGGCATTTTGTACACGTTCGGCATCGTGTCGCTGGGCGTGTATGGCATCGTGCTGGCGGGCTACGCGGCCAATTCGAAATATCCCTTTCTGGGCGGCATCCGGTCGAGCGCGCAGATGATTTCGTATGAAATTTCCATGGGCATGAGCGTGATCCCGGTTTTTCTGATTGCCGGCAGCCTGAACTTGAGCCGGGTCATTTCGTGGCAGGCGCAGCACGGCTGGCTGCTCCTCTACGCGCCGCTTTCATTCATCATTTTTTTGGTGGCGGGATTCGCGGAAACGAACCGGCTTCCTTTCGATTTGCCGGAGGCGGAGACGGAATTGGTCGGCGGCTATCACACCGAATACAGTTCCATGAAGTTCGCCCTGTTTTTTCTGGCGGAATACTCCAATATGGTCGCGGCGTCGGGAATGATAACAACGTTGTTTTTTGGCGGCTGGACGCTGCCATTCTGGGGCTTGGA
The DNA here is from genome assembly GCA_028872915.1 of Verrucomicrobiota bacterium. Classification (GTDB taxonomy): domain Bacteria; phylum Verrucomicrobiota; class Verrucomicrobiia; order Limisphaerales; family UBA11358; genus UBA11358. Next base: position 23,108 of record JAGWNY010000012.1, read on the forward strand.
TCAGCCGGCGCATACGGCGTGGATCGGCCTGGCGCAGGTGCTGGTATTTCTGGCCAAAATGGCGTTCATCATGACGCTGTTCATCTGGGTGCGGTGGATGTTCCCGCGGTTTCGCTATGACCAGTTGATGGATTTGGGATGGCGCCGGTTCGTGCCGCTGGCGCTGGCGAATATTGTGATAACAGCCGTTGTGCTGTGGGCGAGGAGTTAAAATGATTGTCAATCGCAAACCATTGACGTTTTTGGAAAAGCTTTACCTGCCGGCCATCGCGGGCGGGTTCAAGGTGACGGCCCGGCATCTGTTCCGCTCGCTGTTTGGGGGCAAGACGGTCACCATGGAGTATCCGGAACAGAAATGGGCCGTGCCGGAGGGCTACCGCGGGGCGCCGTATCTTGTCCGGGACCAGGATGGGAACACCAAATGCGTCTCGTGCCAGCTTTGTGAATTTGTATGCCCCCCCAAGGCCATCCAGATCACGCCACCTGGTCCCGGCGGCGCCGCCGACCGTCCGAACGCCGAAAAGATGCCCCGGGAATTTGAAATCAACATGCTGCGCTGCATCTATTGCGGTTTTTGCCAGGAAGTATGCCCGGAGGAAGCCATCTTTTTGCTCAAGGATTATTCCATCACCGGTCTGACCCGCCAGGAATTGATTTTCAACAAGGAAAAACTGCTCGCCTTGGGCGGCGTCCATCCCGGCATCCGAAAATGGAAGCACAAGTTCGAAGAGGCGAAGGACCAGGAGGATTTTCCGGTGAAGGTTTGATCTGACAACATGGGAATCAGTGACATTTTGTTTTACGTTTTTGCGGCGATGACCCTTTCGTGCGCCGCGCTGGTGATTGCCAATCCGTTCAGCCGCAATCCCGTCACCAGCGCAATGTTTCTGGTGCTCACGATTGTCTCCATGGCGGGGCTGTTTGTCCTGTTGCATGCTTTCTTCCTGGCAGCCGTCCAGATCCTCGTCTATGCGGGCGCGGTCATTGTCCTGTTCCTTTTCGTCATCATGCTGCTCGACTTGAAGGCTGAGGCGCGGCGAAAAATAAAATTCTATGGGCTGGCGGCGGGCGTGATTTCCGTCGGGGCCATTGTGGCAATTTTTGCCCGAAACCTGCGCTCCACCCCCCTTCATGCCTTGGCGTCGCCCACGGCCCAGGGCGGCACAACGGCGCTGGGACTGTTGCTTTTCCGGCAATATGTTTTGCCCTTTGAAGTGATCTCCGTGCTCCTGCTGGTGGCGATGGTCGGTGTGATTTTGTTGAGCAGGAAGGATTCAAAATAGCCCGCGGGCGCGGGCCAAAAACATGAATATCGTATTTAAAAAATGCCGCTCAAAGGCCGCGGCCCGCCGCTAAACCATGCACGCGGGACTTGAACAATACCTGGCGGTGAGCTTCGCATTGTTTGCGCTTGGGCTGCTGGGCGTCATTATGCGCCGTAATTTGCTGGTCATTTACATGTCGCTGGAACTGATGTTGAATGCCGCCAACCTCGCGCTGGTGGCATTTTCCCGCTTCAAAGACAACTTGAACGGCCAGATTCTGGTCTTCTTCATCATTACCGTCGCGGCGGCGGAGGTCTCCGTGGGCCTGGCCCTGATTGTGGCGCTCTATCGCCGCCGCCAATCCGCGCACGTCGAGGATTTGACCTCGATGAAATTGTAAATGAAACACGAACTGTTGCCCTGGCTGATTTTGTTTCTGCCGCTGTTTTCAGCGGCGGCGATAACGTTGTTCACGCTGCGGTCCCGCGCGTTGAGCGCGGTTTTGTCCGTCGGCGCCGTTGTCACGGGCTTCCTCCTTTCGGTCATTTTCATCCAGGCCAACGGCTGGCATCCGGCGGTGGGCGAGTCGGTTCGCACCTGGCTTTCCATTGGCGGCCTGCGCGTTGATTTCGGCCTCAAGCTGGATGCCTTGAGCATGATGATGCTGTTGATCGTGACCGGCGTGGGCGGCGCCATCCACGTTTATTCAATCGGTTACATGCGCGAGGACCGCAGCTTTTCGCGTTTCTTTGCATGCATGAGCCTTTTCACGTTTTCGATGCTGGGCATCGTGCTGTCGAATAACTTTATTGAACTGTTCATTTTCTGGGAATTGGTCGGCGTATCGAGCTATCTGCTGATCGGATTCTGGTTTGAGCGGCCCAGCGCCGGTGACGCCGCCAAGAAGGCGTTTATCGTCAACCGCCTTGGCGATTTTGGATTTCTCCTGGGAATTTTGCTCGCCTGGGGGCTGCTGGGGACGCTGAATTTCTCGGCATTGCACCATCAAATCCAAGCCAGCGCCGCCGCCTGGACGCCTCTCGCCACCGCCGCCGGCCTCCTGGTTTTTTGCGGCGCCGTCGGCAAATCCGCCCAGTTTCCTCTGCACGTGTGGCTGCCGGACGCGATGGAAGGCCCCACGCCGGTCTCGGCCTTGATCCATGCCGCCACGATGGTTGCCGCCGGCGTTTACATGCTCTGCCGGATTTTTGTTTTGCTGAACGCGGAGGCGTTGCACGTGATCGCCTACATTGGCGGCTTCACGGCGCTTCTGGCGGCTTTGATCGCCATCCAGCAGGACGACATCAAACGTATCATCGCCTACTCGACTTTGTCGCAACTGGGCTACATGGTCATGGCGGTGGGTCTTTCCGGCCCCGCGGCGGCAATGTTTCATTTGACGACCCACGCCTTTTTCAAGGCCCTGTTGTTCCTGGGCGCGGGTTCGGTGATCATCGCGCTGCACCACGAGCAGAACATCTGGAAAATGGGAAACCTTCGAAGGAAAATGCCCGTGACGTTCTGGACGTTTCTCGCGGGCGCGCTGGCGCTGTCGGGCGTATGGCCCTTCAGCGGATTCTTCAGCAAGGACGGCATTCTGGCACAAGCCCTCGCCCAGCATGATTACATCCTCTTTGCCGACGGCGCGCTGGTGGCCGGCTTGACCACGTTTTATATTTTTCGCCTGTTCTTCGTGGTCTTTTACGGCGGGGAAAAATCGGAAGCCGCTTCGCACGCGCATGAAACTCCGGCCGTGATGACCCTGCCGTTGGTCGTCCTGGCCGTTTTCAGCCTGATTGGCGGTTTCATCGGCATCGAACGGATTTACCAGGGCATGTTCACCGGCGAAACGGAGGCGCCTGCCGGTTTTGTTCGTTCTCTTTTTGCCCCATTCGCCGCCGCCCCCGGAGCCGCCTCGCTCGGTTTGTTCCTGGTGTTCGCCGGTTTCGTCGCGGCGCTCGCACTGTATGCCAGGGCGGAAAAAGACCCGCTTCCCGAAAAACTCGGCGCGCTGGCGGCGGCGATGAAGAACCGTTTTTATTTCGACGAACTTTATGAGGCGACGGTCATCCGGGCGCACGATTTCATCGCCGCGGTCATGGATTGGGTGGACCGGTGGCTGGTCGAGGGATTGTGCATCGGGTCCGTGCGCGGCGGCACGGATTTGACCGGCCGCGCTCTGCGCCTGCTGCAAACGGGAAATCTGCAAACCTACGCGTTCCTGTTTGTGCTGGGCCTGGCGGTGATGCTGTGGCTGGTCTTGGGCGGGTGATCCTGGTTTATGCTGTTTTCCACTGAACTAAAATGTCCATCCTAACCTGCATTTTCGGCTGGCCGTTGCTCGCGGCGCTGGCGCTGGTTTTCATTCCGCGCAATTATCGCGTCATCATCCGCGGCGTCGCGCTTTTGGCCACGTTCATTTCCATGGTTTTGGCAATGATCATGTTTTGCCATTTCGTTCCGGGGCGCGCGGGCTATCAATTCGAGCAGATGACTCCTTGGGTCCCGGCCCTGGGCATTAATTATCACGTGGGAGCGGATGGCCTGAACGTCGGGCTGATTTTGATGGGCGCGGTCGTGGCGTTTGCCGCGGCCTGCTGTTCCTGGGAAATCCAAACGCGGGAGAAGGAGTTTTACATTCTGTTGCTGGTGATGAGTGGCGGAATTTTGGGCGCTTTTGCGTCGCTCGATTTGTTTTTCTTTTATTTTCTTCATGAATTGGCGCTCGTGCCCACTTTCATCATGATTGGCGTCTGGGGACGGGGCGAGCGTCGGAATTACGCGACGTTTCAGATCACTATTTATTTGAGCATGGGCGCGTTGATAGCCCTGATCGGCCTCATTGCCCTCTACCTTCAGACCGGCGCAAATACCTTTGACATTCCGGCGATGATTGCGTGGGTGAAAACGCATCCGATCGGGGCGCACGCTCAAAATTTCATTTTTCCGCTCCTGTTGTTCGGCTTCGGGATTTTGGTTTCGTTGTGGCCCTTTCATTCATGGGCGCCGCTCGGTTACGGCTCGGCGCCGTCGCCCACGGCGATGATTCACGCGGGTGTGCTCAAAAAATTCGGTCTTTACGGCCTTATCCGCATCGCCCTTCCCCTCATGCCTGAAGCGGTGCGGCAATGGATGCCGCTGCTGGCGTGGCTGTGCCTGGGCAACATCCTTTACGTTGGATGGGTGGCGATGCGCCAGCGCGATTTGAACCTGCTGATCGGCAATTCAAGCGTGGCCCACATGGGTTTTATCTTCCTGGGCATTGCCAGCCTCAACGTCATCGGCGTTACGGGAGCCGTGTTCATCATGGTGGCGCACGGTTTTCTGGCGGCGCTCACCTTTGCCTTGAGCGGCTATATTTATCAGCGCGCCGGCACTCTGGAGATGAGCCGTCTCGGCGGTTTATGCCGGCAATTGCCCTTCATTGGAACGGCGCTTGTCATGGCGGCCCTGGCCGGATGCGGCCTGCCCGGTTTCGCCAATTTTGTCGGCGAAGTCACGGTGTTTTTCGGTTCCTGGACGGTTTTTCCCTGGGTTACCGGCCTGGCCGTCTGGGGCGCGCTGGTTATCGGCGGCATCTACATGACCCGTGCCGTGCGCCAGATTCTGCACGGCCCGCTGCCCGAAAAATGGTCGCATCTTCCCGATGCCGGCCTGTGGCGCAAGCTTCCCTATGCCCTCTTGCTGGCGGCATTGTTCACTTTCGGCTGTCTTCCGCGCCTGCTGACGGACCAAATTGTGCCGGAGGCGCAGGCGGTTGTGGAGGCATATCCCCAGGCGGAGGCCCGTTCCAAAACTGAGAATCTGGCCCTGGCATTTTCGCAATCAACGCCTCCACCCCCCAAACGATTGGCTCAAAATCAATGAACGCTTCGCTGATGACCCTCGAAATTTTCGTGCTGGCGCTGGGTATGGCGCTGCTGTTGGCGGATTTTTGGGTGCCGGCGGAACGAAAAAAATTCCTCGCCTACCTGGCCATTGTGGCGTTGACAGGATTGCTGGCGGGCACATTTGGCGGCTTTGCCGGGCAATTGGGTGCGGCCTTCAACGGCTCCTACGTTGAAGACCCGCTGGCCCTCTTTTTCAAACGCTTTTTCCTCGCCGCGGCAATCCTGGTGCTGTTCTTGACGGCGGAATTCTCGGACTCGCTTTCCGACGGCGTTTCCGAGTTCTATTCGCTCATCCTCTTTGCGTTGTCGGGAATGCTCTTTGCCGCCTCGGCCAACGATTTTGCGATGCTGTTCGTCTCGATTGAGCTGATCACCGTCACCTTTTATGTCCTGGCCGGTTTTCAGCGCGCCAGACTGCAATCGCTGGAAGCCGGGGTCAAATATCTCATCATCGGCGCCCTGTCTTCAGCCTTCATGATTTTTGGCATCGCTCTGATTTGGGGGACAACCGGCAAAATGAACTTCAATGATCTCGCCCGGGTGGCCGGACAATTCGCCGATAACCGGATTTTTCTGACCGGCGTCCTGTTTCTGCTGGCCGGCTTGGGATTTAAAATTTCAGTCGTGCCGTTCCAGGTCTGGACGCCGGACGTTTACCAGGGCGCGCCGACGCCCACCACGACCTTTCTTGCCGTCGGCTCCAAGGCGGCGGGCTTCGTCCTGCTGCTGCGCTTCCTCTTCTCCGCCATTCCAGCCGTCACCGCGCGGTGGACGGACTTCCTGATCATTCTTTCCGGAATCACCATTTTGTTCGGCAATTTGTGCGCGCTGCCGCAGCGCAATTTGAAACGGCTCCTGGGTTATTCGAGCATTTCCCACGCGGGTTATCTGATGCTCGGCGTGGCCGCGCTGAGCGCCACCGGACAATCGGCGCTGATGTATTATCTGGCGGGCTATTTGTTCACGGTCGTTGCGGCGTTCACCGTCATCGCGCTGGTGATGCGGCATTTGGACAACGAAGACGTTTCAGGATTGGCGGGTCTGAACCAGCGCTCCCCCATGCTTGCTGTGACAATGACACTGGCAATGGTTTCCCTGGCAGGCGTGCCGCCCCTTGCGGGATTTTTCGGCAAATTTCTGCTGCTGCGCGCCGTGATTGAGCAGGGCCTGGCCACCGGCAACCACGGCTATTATTGTCTGGCGTTTACCGCCCTGGCCGGCGTCCTCATCTCCTTTTACTATTATTTTGGCGTCATCCGCGCTATCTACTGGAGCCGGGACCCGTCCGACCTCTCGCCGATACCCCTTTCCGCCCCGGCAAAATTTTCAATGGCCATTTGCATTGCGGGCATGTTTTGGATCGGTATTTTTCCCAACACCATTCTCACCCTCGCCACACAGGCGGCGGATGCCCTCAAATAAACCCGCCGCTTCTTACGGCCCGAAGCTGAACTTAACCGTAAAAAGGCGCAATCCGGGTCGCGGCACGTGGCCGCTCGCATAGTCCGAGGGCGTCGCGCCCGGATGCCAGCCGGCCCGGTTGGCCCAGGGTATGGAACTCAGGCCCCGATAATGATGAATCTGGTTGGGTTTTTCAGGTCGTGAAGGGGTAAAAACGGTAATCACCCTGGGTGCCTCCGTTTCCACGGACTTGGTGGAAACCGTTGGACTGAGGACCTGCTGTGCCGTTGCGTTCGCCACCCAGGCCGCCAGGGCAATCGTCAGAAATGTCCTTTGCAATTTCACAAGGAAAACCTCCGCCCGCCTTGTGCAAAAGTCAATAGAGCCAGGACCCCAGACCCTGGAACGCGGATGCCAAACCGCCAAAAACCCGCGCCTCACACCACGCGCATCTGCACGGCATCCACGATTTCGGTTCCCACCGAAATGGCGCCGATAATGACGACGGTCGCGCCGGTTTGGAGGCGGCCCTGGGCGGCCAGGGTTTTGAGGGCGTTTTCGACCGTATTTTGCGGATTGATGAAGTCGAATGGCATGACAAAGGGAATGACGCCCCAACTGAGCATGAGTTGATTGGCCCCGCGTTCGGTTTCGCACACGGCATAGACGGGCGAATAGCGCGGCCGCATCCAACTGGCGTAATGGGCCATGGTGCCGTGGCGGGTAAAGACGAGCACGGCGGCGGCCTTCAATTCGTTGGCCATGACAATGGCGCTCTTGACGAGTTTTTGCCGGGCGCTGTCCAACTGGGCGGACTCATGGAACTGAGCGCTGCCGCTGCGCTCGATACGGGCGGCGATGCGGTCAAAGACCTCGATGCATTTAAGCGGATACTTGCCGACGGTGGTTTCGCCGCTCAACATAATGGCATCGGCCTCCTCGAAGACGGCATTGGCGACGTCGGTGACCTCGGCGCGAGTGGGCATGGGCGCCTCAATCATGCTTTCGAGCATGTGGGTTGCCACGATGACGGGCCGGCCAATGCGAAGGCAGGTCTTGACGATGCGCCGCTGGACGATGGGCAGTTCCTCGTACGGGATTTCAATGCCAAGATCGCCGCGGGCGACCATGATGGCGTCCGATTCCTGGATAATGGCTTCGAGGTTTTTGATGGCTTCCTGGTCCTCGATCTTGGCCACCACCAGCGGCTGGCACTCATTGCCGGCAAAAAGTTCCTTGAGTTGCAGCAGATCACGCGCTTCGCGGACGAAGGAGAGGGCGATGAAATCCACTTTGAGTTCCAGGCCGAGTTGAACGTCCTTGATGTCCTTGGCGGTGAGCGGCGGGAGGCTGACCTTCACGCCGGGAAGGTTGATATGACGGCGGCTGCCGAGCGTGCCTTCGGTGAGGACCTCGCATTCCACGCGGTTGCCGTTTTTGGCGAGCACCTTCATTTCGATGGCGCCGTTGTCAATGAGCACGATGTCACCGACGCTGATGTCGTTGATGAAGTTCTCGTAATTCACGTCCACGGAATGCTCTTCGAGGTCGCGTTCGCCGCGGACGGTGAGCGTGAATTTCTGGCCGGGTTGCAGGTTGAGCGGCACGCCAAGGTCGCCGGTGCGGATCGCGGGGCCTTGAGTATCCATCATGATGCCGCTAAATCGCTGGCGGGCGGCGGATTCGTCCCGGATGTCCCGGACGACGCGCCGGACCCAGTCGTGCGGCGCATGGGACATGTTGAGGCGGAAGACGTTGACGCCGGCGTCCATCAATTTGCCGATCATTTCCGCCGAATCGGTGGCCGGGCCAAGGGTTGCAATGATTTTTGTTCTGCGAACCGTTCCTCGCATGGATGAAAGATACAGGGGGGGCGGCAGGGATGAAAAAGAATTTTTGGATGGCGCGGACAACGGGGATGGCCGCGACCCGATTTTTGAGCTGCTTACGGCCATGTCCATGCAAGGGGAAACTCCAACCGATAGAAGTGCAAAGGGCCGGCGGCGGGCACAAAGACGGACAACGTGTCGTTGGCGCTGATGAAATTGGTCGCGGGCATCCAATTTGCCGGCGCAAGGTTTGTGCTCCCCAGCACGATGCCGTTCAAGCCAACGGGCACATCGGCCAAATCCAGCCGGTAGCCGGCCCCGGCGGGCGCCAGTTCGCTCACCCGCGCCGGGGCGAGCAGTTGTTTGGCCATGTCCGCGAGGATGGCATGAACCCTTGCCGTGGGATCCAAATAATCCCAAAAGATGTAGCTCGACCCCGGCCCGTTCAGGGAATAATCCGAAAGCGCCGGGTCATCCAGCGCGTCAATGCTCCGGCCATTTTCAAGGGCATTGGTGACTCCATAGGCGGAAGGATTCGCCAGCATATTGTCGAGCAGGGAGAAATAGTCCGGCTCATAAATTTTCAGGTCGGGAAATGAGACCCTGGCGTTGTTTAACATGGCGTCAAAAGCCAGGTCGTAGTTCGTGCATTCCTGGCTGATGAAATTCGTTTCAGCATCAGTGTCAAAGGCGGGAATCCTGGACATATCCACGGCGTTGGGCATCAGCAGGGTTCGGACACCCTTGGCGTGAAGGTTGGTGATGACCGCCCAATGGTTGGTCATGGATTGGACGATGTCATTGCTCCATTTGGCCGGGTCCGTGCCGTCATCATGAAGGTAAATCGCATCGTACAAATCCGCGTCATTGACCCAGACGATGAACAGCGCGTTTGAAGCGTCCGGCGGCGCGGCAAAGTTGGCCATTTCCGCCACCAGGTCGCCGCTGTCATGATCGAAGTAAGACAAGTCGTTGCCGGCGTAAGACCAGTTGACGCTGGAAGCGGACAGATTGGTATAGGACAACCGGTTTGCAGGGCTGTTTGAATACCAATAGTTATTGGTCAGGTTCAGTTCCTGGGCGAGCAACTCAACCCAAACCCGGCCATTGCTATAACGATTGCCGTAGTAAATAGACCCTCCGTTTTGATTATTGGTTGTCGTGGAAACCGTATCGCCAAAAACGTAGAGCGAGGTGAATGCGGCCTGCGCCTGGAAAGCGGCAAGCCAAAGAAACAGGATACAGCCCGTGATCCGAACGAGGCCTTTCACAGCGCGGCGGGCGCCGCCATCGCAACGGTTGTTATCGCGGTCAATGGGCGTTTTTGGGGCGTTGAAGGCGGTGGAAAAATGCCTGGCAACCGCAATTGACCGCAAATAGCCGCGATTAGCTGCAAATGGGGGGGAGCGGCGACAGGCGCGGGCGGCCCGGGCGGGGGAAAGGATGTTTTTTGGCGTGAATCGCGCCGCGTGGCCTGGACAATGGAGTGGCAGCGGCCCGGACAGACTCACGGCCTGGTTCATACCGGATCGGAACCATGCGGTTGCCTTCGTTGGTCCCGGCCGGGTTCCATTACACCACGGAGGTCCCAAAGGCGCGACTGGCTTGATCCCGGATTCCATCTTGTTCATACGACGCCTCCATTACACCGCGGAGGTCCCAACGGCGCGATTGGCTTGATCCCAAATTCCGTCGTGCTCATACAACGGCTCCAATAAAGCACGGAGATGGGCGGAAATCCATGAAAAGTTATTTAACTGGATTTATCGCGGAAGTTCCTGCACGGGAACGGGTTCCAAAAAGTTATTTAACTGATTTGGCCCAAGTTGAATAACTTTTCCGGGGAAATTTCACCGCCACCCCTCCAAAAATTACGGCGCCCGGAGGATTGGAATTGCCGGGATTCGGATAACGGCACTTGGACGGTTTTTTCTGGCGCAATGGAAAGTTGGCCGATAAGCTGCCGGCCCAAGCGCACGTCCAACCGTTACCCGCGGTGGCCGCCGTCGTTTGAACCAATGAACCGCCGATCATGATCAGAGGCAATGCAACCAGGCTATTGGCACTGGTCTTGTTTGCCATTCCGATCTGGAAGGTTTCCGCCGGCGGCTTCCGGCTGGCAAGCCAGGATGCTTTCGCCACGGCGCGCGGAGAGGCTTTTGCGGCCACGGCGAATAATGCATCCGCCGTTTATTATAATCCCGCCGGCATCACACAGCTTCAAGGGACCGACATTCGGAGCGGGCTTTACGGGATTTATCTTGATCCAACTTTCCAACCGCCGGATTCCGCCCCAAATTCGGGAAAGACTTACTCCATCGGCAAACACTATAATTTCATTCCGCAGTTTTTTTTCGCGCACACGTTTGGAAGCTCGCCGATCAGCGCGGGCGTGGGCGTTTATGCGCCTTATGGCGGAAACATGGATTGGCCGCAGGATACGGGCTTCCGCGCGGTGGGCACCAAAAGCGCGCTCAAATATGTGAGGGTCAACCCCGTGATTGCGTTCAAGGTGGCTCCCAATTTTTCGATTGGCGGCGGGGTGATGGTGGATTATGGAAAGATTGATCTGGAAGCAGGCATTCGTTCCAGCACACAACCACTGACCAATTTTTTCCGGTTGAAAGGCGATGGCTGGGACGTGGGTTACAATCTGGGTGCGCTTTGGCAGCCAGTGAAACAAATCTCGCTGGGCGCAACTTTTCGCAGCGCCACGGCCATTACGATGAGCGGCCACACGGAGGAGGAAGATTGGCCGCTCGTGAAAACCATGCAAGAACCGCGCGCGCAGGCAGGCTTTGCCTTTCCCTTGGTTGCGACCGTCGGTATTTCTTACCGCCCCACGGAAAAATGGAACCTGGAATTTGACGCCGACTATACGGATTGGGGTTGCCTGGGAACGGTCACCATCCATCAGTCGAAACCTCCGCCTCCATTTTTGCCGAACACGGATTTGGCATTCGATTGGCAACCAAGCTGGATGTATGAGTTTGGCGTTACGCGATATTTCGACGGCGGCTGGCACGTCAGCGGCGGCTATGTTTACAGCGAAAACTCCGTGCCCAATGCCTACTACACTCCCCTGGTGGCGGACATGGCCCGGCATTTTTTCAGCGTGGGGGCCGGACGTGATGGGAAGCGATTTGATTTCGATGTCGCGGGTCAATTGGGATACGGCCCGACCCACACGGTCACCGGAAGCAAAGCCCCGTCACTGTCCGGCCAGTTTACCGGCGAAACGGCTGACGGCAAATATCACTTCATGAGCTACGGGTTGCTGGTGACGGCAGGCATGCACTTTTAGGAAATTTTAATGATCTGCATCACAGCCATCCCACAGGAAATTAAAAAAGGTGCTGGCTTGACCGTCCAGGCCTGCCACAAGGCGGGGATGAAAAAACAAAAAGCCACTGCATCGGGTTAAATGACTTGTGCGATTCGTTACGGTTGCATTCGGGGCCACTGGCGACGATTCGGGGAGCCACGCCGCCCAACCGCAATACGCTTTCTCACGCCAATCGAGAGCGTCCCGCTCAGATGGCCGAGCAACTGTTCTGGCAGGTGGTGGAGCATCTCAAAGCCCAATCGCCGGGCTTTGGGCGGTGTGAGCGGCGCGGACCGGCCTTCCGCTTCAAGATGTCCATCCATGTCATTGACAGCACGACGCTGGAGTTGACGGCCAGACGCGGAATTCCTGAGGAACGCCATGCTGAAAAATGCATGGTCAACCATGAATCCGTTAATTGACTTGCGCAGTTCAGCATTCCAGTTTTGCTATGTTGACCGGGAGATTGCGTCGTCAATCCATTTTTGATAGAAGAAATCCATGCCAAAGCTCGCTCCAAGTGAGAAACATCTCCGCTCGGCAATTCGACGATCATTGCGTGCGCAAGGCTTTCGTATCCTCGACAATCGGATCAGCTTTCGGCAGAGACACGACAAAAGGAGTATTCGCAAAAGACATGAACATGCCGTCGAAAAAAAAATTCTGTTGGCTGGGGGGACACTCGCCCGAAACGAGCCTAAATTGCTGGCCTATATCGCTTCCGGCAATGAAGTTGATCCGGATCGAATTAAGCCCCGACTTCACCAGGTCGAACCGGACACGATTGAATCACGGCTTTTTCGTTATGCTTGCTTACATTGGAGCATTCCGATTTCGGAAGGTTACGGTCGCCGGCTGCGGTTTCTGATTTTTGACGAAAGCAACGGCAAGCTGATCGGATTATTTGCGTTGGGTGATCCGGTTTATTCGATCAAGGCCAGAGACGAGTGGATTGGCTGGGATTCAACGACAAAGGCGGAACGGCTCTACCATGTGATGGACGCTTATGTTTTGGGTGCGGTGCCACCGTATTCGCGGTTGCTCGCTGGCAAGCTGGTCGCGCTGGCTACCGTTTGCAGCGAAGTTCGCAAAGTATTTGCCGACCGTTACGCAAACCGTAAGACGCTTATTTCCGGTAAAAAAAGGGAGCCACATTTAGCTTTGGTGACAACGACATCGGCGCTTGGCCGCTCTTCACTTTACAATCGTGTGAAATACGAAAAGCGCCTAGTATTCCAGAGTGTTGGATTTACCGGCGGGTGGGGTGAGTTTCACTTTTCTGACGGCGTTTATGAGGACCTTTCCGAATTCGCGAAAAAACACTGCGTACCATCGGAAAAAAAGCAGAAATGGGGGAACGGTTTTCGCAATCGCCGGGAGCTGGTGCAAAAGGTATTGTTCAAGCTTGGTTTTCCCAAAGCGATGCTCAACCACGGAATTCAACGTGAGCTTTTTGTGGCTCCGCTCGCCGTCAACACCAGAGAATTTCTGTGTGGCGAAAATGATCGTTTGCGTTACCGGCGGTTGTCGTTCGCCAAAGCAGTGGAATTCTGGCGAACACGCTGGCTGCTGCCGCGTGCCGGGCGGATTGATTCATTTCGGAATTTTGACCGGGAAGAATGGCGGCTTTGGCAAACCAGAAAAAGACTTTAAATGGATGCTTTTGCTGATTTGCCGGATGCGCTCGTGCGAGATTTACTCGCCAAAGCGACTCCTGTTGCAGAAGGTGTAGCGCGAAACTTCAATGCGCTTCGTGAAGCGAAGGCTGCAATGCGCAATAAAGCGCGCGTGGAAGGGCTGATTTGTCGAAAGGCAGACCTCGATGTTCCGCGCGAACCGTCCGTAGTTGGGATTGATGGCTCATATCAGGTTCATCGGCTTACGGCCGTGGACCTTTGCGCCGCCGCTGCAGTGGCAGTGGAAGGCACCTCAAAGGAGGCAACACGACATTGGCCTGAACCGCATCACCGGCCTTGGGTTGAATGCTTGGAGCATAGCAAGAATGTCACAAACACGCTACGCGGCTTGATGATTTCGATGGAGTTGGACTTGGCTTCAGAAGCTCCGCATGACCTCGTGCTGTTGGATGGCTCGTTTATTGTTCTCCTCATCTACCTCAATCAAGGGTTGACGAGTGTAGATCAGGCTCCGCCGATATTGAGTCGTGAATTCTTCCGTCGCTGGGAGCAAGAATCGGTGCTGGAGCGCTTTTTTGCGCTGTTGACGAGCGAGCGGACCGTAGCGGTTCCGAAATACTCTGGGCGAAACGAGATTGCTTCCCTACTTCAAACGCAAGGGCTGCCCGAAACTGACGGCAAAACACTCGCAACCTTGATTTTGGAACCGGGCGAGTTTACCAAGCCCGAACCAATTTACCGATTCAGAGAAGAAGATGAAGAATACCATCTCCCGGAAAAATTCTACACGGCAACCGCGACACAGGACAAAATGAATGCTTACCTTGCCGACATGCGCGTCATCTTTTTCCGACCTTATGGCTGGGTCCCGGCTATTCGCCTTGAGGTTACTGGCCCCATTGCCAGAAGCAAACAGCGTCTCTCAATGGTTCTCCACGGTATCGAACGGCAAATTTTCAGCCCGGCGGTAGTAGAGCCCTACCCGCTTTTTTTAGCTGACAGAATGGTTAAAAGCCTGGGAGCGGGTGTGAATGCAATTGAGCATGCGATGGCGCAGCACGTTGCCGGCACCACGCCGGACATTGAAACAACATTGCTTTGTCTTCAAAATTACCGAACGGAAGGAGGAAGAGTCTAATGCTAACAAATAGAGATCAAGACATCGCCGTTGTGGGAAGTCCTTCCACAAACACCGAATTAACGCTCGACCTGTTGCAGGAGGCAACCGAGGAGCGACTCGTCGGCGCGTTGACTGCATTCGGAGCGACGCAAAGCGGCTCGCAAATTATCTCGGTCGGTCAGATTGTGGGCATCGAACTTCGCAACCGCTGGCACGAGGATTCTGTTTTTCGCAATCTCGTCAAGCGGACCGGGGAAATCCCGCCAATTACCAATCGTCAAGACACACGTGTTGCTGATTTGGTTGTTGGTGCCACTTTTCGCGCCGCTCAAGACAGTTATGACCCTGAAGTGCTTGGCATGGTTCCACCAACCGGTACTCGCGTTTTTCGTGTTGATCAGGCGCTATTGGACAGATTGCTCGCTGTTTATCGCGACGAGATTGTTTATATGGGGCAGGCCTATGCCAATGACGTTCTGTATCCGATGTGGTTCAAGCATTTTGGCAGCGGCGCCGGTGGTGCTGGCGAGGCATACCACATTGGCGTATTTGGCAAAACTGGTTCGGGAAAGTCCGGCCTCGCAAAAATGATGCTTTGTGCATATTCACGCCATCCACAACTCGGAATTTTAGTGATTGATCCACAAGGCGAGTTCTCGCTCGAATTTTCCGGTACGCGCGTTGGGCAGCAGGGACTGACTTTGGACCAAGTGGTGCAAAGTCAAGGAAGACAAGTTCATGTCTTCCGAATCTCTGACATTCAATTGGATGATTGGACGACTTTCGAGGAGATGATCATTTCGCTGAGATTTCTCGAACAACTGGCGATCCCGGCGGCATCGGTAGAAAATGCGAGGCGCGCCGCTGAAGTCATTCGCATCGCGCTGGAAGGAAGTCATCGTCTGGACAACTTGGGAACTTTGCAAGTGCTTCGAGACGCGCTAAATGCTGTCAACAATCCGAACAACGCTGGATTCATTTACACGACACAAACTAGGGCAAGACAGCTTCAGCAGAGAGTTCAGCGGTTTTTGGACGACCCCGCGGCGTTGAATTCTCTGCTGCGCGACCACTGGCAAGCTATTTGCAATCTGTTTACTGCTGGAGACAACCGGCGGCGGCTATTCAGCTACGGCGACCATCAGCCACCGGGAATAATCAACATGCTTTTGGGCACGGCAGGAAACGATACGCCGCGTCCTGTCGTCTGCGTAGATATTTCGCGCCAAGGAAACCAAGGATTTTGGTCGGAAGAATTGCAACGTCGTATGCTCGCAAAACTTCTTAACATTCTCGTCTCGCAAGCAACCACCAGTTTAACAACCGGGCAAAGTGCCAACGTCCTCGTATTGCTCGATGAAGCGCACCGCCACGCCCCAAGCGGCCGGCTGGACGAGGATTCGGAGGCCGAGCGGCTCCGCTCTTTGTTACGCAGGGCCGTTCGCGAAACTCGCAAGTATGGTCTAGGATGGTTTTTTATCAGCCAGACACTCGGTGGTCTCGACGGTGAAATTTTGCAGCAGTTGCGAATTTTGACATTTGGCTTCGGTCTCGCGATGGGTAGCGAATTTGACCGGCTGCGGGATTTTGTTGGTGGGGATAAGCGCGCGCTCGAACTCTACCAATCCTTTCGCGATCCCCAAAGCTTCCCAAGGCGAGACTTGCAGGAGTTCCCATTTATGGCCGTTGGGCCACTCTCACCGCTTGCGTTTTCAGGAAAGCCGATATTTTTCACGGCCTTTACCGATCCTGCTGAATTCTTGCGCGCGAATAATTTGGCGGCCGGATTTCGGCTGAGTTCGTAGTCCGCCCTTCGGGAGCCGCAGTTTGAAGGGAAACGGAGCGAAGATGCGCTTTACGACCTGCAAATTGCTTGTTTGAATGATAAATTGAATCGGGCGCACACAACGGCGCCGGCATGAACGAGCCAATTGTCCATGACATTTGTTACAGCCTTTTGAGCCGAGCGGCCCGCGACAAGATCGCCATTGGCACAACCAAGCTGGTCAAACTGTTTTATCTGATTGACTGCGAATACTACCGCCGGCACGGCAAAACGCTGACGGAAGCGCCGTGGATTTTTTATCATTACGGCCCTTACGCGGAAGAATTGGTGACTGTCGCACACAAGACGTTTGGCGTCGGGGCGCAGGATAAAGAGGAATTTGAGGAAAAGAAATTCTTTCGGGGTTATCAAATCCAATCGTGGAGGTCAGACCCAATTGAAAAGGCGCATTTCAGCATCCGCGGCGCGGTTGATGCGGTTTATCAGAATTGGGCCGGTGTGGATTTGGAATTAGTTTTAGACCATGTTTATTTTGAGACGCCGCCCATGTTGCAAGCCAAACGATTTGAACCACTGGATTTTTCTTTGATTCCAAGTGGTCGGTTGCATTGTGCCCCGCCAGAGCAAGCCCGAAATTTCTCGAACGTCATTCCGGCCAATCAACGCGATGCGTTGCGGGCAAAGCTGGCGGCAAGTGCAGCCCGGCATCCGATTGCCAGGACGCCGATTTCCGTGCCGGTGGACGAGTCTTTGCAGGCGGCGCTCACGGAAATGGGTGGGCGGGATTAAATGGAAGGCATCCTTCAGAGTTTCTACGAAGCGATTCCCGAAAATGAACCGTTGCTTGGCCGTGGCGCATTCGCGTGGGCGCCCAGCGCGTTTCTTCAGGAGCAATTCTTACAGGTAGAATTTGGCAGCGCAAATCCCGCTGTGGATTTTGGCAAGGGCTACATCACGCTGCATCCGAGGGCGGCGGAGGAATGTCACGATCCTAAATTGGGAATTTTTCATCATAATCCAGTTCATGAGATTCATTTGCGCGCTAATGAAGCTTACGCAGCGTTGCGTTACAAACGGCGGTTGGTGGTCGTCATTTCGGTGGGCACGGAATTGATGGGCTTGGGTGAGAGGGCCATGCGGCGTGTTAAACAGCGATTTCCAGACTGCTATTTGTGCGCGCCAATCTACACATTGAGCAGCGAAGCGGAGCCGCACCGCTATCCCGCGTCGTTCATCGAGCGCGTGAAGGCTTACGGTTTGCCGATGACATTTTATCTTGCCGCCGAACGCGGCCAGCGTGAAGCGTGCGTTCGGTTCGATCGAATTCAAGCCATCGCGAAGGATTTTCTCCGGCCTCACAAGCTCCGGTTGACTATGGGCTGTCAGAAGGTTTTTGACGATTGGTTGAATCATTATCTCTATGGCGCACTGCCCGCAGGCAGTGAAATTGGCGATTATCAACGGCTATTGGCGGAACAGGGAATAAATTGAAATCACAGCCATCCCGCAGGAAATTGAAAAAGGTGCTGGCTTGACGGTTTGAAGCCTGCCACAAGGCGGGGATGAAAAAAAGAACAACCAAACCAAGGCCGACGAGCGATAAAAATGCCAACGGCAAAATTCAAACTCTCATTTTCCGTCCGATGCTCAAAAACCCTTGAAAGATCAAGCGGCGCTGCCCGGAATTTTCACGTTATGGGATGGTTGTGAACCAAGTTCAAAAAATTCCCTCTTCCGTTCGTTTCCATGTTCCGGCAAACTGAACGTATGAGCGAGCAGTTAGAAATCGGCGGCGAAAATCCGTTCCATTTGGAACCTGATCGTCCCGGATTCGAATCGCGCGGCCATTCCAATGGTTTTCGATTTTGGTGGGCATCAGAACTCGCCAGGCTCATGGGCTACGACAGCCTCAATTCATTCCGCAAAGCCGTCGAGCGCGCGATGATAACGCTCACCAGCTTGAACGTGCCCATCGTTGACAACATCGTTCAAGAACAGCGCACCGAGGATGGCAAGACTTTTCTGGATTATAAGTTATCCCGCTTCGCGTGCTATTTGGCAGCGATGAACGGCGACCCAAAGAAGCCACAGGTTGCCAAAGCACAAGCCTACTTCGTCATGTGGGCCGAGGCTTGCCGGTTGAGTCTGGAGGAGGCGGAAGGGGTCGAGCGCGTTGGCATCCGCGCCGAAATTTCCGAGCATGAGCGTTCTTTGACGGGCATTGCTCACAGGCAGGGCGTAACGAATTACGCCTTTTTCCAGAATGCAGGCTATCGCGGCCTATACAACATGGACCTGTTCAGGATTCGCCGGATTAAAGGTGTGCCGGATGGACGGTCACCGCTGGATTTCATGGGGAAGACCGAGCTTGCCGCCAATCTGTTCCGCGTAACGCAGACGGAAGAAAAAATTAAAGCCGAAGGCACGCGCGGCCAAGCTTGCTTGGAGCGTGCCGCCGAATCCGTTGGGCGCAAGGTGCGGGCCACCATGAATGAAATCAGTGGAAAGCGGCCCGAGAGCCTGCCGCCAGCGGAAGACATCAAGAACGTCCACAAAAAGCTGAAAACCTCCCATCGCGAAATCCGCAAACTTGATAAGCCATCGCCGAGAAGCGATGAATAATTTCCAGACGGATTCAGGTTCATACCCCCTCTGTCGCCACGACACTTTCAAATTCTGCCAGCAAATCGCCGTGATGGTCCCGCAAATGCCGGAGCACCCAGTTGTTTTCCAGCAGCCGCTTGATGTATCCCTTCGCCAGCGTCAGTCTGCCCCGGAAATTCCATGGACGACAAAAGCATCTTCAACAGGGGCTTCGGAGGCGATTGAGGAAGCCGCGATTCCCGCGGCCTTTCCCAACTCGATCCGCCCTGAACCTTTGGGGTCGGGGTCTAATAGTGACACGATCACTTCCCACGTTTCAACTGCGGTGCGTTTTGGCGAAGAGGCGATTGACCTGGTAATTACAGTAGCCATTTATTTTGCCTCGTTAAGTTCCTGTTTAGCTTGCTCCATGGCCTTAAGAAGGTCCCCGACCGTGAGCCGATTTGGATCTGCTGCCGTTGCCTTATCAAACGCCAAGGCAGAGAGCACGGCTTTGCGAACCTGTCGGCCATCCAGTCCGACGCAAAGCTTCCCAATGGAGGCAACCTCCCTCCGTTCCAACAGCTTCCGACACCTGGCGCGACCCGAACAAGCCTATTTCCCCGGGTTTTTATGAGCCTATGGGACCGCATCACAATCCAAACCAAGGCCGACGAGCGATAAAAATCCCAACGGCAAAATTCAAAATCTCATTTTCCGCCCGATGCCCAAAAACCATTGAAGAATCAAGGGCCTTTGCCCGGAATTTCCACGTTATGGGATGGTTATGGAAATTTTGACGATCTATATCAAATGTCTCAAGAGCAGGTCAAAAACGCCGGTTGAGTCGAGGAACCCGGAGGTTGGCGCCTGCAACAAATCCGGGCGGCTGGTCGTGAGGATGGGCCATTGATTTTTATCCGCCGGGACGCGGCCATGTGAGCCTTTTACCAGGCCGGCATCCAGCGCAACCACGTCCATTAGCGTCCGGAATCCCAATTTTTTTTGCAGCAATCGCCAGCCGATTTTCAGGCGGGGCGCAGGAAGGCGCGGGTCCAGGAACAGTTCGGCGGGGTCGTAACCGGGCTTGCGATGGATGTCCACGGTGCGCGCGAAATCCGGGGCGCGCCGGTCATCCTCCCAATAATAATAGGTGAACCAGGCGTTCGGGGCGGCGGCCACGATGAAGTCACCGGCGCGCGGGTGCGCGATATTCGCCCTGATTTTTTCGGCTTCACCCATGGTTTGTTCAATGCCGGGGGTCTGTTCCAAAACGTTGCGCACGGCGCGCGCAAGCGGGGGATCATTCACGTAAACGTGCGCAATTTGGTGATCGGCCACGGCAAAGACGCGGCTGGCGCCGGCATCCAGAATTTCCCGTCCCAGCTCGTCCTTGAGCGCCAGCCAGCCTTGCTGGCGAAAAATGCGATTGAGATGGACGGGCAGGTCCACGTTGGCGATGCCGTATTCGGAAAGCAGGACCACGGCAACGCCGCGCTCGCTGAAGAAATCAATCAGGTCACCGACAATGGAATCCACGGCGCGCAAATCGGGAATGACGGCGGGATGGATGGAGCCATCGGGCAGGCGCGGGCCGTGGCGCTGGAGGTTGTAGTCCAGGTGAGGCAGATAAACGAGGTTAAGGGTGGGGGAAAAGCGGTATTCCATCCATCGCGCCGCCGCCGCAATCCACCCGGAGGCACAATCGGCGGCGCCATGAGAGGTGCTGATCCCTGCGGCCGGCCCCCAGAAGCCGAAGAACGGAAATTCACCGAGGTCATTTTTGATTTGCGCGCGGAGGGAAAAGGGCCAGGTGTAAATATCAAGAATTTTGCGGCCATCGGCGCAATAAATGGGGCGCGGGGTGATGGCATAATCCACGCTTGAATACATGTTGAACCACCAGAAGCAATTCGCCACGGTAAAGGACGACTGGCGCGCGGCCAGCGCGTCCCAGATTTTGGGCTGTTGGACGAGGCGATTGGATTGCTTCCAGAACTGGACTTCCGCCAGTTCACGGTTGAACCAGCCGTTGCCGACGATGCCGTGTTGTGAGGGCGTTTTGCCGGTGAGATAATTGGACTGCGCGGTGCAGGTAAGCGCGGGAAAGGCGGGAGAGATGGGGATGATGGCACCCTGTTCGGCGAACGCCCGGATGCGAGGCGTATGCGGACCAATCAGGGACCGGTCCAGGCCCACGACGGCGATGAGGGCGAGGCGGTTCAACGGGCTTGAAGTTCGCCAATGGCGGCCACAATGTTTTTGGCGTCCATTTCGTGGACCTCGACGCCCGCGCCAATGCCCTTTAAGAGGGTCACGGTGAGCCTGCCGCCGAGGTGCTCGCGAAACTCGTCAAGGCCGGCCAGAATGTGGAGGCGCCCTTCGCGATCACTGTTTAACAGTTCGGGGGCGAACAAACGGAAACCCAGCCGTTCGAGCGTGGCCAGAATGCGCGCGCAGGACGATGGGTCGAGCAAGCCTGCCAGCCGCGAATAGATGGAATCCAGCGCAATGCCAATGGCCACGGCTTCGCCGTGCGGCACGTTGAAACTGGACATTTGTTCCAGTTTGTGAGCGGCCCAATGCCCAAAGTCGAGCGGCCGCGCCGAGCCGGTCTCGAAGGGGTCGCCGCCGGTCGCAATATGTTGGACGTGCAGTTCGGCGGAGCGATAGATGACCCGTTTCATCGCGGCCGGCTCGAAGGCGACCAGGAGAGGCGCGCCCTGCTCGATTTCGTCGAAAAACGCGGCGTCATGGATGCAGGCGACCTTTACCGCCTCGACGTAGCCGGCCCGTTTTTCGCGTGGCCTCAGGGTGGCCAGGAGGTTGAAGTCGTTGATGATCGCGTGGGGCGGGGCGAACGTGCCGACGAAATTCTTTTTTCCGAAGGCATTGATGCTGTTTTTGACGCCGACGCCCGAATCCGCCTGGGCGAGAGTGGTGGTCGGGACGCGGACCAGACGGACGCCGCGATGGGCCGTGGCGGCGGCGAACCCCGCCACGTCCAGCAACGCCCCCCCGCCCACCGCGATCACGTAGGATTGCCGGTCAATATGATGCCGATCAATGTGCGACAGGATGTCGGTGACAATCGTGATGGAGTTTTTTGCCGCTTCGCCACCGGGCACGAACAGCGGCGGGCGCGCCAGGATCAATTTTCCCCCGTGGACTGAAAAATATTTCTGAATTTGATCTTCGAGATCGGGCCGGGCCTGCGCCAGCGAATCCTCCAGCACCACCAGAACGCGCCGGGGCATCTCATCGGCGAGCGCGTCCTTCAGGGCGGGATTGGCGGGATCAAAGACGTTTTCGGTGAAGAAAACGCGCAATTCCCAGCCCACCCGGATCGAACGGTGAATGACAGGCATGATTCCTCTTCAAATTTTACCCGCACGCGCGCCTATTTGTAGGGTCAATTTCGCCCTTAAAGCAAGCTCCGCGATACCCGGGCGCTTTGAAATTTGACATGGAGGGCCGTTAAATTAGCTTTGTCTTATGAAAAATCTCCTGTTCTTATCCATTGTGGCAGCCGCGGTCCTGGCCGGGTGCAGCGGGAAAAATTCCGGCAGCACCAATCCATCCACCAATGCGGCTCCGGCCGCCCCGGCCGCCCAAAACAACGCCCCGCCGCATTACAACCTCGGCAATAACCCCGCGATGGCGGTGCCCAATTACGTGGCCGGCATCGTGAAGGTGGAGAAGTATTCCGAGAAAACGATTGATGTTTCCTACCTGAACCAGGACATCCAATTATACAACGCGCAGGAAGGACATAATCCGGCGACGCTTGAGGACCTGGTGCCCAATTACGTGGGCAAACTTCCGCAAGTGCCCCAAGGCTACAAACTTTCGTACGATGCGGACAAAGGGGTGGTCACAGTGGTCAAGGCGGACTAAAGCACCAGGTAGTGAAGGACCTCGACTTGCTTCTTGAAGATCAGGCGGATGGTGGGGCCATCGAATTGCATGTCCACCGGCGCGCGCCCTTCCGTGTATTCCCAGAGGACGTGTCCGTTTCCCGGATCAATGCGCACGAGGCGCAGAAACGGCCGGCCCATCAAGGCCGCTTCGGGACCGGTTACGTCCCCTGGATCGAATGAATAGCTTGCGTAAATAAACGGGCCTGAAACGTAACAAACCGCGCCGCGCGGCTGGCTGGTCCATACTATCCGGCCCGTTTTTGGGTCCACTTTGAGCAGCACGCTTCGAATTTTCCGGGTCACATCAATCTGCCGGGAATACTTGAGGTTGTTGAGGTTCGCCGTGGTTGTGTTCACATAGACCATGCCCTGGTCGAAGAACAAACCCAGGATGCCAATGGACGGCAGTCGCCAGAGGACGTTGCCGGCGGCCGGGTCGAAGGCGGTGAGGACCGCGGCATCAAAGACATAAAGGATGCCGTCTCTTTCAGCGCACGGGCCGGCGCCAGTGGATGATTGGCCATTATCAACGGCCGGGACCGGATAAATCAGTTGCGCCTGCCAGAGCTTCCGGTTGGATTTGTTGAAAACGGTGATTGTGCCGCCCGCGGCCAGCACGTTGACCGTGGCCAGCGGATAGAGGCGCGGCGGCCCGATAACCAGGCCCGCCCAATCAGGGGTTGTTTCGCCAAAACGGCCAATAGCCACTTGATAGATGCTTTCATCCACCACCACCTTGTCGCCGCCGGAGTTTCGCTGCATCTCGTTGAGAATTTGATTGGCGACCGCCGAAGTATCCGAACTGTTCAAGTTTGGGTTATCGAGCGCGGATTTTTCGGGCGCCGACTGAATGGCTTCCTGTTCCACGAAGTGTGGTTTGATCAGTGTGGATGAAAATTCCACGTAATTGGCGCCGTCGGGAATGACTGTGAAACCCATTGAGGGAGGCGGGGCGGCGGGTTTTTGGGGGACACCCGGCGCGCCGCCGTTGAGCGCCTGTTCGAGCTGTTGTTCATGCTCGGAATTGGCCAGCAAGGCCGGCAATGCCAGCCGGGCGGGGAGGGTAAGGTGTTGAGCCTGCCGGGAGACCGTTTGCGGATTGAGCGGCCGGGCGGGCGCGCCGGCGGAGACCGGCAGGCCGCCGGATGCGCCGCCGCCGGGCGAACCGGCACTGGCCGGCGGCATTTGGCCGGTCCAACCGGGAACGGTCTCCGTCTGCAATTGGCCGCCGGCCATGTCCAGGCGGGCGATGGTTTGCGCGCCGGACGCGGCGGCATGGATGGCCTGCAATTCGTCTCCCTGTTGGACCCATTCGCCATAACGGTTTGTCAAGGTTATTTTTTGAAGGGTCCTGCCCGTGTCCCAATCATAATGGGTCAAAACATTCGCGGCGGCTGTCCATACGTCGTGTCCCGAAGCATGGAGGGTGAATTGTCCTTCCAGCGCGGCGCGGGCGTTTTGCAGGACAACGGACGGCAGTTCCGCGGGCGTGTTTTCATTGGGATTCATCGCGCTTTCCCGCGCGGCGGCGGCGTTTTCCCGTTGGGCCACATCCGATATTGCCTGGGCTGAAATCAATTGCCGTGACCAGACTTTTTGGCCCGTTTTCAAATCGTAGCGGGCGAGGGCGCCGCCGTGCAGAATGACGATTTGGTCGTTGGCGAGATAGGAACCGCCGGCGTATGCGGCATTCCGGAATGGAATGGAAAAAACGACGCGCGGCACGGAACCGAACCAGGCATACCAGGCCCAGGCGCCCAGAATCCCGGCGAGCATCAGGCCGACAACGGCAAAAATCGCGCCGGTCTTTTTCCAATAGCGCGCTTCGGCCAGAAAGGCCTGGCCCGCATAAATCGGGACGTTGGTTTTTTGCGCCACGGCCCTGGCTTTGCAAAACGGCGAACAAACGCAGCCGAATAATTCCATGCACTTGGGGCAGATCGGTTTTTTGCAGACGACGCACCGTTCCACCGCAAGTTCCTGGTGGCGCGCACAGAACAAGGACTCCGGCTGTTCAGCCTCCGGCGACGGGGATTCGGCCGGGGAAGCGGGCCGGGTTGTGGAAATGCGGAGGCGCCGCGGGGAGGGTTCCGGGGGCGGTGGCGCCGGAACAGGCGGGTTGGGTGCGTCCAATTCCTTGCGGATGAGTGCGTTGACGAAGTCGGAAGAGTCCAGACCGCAGTTGGCGCACACGAATTGAACGGGCTGCATTCCCGGCGCCACTTCAATCTCGTATTTGGCCCCGCATGAACACTGGATTTTCATTGTCAAGGCTTTGGATTGAGCAGCACGATGCCGTTGGAAAAGGCGAGCGAAAATTCCGCCAGCGGGGGCGTTGAGCGCACGCTGCCGTCGCAAAAGAGGACGTTTCCACCGTATTTGTAGTGATTGTTGCCGGGCGGCTTGCCGGTCAGCGAAAAAACCCGCCGGCCAGCCGGCTTGGAAGCGGTGTTCACCTGCCGGTCGGACATCAACGGTTCAGCGGGTGAATTGGTGGCGCGGCCCATGTAATAGGCGTAGCTGATTTTGTATTTGTCCAGGGCCGCGCCCGACGGAATGGGGTTGTCCCGCCCGCCCGGACAAATGAAAATCGTGGTGTCGGAGGTATAACGCGGCACAAGTTTATCGAGCGCTTGCTCGGAGGTCCTGGCGCCGGCTGCAACGGGAAATTTTCCGTAATCCATCGAATAAATCCGCTGGGCGAGGAAAATTTTCTGCAAATTGTCCGAGCACCGCTCCATCGCCGACCGCTGCCGCGTGAAGGAGCCGAAGCTGTACATCATCACCGACAGGACCGCCAGGAGGGCCATGACAACCAGCAGTTCGACCAATGAAAATCCGTCCGCCGCGGGCCGGGCAAAACGGAAAGGCATCATTGTCGCGTTATAATCCAATGCCGCGGCCCCGGCAATGCCTTTTGCGGCTTTTTGGGCGGTTTCACGGTTCAATTTTCGCTCGCAAAACAAAATTCCGCCGCTGACACTGGCATGGATGTTTGAGCAAATCGTCATTCTTGATTTCGGGTCGCAATACACGCAGGTGATCGCCCGGCGGGTCCGCGAATGCAACGTTTACTCGCGGATTTTGCGGTATGACACGCCGGCGCGGGAGATAGGAAAATTGAATCCGCGGGGCATTGTGCTCTCCGGAGGTCCGGCCAGTGTTTATGCGCCCAAAGCGCCGATGCCGGACGGGCGGATTTTCAAATTGGGGGTTCCGATTTTGGGCATTTGTTACGGGCTGCAACTATTCGCGCAATTTTTGGGCGGGCGGGTTGAGAAGGGGCACAAGCGCGAATATGGAAAGGGCACGTTGCGTGTCACGGATAGTTATTGTCCGTTGTTCGCAAGCCTGCCGGAGACGTTGCAGGTGTGGAACTCGCACGGTGACAAGCTTACAACGCTGCCGGCGGGTTTCAAATCCGCGGCGATTACCGAAAATTCGGAGTACGCGGCCGTTGAGGATCGGCGGCGGAAATTTTTCGGCCTTCAATTTCACCCGGAAGTGGCGCACACGCCATTGGGGCGGGGCATCATTGCAAATTTCGTCCATGCCATTTGCGGATGCGGCAAAACCTGGACGATGCGCGATTACATTGGGCGGGCGATTGGAGAAATCCGGGAACAGGTTGGAGAGGACAACGTGATTCTGGGGTTGAGCGGGGGGGTGGATTCGAGCGTGGCGGCGGCGCTGCTGCACCGGGCCATCGGCGGCCGGCTCACGTGCATCTTCGTGAACAATGGCCTGCTTCGCGCGCAGGAGGCGGACACCGTGCGGGAAGTCTTCGGGCGGCACTTTCAAATCCGGCTCAAATACGTGGATGCGTCGAAGCGTTTTCTAAAAAAATTGCGGGGCGTGACCGACCCTGAACGGAAGCGCAAGGTCATCGGCCGGGAATTCATTGCCGTGTTCAACGACGCCGTTGCGGAATTAAAGAAAGGGCGCGCGACCGGCGGCGGGCGATACCGGTTTCTGGCGCAAGGCACGCTGTATCCGGATGTGATCGAGTCGGTACCCATAGCGGGGAATCCGGCCGCCTTGATCAAAAGCCATCACAACGTGGGCGGATTACCGCGGAAAATGAAACTGGAACTGGTTGAACCCTTAAAATGCCTGTTCAAGGATGAGGTGCGGGAACTGGGCCTTGAGCTTGGCCTGCCGCGTGAAATCGTCCTGCGGCAGCCGTTTCCCGGCCCCGGCCTGGCGGTGCGCATTCCTGGCGAGGTGACGCCGCAACGGTGCGCGATGTTGCGCCAGGCCGACTCGATTGTGGTGGAGGAAATGAAGGCGAGCGGATGGTATTACAAGATATGGCAGAATTTTGCGGTGCTGCTGCCCGTGCGGAGCGTGGGGGTGATGGGTGACGAACGGACTTATGATTATACGATAGCGATCCGGGCGGTGGAATCGCAGGACGGCATGACGGCGGACTGGGTGCGATTGCCGTATGAATTGCTTGAAAAACTGGCGGGCCGGATTATCAACGAGGTCAAGGGCGTCAATCGCTGCGTTTTTGACATTACCAGCAAACCGCCGGGAACCATTGAGTGGGAGTAAGCCCATGAGGCGGATCTTTGAGGGTTGTGGGGTGTTGCCATTTCCGGCGGGACCCGCCAAAAAACATCATTCGTCATCTCACCCGTTTTTGTTCAGTTACCGGCCACTTCGCGAGGGCCTTTTCCGCCGTTGACGAGGAAGAGAACGGCCATTCGCACCGCGAGGCCGTTGGTGACCTGTTCGAGGATCAGGGAACGATCGCCATCGGCTATGTCGCTGTCAATTTCCACGCCGCGATTGATTGGGCCGGGGTGCATGATCAGGGCATCGGGTTTGGCGCGGGCAAGGCGGGCGTGGTTGAGTCCGAAAAGCTGCGCGTATTCGCCGATGCCCGGAAACATGGTTTTGCGCTGGCGCTCGTGCTGGATGCGCAGGAGGTTGAGAACGTCGGCGCCTCGAATGGCCTCGTCCACGTCGTGAGTGACGCGGCAACCCATTTGTTCAAAGGTTTTTGGGACGAGGGTGGACGGGCCGCACAAGGTCACGTTCGCGCCCAGCTTGGTGAGCGCGCGGATATTTGAGCGCGCGACCCGGCTGTAAAGAATATCGCCCAGGATGGTGACGTTCAGGCCGGCGATCCGGCCTTTGTGCTCGCGAATGGTGAAGACATCGAGCAAGGCCTGGGTGGGATGTTCGTGAGCGCCGTCGCCGGCATTGATGACGCCGGCCTGGATGACGCGGGAAAGAAAATGGGGCGCCCCGGAAGCGCCGTGACGAATGACGATGAAATCGGCGTTGAGCGCCTCCAGGTTCCTTGCCGTGTCCTTGAGGGTCTCGCCTTTTTTGAATGAGGAGGCCTCGGCCGAGAAATTGATGATGTCCGCGCTCAGCCGCTGTTCGGCCAGTTCAAAACTGATGCGGGTGCGGGTGGAAGGCTCGACGAAGAGGTTCACAACCGTTTTGCCGCGCAACGCGGGCACTTTTTTGATCGGGCGCTCTCCCACCGTCTTGAATGCGCGGGCGGTGTCCAGTACGGTGAGGATTTCATCCGCCTCGAGCGATTCGATGTCCAGCAGATGTTTTTTGGTCCAGGTCATTTTCCTTCCAGGAGGACTTCATCCTTGTCGCCGATTCGGACGGTGACCTTTTCATGCAGAGCAGTGGGGACATTTTTACCCACGAAATCGGCCTTGATGGGCAATTCCCGATGGCCGCGGTCCACCAGGGCGGCGAGTTGAATTTTTCGGGGACGTCCAAAATCGTTCAAGGCATCCATGGCGGCGCGCGCGGTGCGGCCGCTGAAGAGCACGTCATCCACGAGGACGACGGTTTTGCCGGAGACATCGAAGGGCATCAGGGTGGGGTGCACGGTGGGGGCGGCGCGACGGTCCAGGTCGTCCCGGTGCATGGAGACGTCCAGGCTGCCGACGGGAACGGGCGTTTTCCAAATGTCGGACAGAATTTTCCCGAGGCGCCGGGCGAGCACGTCGCCGCCGGCGGGAATGCCCACGAGCACGACTTCGGCGCTGTTTTCGTTGCGCTCGGCGATTTCGTGGGCGATGCGGGTCAGGGCGCGCTGGATGGCAGCGGCATTGAGAATGACGGCGGGGTCAAGCATTGAATAATGATGAAGGTTCAGCGGCGACCATGCAATTGGGACGGCGGATTGCGAACGTTGACGAGGGGGCGGAGCGCAGGGAGGAAAAACCATCATCCCTCCGCCGGGCGGAGGCGACGCGGACCATGTCGTTTATTTTCATCGTCCTTCGCAACCTCACGGGGCTGCGTTAAAGGAAGCGGCAGATGTCAGTTTTTGCCGGCGGTTTGCCGTGACTTGCGCCACGCCGTCCGGTGTTTGATAATCCAATCGGTCAATGCCTGCTCAAATCCAATGTCGTGGCCGGCCTTTTCTGATTCAATCCACTTATGCTTGAGGATTTCCTGTCGCTCGGCCTGGAATTCGCGGTAAAGCGATGAATTCCTGAGTAAATCGGTTGCCGACGAGGATTCTTTTTCAGCATTCGACATAAATTTACCTGTTACAAAAGGTTAAACTTGGGCCACAAAATTGCAACACTAAATATGGGGGCGTCCGTGGAAAAGGGGCGGATGGCGGGATTATTTACGCAATTGCATGTCTTTGAGCATCTTAGCAATGTGCAAAAAGGCTTGGGCGGCGGGATGATTGGGCGCGGAGACTACGACCGGCGTGCCGACATCGCCGGCTTCGCGGATTTCAGGGAAAATGGGTACTTCGCCCAAGAAAGGGGCCTTTTGGCGGAGCGCTTCGCGTTTGCCGCCGCCGTGGCCGAAAATTTCGATGCGCTGGCCGCCTGGCGCCATGAAATAGCTCATGTTTTCCACGATGCCCAGCACAGGCACGTTCACCTTGTCGAACATGGCGATGCCTTTGCGCACGACGCTCAAAGAGGCTTCCTGAGGCGTGGTGACAATCACGCCGCCATCGAGGGGCACGGCCTGGCAGAGGGAGAGTTGGGCGTCGCCGGTGCCGGGTGGCAAATCCACGAGCAGGAAATCCAGTTCCGCCCATTGGACGGAAAAGAGAAATTGCTGGATGGTCTTGGTAATCATCGGGCCGCGCCAAATGACGGGCTGGTCATCTGTCAAGAGAAGGCCAATGCTCATGACTTTGACGCCGTGTGCGATTGGCGGAACGAGTTGTTCGGAGGAACTTACGGTGGGCTTTTCATTGACCCCCATCATGAGGGGAATGCTGGGGCCGTAGATGTCGCAGTCGAGCAGGCCGGCGCGGGCGCCCAGGCGCCGCAACCCGCAAGCCAGGTTTACCGCGCAGGTGGATTTGCCCACGCCGCCCTTGCCGCTGGCAATGGCAATGACGCGCCCGACGCCCGAAACCCTTGCCTGATGGGCGAAAGGATTGGACGGGGTCGGCGGCGCCGCGGGCAATTTAAGGTCAATATGGAGGCTGTGAACACCCGGCAAGGCGTGAAGCAGGCGTTCGCATTCGGTTTGAATTTGGCGGGCGGTTTCCGGATTGGACGAACTGAACTGCAGGACCACCCTGACCGCGCCGCCGGCCACCGAGATGTCGTGGATCAGTCCGAAGGACACGATGTCGCGCGAATAGCCCGGATATTTGACTTCCTTGAGCGCGTTCCGAACGTCGGCTGGCGTCACCATGAATCAACAAAATGCCAGCCGGTGGCGCAAAGGCAAGCGCGGGAGGGATTGTTTGCGCGAAAGCAGCCAATTTCTTTTAATTGCGCAGCACGGTGTCGCGTTGCGACCATGCGGGGTCGGAATTGGGAAAATCCAGGTTGTAGTTGAGACCCCGGCTTTCCGGGCGCGACAACGCGCAACGGACGATCAATTCCGCCACGGTTGCAATATTTCGCAATTCGAGCAAATCGCCGGTTACAATGAAGTTCCAATAGTACTCGCGGATTTCCTCCTGCAAATTGGCGATGCGCTTGGCGGCGCGTTCCAATCGCTTGTTTGTGCGCACGATTCCGACGTAGTCCCACATGAGCCGCCGGATTTCGTCCCAATTGTGTGATACGACCACCAACTCGTCGGGATCGGTAGCGCTGCCGGATTGCCAATCCGGGATATTCGCATCCACTTTTTGCGGGGGTTGGGCGAGGATTTTTTCGGCCGCGCGATGGGCGCACACGAGCGCCTCCAAGAGGGAATTGCTGGCCAGGCGATTGGCGCCGTGCAGTCCGGTGCAGGCCACTTCGCCCACCGCATAAAGGCCGCCGATGTCCGTCTGGCCGTCCACGTCCGTCAGGACGCCGCCACACTGGTAATGGGCGGCTGGAACGACGGGGATCGGTTCGCGGGTCATGTCAATGCCGTAACTCAAGCAGGTTTTGTAGATGTTGGGAAACCGTTCGATGATGAATTTTTGGGGCTTGTGGGTGATGTCCAGGAGCACGCAATCGGCTCCCGATTTTTTCATCTCGCCGTCAATCGCCCGCGCCACGATGTCGCGCGGCGCCAGCGATTTCATTGGATGCTGTCCATCCATGAATTCCCCGCCCTCCAGATTGCGCAAAACGCCGCCTTCGCCCCGGACCGCTTCGCTGACCAGAAACGATTTGGCCTTGGGATGATAGAGGCAGGTTGGATGAAATTGGATGAATTCCATGTTGGCGATGCCGGCTCCCGCCCTGTAGGCCATGGCCACGCCGTCGCCGGTGGCAATGTCGGGGTTGGTGGTGTAAAGATAAACTTTGCCGCAACCGCCCGTGGCCAGGAGGGTGACGGGGGCGGTGAACGTTTCCACGCGCCCGGATTCGCGGTCAAAGACGTAGGCGCCGAGGCAACGGTTGCCGTTTTGGATGCCGAATTTGCGGCTCGTGATCAAATCAATGGCGAAGTGGTTTTCGAGGATGGAAATGTTCGGCTCCCGGGACACGGCGTTCAGCAGCGCGTTTTCGATTTCGCGCCCGGTCAGGTCCTTGGCGTGAAGAATGCGCCGCCGCGAATGGCCGCCCTCCCGGCCCAGATCGAGTTTCGCCAGGCCCCTTTCGGCGGAATTTTCGGTTTCCGAAAATTTCATTCCCAGTTCGATCAATTCCCGGATGCGGGCGGGGCCTTCGCCGACAATGACGCTCACCACGCCTTTCTTGCACAAGCCGGCGCCGGCGGCGAGCGTGTCCTGGACGTGCAGTTCCAACGAGTCGTCGCGGCCCATGACGGAGGCGACGCCTCCCTGGGCGTAATTGGTATTGGATTCGGCGCGGCTTTTTTTTGTGACGATGGCCACCCGGCCGCGCGGCGCGACCTTCAAGGCGAAGGAAAGGCCGGCAACGCCACTGCCCAGGACAAGAAAATCGAAGGATTTCATCTCAAGAGCGGCGTTTACAACCGTTCGTTGTCTATGAGGCGGGTTTTGCCGACGAACACGGCCAGCGCGACATGGGTGCCGGGCCGAACCTTGCCAATGGGTTTCAACGTTTCCGGGTCGAAAAATTCCACGTAATCGAGGCGGGTGTCCGGCTCGTTTTCCATCAGTTTTTTCAGCTCCGCTTTCAGTTTCGGGGCGGGGATGGAACCCGAACGCCTGACCAGCGATTGCGCGCGCTGAATGGCCCGCCAAAGCGCCGGGGCCTGCCGGCGCAAATTGCCGGCGAGATGGCGATTGCGGGAGCTCATGGCCAGGCCGTCCGGTTCGCGGACGGTCGGGGCGACAACAATTTGAACGGGAAAATTCAGGTTCGCGGCCATCCGCCGGATGACCACGGCCTGCTGAAAATCTTTTTGGCCGAATACAGCAACGTCCGGCTGGACGATGTTGAACAGCTTGGCCACAACGGTTGTGACCCCGCGAAAATGGCCCGGTCGAGAGGCGCCTTCCATCGTTTGGGACAGTTCCTCCTCAACGACGAATGTGCTGAAATTTTGGGTTGCGGCGAGGCGCCGTGACGGCGTTCCGCGATGTCCGGGATACATTTCTTCATCGTTCGGAGCAAAGACAGCGTCCACGCCGGTTTCGCGGCACAATTTGAGGTCGCGTTTGAGGGTGCGGGGATACGTTGTAAAATCCTCCGCGGCGCCGAATTGGGTGGGATTCACATAAATGCTCACGACGACCCTGCCCTTTTGTCCGATGCGTTTGCGCGCCTGGCGGACGAGGGTTAAATGGCCGTCGTGGAGGCAGCCCATGGTCGGCACGAAGGCAATGGACACGCCCGCGCGCCGCCAGTTGGCGGCGAGGCGTTGCATGGCGCGGATGGATGAAATCAGATGCAAATTGGCTTATGCCTTCGCTTTTTCCTCCTGCGCCACCAACGCCTCGAATTCCCTGAGGCTGGGCCTGATCTCGCGCGGTTTGCGCACATGGCCCTGGATGGCATCGAGTGTTTTCAACCCATTGCCCGTGATGCACAGGACGGCGGATTCATTGGCTGGAATTTTGCCCGATGCGATCAGTTTTTTGGCCGCGCCGACCGTCACGCCGCCGGCGGTTTCGGCAAAAATGCCCTCCGTTTCGGCGAGCAATTGGATCGCCTCGCGGATTTCCGCGTCGGTTATGTCCTCGGCCGCGCCTCCGGTTTCGCGCATCACTTTAAGGGCGTAAAAACCGTCGGCCGGGGTGCCGATGGCGAGCGATTTGGCGATGGTGTCCGGTTTGACCGGCTTGAAGAAATCCAGGCCGGCCTTTTGCGCGGCCGAAATGGGCGCGCAACCCGAGGCCTGCGCGCCGTGAATTTTTGCACCGTCGCGCGCGATGAGGCCCGTTTTGACGAGTTCCTGATAGCCTTTGTGAATTTTGGTCAGGAGCGATCCCGACGCCATGGGCACGACCGTATGTTGCGGCGCCTGCCAGCCCAATTGTTCGGCGATCTCAAACGCCATGCTCTTGGAACCTTCGGCGTAATAGGGACGCATATTGACGTTCACGAAGGCCCAGGCGAATTTTCCGGCGATTTCGGCGCACAGCCGGTTGACTTCATCGTAATGGCCTTTGATGCCGATGACATTGGCGCCATAAATGAGCGAGTTGACAATCTTGCCATGTTCCAAGTCGTTCGGAATGAAGACGTAAGCCTTCAAGCCGGCGGAGGCAGCCTGGGCGGCGACGGAATTGGCGAGATTGCCGGTGGAGGCGCAGGCAACCGTGTCAAAACCCAGTTCTTTCGAGCGGCTCAGGGCCACGCTGACGACCCGGTCCTTGAAGGAGAGGGTGGGGTAATTGACGGCGTCGTTTTTGATCCATAGTTCCCGAATGCCGAGCTTTTTGGCCAGGCGATCGGCCTTGACCAGCGGCGTGAAGCCGGCCTGGAGGCCGACGGTCGGCTCGCCGGCCAGCGGGAGCAATTCGCGGTAGCGCCACATGCTCCTGGGGCGGGCCGTGACGGCTTCGGCAGTCAATGACTTTTTTATGCGCTCGTAATCGTAGGCCACTTCCAGCGGCCCGAAATCGAACTCGCAAACGTGGGTCGCCTCCAACGGATATTCGCGGCCGCACTCGCGGCAACGCAACGCCTTCATGTAACCGTGTTTCTCGCTCATAATTTTTTTACCGCTTTTTCGGATCCGGGCATAAAAAAAGCCCTTCTCATGCGAGAAGGGCTGCAAATTTCGCGCGGCTTCTCATTTTTCCCAAGCCAATGGCGCTTGAGCTGGAATTGGCACCTGCGTCGGGACCGAAGCTCGACCGGTTGCCGTGGCGTCATCGGGCCAGTCCCTCGACCACTCTGCATGAGACCGTTGCATCAACGGATGCGGATATATTGATATTGGAGGATAAAAATGTCAAAGTTCTTTTTTGGCCGCGGGCCTGGCTCAAAGATTCGACCCAATGAGCGCCGCGATTTCCCCGAGGGCGTGCGTTTCCGCCGCCGTATATTCGCGTTGTCGGACGGCGCCGACGCCCAGCGCGCCGGCAATCTTTCCGCCGGTCCGGATGGGAACGCATAATGCTCCGCCGACGCCGGTTTGTTTCGCGCCCGGCCTGGCCAGGCCGCCGGCATCCATTTGCAGGTTGCAAATGGTCACCGGGGCATTCCGGGCAACGACCTGGCCGGCAATGCCCTTGCCCGCGGGGATGAGGCGGACAACGTCCAGCATGGCTGGCGGCAGGCCGATATGCGCGGCGAGATGGAGGGTCTGTTTTTCGCCGTCCAGAAGATGGATGGTTCCGGTTTGGGAATCAAATCGGGCAAGCGTTTGGGCCAGGATGTCGTTGAGGGCGGCCTGGCGTCCGGGAGTTTTCAGCTTGCGGGCCAGTTCTTCCAGAGGGTTACTCACAAAACAGCGTCCGTCCGTGGCGCCGGGGCTGGCGGTCATTTCAGGCGTTCCAAAGCCGCCTTGACCGCTTCGAAATTTGGCAGGTCCTTGGGGGTGGGCGTTTGTTCGCTGTATTGCACGACGCCGTTCTTATCAATCACAAAGGCGGCGCGCGCCGCGGTGTCGCCCACTCCGGCAAGCATGGGAAAGACGACGTCATACTTCCGGATGACTTCCTTGTTGAGATCGCTGGCCAGCGTTATTTGAATTTTTTCCTTTTGCGCCCAGGCCTCTTGCGCAAAGGGCGTGTCCACGCTCACGGCGATGACGTCCGCGCCCAGGTCCTTGTAAGCATTCAGGCCGCCGCTTACGCTGCACATTTCCTGGGTGCAGACGCTGGTGAAGGCGGCGGGGAAGAAGAGCAGGACGGTGTTTTTTTTGCCGAAGTTGTTGCTCAATTTGACATCCACGATGCCGGAGGGCTGTTTGGATTTGAGTGTAAAGTCGGGGGCCTTGGAGCCGGTTGGAATTGCCATAACAATTTTTGTTTTGAATGATTCGATGTCCTTTAACCAGGGCGAGTTTCGGTTTTCGCGGGCGTTCTGTCAAATTTCTTTATCATTCTTTATCATTGCGCGTGTGGAACGCCACAAGCGTGCTGCCAGGCATGAATGACGCGGGCGACGATTTCATCCATTCCAAGGCCGTGTTTGACCTGGGCAAAAATGAAGGGTCCGTCGCCACGCATTTTTTTCGTGTCGCGCTCCATGACTTTGAGATCGGCGCCCACGGCGGAGGCCAGATCGGTCTTATTGATCACCAAGAGATCGCTTTGGGTGATGCCCGGGCCGCCTTTGCGGGGAATTTTGTCGCCGCCGGCAACGTCAATGACCTGGATGGTGTAATCGGCCAGTTCGCGGCTGAAACAGGCGGCGAGGTTGTCGCCGCCGGATTCAATGAAGAGCATCCGCGGTTGACATTGGCGGTGTAATTCTTCGAGCGCCAGCAGGTTTGCGGAAATGTCCTCGCGGATGGCGGCGTGGGGACAGCCGCCGGTTTCGACGGCGCGAATGCGGTCGGCGGCGAGGGCGTTGTGGCGTGTGAGAAATTCGGCGTCTTCCCTTGTGAAGATGTCGTTGGTGACGGCGGCGATGGGCATCTTGTCGCGCAGGCGGCGGCAGAGTTGGAGCATCAAAGCGGTTTTGCCGCTGCCCACGGGGCCGCCCACGCCAACGGTAAAGGCGCGACGATTAAAGTCGCGGTCCAGTGGCAATGGTCGTTCGTGAAAATGGCCGGCATGGCGCGCGGGTTCATGGGAATGATGGCGGCTCTCGTGGGAAAGATAATGGAGGTGTAATTTCATGGTTCAGCTTTGGAAAAGACGGGAATAAAGACGATCGTGGGCGTTCTGCCACAAATCCAGCAACGGGGCGGTTTGGGCGGCGGCGTCGAGCGGGAGAGATTCGCACTTTTTCAAAATGGTTTCCGCCTTTGGCGATAACGTGCGCAGCAAGAGTTGGGCTTCCATGGGGCCGGCCACGTTCAAGCGCACGGCGGCCGCGAGGAGGCCGCGCAAATGGGCAAAGAGAAACATCCGCAGGGCGGTCCGGCGGGGAAGGCCAAGCGGGCAGAGGGAGGCGCCGAAGACCGGAGGGAAATGAGCGAACTGGATCGCGGATTGCGGATGCGGAATTTCGGCGATGCGTTCCATTGCAGCGAGAAAGGCGCGACCCTGGACGCGGCTGGCGCGATTGGCGACGTGATTGGTGGTGAAGACATCGTAACGGGCGTCAAATTCGGGAAGTTGGGAAGGCGAATCAAAGGCGGCGGCGGCGAATGGAAGGGCCGCATGGCCGGCTTGATCGAGACTGGCGTGCAGGAACAGAACCAGATGCTCACAGCCGCGGACCTCGCCATGCTGCACGGCGGCTTCGAGTCCAGAGGAGTGGGCGAAACCGCCGGTGGGAAGCGCGGAGTCCGTTAGCTGCCAGACGAGCCAGTCGTCGGAGGCATCGGAAACAGGAATCGCATGGGCCAAAAGGCGGCCATTTGGCAGGGACGGTTTTTGGGGCCGGGACCGCATTCAGAAGAGGAAGTAGCGTTGGGCCAGGGGCAGGAGCCGGGCGGGTTCGCAGGCGAGCAGTTGGCCGTCGGCGCGGACTTCGTAGGTTTCGGGGTCAACGGTGATTTGCGGCGTGGCGTTGTTCCATTTCAAGTCTCTCTTCCCGATATTACGGCAGCCTTTGACGGCTTCAATCCGTTTGGCGAGTCCATGACTTTTTACGACGCCGGATTGTTTGCACGCGGCGCTGACGAAGGCTATGGAAGAGGAAGCGGCCGCCCGTCCGAAGCTGCCGAACATGGGACGCATGGAAACGGGTTGGGGAGTGGGAATGCTGGCATTGGGATCGCCCATTTGCGCCCAGGCGATAACGCCCCCTTTGATGACCATTTCCGGTTTGGCGCCGAAGAAAGCGGGTTTCCAGAGGACGAGATCGGCGAGTTTGCCGATTTCGATGGAGCCGATGAGATGAGCCATGCCATGGGCAATGGCCGGGTTGATGGTGTATTTGGAGATGTAGCGCTTGACGCGGAGGTTGTCGTTGTCGCCTTTTTCGCCGGAGAGGCGGCCGCGCTGCACTTTCATTTTATGGGCGGTCTGCCAGGCGCGGGTGATCACTTCGCCGATGCGGCCCATGGCCTGTGAATCCGAGCTCATCATGCTGATGGCGCCGAGGTCGTGCAGAATGTCTTCGGCGGCGATGGTTTCGCCGCGAATGCGGCTCTCGGCAAAGGCAACGTCTTCGGGAAGGGTGGCATCGAGATGATGGCAGACCATGAGCATGTCGAGGTGCTCGTCGAGCGTGTTCACAGTGTAAGGCCGCGTGGGATTTGTGGAACTGGGCAAAACGTTCGGCTCGCCGCAAATCCGGATGATATCGGGCGCGTGGCCGCCGCCGGCGCCTTCGCTGTGGTAGGCGTGAATCGTGCGGCCCTTGAAGGCGGCGATGGTGCCCTCGACAAAGGCCGATTCGTTGAGCGTATCGGTGTGAATGGTCACCTGGACATCGAACGCATCGGCGACGCGCAGGCAGCAGTCAATGGCGGCCGGGGTGGTCCCCCAGTCTTCGTGCAGCTTGAGGCCGATGGCGCCGGCCTTGATTTGTTCGGGCAAACCCGCGGGCAGCGCGGTGTTGCCCTTGCCGGTGAAGCCGAAGTTCAGGGGCAAATCATCCACGGCGCGCAGCATCATTTTCAGGTTGAATGAGCCGGGGGTGCAGGTGGTCGCGCAGGTGCCCACGGCCGGGCCGGTGCCGCCGCCCACCAACGTGGTGAGTCCGGCGGCGATGGCTTCATGCGCCAGTTGGGGGCAAATGAAGTGGACATGCGAATCAAAACCGCCCGCCGTAAGGATGAGGCCCTCGCCGGCAATGACTTCGGTCGTGACGCCAATGATCATTTTTTTCCCGACGCCGGCCATCATGTCGGGATTGCCAGCCTTGCCGATGCCGGAGATGAGGCCGTTCTTGATGCCGATGTCGGCCTTGTAAATGCCCGTCCAGTCCACGACCAGGGCGTTGGTGATGACGCAATCGAGGGCCGCGGAATCGCCGACGCCGGCGGCCTGTCCCATGCCTTCGCGAATGACCTTGCCGCCGCCGAATTTGCATTCGTCGCCGTAAATCGTGAAATCCTTTTCCACTTCGAGAATAAGGGACGTGTCGCCAAGCCGGACTTTGTCGCCGGTGGTCGGGCCGAACATGTCGGCGTAAGCAGCGCGTTTCATTTTGTGCGGCATAGGCGGGTTGTATTGGGCCATGGACCGGATGAAACATCCGGGCCAAAGGCGATTTTTAGGTGGACGTGAAGCCTTTGGCTTTGACGCGTTTGAGGGCGGCTTTTTTGCCGGCGGCGGAGACTCTGCCACCGGCGAGATTATTGCCGCCGCGGATGATTTTTTTGCCGCCGATTCCGACCAGTTTGACGGTTTTGGTTTCGCCGGGTTCAAATCGAACGGCCGTGCCGGCGGGAACGTCCAAACGCCTGCCATAGGCGGCGGCGCGGTCAAATTCGAGGGCGGCGTTGGTTTCGATGAAATGATAATGGCTGCCGACCTGGATGGGGCGGTCGCCGAGATTCGTGACCCGAATTTCGACGGTCGTCCGTCCGGCGTTCAGTTCGATTTCGCCGGCCGCCATTTCCATGGAGCCGGGCGGCGGCTCGCCGGCGTGAGGCTTGAAAAGAGAAACATCCGGCGGCGGCAGAAAGCTGCCGTGAAGGGCGAGGGCGAGGTTTCCATTTTCCGCCGCGATGGGATGATGAACGGTGACGAGCTTGGAACCGTCTGGAAACGTGCCTTCCACCTGCACGTCGTGGATCATTTCGGGAACGCCGGGCAGGACCTGATTGCGTCCCAGCAACTGGCGCCCGAGGTCCATCAGTTCCGCCACCGCCCTGCCCTCGCGGATGAATTCCAAAATAACCGCGGCGATCAGCGCCACGGCTTCGGGGTGGTTGAGCAGGAGACCGCGCGCCAGGCGTTTTTGGGCGAGAAATCCGGCGTTATGCAGCAGCAGTTTGTCAATTTCGCGCGGGGACAGGTGCATGGGATGGAGGGTAAAAGAGGCGATTTTGGATTTTAGAACGGCGGATGGCGGGTTTCGCAGCCGCCGAGGGGCCATGCGCCAATTTCCGGGTCATTTGCGCCTCCACGGGTCTTCGCCGAGGATGTCGGCCAAAAGTGCAAGATGGCCGCGGACTTCGCGGGCGACGGCTTCGACCTCTTCCCCGGCAACGCGAAGGACCGCGCCGTGCGGCAGGGAGCTGGCGGCGGAAAGCAGGGAAAGATTTCTTTCGATGGGGCGGGCGGAAACGTTGGCGACCAGCCGGGTTGACATTGGCCCAAAGGGCTTGCCCAGCAACAGAAGCATGGCGAAACAATTGAACCTGCCGGCCCGCATGGGCGACGAGGGCGGGCCGCCGGATTGGTCAAGAAGAATCGAATCCAGGAACACCCTTTGCCCGGCCATGAACGCCTCGTTGCGGCAATGCAGGCGCGAGCATTGCCACCGCTCGCCGCGCGCGGCCCGGCCCGAACCAAACCAGTCCAGGAGAACCAGGCCGGCGCCGTCCGCCAGATGAAATTCCTGACGTTGGGAATAGATGGAATCCGCAAAAGGCTGGATGGCGTCGGGCGCAAAGACGAGGATGCCGCCGGACTCGATCACGGCGCGCGTCTCATGCGAGCACGGCCTGTGCAAGGGATTTCGATAGATTTTCGTCGAAGCCTGGCTGCTGATAAAGCACACGGCCCCCGGACCGAGCTTCACATCAAGCCGCGTGCGGTCCCCGGCAACCAGGCCGCCGCCAAAACTGCCCGCGCAGGCCCAGGCCGACTGGCCGCGCGGTTTTGGAACCAGAATTTTCAGAGGTTCCACCGAATATGCACCGGTGACCGTGCTTTGGCCGCCAACCACTTCAACAACCAGCCGGGCATGGCCGCGAGCCGCGCCTGGATTTTCCGATTTGGCGGTGGTCGCGAGCATGGGCGCTCAGGCAAGGCAAAGGCACAAGCCGCACGCGGCAATCGCGGCCCCGGCGCCACGAATCCAGGCGGGTGAACCGAACCGTTTTGCCGCCAGGCCGGCCGCCATGCCCGACAGATGCAGGCAAGCGGTGGCCAACAGGATGCCGGCGGCGGCGTGAGAGAACTGAGAGTGCGCAAGACCGTGAAAGATCGCGAAAAAGCTTAACAATGCAATGACCGCGGGCAGCGGGAGGCGCAAGGAGCCGGCCAGGAGGATGCCGAGCACAAAGACGGAGGCCGCCACACCCTGTTCCACCCAGGGAATGGGCGGGGCGGCGGCGCCCAAAGCCATGCCAACGGCCATAAAGGACAGGAAGGCGGCGGGCGCCGCCCAAAGGGCGCGTCCGCCGCGTTGGGCGGCCCAAAGGCCGACGGCGAACATGGCGCAGAGATGGTCCAAGCCGGTCCAGGGGTGGATGAAGCCATTGGCGAAACCATGCACGTGGCCGGGGGGGCCGGGATGGGCCTGGGCCACGGCCGGAACCAGCAGGGCGACTGCCAGCGCCAGGGCGCGGGCGAAGCCGGGAAACAAGCGCAGGCGGGGGATGGAATTTTTCATAATTACGCGGGATTTACAGGCGATGGATGAGGCGGATCGTCAAACTGTCAGGTGTCGTTTTACCATGTCGTCGTTCAAATGGGAGATCGGGCCTTCGGCCACGATGGCGCCGCGGTCCATGATGTAAAAACTGTCGCCAACGGCCAGGCAAAAATCAAGGTATTGTTCGACGAGCAGTATGCTGATGCTGGCCTCCTTTTTCAGTTTCAAGAGGGTGGCCCCGATAAGCTCAATGATGTTGGGCTGGATGCCTTCGGTTGGCTCGTCAAGGATGAGAATTTTTGGGTCGGCCAGGAGGGCGCGGGCGATGGCCAATTGCTGTTGCTGGCCGCCACTGAGAACGCCGCCCTTGCGTCCAAGCATGTCCTTGAGAATCGGGAACAAATCCAGGACGCGGGCGACCCGGTCCGCCGCATTGGCGCGATGGACAACCAGGGCGATTTTGAGGTTTTCCCAGACCGTCAGGTGCGGAAAAATATCGCGGCCTTGTGGCGCGAACCCGATGCCGAGGCGGGCGCGCTGATCGGATTTGAGGCCAGTGAGATCGCGGCCGTCGAGCTGGACGGAGCCGGATTCGAGTTTGACCAGTCCCATTATGGATTTGAGGGTGGTCGTTTTGCCCACCCCATTGCGGCCCATGAGACAAACCAGGCTGCGGGCGGGCACCGCCATGTTGACGCCGCGCAGAATGCGGGAGCCTTCGTAGGAAACGGCGACGTTGGAAAGGGTGAGCATGGGCCGTTCAGTGTTTGTCTTTCTTTTTGCGGCCCAGATAAACTTCCCGCACGCGCTCGTCGTTTTGGACCTCGTCCACGGAGCCTTCACACAGCACGGAGCCTTGATGGAGCACCGTGACCTTGCGGGCGATCTGGCGCACGAAGGTCATGTCGTGTTCAATGACAAGAATGCTGTGGCGGCCTTCGAGGCTTAGAAGCAGTTCGCCGGTTTTATGGGTTTCCTCGTCGGTCATGCCCGCGGCGGGTTCGTCCACGAGCAGGAGCCTGGGATTTTGGGCGAGCAACATGCCGATTTCGAGCCATTGTTTCTGGCCGTGGCTGAGAGCGCCGGCCTTGACGCCGGACTTGGCGTCGAGCGAGACGGTTTTGAGGATTTCATAAATGCGGTCGCGACGTTGGGCGGTCAGGCGCGAAAACAGCGCATTCCACAACCCGCGGCTGCCTTCCAGCGAAAGCCGGATGTTTTCAAAGACCGTATGGTCAATATAGACGGCCGGAGTCTGGAATTTGCGGCCAATGCCCAGGCGGTTGATGGCCGGCTCGCTCAATGTGGTCAGGTCGGTATCCTTCCCAAACTCGATCTTGCCGGCGTCGGGGCGGATGCGGCCGGTGATGAGATCGAGCATCGTGCTCTTGCCGGCGCCGTTGGGGCCAATGACGACGCGCAATTCGCCGGCATCCATGTAGAAGGTCAGATTGGAAATGGCTTTGAAACCCTCGAAGGACTTGCTGACGTTTTCGAGCAGCAAAATAAATTCAGGATGGGGAGGCGTCGAAGTCATCCGGGTTTGGAGGCGTTTCTCCCGGGCGCGGCCGCGGAATTGGCGGGCACGGGTTGGGGCAATGGCGCCGCCCCCGTCAGGTCGGAAGGCGGGGCCGGCCGGCCGCGGTCCTGAATTTTCTTTTTGAGCGCGCGGACCTGGCCGGGAAGGCCGATGATGCCCGACGGCATGAAGAGGGTCACGAAGATGAAGAGCGCCCCCAGAAAAAGAAGCCACATATCCGGGTAGGCGCGAGTGGCCCAACTTTTAAGGCCGTTCACGAGAATGGCGCCGAGGATGGGGCCGATGAGAGTGCCGCGGCCGCCGACGGCCACCCAGACCACGGCTTCGAGGGAATGATCGGGGGCCATTTCACTGGGATTGATGATGCCCACCTGCGGAACATAAAGCACTCCGCCGAGGGAGGCGATAAGCGAGGCCA
Source organism: Verrucomicrobiota bacterium (assembly GCA_028872915.1). Taxonomy (GTDB): domain Bacteria; phylum Verrucomicrobiota; class Verrucomicrobiia; order Limisphaerales; family UBA11358; genus UBA11358. The sequence goes on from JAGWNY010000012.1 coordinate 66,166, forward strand.
GGACGAATACGAAGAGCTTGAAATGGGCGGTCGAATAGCCCGAAAAGAGGACGCGGGTTTCGCTGTCGCGGATGGCGCGCTGGATTTTGCCGAATTTGGTGGAGGTCATCCATTTGCAAAGCAAATAAACGAACAAGAGCGCGACCGCGCTGCAAATGTAAAGGCCGCGCTGGGTCGCGGAAAGGTTCAAATTATAGCCGACGATGAATTTGAAATCGGTGAAGCCGTTGTTGCCGCCCATGAGAAGGCTGTTCCGGAAAAACAGGAGGCAGGCCGCATAGGTCAGAGCTTGAGTGAGAATGGCGAAATAGACGCCGCGAATGCGCGAACGAAACGCCAGAAAGCCGAATACCGCGGCGAGGCCCCCGGGAAGCAGGACGGCCATCATCATCGCAAAGGCGAAGCTGTTGAAAGGCTTCCAGATTGCCGGCAAATTGCTCCAGCCCAAAAAAACCAGGAAATCGGGTATTGGCTCGCGATATTGGCCCAGGCTGCCGATCATCCGCATGAGATACATTCCCATCATGTAGCCTCCCAGCGAGAAGAAGAGCGCCTGGCCGAGGCTGAGCAGCCCGGTGTAGCCCCAGAGCAGGTCCACGCTGATCGCGAGCATCGCGTAGCACAGATACTTGCCATAGAGATTGATGGTGAAGTCGCTGACGTGCAGCCAGCTTTGCGGCGCCGTAAACGCATTGAGGCAGGGCAAAACAACAATGAGAAAGATCGCCCCCGCCAGCACCACGATGCTCTCCGTATTAACAAAACTCCGGCGCATGGCTCAATCGAGGCTGCGGCTGCGCATGGCGAACAGCCCGCCGGGCTTCCATTGCAGGAAAAGGATGATGGCGACGAGGCTGACGATTTTGCCGGTAACCGGCGACCCCGTCAGTTGCTGCAAGACCTGATCGGCCGTGCCAATCCCAAGGGCCGAATAGACCGTCCCGGCAATGTTGCCCACGCCGCCCACGACCACGGTCATAAAACTGTCCACGATATATGTCTGGCCGAGGCTCGGTCCGACGTTGCCGATTTGGGAGAGGAACGCGCCGGCCAGACCCGCCAGGCCGGAGCCAAAGGCGAAGGTCAACATGTTCACACGGCCCGTCCGCACCCCCATGCAGCCGGCCATGTCCCGGTTTTGCATCACGGCGCGGATCAACAGGCCCAGCGGCGTTTTGGACAGCAGAATCCATGTGCCCAGGACAATCACAATGGCAAAGGCGACGACGAAAACACGATTGTAATCCAAAGAAACGTCGTCCAGGCTAAAATGGCCAAGCAACCAGTTTGGCGAACTGACCTGCACGTTATTGGCGCCGAAAACCATGCGGAAAATTTGCTGGAGGGCGAGCGAAACGCCCCACGTCGCCAGGAGCGATTCGAGCGGCCGGCGGTAAAGGAACTGGATGATCGCGCGTTCCAATAACAGGCCGGCCAGCGCGGCGCTCAGAAAGCTCAAGGGAATGGCAAAAAGAAAATAACTTTGATAAAACCAGCCCGAAGCGTTCAGGCCCGGAAGGTTCAGGCCAAAGGCGATGGCTTTGCCGCCAATGGAAAACGGGAGAGTGATGGAAAAGGCAAAGCCCGATCCAAACAGGTTTTGGATGACGTACGTGGTGTACGCGCCCACGGCAATCATCTCGCCATGAGCCATGTTGATAACGCCCATCAAGCCGAACGTGATCGCCAGTCCAAGCGCAACCACCAGCAGGACCGAGCCGACACTGATGCCATGAAACAGAGTCCCATAAAATTGCACCCATCGAATGTGTTCCTGGATGGAATTGATCGCCGCCTTGACCCGGTTCTCGAGTTGCGGATTGTTGTTGGCATTGGCCGCCAGGCGCGTGAGCGTGTCAAGACTGCCAACGGACTTGAGGGCCGCGAGTTCGTTGACCGCGGCCATTTGAACCGCGGCACTGGGACCGCCCAGTTGCAGCGTGGCAATCGCCACGTGGATGGCCTTTTTGACGGCAGGATCGCGTTCTTTGGCCAGACGCCGCTCCAGAATGGGCACGTAACCCGGCTTTTGTGAATAGCCAAGTTTGACGGCCGCTGCTCGGCGCGCCTGAGGGTCGGCGGCGGAGAGTGCCAGTGTGTCCAGCGCTTGTTGAATTTGACGGCGCAGGCGGATATTGGTGTAGGCGGCGTTGAGGTCGCTCTGCCCAAAACGCAATTCCTTGCCCGAAGCGTCCTTGAGGAAGCCACCGTCATCTATACGGATGGCGCGCGACGTGCCGGCGGCATCCTGCTGGCTTTCGAGCGTGACAGGTATGGTCGAGCCGTCGGGCGCGGCGTACAAATAGACTTCCTGCATGGTCCAGGCGCTCAAGATGCCCGCCGCCACGCCGGAGCCGCTGTCGGCGATTTTGTCGAGCAGCGCCTGCCGTTGGCCGCCACCGCCCAAAATTGCCTGGACGAGTTCCTGCCGAATGACATTTGTGCCGGAGGCCGATTCGCCCGCGGCCGATGGAGCGGCTGAGGCGGCGCGGACGGCCAGAAAAACGGTCAGAAAGGCCGGCAATGCGCCGAAAAGCAGCTTGAACTTCATTCTATTGGAACAAGGGGTGGAGCATCAGCTCCACCCCTGCGTTTCCTGGATGAACCAGAGTTGGCGGCCATGCCCCTCACCAATCGTTACATCCCCTTGGCTTGCAATTGCGCGTCGAGGCTCTTGAGCATCCACGGTTGCCCGACCACCTGCGGAAACTGCTTGACAATTTCAAACTGGCCGTTCGCCAGCGTCGTCCCGATATAGACGTTCTTCGTGGTGTATTGATCCGGCTGGACGGTAATTTTGCCGCTGGGGCCGTTGAAACTGATGTCGCCGGAATCCAGCGCTTTGCGGACGGCGTCCACGTCAAACGAGCCGGCCTTTTCAACGGCTTCCTTCCACAGATAGGCCCCGTCATAGGACAGTTCCATGGGGCTGTCCACCACGCGATGCTCCTTGACCACGCCAGGATAATTTTCGCTCTTGAGCCAGCCATTCCATTTCCCCAGAAAATCCTTGTTTTCCGGCGTTTTCAACGACATGAAGTAACTCCAGCAACCGAGTTCACCCACCAGGTTTTTGGTGGGGATGCTTCGCAGTTCATCCTCCGCCAGGCTGAACGAAACCACGGGGCATTCGTCCGGCGTGAGGCCCGCGGCCACGATCTCCTTGAAAAACGGTACGTTCGAATCACCATTGATGGTGTTGATGACGCAGGCGTCCCCACCCGCCGCGAATTGCTTGATGTCGGCGACGATCTGCTGGAAGTCCGTGTAGCTAAAGGGCACGTATTTGCCCGCCGAAATCACCTGCCCGGAATCATTTTTCACGAATCCACCGCCGATGTCAGCCGGGGCAATGCCGTGGAGCAGGAGATATTTGTACAGGATGAGGTTCGTGGTGCGCGGATAAACATAATCCGTGCCGAGCAGGTAGAACTTTTTGATCCCCTGGTCCAGGAGATAATCCACCGCGGGAATCGCCTGCTGATTGACCGCTTCGGCGGTATAGACCACGTTTCTCGACTGCTCCTCACCCTCAAACTGCACGGGATAGAAGAGCAGGCCGTTGTCCTTTTCAAACACCGGGAGGACCGACTTGCGGCTGACGGAGGTCCAACAACCAAACACGACGGCCACGTGGTCCTGCTCCAGCAGTTCCTTGGCCTTTTCCGCAAACAGCGGCCAGTTGGACGCCCCATCCACGACTACGGGGTCTATTTTGTAGGATTTGCCGCCGACCTGGATGCCGCCGCTGTCGTTGATTTGGTCGAAGGCAAACAGCAGCATATCCCGCAAGGAAGTCTCGCTGATGGCCATCGTGCCGCTCAAGGAGTGCAGGACGCCGACTTTGACGGTGTCCTGGGCCGGCACCTGGAGCGCCAGGCCCAAAACGGACACGAGGGCGGTTGCTTTGAGGAAATGTTTTTTCATGTCAATAATAATCGTTGGTTGTTTGGTTGATGGTTGATGGTTAAAAGGCCTGTTAAAAGAGATACGTCGCCCCGCAGCCGAGGATCAACTGGCTGTCCTTGCCGTTAAAGCCGTCCGTGTAGGAGGTCGTGTCGTAACGTATTTCAGGCTGAATTTTGACATTCGGCGTGGGTTTGAGGTTGAGCGTGAGCGTGAAGCTGTCCAGAGTGCCGTGGGTCTCCGGCGAAGCGAAGCCGATGGCGGTCGTGGCGGCCGTGCCGCCGGGCGCCGGAATGGGACCGCCCTTGATGCCATAGCCATCCTTGTCGTCCAGGTAATCCGCCCGGAAGGCGATGCCGATCTCCGGAGTAAAGTCATACCACGCCCAGCCGCCGATGGACCACAACACTTTCGCCGAGCCGCCGTCGGGCCGGAAGTCGAAGTAATCAAACTCAAACGCCGTGCCCAGCTTGTCGGTCACTTGGCGCCCCCCAAGAATCGAGCCGCCATCCACGTCCAGTGTCTTCTGTCCTTCCCCGCCGAAACCAACCAGATCTATCCAGGTTTTGGAATCCGGGGTCAGACCGATGCTTCCCATGAAGCCCTTGCCGTTGCTGGACGAGACCGGACCGGCGTAAAGACCATTGTCCACACGGAATTTCACATCCAGCCAGTCCGTGAACGCGTAATCAAGCTGGATGCCAGCCGAGGGGCCGTTCCCCGTGTACCACCATTGGTAGCCTTGGGAAAAGTTTGGATTCGCCGCGCCGCCGTCGCCCGATTCAAAGTTCAACAGCGAAATCAATTCGCCCGCCTTGACGTTGAGGCCCGAACCGATCGGAACGTTTAAGTCCACATACGCTTCCCGCAAATAATCAAAGCCCGTGGTGCCGCTGCCGGAGTTGAGCTCGGGCGCGTTTTCGCCCGCCATCAGCGACACCCGATAGCCCGCGTCCCAATCCGTCCCGCTGCGTTTGGCAGGCGGGCTGGCCAGGGTGATTTTGACGCGGTTGAGCGAAAAACTGTTATCCCTCGTATTCCACAGGTAGCCGGCATTGTAGCCGCCGGGAGGGCGGTCAACGTTGTAAAAATACGAGGCTTGGACGAAACCGCTCAGGCTGACCGGCGTCATCGCGCCGACCGGCGGATCGGTCTTGCCCGGCAGAAGCCCCTCCTTCGCGGCCATGCTTTTAAGAATGTCAAGCTGTTGTTGCAGCAATTGGTTTTGCTTTTCCAGGGCCGCGATTGTTTTGGCATCCGTGGCCGTCTGCGCGTGAACAGGCAGGGCGCCTGTGGCAATGACGCCCAGGCAGACGCCCGTGGCGGCCAGGCGCGTCTTGGCGCCTGGTTGCTTCTTCCAGAGTTTTCGTTTCATTTCGATGGGCTGATCGTCGTTGTTTTTTCTTGTTTTACCGGCAAAGCAGACTTCTGGCGTCGCAAATGCTTCAGAACGCTTTCCGCGGCCTGATGCCTGTCTTGGTTGCCGTCGCAACGCGCTCAAGCAGTCACGGTGCCAGCAGGCGGGGACGACCGGAGTTTGGAAATTGAAAAAATGTTGAACCGATTGTGATTAAAATTCACCAATGAATGAAACGCTCGACAGCAGGCAATTGAACGCGTTTTCCCTGCTCGTCAAAACCGGCAGTTACACCGAAACGGCCAAACGACTTTTCCTGACGCACTCCGCCGTGAGCCATTCAATGCGGGCGCTCGAGGAGCAGGTGGGCTGTCGTCTTTTTATCACGGTGGGCAAAAAAATTGTCCCCACCGAGGCGGGAGAGGCCCTCGCGCCTCATGCCGAGCGCGTGCTCGGAGAGATGCGGCGGGCCAGGCTGGCGCTCGCTGAATTGAACCAGCGCGGCCCGCGACGGCTGCGCCTGGCGGCCGATGCCGCCTTTTGCTCAAACATCCTGACGCCGGCGCTGCTGAAATTTTACAGGGAATTTCCGCGCTTTCGCATTCACGTGGACGTGTATGGCGACGTAAATCCAGCCGATTTGCTGGCCGGGAACCGCGCGGACCTGGTATGGGCGGAAAAACCCCCGCAAACCGACGGCATTGAATTTGTTCCGGTCTTGGCGGATCGCTTTGTGTTCGTCGTCAGTCCCGCCCACACATGGGCCGCGCGGAGCCGCCCGCCCCGCGCCGAATTGGCCAGCCAGCCGTGCCTGTTGCTGCGCGGATCGAGTCATGGACGCGCCCAATTAAACGAGTTTCTTGCCCGCCAGGACATCGCACTGAACGTCGCCGGCGAAATCGAAAGGCTGGACGCCGTCAAAACGATGGTCATGCAGCTTCCGGTGGCCGGCTTTTTGCCGGCATGGGTGGTCGGGGCCGAAATAAAGCAACGCGCCCTCGTCGCCTTGCCGGCGGGGCACAAACCGTTCGAACAGACGTGGGGACTCATCCATTCGGCGGCGCGGCCCTTGAATCACGCCGAATCCACGTTCTTGAAATTTTGCCGGCAACAGGTTTCGGAACTCATCTGAATTCCGCCATCGCGCCTGGATTTTTGCCGGGTCGCGTCTTGGCAGCGAGCCGGATTCGTCGTTTGTTTGGCCCGGAGACTCGCCTGCGAATCATCCTTGCCCTTCCGGATCAAAGCGGACTCAAAAGTGTTGTCTTCTTTTCCATTTCCGGGAGACACCGCTTTTCACACGCGCTGACCGGGCAAGGAATCATCTTACCAGCGGGGCCGTGGCGTTCGTGTGAAAAATCACCCCAAAATCAGTGTTCTACCGCATGGGCCCGGCTAAGGCTTGACAGCCCTCAAGGCAATTGCATCCTGAAACGGATGATCTTTATGCAACCACGGCGTTTTCTCATCGGCTTTGTTTTTCTCCTGCCGGCGCTGGCCGGCGGACTCACCGGCCATGCCGCGCCGACAAACCAGGCGCCCAAGGCATTCACGCCGGCGAAATCCCTGCCCGGAAACATGGGGGATTTTCTGCTGCCGGCGGTGAAGAAGGGCGGATTCGAGATGGATGGCTACATTCTGTGGTGTTCGTCAGTGATCAAGGTGGGCGGCGCGTATGATATGTTTGCATCACGCTGGCCCTTGAAATACGGGCTGGCGGGTTGGACGGCGCATTCGGAATGCGTGCGCGCAACGTCCACCAATTTGTTCGGGCCTTATACGTTTCGGGAGGTGGTGTTGCAAAAACGGCCGGGCCACTGGGACCATTCACGGATTCATAACGTCAAAATCGTCAAGGACGGCGCTCATTTCGTGCTCTTCTATATCAACAGCGCCGATCAGACGGGGTGCGCGGTGGCCAATTCGATTGACGGACCGTGGCGGCGTTTTGACAAGCCCTTCATTCATGCCAGCAATCCGGCGCCCCTCGTGCGGGCGGATGGAAGCCTCTATGTTTTTTGCCGGTTGCAGGACAGCGAAAGGGTCAATCGTGGCGTGGCCTTTACCGCGCCGTCGTATCAAGGGCCTTACACGGTCGTGGCGGGCGGCCGGAATTTGTTGCCCGACAATTGCGAGCTTGAAGACCCGACGATTTGGTGGGCCAACAATCAATACAACGTCGTGCTGAATGATTGGAAAAGCCATGCGACGGGCATTTTCAAGGCGGGCGCCCAGTATTTTTCAAAGGATGGCGTGCATTATTCTCTCGTGTCGCACAAACCGGTTTTCACAAAAACGGTTCATTTTGACGATGGAACCGTTGAAACCTTCAGGCGGCGGGAACGGCCCTTTGTGTATGTCAATGAGAAGGGCGTCGCGCTGGCCTTGTTCACGGCGTGCATGCCGCCCGACCAACATGCCCGCATCCTCGTCCAGCCGATAAGGGACTATTATCCCGACAACCACTGATCGGGATACCGCGCGGGCTTACTTCAATTTTTTGATCAGGACTTTGGAATTTCTCCCGCTTTGCTCGTATTTTTCCCGGCGGACGGGCGGCAGATCGTCGGAGGCCCCTTCCACAAAGCCGCCTTTTGACTGAAAATAGGTGAAGGCCTGCGTGGAGAGCGCGAACAGGTCGTTCAATCCTGCTTCGCGGGCCTTGTTTTCAATAAATTGGATGAGCTTGCGCCCGATGCCCTGGTTTTCGTGGGACGCATTGACGTAAAGACAGGCCAGTTCGCCCTTGTTTTGTTCGGGATAAACGTGCAGCGCCACGCAGGCAACCGGGTTCTTATCTATTTCAAAAATAAAATAATCGCCAAGATTTTTTTCAATGGTGGCCCGGGTGCGCTTGACCAATTCGTCGGCTTCCACGGCCGCCTTCGTCAGCAGTTGAATGGCGCGCACGTCCTTTTTCTTCGCCGGTCGGATTTGCTGGTATTCGTTGGCGTAAATCAACGTGCCGATGCCGTCGTTTGAAAAAACTTCCGCAAGCAGGCCCTCGTCCACCTTGCCATTGATGGCGTGAACGCGCGGAATGCCCGCTTTGCACGCGGCCGCGGCATGTTGCGCCTTCGACAACAGTTCAGGCGGAAACCCCGCGCTGTTTTGGAGCAGCAGTTTTTCGAGTTCGGCCACGAGCATTTGGCGGATGAGTTGGCCGTTATACATGAGGCCGTCGTTGGAGGTCAGGAATATCAGCTTGATCGCCTTGATCGCTTCGGCAACCGCTACAGCAACCCCGTCCGAATTGACGCGATAGGTGCGCCCGTCGCCGTCGAACCCGAGGGGGGGGATCACGGGAATGATGCCCTGGGTGAGGAGGGTATGGAGCAATTCGGTGTCCACGCGCTCCACTTTGCCCGTGAAAAGGTGGTCCACGCCCTGGATGATGCCCATCGGATGGGCAATTATGACGTTGGTGCTGGCCGCCCGAAGGTCGTTCGCGGAAAGCCCTTCGAGAATTTCGTGGGTGAGGCGATTCGCCGCCGTCAGGGCGAGCTTGAGCGTGGCGGCATCCGTCACGCCGGCGCCGGCCAGGTCGGAGGCCTTGATGTTTTGTTCGCCGGCCAGGTCGCGGATTTGGGCGGAGGCCCCATGAACCAATACAACGCGGATGTTCAACGACCGCAATACGGCAACGTCCAGCAGGAGCGTGGCGAAATTTTCGTCGGTCACAATGGCGCCATCCACGGCGAGAACGAATGTCTTTTCGCGGAATTGTGGGATGTATTGCAGGATGCCCCGCAGGTCGGTCAGTTTCACTTTTGGCGGTGGTTGAGTTGCACGCCAGAACAAGTAATCGCTTTGGCGCGGGATTCAATGATTTTTTTGGCGCGGGATTCTTGGACGGTCGCATCCAATGGGGCGCGTTGTGGCATGAAAATTGTTCGCGCGTGGAAAAATCCCAATGCTAAAAGGGGTCTGATGTCAGCCCGCAAAAATTGAGATGCGTCCCGGTCCGGCTGACCGGCGGCTTTTTGTTTTTCATTTTTGGTCGAATGCCGGAAACTGCGCGGATGTTCCGCATGGGCATTGATCTGGGAGGGACGAAGATGGAAGGGGTGGTATTGGACGGGCCGAAAGAATTGTTCCGCAAGCGCGTGCATACGGAACAGGAAGGCGGTTACCGCCATATCCTCAACCGCGTCGGCGCTCTTTGCGGGGAACTCGCCGCCCGCATTGATCATCGCCCTCACACGCTTGGCATCGGGACACCGGGCGCCATTTCCCCGCGAACGGGTTTGATGAAAAATTCCAACACCGTCTGCCTGAACGGCCAGCCGTTGAAGGCGGATTTGGAGGCGTTGCTGCGCCGCTCGATTGAAGTTCGAAATGACGCCAATTGTTTTGCGCTGGCGGAGGCGCTGCACGGGGCGGGTGCGGGCAAGGCCATGGTGTTTGGGGTGATTTTGGGCACGGGTTGCGGCGGAGGGATTATTCACCATGGCCGGTTGATTGTGGGGCGTCAGGCGATTGCGGGGGAGTGGGGGCACATGTCCATGGACCCGGAAGGTCCCTCGTGTTACTGCGGCCGGCGTGGTTGCGTGGAGACCTATATCAGCGGCGCGGGCGCCGAGGCGCGTTATGCGGAGATGTTTGGATACCGGAAGACTTTTAACCCGGATATTTCATAGTAGGATTTGATTTTGAGGAAAAGCGGGACGGAGGGATTAAAACAGGTGGGGTTGGAGGGGCCGTTTTGAAAAAGTTTAAGGCGTTTGGTTTGACGCAGGCTCAAAAATCATTTTTGCGCCGTTTTTG
>JAGWNY010000099.1 GCA_028872915.1 Verrucomicrobiota bacterium
AGCCGTGCGGCAGCGGGGAATTTTGGGTTTTGGCGAGGCCGGGCGAGGGAGCATGCCCAAAGCGGCCTGTAACCGGGCGAAAACGAAGCCAAAACCCAAAAGAACCGCTGCTCTCTTCTCCCCAACCGCATGGCTACAGTATTTCTGATACCGCTCTAACCTGGCGGATTATTTTTCCGCTCGTCCATGAAAAAATTTGGAAATTATCTTTGGCCGACGCTTTTGGCTGCATTGATTTTTGGATTTGGGTGCTCAACTTCAAATTCCAATAATCCGGCCAACTCCGGCAAAGAAACCGCCGCCTTTGCATCGCCGGGCGGACTCACCGCGACGCTGACCAATGGCAACAACGCCATTTTGCGCTGGAAAAATCATGCCACGGTTGATGGCGGCAATTGGGTGGAATACACGCAGCCCGGCTACGATTACATCAAATTGGACGCATTTTCATCCGACGAAAATGTTGCCTCCTATTTCCACGCGGATCTGCCGCCACGGACGACGTTTATTTACAAAATCCAGCCTTTTTTTGGACGGCCAACCCCGGCGGTCGAAATAACCACAGGCATCGTGACGTCCAACAACGCGCCGGTTCTGGCGGACGGCCCCATTGCCTCCGCCCATTCCGTTTCCCGTAAAACGGCCCGGAGATTTTCCCTCCGCGCGCTGCAAACGTTTGCCAGGGCAATGCCATCCGATCTCAAAGCAACATTATCATCGCCCACGAGTGTTGATCTGCGTTGGAAAGATCACGCGGAGGATGAAGACGGCTGTCTTCTGGAAATTTCAGCCCACAACAACAGGGATTTCGTTCCTTGCGCTTTGCTTCCCCCCGCGGCCGATTCGTTCGGAAAAACCGGATTGCCGCCCCAAACGAAATGTTATTTTCGCGTGCGCGCCTTCTTTTACGGAAATCCGTCCAATATCGCTTCGGTCACAACGCCCTGACCTGCCCTTATCCATGCCCGATAATGTCTGGACAATTGTTGCCGGAAAAATGACTCGGCGCAATTCGATGGAAATTGAACCGTTTCCCCGCGCTTATAAACCAACAGAGCCGGAAACACCGGCAATCATCGGGAACGGCTTTGGAAGCAGAGATGATTTTTTTACAGATCGCCGTCCGGTCATTTGGCCCAAGACGCCCATTGCGCGGCTTTTCCGCCTCGGCAATCAGGGTTGCGAATGGCGGCGTCGTACGGCGTCTGCGCCATGTTCAATTGGGTGTGGTTGTGGATTGCCATAAGGTGAAAATCTGATAATCTGATTTTATGCGAAAGACAACAATCAGTGTCACCGACGCGGCGCGTAATTTCGCCGATTGCGTCAACCGCGCCCATTATCAAAATGTCATCTTTGTCCTGCTCGAGAACGGCTCGCCGGTTGCTAGGCTGGTGCCCGATTCCGAAAAAGTCTGCGCTGGACGCGACTTGGCCGAGGCGCTGGCCAAAACTGAATTGGCTGAAGATGAAGCCGCCGCCTGGCATCGCGACATGCAAACCGCCCGTAAAACCCTCAAAGCCCCGGCGGACAAATGGCGATAATTCTGGATGCCGATGTCATCATTCGCGGCGAGAAAGGCGCTTTTGATCTCCAGCGTTGGGTGGCCGCTCGCCCGGATGAACATTTTGAAGTCGCCGCCGTCACCGTGGCCGAACTCTGGCACGGCGCGGAACGCGCAACGGGAGCGCACAAGGCGAAACGGCAGCAATACCTGCAAACGATTCTAGCTTCATTGCCGGTCATTCCCTACACGGAACAGACAGCCTACGAACACGCGCGTCTGTGGGCGGAATTGGAAGCGTCCGGCAGGATGATTGGATTCTATGACGTAATTGTGGCGGCTACGGCCTTGGAGCGTGGCAGTGAAGTGGCCACGTTCAACCAGCGGCATTTTGCCCGGGTAAAGGGGCTGACAGTTATCGAACCGAAATAGAACACTTGGATTCCAGTAGGTTCATTCTTTTATTCCCGATTTTTTGAGAATCTCCTTGTGGTGGCGAAGGGAATCATATCGCACTGCTAAATCCGCCCCCTGATTGGGCTTGGGCTTGAGTGCCTCGTCGGGGTGCTCACGGTTGAGTTCACCGCCATTCCGTGGCGCTGTTCGTTGCCGCTTACAACTTCTGCAAGGTTCATTCAACGCTGCGGTTGCGCTGCATTATGCGTATTGCAATTATGTGAAATCTCACAAAACAATCCGTTGCACTCCGGCGATGGAAGCGGGTGTTGCAACATCCGCCTGGACGGTGCAAGATTTGGTCGAGATGGCGGACGCATGAGCGAGCGGATTGAAAATTTGCGCACGGCGATTGAAACAATGCACGGTTGCAAGGCCACGCACGAGCGTTCTGCCGTGACCGTGGAAAAATTCAAAAATCAAATCGCGCGGGAAGGAGTCGTTGAATCGTTCGCCCTGACGGGACATCCCAAAGCGAAACGCTGCCACGCTTGGAGCCATCAGGACAACGGGCAAACGCAACGTGTGAACGTGCTGGAAATCCCGCCGGTTGTATCAGCGCAAACGGCAGTTCAGGCGGCGATTGCCAGCGGTTCTCAAAAATAATGAAAACTTTCACGGCCGATATTAAGCATGGCGATTGCCTGACTGTGCTGGCGGATTATCCGGCCAACTTTTTTGACTTGATTGTAACCTCGCCGCCGTATGCCGACAGACGAAAAAACACCTACGGCGGGATTTCGCCTGAAAAGTACGTGGATTGGTTTCTTCCGCGCGGTGGGCAGTTTTTGCGCGTGCTCAAACCCGCTGGCACATTCATTCTCAACATCAAGGAAAAAGCGGAGAACGGCGAGCGCCACACGTTTGTTTTGGAATTGATCCTGGCACTTCGCAAACAAGGCTGGCTCTGGACGGAAGAATTTATCTGGCACAAAAGGAACTGTTACCCCGGCAAGTGGCCGAATCGCTTTCGGGACGCCTGGGAACGGTGTTTGCAGTTCAACAAAACCCGCCATTTCAAAATGAATCAAGAGGCGGTCATGGTGCCAATGGGCGACTGGAAAGATGCCCGCTTGAAATCGCTTGGGAAAAACGACGTGGTGCGTTTTGATTCACAGGTTGGCAGCGGATTTGGAAAGAACATTGAGAATTGGGTTGGACGCGAAAAAGCGTATCCGTCAAATGTTTTGCATCTGGCTACCGAGTGCGGCAATAAAAGCCACAGCGCGGCGTTTCCAGAAGCATTGCCGGAATGGTTCATCAGACTTTTTACCGACGAGGGAGATTTGGTGCTGGACCCGTTTCTTGGTTCCGGCACGACTTGCGCGGTTGCGCAAAGGCTCCGGCGCAATTCCGTTGGCGTGGAAATCCTGGCTGATTACTGCGGCTTGGCAGAGGCGGAAATTAAAACCGCCGATTATCAGCTTTTTGAGAACGGAGCAAAAAATGGCAAGCGTATCAATTCCGGAAATCACAAAGTTCATTGAAGAACACGTTCCGGGGTTTCACCGAAAGCGGTTGAAAAGCCTCGCTGA
>JAGWNY010000054.1 GCA_028872915.1 Verrucomicrobiota bacterium
ACGCCGGGCAATGGCGTGAGCATGCAATACCGCAATGGGACAGGAACCAGCGCGGTGGATTTGGGGCGGCAAACGGGATTGACGGCGCCGTATTGGGTGAAGATTGTGCGTTCGGGCAACACGTTTACCGGGTATAGCTCGCCGGATGGCTCTACCTGGACGCAGGTGGGAAGTATCAGCGTCACGATGGCCAGCGGCGTGGACGCGGGATTGGCCGTGTGCGCGCACAACAACACGGCGCTCAACACTTCCACGTTCGATAACGTGAGCATCACGGGACCGGCGCCGGACTTCTCGTTGTCCGCTTCGCCGACCAGCCTGACCATCACGCAAGGGGGCAACGGCACAAGCACGATCACGATTAATCCCGTCAACGGCTACAGCGGCACGGTCAGCCTGTCGGCCTCCGGCCTGCCTTCGGGCGTGACGGCGTCGTTTAATCCGTCATCCACGACCACAAGCAGCACATTGACATTGACTGCCAGCAGCACGGCCGCCACCGGCACGGCCACCGTTACCATCACCGGAACCGACGGCACGTTGACCCATACCACCACCATCAGCCTGACCGTCAATGCCACCGTCAACTTCTCCGGTATCTATCAAATCCAGAATGAGGCCAGTGGGTTGGTGCTCAACAACCAAGGCAAATTGACCAACGGCTCGCCGATCACGCAATGGACATCGGTGGCCAGTTCGAATCTGGATTGGCAATTCTTCCCCACCAGCAACGGCTATTACCAGATCAACAGTTGCAAGAGCGCACTGGACGCGGTGGTCCAAAGCGCCTCGACGGCAGCGGGGGCCGGAATCGTCCAATGGTCATTTGGGTCGTCGGGCGATGATCAATGGCAGCCGCAGCTAAACGGCGACGGGAGCTATACGTTTGTGAACCTGCACAGCGGGCTGGTGCTTGGCGATCCGGGCAGCAGCACGTCCACGAGCACGCAAATGGATCAGGAAACGGCCACCGGCGGCAGCAACCAGAAGTGGACGTTGCTTTTGCAGTGACCGCGCCGCCGGCCGCATCGTCCGAGCGCGATACGTGGACGGCCCATGCAGCCGGCGACAGACGATAGCGTGCGTTTGTGCGCAACTCGCCACGCAAATCCAGCATGAATACAAAGCATAATGGCATGGCGTGGAACAACGATGCCGACAAACCCCGGAACGCGTCCTCATCCATGCGTTTTGCCATGGTTCAGTGCGAGACGTTTCGCTGCGCGGCTTATCAGGATGGAAACGGACAATGGCGCGATCCGTTCAACGGCGAGGTCCTGCCAAAAGTGATGGAAGTTTTGGCCGATTTGCAATACGGTTGAATCCATAACCATTCAGCCTTCGCTCTTTGTTCTTAGAGCGGTTTAAAAAATACTGCAGCCATTCGGGGAGAAAAGGATGGGAAGCGGTCTTTTTGGGTTTTGGCGTCGTTTCGGCTCAGTCACAGGGTTTTCAAACATGCTCCTTCGCCGAAGCCTTGCCAAAACACCAAAAATCCCCGCTCCGAACGGCCACATTATTTGTTAAAACGCTCTATTTCGCCGCCACCGCCCCTCGCCAACGCCAATCTTGTATCAGCTTCCCGACCAAACCAGGATCATCCCACGGAACATCATGCCTGGCCTCGATCAAATATCGGCTCCGCGGGTCGCGCCGCCATTCCCTGGGAAATAGCGCCACGACTTCGTGGCGGGGCTTGGACGGCTTCGGAATTTCAAGGCCCGCAAAGTGATGATGCAGCGCAAGACAAAGGTCCCTGCCGGACCACTCGCCCATGTGGGAAAGGCATATCGGCCGCGCATTACATTCAATCAGGCTGGCCTCACCCTCGGCGGTCAACATGAAATCAAAACTGATCAAACCTGTCGCTCCCCAATGCCCGATGAGTCTTTTGGCCGTTTGTAACATTCCGGAGTGGCGCACCAGCCGCACCACCGAAGGAGGGCCTGTGGGAGCCGGATGACATTGCTCCTTGATGGCTGCGGCATGGGCCAAAACTTTGCCGGCGGCGGCCGCCACCGCAATCATGGCCGCCTTTCCGCGAACCGCTTCGTTTACCGTCACGGTGGCATCCGCCGGAAACCGCTCCACGTCCGGCGCCCGGCCCGGTTTTGGCACGAGTCCCGCCCCGGGGCGGCCATGCGGGAGATTGCTCTCATTGAATTTGGCGAAGGCGGCTGCCACCTGCCGTTCGTTGTCGCAAAAGACCACGCCCCCGCCGCCCCAGCTCGTGGACTTTTTGAGCACTACCGGCCAGCCCAATTTCTTGGCCTGGCTCACCGCCTCCTCAACCGAATCAGAACGGGCAAGTCCTGGCGTTTTCAGTCCAAGGGCCTGCGCCCGTTGCAGCGTGCGAAGCTTGCTTGTGGCCTCCGCCAGCCAGTCGAAATTCCCAAACGACAATTGCAGAGCTTCCGACACCTTGGGCGGAAGCGTTCGTTCCCCCGACTGATGCAACTGAACCATCCGCTGAAAAAAAAGCACGGTGCGGTCGTCACCGGGAATGATGACTTGAGGTTTCCACTCGTTGATGGTTTCGGCCAATGAACGGCGAACAGCGCCGCCGGAACACTGCGAACGGAGAGAAAACAACTGATCCAGGTATCGCGTGGCCGCCAGAAAGCTGTGCCGATGACACAAGGCAGCCACTCCAAAGCCAGACCGTTGCAAGGCCCGCGGCAATCGGGCAATGACCGGCCAGGCTTCCAACGCAACAATCAATGCCCTCGGTCTGACGTTGCTCATCTTTCGATTTGCGGCATTTTGAATTTGAAATTAGGTCGGCGACCCTCCGCTGTCCACGTTAAAACCCGGCGGGTCAAATGGCGGATCGCTGCCGCAATTTTTGAATCTTTTTCGTTTTCTGTCTCGCGTTTCATAAAAATTCGCATCAAAATGCGGCGGTAATCAATTCTTTTGGCCAGCATGAAATATGGTAATGCGGGCGTCAGAATTGCAAAAAATCCCATGGCGATCATGGGCGGGAGCCAAAAGGGAAATCGCGGGCGACATCGTTTTATCCGTGAGCACAACAATCAAGAACTCCAGAACAATGATTCATAACGAAAATGGTTCCGGCGGCGGGGAGGGCGTGGGCGAATCGCCGGTCGGCGCGAGACCTTCTGCAATCCGGATGGCGAAAAGCGGGGCCGGGCAAAGGATGAAATCTTGCTTCAATATCTGTCTGGCCATTTCAGCCGCAAGCATTATGGCCGGGAACGCTTTTGGGGAATCAGTCCTGACCTACCACAATAACAACGCCCGCACGGGAGCCAACACGAACGAGACCCAATTGACCCTGGCCAACGTGAACACCAACACTTTTGGCCTTTTGATGAAGTATCCGGTGGATGGATACATATATGGCCAGCCGTTGTTTGTGCCCGGAGTCAATATCCCCGGCAAAGGCCCGCGCGACGTGGTGTATGTGGCCACCGAAAACGACAGCGTTTATGCCTTCAATGCCGACAGCAACACTGGACCCGGCAAAGGCCTCCTGTGGCTCGATAGCCTCGGACAGGGCGTGAATGTGGCAACGAACCATGAATTTGGCGGGCGCTCCCACCATGGCGTTCTGCTGGACATGGTTCCCCAGGTCGGTATCACGGCCACGCCCGTCATAGACCCCGTCTCGCAAACCATATATGTGGTGGCCTTGACCCGCGTGGCGACCGCGACAAGCACGAATTTTTACCAATACCTCCATGCGCTCGACCTGGCCACGGGAGCCGAAAAGCCCGGCAGCCCCGTCCTGGTCCATGCCTCCTGTCCCGGAACGGGCATGGACAGTGCCAACGGCGTGGTGACTTTCGTGACCCGCCAGCAGAATGAACGCTGCGCCTTCACACTGGCCGGCGGCATTCTTTACCTCGCTTACGGCAGTTATGCCGACACGGACCCTTATCACGGCTGGGTCCTCGGCTATGATCCAACCTCTCTCCAACTGTTGCCAAATTATGTTTTCAACGTCACGCCCAACGCCACAAAGGCTGTTTTTGGCCCCCATGCGGGGGAAGGGGGGCTATGGAATGCCGGCGGCGGATTGTGCGTGGATGCCCGGGGAAATTTGTATTTTGAGGTCGCCAACGGCAGCTTTGACGCCAACACGGGAGGCGGCGATTATGGCGACAGTTTCGTAAAGCTTTCCACCTCGCGCGGCCTGGCGGTGGCCGATTATTTCACGCCATTCAATCAGGCCACCTTGCAGGCCGGCGACGTGGACCTGGGCTCTGGCTCCCCCGTGTTGCTGCCCGACGACGCGGGCAGCGCCGCCCATCCGCATCTCCTGCTTGGCGGAGGCAAGGAATCAAAGCTTTACCTGGTGGACCGCGACGACATGGGCCATTTCAATTCCGCGAATGACAATCAGATTGTCCAGTCTTTTGAAATCAACGACGGCAAGTTGTTCTGCACTCCCGCCTATTTCAACCACACCATTTTCGTGCAGGGCATCGGCGGCGTTTTGGAGGCCTTTGCCATCAATAACGGCCATATCAATCCCACGCCAACTTCCACCACCACGACCAGCTTCAGTGGTTTCGGCACCACACCCTCCGTTTCCGCCAGCGGTTTGACCAATGCAATTGTCTGGACCATCCAGTCCGACGGCGCCGTCGAACACAAGCCAGCCGTTCTCCACGCTTACAATGCCGCCAATCTGGCCGATGAATTATACAACAGCAGTCAGTTGCCCTACCGCGACAATCCAGGCAACGCCGTCAAAATGACAGTCCCCACCATCGCCAATGGCCGGGTCTTTGTCGGCGCTCAATCCGATCTGGCCATCTTCGGAAACGGAATTTTTCTGCCCGTTCCAGTCATCTCTCCACGCGGCGCCAACTTCGCCAATCATCTCACGGTGACGCTCTCGGACGCCATGCCGGACGCCCCCATCTACTATACGCTGGATGGCACGACCCCCGCGTCCGATTCCGCCCGCTACACCGGGCCATTGACGTTGACAAATACCGTTAAGCTCAAGGCCATTGCCATCAAAACAGGAGCCGTCAACAGCGGCGTGACCACGGCCATCTTCAACAACACCGCCGCCGCTGGACACGGCGCCGGCCTGCTGGGCCAGTATTGGAATGGTGCCGGCTTCAATACGCCGCCCACCCTGACCCGGACGGACGCCGTGGTGAATTTTAATTGGGAAACCGGCGGACCGGTCGGACCGGAAAATTTCAGCGCGCGCTGGGAAGGCTCCGTGCAGGCGCTCGACAGCGACAACTACAATTTCATCGCCATCACCCGCGGTGGCGTGCGCTTATGGCTCAACGGCCGGCTGCTCATTGATGATTTTTCGGCCCGATACTGGACCACCAACGGCGTCGAGGTTCCGCTCCAATCCCAGCAATTTTATAACCTTCGGATGGATTACCGCCAGACCAGCGCTGCCGGCGCCGCGCAACTCTGGTGGAGCGGCCGTTCATTCCCACGCGAAATCATCCCGCAATCCCAGCTCTATCCCTTTGCCAATCCGCCGCCGACCATTGCCCTTGTGCGGCCGCCCGACGGTGACACGTATGCCGCCAGCGCCAGCGTCACTTTGGGTGCGGACGCCGAAGCTCCAAATAATGCCATCGGCAAAGTTGATTTCTATATCAACGGCAACTGGCAGGGCGGCCTGACCAACAGCATTTATGCGCCAATTTACGTAATTACTGCGACCGGTTTGCATCCCGGCAATTACGCCTTGACGGCTGTGGCTGCCGATGGCAGCGGGCTGGCCGGGACTTCAGCGCCGGTCAACGTCATCGTCGCTCCCGGCGCGGGCCGGCCCTACGGTCTCACCAATTGGCCGGTGGTGCGGCCCTATCTGAACATGCCGTCCACGTTCAATGGCCCGCTGCCGCGATTGCTTTCCCGGACCGGCGTCTTTCGCGACACGCGCCATCGCATTCCCGCGCCCGGATTGATTCCTTATGACCCCAACGCGCCCATGTGGTCGGATGGCGCGGTGGCAAGCGATTATATGGCCGTGCCCCACTCCGCCGGACCCATCACCCCGGACGAACAACTGCGAATGCATCCCAAGGGCCCCTGGACTTTTCCTGACGGAACCGTTTTCGTCAAAGACCTCGATCTCGCGGTGGATAAAACCAATCCGAAAGCCCCCCGGCGGCGTCTGGAAACGCAGATATTGGTCCGGGATGCCAACGGCGGTGTCTATGGCGCCGCTTATAAATGGCGGGCGGACAACAGTGATGCCGACCTCGTCCTCGCCGGTGAAAACGAGGACATTCCGATCACCAACGCGGACGGCGTCACGACCAGGAGATGGTACCATCCCAGTCCGTCGGACTGCCTGACTTGTCACACACCCGGCGCCGGCTACGTTTTGGGAGTCAACACCCGCCAGATGAACGGCAACTTCACGTATCCCAATGGAATCACCGACAACCAGATTCGCGCGATGAATCGCCTGGGACTTTTCAGCCCGGCCATCAACGAGGACCATATTTCCCGCTTCGAAAAACTCTACGCCCTCACCAATTCGGCCGCCTCGCTGGAAGAGCGCGCCCGTTCCTACCTTGATGCCAACTGCGCGCAATGCCATCGTCCGGGCGGCGCGGGCAGTTACGACGCGCGCTACGACGTGCCCTTGAAGAGACAAAACATTGTTGATTTTCCGGCCATCTTTCCACTCGCCGGCCATCGCAACGCGGACATTGTCAAGCCGCGCGACCCCGAAGATTCCGTTCTCTTCCTGCGATTGAGCAGCGACGATCCGACCGTCAAGATGCCGCCGCTGGACCGTAACATGGTGGATACGAATGCCGTCGAGTTGATGCGCGAGTGGATCAACAGCCTGCGCCCGGCCCGCTCAAAAAGGTAAAGTCGCTTCATTCCCGCGGTCCCGGCAACTTCGGGGTTTGGCGACGCCGGGAGCCAATGGAACCGATTGGCTGTCCAGCCTCGCTGATTCGCAGCGACGCGTTTGCCGTCCGATAGATCAATTGCGCCTCCGTGGCGGCTTCGGTTTCGGCCAGCGCCCGGTCAACCAAATCATGGCGCGGAGCCAATGAACAGGCTGGATCGGTGGCCGCCGCCTCGCCCGTCAGCAGAAAGGCCTGGCAGCGGCAGCCGCCAAAATCCGCCTCTTTGCGCGAACAGCTCCGGCATGGCTCCGGCAGCCAATCCGTGCCGCGAAATTTGCAAAACGCTTCCGATTCAAACCAAATCTTTTGCAGGGAACGTTCCCGAACGTTGTCGAAGGTCAATCCGCGAATCTCGCGCGCGGTCTGGCAGGGTAACGCCGTCCCGTCCGGCGCCACCGCCATGAACACGCGTCCCCAACCATGCAGGCAGGCCTTGGGAAACGGCTCGAAATAATCCGGCAGCACGTAAAGGATTTCCATCCGTCCTTTGAGCCGTTCCCGCGCCGCGCGAGCGAGGCGGGCGGCGTCTTGAACCTGCGCCCGCGTGGGCAGGAGCGCCGCGCGATTTTTCAAAGCCCAGCCGTTGAACTGTGTGTTCGCCAGTTCCAATCGCTCCGCGCCCAGTTGCTCCGCCAGCGCAATGATCGCTTCCATCCGCCCGATGTTTTGACGCTGCAGGACCACGTTCAGCGTCAGCGACAAGCCCGCCGCTTTCGCCAGTCGCGCCGCCTCGATCTTTTTCGCAAACGACGGGGCGCCGCCGGCCATGCGGTCCGAATTTTCCGCGTCCGCGTCCTGGATGCTGACCTGCAAGCTGTCCAGGCCCGCGGCGCGCAATTGTCCCGCCAACGTTTCCGTCAGCAAAGTGCCGCCCGTGCTGAGGTTTGTGTAAAGCTCCAGGTCATGCGCGTGGCGGATAATTTCCGTCGCGTCGGGCCGCAGCAAGGGTTCGCCTCCCGAAAAATGCGCCTGCACGACGCCCAGGGCCGCCGCCTCGGTCAGCGCGCGCTTCCATTCCGGCGTGCTCAACTCATGCGCGCGCCGCGCGAAATCGAGCGGATTGCTGCAATACGGACATTGCAGCGGACACCGGTAGGTCAGTTCGCAGAGCAGCGAAAATGGGCGCTGCGTTTGCATTCAGTTGTCCATCGCGACAAAACTTTTTTCCGCCAGCCGTGATAAAATCGCCTTCACATCCGCGTCAATGGCGGCGCCACGATATTGTGCGGCGAGGGTTTGGACAATTTCCGCGACCGAACGCCGTCCATCACACAGGGCAAGGACGTCATGCGCCGTTTGATTGAGCAGGAGGACGCCTTCGGGAAAGAGGAGCAGATGTTTTTGGCGCACGGCGTCCCATTTCAGGCGGGCTTTGGCCGTCAGGCGCGGTTTGGCGGCGTCGGCGACGTTCATTTGGTTTGCGGGGTCAAAACGTACGCCAGATGCATGGCATCGAGCATGGCCCAAAGCAGTTCGCATTTGAACTTCAAAGCCGCAACGGCCTGTTCCTGCAAGTCACGCGAGCGGCAGCGCTCCAAAACAAGCCGGAGCGCAAAGTCCGAATCGCGCGGCGCCTGGGTCAGCCGCGCGCGAAAATATCCCAGCCCTTCTTTCTTGACCCACGGATAATGTTTTTCGAAGGCGGCGATGCGTTTGGACATCAATGCCGGCGCAAACAATTCCGTTAGTGATGAACTCATCGCGATGATCCAGGGCTGGGTGCGGCAAAAGGCGACGTAGGCATCCACGGCATAACGAACGCCGGGCAGCAGGCGCGCGTGGGAAAGCATCTCCTGGCGAAGCAGACCGACGGCCTCGCCCAGCAACAGCCATTTTTCAATGCCGCCAATGTCGTCCGCGGCGCCGTCATGGTCCCGGATTCGCTGGATCCAAACGCGGCGGAGGTCGCGTTCAGGGCAGTTGGACAAAATCGCCGCGTCCTTGATTGGAATCCGCGATTGATAATAAAAACGGTTGGCCACCCAGCCTTGAAGCTGTTCCCGGTTCAACTTTCCCGCGTTCATTAAAGCGTGAAACGGATGTTTGTCGTGATAACCATGGCCGCCAACGGCGCGGAGGCGGGAGAGAAATTCGTCCGCCGGCCATGGGACCGCGAATGAACTTTCAGCAGGGGTTTTCATAATCGAATGTCCATGCCGTCATGGGAAATGGCGATTCCTTGCTGTTCCACAAGCCGTCGTTCGCGCGAGGTTTTCCGCAGAATGGGATTTGAATTGTTGATGTGAGTATAAATTTTGCGCGGCACATCCAGTGTGCGCAGCCATTCCAGGCTGCCCCGGCTCCCGCCGATCGGCACGTGTCCCATCTTGCGCGCCGTGCGGCTGGAAAGACCGGATGAAATCATTTCATCTTCAGACCAAAAGGTTCCGTCCACAATCAGACAATCGCTGCCGCGGACCCGTTCGCTCAAATCTTTTGTGATGGCCGGCAACCCCGGCAGGTAAGCGCAAACGCGTTTGCTTCGAATGCTTTCCAAACGCAGTCCGATGACGACGCCGCGCCGGTTGGCCGGGGCCGAATAAGGCGGCGCCTTTTCCGTTGGCAATTCCAATTTCGAAATGGAGACCCCTGCGATTTGAACCGGAAAAGTGTCGCACCGGACCCGGCAGTATTTGCCGAGGGTCGGAAGCAACGGAAATTCGTTTGTCAGCAGGCGTTTGACGGCGCGCGTGCAAATCAACCGCAACTTTTTTTGTTCGCGCAGCGAAAGGAGGCCGAGAACGTGGTCCATCTCGCCGTCCGTCAAAACAATCGCCGCCACCGAACTGCCGCGCAATTTTGGCGCGGCGGGTGAAAGCGGAGGGAACGACGCAAATTGATAAAGCAAATCGGGAGAGGCATTGAGCAGCAGCCATTGCTTGCCGTCCGCGGAAACCGCCGCCGAGGATTGGGTAAGAAAGCTTCGAGTGTGACGCGCCCTCCGGCAATTGGCACAGTTGCAGTTCCACTGGGGAACGCCGCCGCCCGCAGCCGAACCGAGGATGCGTATATGCACGATCTGATTGAAGTCACTCCATACACGGGTGACGGCCGCGATGCCGGCTTATTCGCCGGCGTTCACGTAAGCCGTCACTTCCATGCAGAGCGAAATTTCCTCAAACTGAGGCGTGGTCCAATCCATAACAGAGGCAGTTTACCTAATTCGTCGAAGTAGTCAAGCAATTTCAGCATTTTTTTCAGTAATTTCAGGCTTTTTCTTCAGATTTTAACCTTAAAAGCCTCGCCCGCCTTGACCGACGCAACAAACGCAGCGAGCAATTCCGGAATTTTCTCCAAATCCTTCAGGTTCACCACCTCCACCGGCGAATGCATATACCGGTTGGGCAGGCTGACCAGCGCGCTGGCAATGCCCCCGCGCGTCCAAAAAATCACGTCCGTATCCGTGCCGGTGTTGCTGGATGCGGCCTGATGTTGCAAGGGAATTTTCTTTCTCCGGGCCACGGATTCCAAACGTCCCACGACTTCGGGATGGTTGGAGGCGCCATGAGTCACCACCGGGCCGCCGCCCAGCTTGATGTCGCCATGCCGGGTTTTTTGCACCGTCGGATAATCGGTGGCATGCGTCACGTCCACCACCAGCGCAATGTCAGGCTTGAGGGAATAGGCAATCTGCCGCGCTCCGAGCAAGCCTCCTTCCTCCTGAACGTTGGACACCGCGCAAACCTCGGCGCGCGGCTTTGACTTCGATGCCTTCAACAAGCGCAATGTCTCGGCCACGGCAAACGTGCCAATGCGATTGTCGAAGGCCCGCGCGACCGCCAAATCGTTTCGCAACAAGTCAAATTCATCGGCCAAAGTGATCGGGTCTCCGATCCGCGCCAGCTTCTCCGCATCTTTGCGATGTCGCGCGCCAATATCAATGAACAGTTCGTGGATTTTGGGCGGTATTGGTTTTTCATCGCTGTCGCGGTACAAATGGGGCGCGACGTTGCCGACGACTCCCGCGACCGGACCGGCCTGGGAATGGATGACCACGCGCTGCGCCTTGGTGATGGCGGCGTCCACGCCGCCGATCTTGCGCACATAAATGAAACCTTCCTCGCTGATATAGTTGACCGCCAGCGCGATTTCATCGGCATGTGCGGCCAGCATCACCCGCGGCGAACCGCCTTTGTTCAAGGTGGCGACGCAATTGCCGTAAGCGTCCGAGAAGGTGTCGTCCGCAAATTCTTTGATGTAATCCAGCCAGACGCGCTGGCCGCGCGCCTCGTAGCCGACCGGGCTGGGAGTGTTGGCCAGCGTCCGCAAAAAATTCAGGGATGGCTCGCGCACGCCCGGAGATTACGCGGTGAGCGCCCGGATGTCCACCCCTCCTTACCGCGGCACGAGTATTGAAAACAATCCCGGCAAAATTCCAGCTTTCAAAAACCACTCATCGCTGTTAAAATAGCAACATGAAGCGGAAGAAAGCGCGGGCGGAGAAGGCGTCCACCGGGACCATTGTCGGGGCGAAGTATCGCGCGCGATGCAACGGGCTATCCGACAGCGAGCGCGAGAAACTCAACGACGAGTTTATGAAATTCTATTATGCCGACGGCGTCCGCCAGCCCGCTCGTCGCCGTTGATGCCAACGTGGTGATGGATTTGGGCGGGGAAGCCGAATCCGTCCTGGACGCACTGGCAACCCTGCGCCAAAGGTTTTGTTCTCCTCGCATCGTCATTCCGCCCACCGCCAAGCTGGAATTGATTCATATCGCACGCGCAGGCGACACCGTGAAGGAACGAAATCTGGCGACGAAGGGGATTGTCGCCGCGCGGCGATCAGGCATCATCCCTGTCAATCTGATGCCGGTTGCGCATGGCATCGTGGAGCGGGTCGCCGAAAAATTGCGGTCGGCGAATTTAATCCCCACATCGGAAGTGAACGACTCGCAATTGGTGGCGGAATCGGCGTTGATTGGCGCGCGATTGCTTTTATCAAGTGACGAACATTTGCGCGGAGTGGATTTTGAGCGTCTGACCATTGAATTGCAAAATTTCGATTTGGCTGCGCTGGTCATCGCCACACCGCGTGAAGTGGCGCGGAAGTTTTTCGTTCGTTAAGGTTCCCGGCCGGAACAATCGCGGTCTCGGCTTGCCTGGCGGTTCGGCTTTCGGCGAGGAACCAGCGTGCGCAAAAAATTCAGGGATGGCTCGCGCACGCCCGGAGATTACGCGGTGATCGCCCGGATGTCCACGTCGTGTTGCGCGCCCGTGGCGATCGCCCTGCCTACCCGTTTGGATAGTTGACAAGTCTATGCCCTGTGAGAGAATCGAATTCCAAGATGATGAAAATAAGTATTGCTAATTATAATGCAGGCTCAAGGTTGTGCCTGCCAAAACCATCCGCTCTTTTCTTCGCCGCCTCCCTCGGCGCAACCTTCCTGCTCTCGCCCGCCATGACGGCGCCCGCTGCGGACGTGGTCATGTTTCACAACGACCTCGCGCGTACCGGCGCGAATTTGGATGAAACGGTGTTGACGCCCTCCAACGTCAACGTCAACAACTTCGGAAAGCTCTTCTCCCACGGCGTGGATGGCCAGGTTTATGCCCAGCCGCTCTACGTCTCGGGAGTGGACATTAACGGGCAGATTCACAACGTCGTTTATGTCTGCACGGAGCACAACAGCGTGTATGCGTTTGACGCCGACAACGGCTCCTTGGGCGCGTTGTGGCACGTGAATTTTGGCGCGCCCGTGCCCAGCTCGGATGTGGGCAGTTGCAGTGATTTGACGCCGGACATCGGCATCACTGGAACGCCCGTCATTGACACCGGCTCAGGCACGCTCTACGTGGACGCGCGCACCCTCATCAGCGGCGCCTATGCTCACCACCTGCACGCGCTGGACTTGGCGACCGGCGCGGAGAAGTTCGGCGGGCCGGTGACGATTTCCGCCTCTGCGAACGGCCATACGTTTGACCCGCACCGCCAGCATCAACGGCCGGGGCTGCTCTTGCTCAACGGGATTGTGTATCTGGCCTACGGGTCCGACTGCGACACGCCCACTTATTGGGGATGGTTGCTGGGGTATAATGCCACGACATTGCAGCGGGTATCCGTTTTCAACGTTTGTCCGGGCGGAACCGAGGGGGCGATCTGGTCCTGCGGCATGGCGCCCGCCGTGGATTCCAGCGGAAATATTTACGTGATGACCGGCAACGGAACCTTCGACGCCAACAGCGGCGGACACGATTATGGCGATTGCTTTCTCAAACTCAGTACGGCAAACAATGCGGTCACGGTGTCCGATTGGTTCTCTCCCGACAACAACTCCACGCTCAACAGCAATGATCAGGATTTGGGCGCCGGCGGCCCGGTATTGTTGCCCGGCACGCATCTGGTCGTGGGGCTTGGCAAGCAGGGTCTCCTGTATCTCGTTGACGCGGACAACATGGGCCATTTCAGCTCATCCGGTAACAACGTTGTCCAGCAGTTCCAGGCCATTTCCGGGACCGACCGTATCGGGCCAACGCCGGTTTACTGGCAGGGACTCGACCACCAATTTCTTTACCTTTCCTGCGGCCAGAACAAGACCAAGGCGTTTATTTTCAACGGCTCAACGATTGACACCACTCCGGTCGGGACCAGCAGCGAAACCCAGGGCAATCCGGGCGGCACTTCCATTTCGGCCAATGGAACCTCCAACGGCATTCTGTGGGTCATTGACAGTGGCAGCGGAGGAACCTTGCGCGCCTACAATGCCGACCATTTCCCAACGGAATTGTGGAACAGCCAGGACGATTCCTCCCGCGATTCGCTCGGAACGTATAACAAATTCACCCCGCCGACGATTGCCAACGGCAAGGTTTACGCCGCCACCGCCGGCAGCCTGGTGGTTTACGGACTCCTGAACCAGCAGACTGGCGATTTTTCAATATCAGCTTCGCCTGCCTCGCAGACGGTAAACGTGGGCAGCCCGGCGTCCTACACCGTAACGGTATCGGCGGTGAATAATTTCACCGGCACGGTGACGCTGACCGCGAGCGGATTGCCGGCGGGCGCGAGCGCGTCTTTCAGCCCCTCAACGATCAACACTTCCGGCACGTCCACGTTTACCCTCACACCGGCTGATTCCACTCCGGGCGGCTCCTACAACATCACAATCAACGGCGCCAGCGGCAGTCTTTCGCACAATGCCACGGTCCAGGCCGTGATCCCGAATTTCACAGTTTCCGCCACGCCTTCGTCCCAAACCGTCCCGGCCGGCGGCACGACCAATTACACCGTCAACATTGGCAACGTCAACGGCTTCAGCGGCACGATTAACTTGAGCGCCAGCGGCCTGCCGGCCAATGCCGCCGCAAGTTTCAATCCCTCTTCGGTCCAGTCCGAGGGAGCCTCCACCATGAGCGTTGCCACCCAGCCCAGCACGCCGCCGGGCGTCTCAACGCTCACCATTCACGCCACCAGCGGAAACATCGCCCAGACGACGAACGTTGCCCTCACGGTAACGGGCGGCGCGCTCCCGCCGGGCTGGACGGATGCGGACATTGGCACGGTCGGCATTGCCGGCAGCGCCTCCTATGGCGGCGGCACGTTCACCGTCAGCGGCAGCGGCGCGGACATTTGGAACACCAGCGACGGATTTAATTACGCCTATCAATCCGTTTCCGGCGATCAAACCGTCATCGCCCGCCTCGTTTCCGAGAACGGTTCGGCGTCTTACGCCAAAGCCGGCGTGATGCTTCGCGAAAGCGCCGCCGCCAATTCCGTGGAAGCATCCGTCGTGCTCACCCCCACCAACGGTGTGAGCATGCAGTTCCGCCCCACAACCGGCGCTTCTTCAATCAATATCACCGGCTGGATTCGCCATATCCTCCCGCCGCAATGGGTCAAGTTGGTCCGTTCAGGCAGCACGTTCACCGGCTATTATTCGGCCGATGGCTCAACGTGGACGGAAATCGCCTCCACGAACATCACCATGGCCACCAGTGAGCTGGCCGGTTTGGCGGTCAGCGCGCATGACAACACGTCCTTGAACACGGCTACGTTCGACAATGTGAGCATCAACGGCTCGTCTCCGACGCCGGACTTCTCACTGTCCGCCTTGCCGACCAGCCTGACCATCGTCCAAGGCAACAACGGGACGAGCACCATCACGATAAATCCCGTCAACGGCTACAATAACACAGTCAGCCTGTCGGCTTCGGGATTGCCCAGCGGCGTGACGGCGTCGTTTAATCCGCCATCCACGACCACAAGCAGCACGCTGACATTGACTGCCAGCGCCACGGCTGCGACAGGCACGGTCACCGTCACCATCACCGGGACCGACGGCACGTTGACCCATACCACGACCATCAGCCTGACGGTTAACCCCGCCAGTGGCTTGCCCGCGGGCTGGACGGATACCGACATCGGCTCCGTGGGCCTTGCCGGCAGCGCCTCCTATAGCGGCGGCACCTTCACCATCGCCGGGAGCGGCGCGGACATTTGGAGCACCAGTGATTCATTCAATTACGCCTACCAATCCGTTTCGGGTGATCAAACCATCATCGCCCGTGTCGCCTCCCAGCAAAACACCTCCAGTTGGGCCAAGAGCGGCGCCATGTTCCGTGATTCGACGGCGACCAATGGGGCTTATGTGGCTGTTTATGTGACCCCCAGCAACGGCGTGAGCATGCAAATCCGGCCATCGGACGGGGCCAGCGCCATTGACGTGGCCCGGCAGACGGGATTGACCGCGCCGTATTGGGTGAAGATTGTGCGGTCGGGAAATACGTTTACGGGATACAGTTCATCGGACGGTTCGACGTGGACGGAAGTGGCGGCGACGAACGTGACGATGGCCAGCGGCGTGGACGCGGGACTGGCGGTGTGCGCGCATAACAACACGGTGCTCAACACCTCCACGTTCGACAACGTCAGCATCAGCGGCTCGTCTCCGACGCCCGACTTCTCATTGTCGGCCTCGCCGACCAGCCTGACCATCGTCCAGGGCAACAACGGGACGAGCACGATCACGATAAATCCCGTCAACGGCTACAACAACACAGTCAGCCTGTCGGCTTCGGGTTTGCCTTCGGGCGTGACGGCGTCGTTTAATCCGGCCAACACGACCACAAGCAGCACATTGACATTGAGCGCCAGCAGCACGGCTGCCACCGGTTCAACCACCGTGACCATCACCGGAACCGACGGCACGTTGACCCATACCACCACCATCAGCCTGACCGTGAATGCCGCTGTCAACTTCTCCGGCATCTATCAAATCCAGAATGAGGCCAGCGGGTTGGTCTTAAACCAGCAGGGCAAATTGACCAACGGCTCGCCCATCACGCAATGGAGTTCGGTGGCCAGTTCGAATCTGGACTGGCAATTCTTCCCCACCAGCAACGGGTATTACCAGATCAACAGTTGCAAGAGCGCCTTGGACGCAGTGGTCCAAAGCGCCTCGACGGCAACGGGCGCCGGGATCGTTCAATGGTCGTTTGGTTCCTCCGGGGACGATCAATGGCAGCCGCGGCTAAACGGCGATGGGAGCTATACGTTTGTGAATTTGCACAGCGGGCTGGTGCTTGGCGATCCGGGCAGCAGCACGTCCACGAGCACGCAAATGGATCAGGAAACGGCCACCGGCGGCACCAACCAGAAGTGGGTCTTGCTCAAGCAATGAGAAATTGACGCAACGCGCGTTGCACTGGCAGGCAGGCGCGAGCAGCCAGGTTTTGACGCTGCCCGCGATGGGAGCGTTCACATATCCGTGACCGTGCAGCCAGCCGGTCTTGCGGATATTCTTTCCCCTTGGCTTCGCGTAAAATTTCCTAGCAACTGCTTCTGTATCAAATACATCGTGACAGAGACAGCGTTAAATTCTCGCTGAATTGGGAATACAGCTTAATAAGCTATGCTTATTTTTAGGCCGCCAATCCCATCCGAATGGACGGGGAGACAAGGCGCGCAACCTATGCTTAATTATACCCGTTCCACAACCCTGTGACGCCAGCCTGCCTCCAGGCAGGCCTCGCGAAACAACGCAACAACAGAAGCTGACATGAAACGAAACATAACCACAACAATCATGAAGTGTAGTCTCTTGACTGCCGCTCTTGGACTTTTGTCCTGCGGTTCAGCCCAAGCAACCCTGTATTGGGACGCAAATACCGCCAATGGCACGAAAGTCTTTGAAGGCCTGGATTTGAGTCCGTCAACGAGCACGGTCAAGGTCGTCAACGATCCTTTGGGACAGTTTGGCAGTGTGTATCAATATCACCTGACGGACACCTTTACCAGTGGCAAGGAACGCTGCGAATCCAGCGGCACCGTCCAAAACGGCGTCACTTTCCGAGTGTCCTACAATACCGCCTACTATATCGGCTGGCGCGCCATGTGGAACCCAATGCCCATCAATGGCTCGTGGGTTGCGCTGTTCCAGATGCATGGCTATGGTGTTTCGGGCCAGGGCGCCCCGCTGGTGTTGCGCACTGAAAATGGCGACGGCAACCTCTACCTGCAGGCCAACGCCAACGGCATCAACCAGGACATCTGGCATGGCCAGTTCAAGCTCGGCGTTTGGCAGGGATTTGTCCTTCATGTGTTTTTGAGCACGAACTGGAGCCAGGGATACGTTGAACTCTGGGTGAACGGCGTCCAGCAGACCTTTTACAACGGCCAGACGCGCTGGTATGGTCCAACCTGGGACAATGTGGACGGCAAATGGCAGGACTCCTATAACAAACTCAAATGGGGCTGTTACCGTTCCGGCTCGCTTGACGGCACGGGTGATGCCTACGCTTATATGAGCGCAGGAAAGGTCGGCTCCGCTTACAGCGATGTTGATCCCGGCATCGGCGGCGGCGGCGGTGGCGGCGGCCTTTCGGGCATCAATCAATTGCAAAACGAAGCCAGCGGAATGGCCTTGACCGTCTCCGGCGCATCCAAGTCCAACGGCGCGGCAGTCATCCAATGGGCCTATAACGGCGGCGCCAACGAACAATGGACCTTCGTTGCAACTTCCAACGGTTATTACCAAATCAAAAACGTGAACAGCGCCCTGGATGCCGTCGTCCAAAGCGCCTCCACCGCCAATGGCGCAAAGATCGTCCAGTGGTCTTTCGGTTCGTCGGGCGACGACCAATGGCAGCCGCAGCAGAACAGCGATGGG
Organism: Verrucomicrobiota bacterium; assembly: GCA_028872915.1. Lineage (GTDB taxonomy): Bacteria > Verrucomicrobiota > Verrucomicrobiia > Limisphaerales > UBA11358 > UBA11358. Next base: position 17,987 of record JAGWNY010000054.1, read on the forward strand.
AGCTACACCTTTGTCAATCGCAAGAGCGGCTTGGTGCTTGAAGACCCCGGCAACAGCACCACCCAGGGCACGCAGATGGATCAATGGTCATCCAATGGCGGCAGCAATCAGAAGTGGAAACTAATCAGCGAGTAAACTCCAACCCGCAAATGCCAGCGCGCGGACGGCCAAAGTCGCCCGCGCGTTGTGCATTGTTTCGACCTTTGCGCCATTCAGATTTTCATGGCAGCAAATGGGAATCACGAGCCGGTGGAGAGCGCACACTTGTTTGGCGGCTGATTTGTAAATCGTCCGGCGGTGTGGTAAATTCAATGAATAAGAAAACCGCCGCCCGCGTCAGAATGTTTTGGCGACCTGAATTACCCTGAAGTTTTTTAATATGACATTTTCTCGATTACTTGTAACCGCTGTTGCAACCTTTTGCCTGGCTGGATCGGCGCGGGCGACCCTGTATTGGGAGGCGCTCACAAACAATGGCACCGGTGTTTTTGAAGGGCTGGAACAATCACCAGGAATCATTGGCGTCGCCTCCGATCCTCTGGGTCAGTTTGGCAACGTTTATCAATACCACCTCACGGACACCTATACCACTGGCAAGGAACGCTGCGAATCGCGCGGCACCAGAACCAATGGCAACAATTTCCGCCTGGAATACACCAACGAATACTACATCGGCTGGCGCGCCATGTGGAATCCCATGCCCATCAACGGCTCGTGGGTCGCCCTCTTCCAGATGCATGGGTATGGCGTCACCGGCCAGGGCGCGCCCCTCGTCCTGCGCTGCGTCAATGGCGACGGCAACCTGTACATGCAAAATGGGGCCAATGGCGTGAACACCAATTTCTGGCATACCCCCTTCAAGACCAATGTCTGGCAGACGTTTGTCCTGCATGTCTTCCTCAGCACCAATCCCGCCGAGGGATACACGGAAATCTGGTATGACGGCGTCCTCCAAACCAACAACGCCGGAACCACCCGCTGGTACGGCCCCACCTGGGACAACGTGGACGGCAACTGGCAGGATTCGTATAATCTGCTCAAATGGGGCTGTTATCGCTCCGGCTCGCTCGATGGCCATGGGGATGCCTTCGCTTATATGAGCGAGGCGAAAGTTGGGTCCACTTATGCCGACGTGGACCCGAGTGGCGGCGGCGATTTCTCAATGACCACGACGCCTTCGTCGCAAATTGTCGCGCCCGGCGCGGGAACAAATTACACCGTTTCCATCAGCCCGATTGGCGGTTTCAGCACCAACGTTGATTTGAGCGCGATTGGATTGCCCGCGGGCGCGTC
>JAGWNY010000013.1 GCA_028872915.1 Verrucomicrobiota bacterium
CGAATGCGAGTTCGGGGATTTTTGTTGCCGCGTTTCATAGCCGAATACAAAAAAAACAGATGAACACAATTCTCGTGGGCGCCCAATGGGGCGATGAAGGAAAAGGCAAAATCATTGACGTCCTGACCGCGGACGCTGACGTGGTCGTCCGCTACGCGGGCGGCAACAACGCCGGCCATACCGTCTTCATCGGAAAAAATAAATACATCCTCCATCTCGTCCCGTCCGGAATTTTGCGCAAAGGCAAACTGTGCGTGGTAGGCAACGGCGTTGTTGCCGATCCGGTCAGTCTCGTCGAGGAAATCCAGGGCCTCCGGCGCCTCGGAGTGAAGGTGGCTGATAATCTCGCCATCAGCGAAACGGCGCACGTCGTTCTTCCGTATCACCGGGAACTGGACGGCCGGCGCGAAGCTCTCAAGGGCCGCGAGAAGATTGGGACCACCAAACGCGGCATCGGCCCCGCGTACGCCGACAAGGCCGCGCGCGTCGGCCTGAGGATCAATGATCTGGTGGACGAAAGCCGCCTTGAGGAAAAACTGTCATCCCGCGTCAAGGAAAATAACGAAGTCCTGGCCGCGCTTGGCGCGACTCCCGTTTCCCTGGAAAAGGTGCTTGCCGATTACGCCGCCGCGGGCCGGTTTTTAAGGCCTTTTGTCCGCAATACAGTCGTGCTTCTGCATGAAAAAATGCGCCAGGGGGCGAATATTCTCTTTGAAGGCGCTCAAGGCGCATTTCTGGACATTGATCACGGCACTTATCCGTTCGTCACTTCCTCAAACACCACCGCTGGCGGCGCCTGCACCGGTTCGGGTGTTCCGCCGCATCGCATGGATCGCGTGATTGGCGTGATGAAAGCCTACACCACGCGCGTGGGTGAGGGACCGTTGCCCACCGAAAATGCGGAAATCTCGGATCTCCTTCATGGCATGGGGCGTGAATTCGGCGCCACCACCGGACGCCCCCGCCGTTGCGGATGGTTCGATTCCGTGGCCACCCGCCACGCCACGATGGTCAACGGCATTGACGCCCTAGCCGTGACTAACCTGGACGGCCTCGACACGGTGGAAACGATCAGGGTTTGCGTGGCTTACAGTCATGAAAAGACCCACTATGACTTTGTTCCAAGCGATCCGCGCGTGCTTGCCGAATGCAAACCCGTCTATGTGGATTTTGAAGGATGGCGCGCCGCCACGCACAAGGCGCGTCAATGGAAAGACCTTCCGCCCAAGGCCAGAATCTATTTGAAGGCCATTGCGGAATTGAGCAATGCAAAGTTGAAAATCGCCTCCGTCGGCCCTGCCCGCAACCAGACGCTTTTTATTTAACTTTTGTTCCCTTGATCGCCTCGGCCGCCAGCGCGGTGATTTTTTCCCACGCTTTCTCCCCGACCAACTTGCGTTCCGCCATCCAGGAGCCGCCAACGGCCGCAACCTGTGGAATGGCCAGATAATTTTTCAGCAGCGCCGCGTTGACGCCGCCGGTGGGCACGAATTTCACGCCTCTATGCGCAAATGGCCCGGCCAGCGCCTTGAGCATGGCCACGCCTCCCGCGGCTTCAGCCGGAAAAAATTTCAGGTGGGACCAGCCTAAATCCAGCGCGCGCATCACTTCCGTTGGCGATACAACTCCCGGAAAGAACGGGAGGTTCAGTTCCGCCGCGCGTTCCAACACCGCCTCGCCCAGTCCGGGCGAAACCCCGAATTGCGCCCCCGCATCCACCGCCTCCTTTACCTGGTCGCCTGTCAGCAACGTCCCCGCCCCCACCAACATTTGCGGTGTTTTTTTCCGAATCGCCCCAATGGCAGCCGCGGCCCCTTCCGTCCGGAAAGTGACTTCGATTACCTTTAGCCCGCCTGCCAGCAGCGCCTCCGCCAAAGGGACCGCGTCTTGCGCCCGATCAATGACCGCCACACAAATCAGCCGTTGTTTCAGAAAATTTTCAACATTCATCAGCCATCAGCCTATAAAAAGTTCCCCAAAATTGAACGAATAAAATGCGGTCCCATGCTGTGGCGAGCTGAAAGCGGAGCCTCGCAAACTTGATTCCCTGTCCCCCCTTGGGTGCTAATTTCGAACTTTTTTCGTTTTTCTTTGGCCGTTGCCTTCCTACTCTCGAAAAATGAACATCCGCATCGAACACGTTGCGATTCCATCTCCAAACCCGGTGGCATTGAAAAATTGGTATGAGCGCGTTTTGGACGCCCACATCATTTTTGACAATGGACAAAATCCGCCCACGCTTCTGCTCGCATTGCCGGGAGGTGGCTGGTTTGAAATCTATGCGGCCGAATGCGCCCCCCAGGACCGCGGAAACAACAAGCTGGCCGGGTTCCGCCACCTTGCCTTGCGCGTGGATTCGCTGGACGCGGCCCGGGCCGAACTGGAAAAGCGCGGCGTGACTTTTACCGGCGACGTTCGCCCAGCCGCCGGCGGGGGACGAATCCTCTTTTTCGCTGATTGCGAAGGCAATCTTCTTCACCTGGTGGAACGCCCGGCGGATTTTGCCCCGGTTTGGAAAGAACGATAAACGCCCGTTTATTCCAAATCTTGCTTCGAGAGCACCCGTTGTTGCATTCGAGCCACCACCACCCGCGCCCGCGCCACCACCATGTCTTCCGTCTGACCCAGCGCATGGCTCTTCATCCGCACACGGACAGCGGCAATGGGGTCTCCATTCCGATTATTCAGCGGCAGGTCCACCGCGACTGTCCCCTTTCCGCGTCCGAAGAAAACCGCGCCATCCTCCATTGTCTTCGTTTCCGCGCTGGTTCCGCTCCGGCCAATTTCCGCCTTGTCGTTGCTGGCCACGATTCGCGACCGCCCTTTGTCATCCAGCATGTAAATGCGCAGGCCGATCAGCAGCGGGTATTCCTGCATCATGTCCTCCACCAACACCTGCGCCGCCGGGACGATTGGCGTGTAATGTATCGTGGTGTCTCCAAAATACGTCTTCGAGTCGGCCATCGTCCAAAATCCAATTCGGCCCGTTGAAAACGACGTGTCATGCAGGGTCGGCATGGCTGGCTGGCCGTCATAGAGGCATGTAATCTGGTCGCCCTGGCATTGCACAGCCAGCGTATGCCATGCATTCGTGGTAATGACCGCCGCCGGGCCGATGAAATTCCCCATCACCCCGTTGACCATCTTGTAAAAGCGAAGGTTCTCGCCCAGCGCGCTGGCGCGGAAAACATAAAAATTCGAGCTGTTTTGATAGCGGAAAACCATTCCCGCCATCTCCTCAACCATCCCGCCAGCGATTTTGAATCGCGTCGTGACGGTGAAATTCCTGAACGGTCCTTTCTCGTAAATCAGCATCGGGAAACGATCGTTATTCGGTTCGGCCCTCAGTTGCGCCAAAACGTGCCGCGTGACCATCGCCGTCGGCGTCACTACGGGAATCATCGGTTGAAGCGCCGACGGCTCCGTCTCCGAAATAATCCGCCAGTTCCCGGGCTGTCCGGCGCCGGCCAGCGCACTCTGAAAATTGGTCAGCGCCGTCCCCGCCGGAAATTCGCCAAACGGTATTTTGATTTCCGCGCCCGCCGCTGAAAATCCAACCGCCATCCAAAACAGCAACAACACTTTCTGCATTCGCGCCAGCCTGATAAAATCGGAACCAAATCTCAAGCGCAGAAAGGAAAGGGGCCAGGGATGACTAATGGAGCATTCCGGTTTTCCCACCGGAAATCATTTTTGGAAAACATACCATTAGTCATCCCCTTTTTGTGGCTTGGCCACTGCGTTTTGCATTTCTTCCGCTCGCAAAATGCATCAGAATCCTCCCGTTTCGGCCCATTTTTACCGCTTTTCAAGCCCGGCACAGCCGATGCTTAAAAAACCGCATGACAAAAAGACGGCTTAACCCGCATGGCAAAATCACCCGCAATCTTGTCACTCCTGACCAGGTTGAACGCCGGGCACGCGAATTGGCCCTGATCGCCGGCCGCCAACCCCATCGCCGCACCACCTCCGATCTACGCGAGGCCAAGCGCGAGTTGCTGGGCGACGATGCCGCGGATAGCCCTGCCGACGAGGCGAATATCGTTCCGTCCGGCATGGGCGCTCCGCCAACCGAATCCGGACGGCAAAGCGAGCGGCAACTGCCGTCCGATGACCAGGATGAAGAACGCGTTGTCCGGGAGGGCGTTGACGAGGCTGGCCACGACGTAATGCTCCAGGCCGCCAGCCGCCATACGCGCAGCGAAGGCTGACATGGGAAAAATCATTCCATTTCCCGGAAATCGGCGTCAGCCCCTCAAACCGCCGGCCCACCGACCGAAACGCTTTCTCACCGAGGAATTTCACCGCGGCCGCCGCGAAGACCATACCCAGGAACAATTCGTGTCCCGCGCCATGAACCAAAGGCTGGCCGCAGCCAGCCGCTGGAAGCCGCCTGTGCCGCCGTCGCATTCCCAGCCCGGCAGGCTTCCGCACCGTTCGCCAAGCACGTTGCGCTGGAACATCGGCAACGTCAAGCGCAAGCCCGCCGCCCGCGGTCGCGCTTCATGATTCCAATTACTCCGATGCAAATCACCACTCTGACGCCATGCCCGACACCACCATAGAAATCCCGCCCGCGCGTTGGAACGAATTTTGCCGCGCTGTCAACGACGCTTATCGTGGCGCTGTCACCATCCGGGTGGTCCAGCAGGACGGCATCGAGCGCGACCTGGCCCATGACGTGCCGCTTCGCCTAGTCGCGTTTCAAAAGCAAGGCGAATGCAACGACGCCGTCACCATCGAAGCCGGACCTTTTGACGAGCGGCCACTCCAGCACCAAATCATAGAGCCGATCCGGATCATGCTCAAAAAAAATGGGGAAAGCGGCCGCTACAAGCATGTGGAAATCCTTGCCGAAACCGGAATGACGGAAGTCACCTTTACCCCGGGCATCAATTCCACCGTGCTGGAAAAACTCGCGGCCTGAACGGAAAACGCCCGTCAGCCGATTTTCGCGCCCAGATCAATGGTCACGCCTTCCCGCGCCGCCTCCACCTTCAAGGTCCCGGCCCCCGCCATTTGCCGCGCGCTCCCGACCAATTCCTCCATCCTTCGATCATCGTGGTCCGGGTCGTGATGAAAAAGATAAAGCGTCCGCACGCCTGCCTGGAGCGCGAGCCTTACGGAATCATCCACGCAACCATGCCCCCATCCCATATGCGCCCGGTATTCGACCGCGTCGTATTGCGAATCCAGTATCAGCACGTCGGCGTCGCGCACAAATTCAATCATATCGCGGTCCTGGCCGCCCGTGCGCGGTTCGGTGTCAGGAAAAAAACAAATCACGCCGTCCGGCGTCGTCAGACGGTACCCGACGCACAATCCCGGATGGTTGGCCCGCTTGGCGCGAATGCAAAACGGTCCGATGTCGAAATTCAGTTCCTTGAATTCTTCAACGTCAATATTCCCCGGCAACTTGGCAAAGGGGACGGGAAAATAAGTGCTCTCCATTTGTCCCGTCAGCGCCCCCACCAATCCCTTGCGCGCCCCAACTGAACCCAGGATGCGCAGCCGGCATTTTGAATTGTAAACCGGCGCAAAAAACGGCAGCCCATGGATATGGTCCCAATGCGTATGCGTGAGGAGCAGCGTCAAATTCAGCGGCTTGTCCTTGAACTCCTCCATCAGCGCCCGCCCCAGCAGCCGCAATCCCGTTCCGGCATCCAGGATGACGATCTCACCGTCCCCGCGCACTTCCACACACGACGTGTTCCCGCCGTAATGAACTGTTCCCGGCCCCGGCGTGGGTATTGAGCCGCGGACTCCCCAAAATTTGAGCCGTGTCACCGGGCCATCCAATCATCTTTTCACACCGCGCAAAAGAAAATAGTGGCGGCCGCCCTTTCTCAATTGTCCGTTGCAATCGGCATCCGCCGCTTTAACCTTTCGCCGTGAGCATCCTGGAAGAACTCAACTGGCGGGGCCTTGTGGCCGACTGCACGGACGGCGCCGGCCTGCGAAAGCGTCTCGTGTCCCCTACTGTCGTCTATTGCGGCTTCGATCCCACGGCTGACAGCCTCCATGCCGGCAATCTGGTTCCTTTGCTCGCCCTGCGCAGGTTCCAATTGCTTGGCCATCATCCCATTGCCGTGGCCGGCGGCGCCACCGGCCTCATCGGCGATCCGAGCGGAAAATCCCAGGAGCGACAGTTGATCACCACCGAAGCTTTGGAGCACAACATTGCCCGTGTAAGAATCCAACTGGCCAGGCTGCTCGATTTTGAAACCAGGGAAAATCCCGCCCGGCTGGTGGACAACTCCGCGTGGACTCAAAACGTTTTTTATCTCGATTTTTTGCGCGACATCGGGAAGCACTTTTCCGTCAACCAAATGGTGGCCAAGGAAAGCGTCCGCGCTCGAATGGAAGACCGCGAATCGGGCATCAGTTACACGGAATTCAGCTATATGCTGCTCCAAGCGTTCGATTTCATGGTCCTGGCCCGCGATTATCAATGCGAACTGCAAATTGGCGGCAGCGACCAGTGGGGCAATATCACCGCCGGCCTGGACCTGTGCCGCAGGAAACTCGCCAAAGCTGTCTTCGGCCTTACGCTTCCCCTCCTCACGAACGCCGACGGCACGAAATTCGGCAAAACCGAGGCCGGTGCCGTGTGGCTGGACCCCAAACGCACCAGCCCTTACCGGTTCTACCAGTTCTGGATCAATAGCGATGACCGGGACGTCATCCGGCGCCTGAAATACTTCACCTTTCTTTCGTCCGATGAAATCGGAGCGTTGGAAAAACAACATGCCGAAAATCCCGGCGCACGCCACGCGCACAGGGCTTTGGCCAAGGCGCTTTCCGATCTCATCCACGGCAGCGCCGTCACCGCCGAGGCCATCCGCGCCAGCGAAATCCTGTTTGGCGGCCGGCTGGAGGGAATCGCCGAGAGCACATTCGATGAAATTGTCGGTGAAGCGCCCACCAAGGAAATTGAAAAATCAAAACTGGACGGCGCCGGTTTGCCACTGGTCGAACTCCTGGTTCATGCGGGTTTGAGTGCGTCCAAAGGCCAGGCGCGGAAAGATATCCAGGGCGGGGGCGTGAACGTGAACAATATCCGCGAAGCCAGTGAAACGCGCTCCGTCACTTCCAACGATTTGCTTTTTGGCAAACACGTTTTGCTGCGCAAAGGCAAAAAAAATTACGTGGTCGTTACCGCCCGGTAAAAAATCATCCCGGCGGCCAGGCCATGTGCCGCCCGCCCAGGATGTGGCAGTGGAGATGGGGAATCGTCTCGCCGCCGTCCGGCCCGTTGTTGATGACGAGCCGGTAGCCTTTGGCCAGTCCCAGCTTTCCGGCCAATTCCGCCGCCTTCAAGAGCAAATGCGCCAGCAATTGAGCATCCGCGGCCTGCGCCTCGGCAATCCGGGGAATTGGTTTCCTGGGAAAAATCAACACGTGGGTTGGCGCTTGCGGATTGATGTCCCGGATTGCGAGCGTCAATTCATCCTCATGGACAATCGTCGCGGGAATTTCGCGCGCGACAATTTTTTCAAACAGTGTCTTGCTCATGTTCCATTCATCCCTCTGGAATCCGCCTCTTCATTTTACGACCAATGAACAACGATTGCTCTCCGGCTCCGCCGTCAGGCAGCCCCGCAGATATTCGATGATCTGTTCCCGGATTTTCTCGCACCGGCCGCTCCATCGGCGCGCCCCGGCGAGTTGCTTCGCACAACCCCGCAACCCGGAAAACCGCACCACACGCGGCGATTGGCGCAGTTGTTCCCGCAATTCGCATCGCAGCCGCGGGAAAAAGAACAATTCCAGGCTGTTGCCACCGCTCCGGGCCAGCGTTACCAAATCCGTTTCCAGCACGCCGCCCCAATGCGATTCCACCACGCCGGCGTGAATCGCGTATCCCAATTGCCGCAGCGCCTTTTCCAATGCGCCGGCAAACTCCCCCACCGTGACCGCCTGCCGCTCCAGCTCATTTTTGAAATAATGAAAGACCGAGGCGGTCGCGTGCCGCAGTGTCTCCGGGTCCACCTGACTCACCGATGGATTGGTGATTTCCACCGAAATCATATCCACGGAACAAGGCACGCTCTCGCCGTTCGCCAGTTTGAAAAATAAACAGTCCGATTGCGTCGCGATCATTTTGCAGCCTCCAGTTTTCTGACTTCATGCACGAAGTCCGTTGCCTCCTGAAAACGCCGATAGACGCTCGCAAACCGCACATAGGCCACCTCATCGAGGCCTCGCAGGCCGTCCATCACCAATTTGCCGATGTATTCGCCCGGCACTTCGTTTTCAAATTTCTCCATCGCTTCCGCCGTCACCTTGTCCGCCAACTCTTCCATTGCTCCCGATCCTACCGGCCGCTTCTGGCACGCCTTCTTGATACCCGCCAAAAGCTTCTCCCGGGAAAACTCCTCCCGCCGTCCGTCGCGCTTGGTTACCATCAGGCCGTTATGTTCCACTTCCTCATACGTCGTAAAGCGATGGCCGCATTTGGCACACTCCCGACGGCGCCGGATGGCTGCGCCCTCGCGTGAGGCGCGCGAATCCACTACTTTATCTTCCTGACCACCGCATTTAGGACAACGCATACAAACCACACCTAATTGTGGCCGTCTTGTTTTTACCATACCGCTATTTGTGGTGTCAAGACAGAATTATTCACAAAATCAGCCAAAACAGACTTGCTCATTTTTCGATTTTTGCCCCATTTTCACGATAAAAGCCGATGAATCAGGCTGCGAAACGCGCGATTTTCGCGATAAAAAGCAAAATCTGACGATTCCCCGGCTCCGTAAGGATCATAGAGACAGGCCGTATTTCAGGGTGCGTTGAAATGCAACCGCCAGCCGCACGCTTATTTCCTCGTGCAAACGAGCTGATTTCATTTAGCCTTGGTCATGTGAAACAAATCCCCTGGCTTTTCGCGCCGTTGCTTATGTCCGTTGCCCTGGCAGACGCTCCGGCACTGCCGCCGCGGGTTTTTCCGCATCCCCATCGCATCCGTTACGATTCCCAATGCCTGGCGATTGATGGCCGGGACGTATTTATTTTCAGCGGATCCTTCCATTATTTTCGCTGCCCGGAAGCGTTGTGGCCGGCGCGGTTTCAAACGATCAAAGCCGCCGGTTTCAACACGGTGGAAACGTATGTGCCCTGGAATTGGAGCGAACGACAGATGCCCGCGGGCTTGGACGATTTTTCCAAGGTCCATCTCAAGGATTTGGACGACTGGCTGAGCATGGCGGAGCATTACGGGTTCTACGTTATCGTTCGGCCCGGTCCGTATATCTGCGCCGAATGGGCGACCGGGGGCTATCCACAATGGTTGCCGGCCAAAAAGCCAAGGACGTTCCCGCCGGGCGAGGACTGGCTGCGGAGCGATGATCCGGTTTACCTGGCGTGGTGCAAACATTGGTATCAGGAGGTTTGCCCGGTAATTGCCAAACATCAGATCACACGCAAACGGCCTGGCGCGCCGGGCGTCATCCTGGTGCAAATCGAAAACGAGTACGACTATGATCATTTCACTCCGGATGCCGCCAAGGTCGGCCAGCTCAAGGCGCTGGCCCGGGACGCGCGCGCCAATGGCATTGACGTGCCGCTGATTACGTGCTGGACCCGGCAGGTTCGTGGCTCGGCGGACCCGGTTTTGCGGCAGGTTTTTGATTGCTGCAATTTTTACCCGCGCTGGAACGTTTCGGCCCGGTTGCGCCCGGAAATTTTAAAGCTGCGCAGGGAACAGCCCGATGCGCCACTCGCCACGACGGAGCTGCAGGGGGGATGGTTTTCCAAAGTGGGCGGCCAATTGAGCCAGGACCAGGACGGATTCTCACCCGCTGAAATTCAAAATCTCAGCCTATTCGCCATCCAGATGGGCGATACGGTGATCAATTACTACATGCTCTTCGGCGGTTCGAACTTCGGGGACTGGGGCGCGCGCGGCATGACGACGACCTACGATTATGACGCGCCTATTCGTGAATGGGGCGGCGTGGGAAAGCGGTATCAACGTGTTTGGGCCATTGGCCACATGCTCGAAAAATATGGCGTCCGCCTCGCCCGGGCCGAATCGGTGGAGTGCGACGCAACCACGTCGCAAAAGGACGTAACGGTTGCCGAACGGCGGGCGCAGGATGGCAGCCGTTTCTTTTTCGTGCGAACCGGCCAGCACGTTGAGCGACGGGACGGTACCGCGACCCTGCGGGAGGCCGATGGGCGCAAAATTGCGTTTCACTACAATCTGGAACCGTTTGGCTCGAAGATTTTTTATCTGCCGCCGGATGCGACCAGCGCGACCCAAGGCCGATGGCTGCCGGAACCCGCGCCGGCGATCACGTCGTTGGAGCGGCCTGAAAATGCGCCCGCCGCCGTCACAATCACTTCAGCTAGGATGCAAGCCGATCCCGGACCACGCCGCTGGACGAAGCTTGCTCCGCACGAAACTCTGGCCGAGGCGGGAGACTACGGCAGCGGCTTCGTTTTTTACCGGCTGAACCTTTCCAATCCGACGGCCACGAATTTAATGGTTGAATTTCCCCACGGCGACGCCGTCCTGGCCGAAGTCAATGGGAAACCCGTAGCAGGCGTCAGCACGGCATCGCGGGCGGCGTTTGAGCTTCCGCCGGGTCGCAGCCGGGTCGAATTGCTTTATGAAGATCGCGGCTTTGTGAACGTCGGAAGCGGGATGGACAAACCAGGTGGAATTTCCTCCGCGCAATGGATCGGCACCAGCCGGATCGTCGGCACGCCCATTACCGGCTGGAAAATGCATCTTGTGCATGGAACGGCCAAACGGCCCGAAGTCAAAACCGATTTTGATGACAGCGCCTGGCCGGACGCGGACGTTCACGCCGTGGATGGGAATCAATTGCAACCGGGCGAGACTGCTGTTTTTCGGGCCAGCGTTACAATGACCCAGTACCAATTGCACAGTTCGAAATGGGACCTGAATTTTGGCCGGATTCATGACGCGGGCTGGGTCTATGTCAATGGCGCATCGGTTGGCAAAACGACAGACTGGTCACAGCCGTGGTCATTTGGTGTCACAAAACACTTGCGGCCAGGCGCTAATGAGATTGCGGTGATCGTGCATAACGACACGGGCGCCGGCGGCTTGGGCGCGCCGACGATTGCGCCTGAATGGAAGGGTCCGTCCGCCGCGCTGCCGGCTTTCGGCGAGCCGCTGGGCAATCAAAAGGGATGGTGGCGGCCGGATTTCAATGACCGGAAATGGAAGACCACCTTGACAGGCAATGCCCCGGCACAAACGAATTTGTTGACATGGTATCGGATGGACTTTCGACTGCCGGCACCGGAAACCGGCATGGCGTGGCGTTTGCGCCTTTACTCGGCTGGAAATGGCTTCATTTACCTCAATGGTCACGCGCTGGGGCGATACTGGCAGGCGGGGCCGCAGCACGATTTTTACCTGCCGGAATGCTGGCTGAATTTTGGAGAAACAAGGACCAATGTCGTTGCCGTGAGCCTTCGTCCGCTGGACCAGGGCACGGAAATCCAATCTGCGGTTGTGGCGACTTTCGCGACCGATCCACTTTAGGAACCAGGAACCTTATTTCGGAAGCAGGCCGGCCACCAGGCTGCGCTCTTCTTTCAATTCATTTTGGCTTGCAATGATTTTCGCCTTGCTGAAGTCATTGAGGGGCAGATTTTCCACGATCTCCCATTTGGAACCGTTGCCGCGGGTGGGATGGCTGAAGATCAGACCTTTTTCGATTCCATAGTGTCCAGGCGCGCAGGAGGCCACGCTGAACCAGTCGCCAGCGGGCGTGGGGGTCGTCAGGCGGCGGACGGTGTCCACAACGGCGTTTGCGGCGCTGGCGGCACTGCTTAATCCGCGCGCCTTGATAATTGCGGCGCCGCGCTGCTGAATGGTTGTAATAAATGGCCCTTTGAGCCAGACGTCGTCCTGAATGACTTCGGGGAGGGGGCGGCCCGAAATTTTCGCGTTGAAAAAATCGGGATACATGGTTGCGCTGTGATTTCCCCAAATGGCGAGGTTGCTGACCGCCGTGACGTCCGCGTTCGCTTTTTTTGCGAGCTGCGTTTTGGAACGGTTTTCATCGAGCATAGTCATGGCGAAGAACCGGTCGGCGGGCACGCCATCGGCATTGCGCATGGCGATGAGGGCGTTGGTGTTACAGGGATTGCCGACGACGAGCACCCGCACGTTCGGGGCGGCGTGTTTGGCGATGGCCTGGCCTTGTCCAACGAAGATTTTGCCATTGATGCCCAGGAGGTCCTTGCGCTCCATGCCAGCCTTGCGCGGGACGGCGCCCACCAGCAAGGCCCAGTTGACGCCGCGGAAACCCTCTTCGAGGCTCGACGTGGCCACGATGGCTTTGAGCAGCGGGAAAGCGCAATCGTCCAGTTCCATGAGCACGCCATCGAGGGCGGACAGGGCCTTTGGATCGGGAATTTCGATCAGATGCAAGATGACGGGCTGTTCCGGGCCAAACATGGCGCCCGAAGCGATGCGAAAAAGGAGGGAATAGCCGATTTGGCCGGCGGCGCCGGTGATTGCCACGTGAATGGGTTCATTCATAAGAAAAAAGAATACAAGGGGAGAGGTCCATGTTCAAGCCATCTTCGCCCGGCTGCCGAAGGGGGACGCATCAAGCGAGATCGGTCACGGTTCCCATTGAAATGCTCGCTTTCCGTCAGGCGGCCTTGCGCCGCATTGCCACCGCGTTAACCAAAATTTTTGTGGGCGAGTTCAGTTCCATTTTGCGGGCTTCCGCGAGGGTCACCCAGCGAAACTCGCGGCCTTCCTGGTTCAATTTCACGCGTGGATTTTTTTGGGCACAACGGCACGTGTAATTCAACAGCACAAAATGGACATCGCGATAAAATTCCTTTGAATGAATGCAGTCCTGGACGAGCATGAAGCGGATATCAGCGATTTTCAGGGCTGTTTCTTCGAGAATCTCGCGCCGCAAGGCGTTTTCCGACGGTTCGCCCCACTTGATTTTGCCGCCGGGGATGCCCCACAGATCGGACCATTTGCGGGTGCGAATCATCAAGACCCGGCCACGGGGATCGAAGACCAGCGCGCCGACGGTGGCGATGGGGGCATGGGTTTGCTCGAATGCTTCCGGGGAAGTTCCCGCAACGGGCTTTAGATGGAGAGCGTTGAGTTCAAGTACCTGCCGCAACTCGCCCAGATGTTCGACGATCAGGTCCGGGCGGGCGGCCCGCAATTGTTCGAGCGTATTGTAACCGGTGAGAACGGCGCAGGAATGAACGCCGCCGTGGCGCGCGGTTTCGATGTCGTGCTGCATGTCGCCGATGAAAAGCGTTTCGGCGGCGCGCAGACGATTGTCGCGGAGAACGTCATGGATTTTTTTTCGCTTGTCCCAAACGTCCGTATAGGATTTTTCGATAAAGCGATCAAAGCCGGTAACATGGCATTGGGCGGCGAAGTGTTTGCTGAAAATGGTGCTCAAGACGAAGAGGCGCAATTTCCGTTCCCGGCAAAATTCGAGGAACTGGCGCGCATGGGGTATCTCGCAGATGCTGTCGCAGGTTTGCCTAAAACCGGCATGAAACCATTTTTCCAACCGGGGCATGGGGATGCCGGGGGTATGACGGTTGTAAAAATCGGTGAAGGGGAGGCGAAACTCGGCGCGAAATTCGTCGAGGGACATTGGCGGCTTGCCGGCATGGGAAAGGACGACGTTGGATGCCTTCAAAACGGCGGGCAAATCATCCACGAGCGTTCCCGACCAGTCGAAAATGACATTACGGATCACGCCGTACTGTAACCGCGGAAAAAACGGCGCGCCAGAATTTCCGGCTCAACGCGCAACGTTCGACTCCCTCAATCAGGGCCATGCAGTTGGCTCGGTTGGCCCCTATAGCTTGGGGTCATTGAGAGGGCAATTTGTGGCCGGGGACGGAACAAGCGGGGGGCTGGCCAATGGGGTTCATGGTATAAGTGCCGCCGGAAGGGCAGACCGGCCAGCGCCGGCCGCTCAAGTATGGAAGCAGGTCTTCCCTGGTCGGCACGGCGCCGGTGGTTTTCCTGTTTTCCAAGGCCCATTCGTTTTTGGCGCCGTCAATCATGCGCAGATTGTTGATGCAGGCGTTGCGTTGCGCCGCCTCGCGCGCCTTCACAAAATTCGGAACGGCAATGGCCGCCAGCAGTCCGCCCACGGCTACTCCGGGCATCAAGGCGACGGCGGCGTAACTTTGGCTGCTGTTGCCCGTGGTCACCAAACCTTCCGGACCGTTCACACTCACGGAATAGGCAAAGGCCGGACGGGATTGGAAGAGAGATTGCAACCATTGCGCCCGCGCGGGCTGATTTTGACCGCCGGCAGCCATTATTTGTTTCTGGACCCGCAACACAGTCTCGCCGAAGCGGCGGCTGACGAATCCAAATTGATTTCCCTCGGTTGGAATGCCCCGCGAAAGGTGTTTGAATTCGGCAGTGGCCGTCAAGCCGGGTTTCTGTCCGCCCTTGACAGCCAGGGCATCCTCGATCAGAGAATCGGACGAAGCGATAAAAAGATAGCCGCCGCTGCTGGCGGCGCTGGGGCGCAATTGAATGGGAAGCGGCAGGGGAACGGGCATGGTGCGCATCTTAAAACCGGAATTGTCCACGGCCACAACCCGCGGATTCTTTTTCAATTCAACGTCTATCCGGTTGAAAATGGTGTCGTCATTGACTTTGAGAACGACCATGAGCGCCGGCGCGGGAATCTGCAAGCCCGCCGCGCGCGGCACCGGCACCGGCACGTTGTTCGACGGATCGAGCGTCAGGACCAGGCCGAATTCGCCACCAAGCGACTTGAGAAACTGGTCCCAATTGACTTCCGTCCTTTTCTGAAATTCATCCGGTATTTTTTGCAGCCATTCCCGCGCCTTGGGGATGTTGGAAGCATTCACTTCCTTTTGGAGAACCGACCAGAGCAGCGGCACATTGGCATCCGAGAAAACCGCGAACGCGGTATCGTCGGGCAACAAGTTCAGGCCGCTGAGCGGGTGGGCTTGTGAGCCGCCCAATTGCCACAGAAATCCCGCGCCTTTTCCGGAATAATGATGCAACACGGCCTTGTTCCGATACAGTCCCGGCTCAATCTCAATTGAACTCAAACCCACGCCGGTCACGTCCTCAATGCCACTGTCTTTGATGACCCTCGAGAGCGTGTCAAATGCCTTGTTGATGTCCGCTTCCTGCTCCGGCTTGAGGGCGGGCATGGACTCGAACGTCTGGCGCCAGCGCTCGGTCTTGCCTGAAAGATTTTCCAGCCACTGCGCCGTGCCCAGATACATGTAAAAGTTCCCGCCCGGATCGAGTTGGGACGTCACTTCGTTGAAGCTGGTTTTTTCCGCCGAAACAATGGGCGCATTTTGTGCGGCGGTTGCGGGGTTATAGGCGCCGGAGGGCGCCTCACCTTTTTTGCAGCCGTTGCCCACGGTAACAAGCAGGGCCAGGAGAAAGACGGGTTGGAGATGGAATATCTTTTTCATGGATAAGGATTTATGTTTGATTAGAAATCGCTCTGACGCCTCATGAAAGCAGTTTTCTAAAAGGAATCAAAGAGAAAAATAAGGCGTAATAAGGCGTCAACGGCAGTGGGCCGGTCCTTGCACAAAAAAATCACGCAACCACTTTCCTTCCGCCTTCGCTGAAGCTACGGCGGGCAGGCCCAACTGCATGGTCCCGGTCAAATGCCTTGGACATCAATTCCGAATTTTTGCAGGGTTGTGCCCTCCTGCTGCGCCAGGGCGGCAAGAGCTTCGTTGTAGTCGGCAAGGGCGCGGATTTCGTTGGAGCGGGCGGCGGTGAGGAGATTTTGGTATTGCAGCACGGTGAAGGTGGTGGTTTTGCCCACGGCATACTGTTCCTGCTCGGCTTCGAGGGCGGCTTCGGCATAGATGCGGGCCTGGCGCGTGGCCTCCACGCTCTGATATTTGGACTGGGCGTCCTTGACGGCGTTGTCAATCTCGACCAGAACGTTCTGTTCAAGTTGTTTGAACTGGAGCAGGACCTGGCGCAAGGTGGCCTTGGTGGAACGGAATTGGGTGCGCGGGCCGTAATCGCCCAGGGGCATGGAGAGTTGCGCGCCGTAGGTGTAAAACGGCTGGTTGCCTTCGTTCAACTGGCCGAAGGTGTCCCTGAATTGCTCGCCCCCGCCCGCATTGAAGCCGTAGGTGCCAAACAAATCCAGTTCGGGAAAGAGTTGGTTCCGATAATACCTCAATTCAATGCCTTGTTCCTGAAGATTGAGGCGCGCTTGAATCAGGTCGGGCCGCTCGTCCATTCCCGCAGCCCAGCTATTTTGCAAATTGAAAGACACTAGCGGCGCGGCCAGCGGTTCGGAAGGCTGAATGTCAACGTCGTGCCATTTGGTGTAATTGTCGGTGATGAGATTTTTGAGGGTGTTTTGGTCGAGCAGGAGCGTGTCCTGGGCAGCGATGAGGTTCGCCTGGCTTTGGGCGACTTGCGATTCGTCCTGGCGCAGGTTGAGAGGCGGCAAGGTGCCGATTTGCGCGCGTTGCCGATCCTGGGACAATTGGGTTTGGGCCAGTTGCAGCGCCTGCTGTTGCACCTCCAGATTGCCCTGGGCGTAGATGAGTTCGTAGTAAGCGTTGGCCACGGCGGTGACGGTGGTAATGAGTTGCAGCCGCAGGCCTTGTTTGGAGTATTTGAGACGGTTCCCCGCCACCCGGATTGCCAGGCGGGTGCCGTCTATCCAGAAGTTCTTGAGGATGGGCTGGGTCATGGTCACCGAAATGGAGCCGGCTGAGTTTCGGAAGGGCGACCCGGTGATGAAACCATTGGTATCCGTGCTGTATTTTGTTCCGTAGGTGTCCGAAACGTTTCCGCTGAAGTCATATTGGAGACCCCAGGGCAGCACGCCTTTGATGCCTGAACTAAATTGATTTTCGTCGGAGGTACTCGAAGGAATCTGAATTTCATTTGCGGTGAGGCTTGCGGGCGAAACGGTGTTATTGTGCTGGCCGGAGATGTTGAAGGCGGGTTCCCAACCGGCGTAGGCCGTTTCCAGGGCGAAGAGCGCAATTTGGGGATTAATCCGCTGGACTTGCACGTCAAAATTTTGCGAGAGGGCCAGGCGGAGGCAATTTTGCAGCGTCATCGGACGCGTGGCGGCGGCAGCGGCGGCAGTTTGATTGGTCTGGGCAATCGCGCCAAGGGCGGAGAATAAAATGATGAAAGCAACGCACTTCATGATGGCTCTGTATTTTGTCATTCGCAAACCTGTCCCCTTCCAGACGCACGAAACAGCGGCAAGGTAACCAATCCATTGACTCCCACTACTCAAATTAAACGGGCGGCTACGCGGCGGCGGAGACTTCCTCGATCTTCGCGTGTTGTTCGAGAAACGCGAGCACCTTTTCATGGGCTACCTGGTCGTAAAGCTCATGGACCCCGTTGCGCTTTTGCACGTCTTTGATGAATTTCTCGAATGGAATCTCGTAAATTGCGGCCAATGCCTGCGCGCGCCGAAGCACTTCCTCTTCCGTCACGGCGATTTTTTCCTGTTGGGCGATGCGCTGGACCAGAAAGGCCAGTTTCACCCGATCCTTGGCGTTGCTCGCCGCCGCCGCATAGATTTCATCCGTCTGTTTTTCGATCATTTCGCGCGTGATGCCCCGCTTGAAATTCTCGCGCACGATGTCATGCACCACGTTCTTGGTCTCCTGGGCGACTGGCGATTCGGGCAGGTCAAAATTGACGCACCCCAGCAAACCGCGAATGATCTGCCCGCGCAATGCCTTGCTCTGTGAATACTTCAATTCGTTTTCCAGGTCCACGCGCACGCCAGCTTGAAGGTTTTCAAGGCTTTCGGCCCCGTATTTTTTGGCAAATTCATCGTCAATGGCAGGCGGCCGCCGCTCCTTGACCTCCAGAATTTCCACTTCGAAGACGCCCTTTTTGCCCGCCAATTCCTTGGTCACGAAATCCGATGGAAAATCCACCGTTACCGTCCGTTTTTCGCCGGCTTTGGCGCCGGTCATCTGGTCTGCAAAGCCTGGAATGAACGCTTCCGGTTCAATGTCCAGCCAGAAATTCTTTTTTTCGGTAAGGCCGCGCGCCGTGGGAGCGGTTTCGGTGATGGGTTTGCCGTCGCAACTGCCCGTGTAATTAACCACCGCGATGTCGCCGATCTTCAATTCGCGCGCCACGGTTTCATATTTGACGTGTTGGGCCGCCAGCAGGTTGATCGCGCGCGCCACGTCGGCCTCCGTCACGGATTTGATCTCGCGGGTGGCGGGCAGGCCCTTGTATTCGGGCAGTTGAAATTCGGGCACCGTTTCCACGGTGGCTGCGAACAGCAGGCTCTTGCCGCGGCCAAATTGGATTTCCTCGATGTCCGGGTGGCCGACCACGTTCAACTTCTGTTCCTCGATGGCCTTGCGGTAATGATTGCCGATAAGCTTGCGTTTGGCTTCATCGGTGATTTCAGCGTCATATTTCTTAACGATCAGGTTGCGCGGCGCCTTGCCAGGGCGAAAGCCGGGCAGCGCTGCCAGTTTTTGGAAATCCCGGGAGACGGTTTCAAAAGCGTCGTCCACGGCTGTGGCGTCCACTTCCACCCGCACCAGTTTTTTGCAGGGCGCCAGATTTTCAACGGAGATGTTCACGATATGTAAAAGCCACATAGCATAAATGAAGAGAGCCAAAACCGTCAAACCAATTGCGGATGCCTTTTGCCCAAAGAAAATCTCCAGATCGCGCGGCTTGACCTTTTCCGGCAACAAGGCACATTGTCCGGCTCGGTTTTTGGAGTTTTATCCCGGCATGGCGGAAAACAGCCCGGACGGCCAAAGATTGGACATTTTTAATCATGCAGCACATTCGAAACATCGCCATCATCGCCCACGTGGACCATGGCAAAACCACGCTGGTGGATTGCCTGCTCAAGCAGTCGGGCACGTTCCGGGCCAACGAAGCCAAGGCCAGCGAGGAACGCATCATGGATTCGATGGATTTGGAGCGCGAGAAGGGGATCACCATCCGGGCGAAGAACGCCGCGTTCCAATACAAGGATTATCACATCAATATTGTGGACACGCCCGGCCATGCCGACTTCGGGGGCGAGGTCGAGCGGATCATGAACATGATTGACGGCGTGCTGCTGGTGGTGGACGCGGCGGAAGGGCCGCAGGCGCAGACGCGATTCGTCCTGCGCAAGGCGCTCGAAGCCGGAGCCAAGCCCATCGTTGTGATCAACAAGATTGACCGCGAAAACGCCAGCCCAAAAAAGGTGCTCGACCAGGTTTTTGAATTGTTCATTTCCCTCAATGCGACTGATGAGCAGCTGGATTTTCCATTCGTTTATTGCTCGGCCAAGGCCGGCTTCGCCACGCTCGACCTCGGCCAGCCGGGCAGCAGCATGGAGCCACTGTTTCAAGCCATTGTGAAGCATATCCCGCCTCCGCGCGCCAAGGCCGGCGATGGGTTCCAGGTGCTGGTGGCCAATCTCGATTACAGCGATTACCTGGGACGGATTGCCTTTGGAAAAATTGTGGCCGGCAAGGTGAAGGTCGGCGAGCCGGCCTGCTGCCTGCATGGCCACGGTGGCGTCACGAGCGGGAAAATTACGATGATCTATCATTTTGAGGGCCTCAAACGCATTGAAATTCAGGAAGCCCACGCGGGAGATATTGTGGGTTTGACGGGTTTTGAGGACGTGTTCATAGGCGAGACCATTGCCGAGAAGCCTGAACGCGGCGCGCTGCCTTACATACCCATTGATCCGCCGACCATCCAGATGGAATTCGCCGTCAATGACGGTCCGCTTGCCGGCAAGGACGGCAAACTGGTCACCGCCCGGCATATCTGGGAGCGCCTCCAGAAGGAAATCCGCACGAATGTCGCCCTGCGGGTCGCGCCGACCAATGATCCAAAAGTTTTTGCCGTGAGCGGACGCGGCGAAATGCAAATCGCCATTCTCGTGGAGCAAATGCGGCGCGAGGGTTACGAAGTGCTGGTCTCCCGCCCGGAAGTGCTCTGGAAAAAGGGAGCCAACGGCGAATTGCTCGAACCGATTGAAAAGGTGTTTCTGGAAATTCCGCAGGAGAACATGGGGCCGGTGCTCGAGAATCTGGCGTTTCGCAAGGGCGAGATCACGCACATGCACCATCATGGCGCGCAGGTCACCATTGAGGGCCTTATTCCCATGCGCGGTCTCATCGGTTTCGAGACCGATTTGGTCAACATGACCCGTGGCTTGGGCGTGATGAGCCATTTGTTCCATGAATACGGCGCCGACCGCGGAGAAATCGCCGCCCGCAAGAACGGCTCGCTCGTTTCGATGGACGCGGGGGAGGCAACCAGCTACGCCCTCAACATGATTCAGGAACGCGGACGCCTGATGGTCGTGCCGGGTGACGAAGTTTATGTGGGCATGATTGTCGGCGAAAATGCGCGCGAAAACGATATTCCCGTCAATCCCGTGAAAGAAAAGCGGCTCACCAACATGCGCTCGCAAGGCGAGGGCAAAGGCATCCAGCTTTCGCCTCCGCTGAAATTGAGCCTGGAACGCGCGCTCGAATACATAGATGTGGACGAGTTCGTGGAAGCCACGCCGTCCCATCTGCGGCTCCGAAAGAAAATTCTTGACGAAAACCAGCGCAAGCGCGCCGAAAAATCCCGCGTGATGAAGTTCGCGGGGAATTAGCCCAAAATATCTCGCGCGGCCCCTCATTTGCCGCTTTACTTCCCGCGCATGAAACAAAAGGCCTATGCCGCCGCCGGTGTGGATATTGACCTGGGCAACCGCCTCAAGGCAACTCTCCCGCGGCTGCTGGCTTCCACGCGCCGCCCCGGCGTGCTCGGAAAAGTGGGCGGATTTGGCGGATTATTCGCGCTGGACCTTAAAAAATACCGCCAGCCGGTGCTGGTTTCATCCGTTGACGGCGTGGGCACCAAGCTCAAAATTGCGTTTGCGATGGACCGGCATGACACCATCGGCGCCGACCTCGTCAACCATTGCGTCAACGATATCGCCGTGCTGGGGGCCGAGCCGCTTTTTTTTCTCGATTACCTGGGCGCAGGAAAAATGGAACCGCGCGTCTTCAAGGAAATCATCCGGGGCTTCGCCCGCGCCTGCGCGCAAAATCGCTGCGCCCTCATTGGCGGCGAGACGGCACAGATGCAGGGCTTTTATCAAGCGAGCGAATATGACGTGGCCGGCACGATTGTGGGCGTGGTCGAAAAATCGGAAATGCTCAACGGACCCAGGACCGTCCGCCGCGGCGACGTCATCATCGGCATCGCCTCGAGCGGCCTGCACACCAACGGCTACTCGCTGGCCCGGAAAATTTTCTTTAAAGACCTGGGCCTTACGCCCGCCAGCCGGCTAACCGGATTAAAGGGAACGATTGGCGATGAATTGCTCAAGGTCCACGTGAGCTATGGGCCGTTGATTCGGAAATTGCTCAAGCGATTCAATGCCCGCGCCCGGACGGCCGGCGCACGATTCATCAAGGCGTTCGCGCACGTTACCGGCGGCGGATTTGTGGACAATATACCGCGTGTGCTGCCGCAAAATTGCGGCGTCATCATTCGAACAGGGTCCTGGACCGTGCCGCCCATTTTTCAACTGATCCAACAAAAAAGCTCCACGCCGCCGGATGAGCTGTATCAGGTATTCAACATGGGCATCGGGATGATCGCCATCGTGCGCCCCGACAAGGCCGACGCCATCTTGAAATTCGTTCGCGCCCAAAAACATTGGGCATGGATTATCGGTGAAGTCGTGCGAGGAACCGGCCGCGTGCAGTTGGCTTGAACCGCCGGCCGCGGAACCATCCGTATTTAGCATTTCCCATGATCCGACTTCGTCTTTACACTGCAGTTATGTTTGAGAACACGATTCGCCGCACGCCGCGGCCGCAGGACGTCGCGCGCATGACGACGCAGGAATTGCGCGAAACGTTTCTCATCCATGACCTCTTCAAGCCGGGCGAATTGCGCGCGAATTTTACAGATTTGGACCGGCTCGTGGTCGGCGGCGTCATGCCCTCCAAGCCGATTGAACTGCCCAACCACCGGGAAACCGGCCGCGCCTTTTTTTTGGAACGGCGGGAACTGGGCGCCATCAACGTGGGCGGGGCAGGCTCGGTGCATGTGGACGGAAAAATGTTCGCCCTAGAGCGGCTCGATTGCGTCTATGCGCCGATGGGCGCCAAATCGGTTGTGTTTGAAAGCCAGGACCCCAGGCAGCCGGCCAGATTTTACTTTCTCAGTTGTCCGGCGCATGGCGCGCATCCCGCCGCCATGATGAAACAAAAGGACGCCTCGCCGGTGGCCTTGGGCAGCGGCGCCGCGGCGAACAAACGCACCATTTACAAGTTTATTCATCAAGGCGGCATTCAAAGCTGCCAGTTGGTCATGGGTTTTACCGCGTTGGAAGAAGGCAGCGTGTGGAATTCGTTTCCGCCGCACGTCCATTGGCGGCGCACCGAAATCTATTTTTATTTCGATCTCGGAGATAACGTCCTGGCGCATTTCATGGGCGAGCCGGAGGCCACGCGTCATCTGTTCATGCATAATGAAGACGCCGTGCTTTCCCCCAACTGGTCCATTCACTGCGGCTGCGGCTCCGGCAACTATAAATTCATCTGGGGCATGGCGGGCGAAAACCAGGTCTTCGACGACATGGACGGCGTCAAACCGCTGGACTTGCGGTAGCCGGCGGCCGGGAAGAGATGAAACGTTTTGAAAACAAGGTTGTTGTCGTCACGGGCGCGAGCCGGGGCATCGGACAGGCCATCTGCGCCGCCTTTGGCGGGCAGGGCGCCACAGTCGTGGGCATCGCCCGAAGCGAGCTGGCCGGGACGGCCTCCCAGGTTACGACGGCAGGCGGCCGCTTTATTCCCTGCAACGCGGATTTTGGCCGGGGCGGCCAAAGCCAGGCGGCGAACACCGTAAAGGATATTTTAAAGCAAGCCGGGCGCGTGGACGCCCTCATCAATAATGCCGGAATCATCCGGCGCGCCCCGGCCGTGGATTTTCCGGAGGCCGATTGGGATGAGGTCCTGCGCGTGAATCTGTCCGCTCCGTTTTTTTTATCGCAGGCCGTGGCCAAATGGTGGCTGGCCGAAGGCCGTGCCGGTTTCGCTCCAAACGCGCGGTTGAAAATTGTCAACATTGCATCCCTGCTCTCGTTCCAGGGCGGCATACTGGTTCCGGCCTACACTGCGGCCAAGAGCGGGTTGGCCGGCCTCACCAAGGCCCTGGCAAATGAATGGGCCGGGGAACGCATCAACGTCAATGCGATTGCTCCCGGGTATATTTCCACTGAGAACACCCGCCCCCTGCGCGAAGACCCAAAACGCAACCAGGCTATTCTGGACCGGATTCCGGAAGGGCGCTGGGGCTGGCCGGAAGACATCGCGGGGGGGTGCATGTTTTTGGCGTCCGCCGACGCCGACTACGTCAACGGCGCCATCATCGTCATTGACGGCGGCTGGCTCGGCCGTTGACAACATTGGGTGCGCCATTTGTCCATTGACCGGCGCAGGCCGCTTTGTCAGGCTCGGTTCCATGCGACACACGATTTCAATCCTGGTGGAAAACAAGTTTGGCGTGCTCACGCGCGTGGCGGGCCTTTTCAGCGGGCGCGGCTACAACATTGACACGCTCAACGTCGGCCCGACCCATGATCCAAAACTCTCCCGCATGACGATTGTGACCCACGGCGATGAATCCACTCTCGAACAAATCGTCAAGCAACTTAATAAGCTGCCCGACGTCATCAAGGTCCAGGATTTCCGAGAGGGCGAATACGTGGATCGCGAATTGGTCCTGGTAAAAGTGGCGGTGGATTCCAAATCGCGCGCCGAAGTGATGCAGATCACCGACATCTTCCGGGCGAAAATCGTGGACGTGCAGACAAAATCGCTGACCATCGAGGTCACGGGCAACGAGAGCAAGGTGGAAAAATTTTTGGAATTGATGGCGTCATTCGGCGTCGCCGCACTGACCCGCACCGGCAAAGCCGCCCTGCCGCGAAAATCAATGTAGTATTCCGGCAAACGAGCCGTGAAAGAGGTTTGACTTCGCCAGCGGGCACGCTTAACTATCCGTATGAGAATATCCGCCCTTCTTCCATTTGTATCCGGCCTGCTGCTGGCCGGTTGCGCTTCGCAAAACGCGGGAAATTTTTCTGGGGTACCTGGCCCGTCGGCCGGAGTGGGCGGCGCGCCTGCCGCGATGACGACGCCGGCAGAAGAGCCACTGCCGCAATCACAATCTGCTCCTGTTCCGGCTCCGGCGCCCGCTCCAGAACAGACGGCGCCTCAACCGCCCATCGTGGCGCCGGCGTCGTCGCCGGAAGGAACAGTGATGGCGTTCAATGCCGTCGGACAATTTGTGGTCTTAAGTTTTCCGCCCGGCCAGTTGCCGTCCATTGGCCAGATGTTTTCCGTTTATCATAACGGATTGAAAGTCGGGGAAGTAAAAATCTCGGGGCCACAAAGCGAAAACAACATTGTTGCCGATGTGATAGAGGGTCATGCGGCGGTTGGAGACAAAGCCCGAATGCAGTAAGGCGGGAGGAGGTGACGCGCGGCCAGTTCGTTAAGCCGCGTGAGCTAGCTGAGGGTCGCCGCTCAATTCTTAATCTTGACCTCTTTTACCGTCTTGGGCAGGGCATTTCTCTGATACGGCGAATGGAGGTTGAAATAAATCCCGCAGAGCGGCCGTTCCTGCCCGCTTTCGCTCAATATCACCGTCACGTGCTTGTCCAAGGCGATGCCGTGGCGCATTCCGGGGGCGCGGTTCTCGTAGGCAGCGATGGCTTTCGCCGTGAGCGATCGCAGCGACGCCCGAAAATCATCGGGCGTCTTGTCAATGCAGATGACGTATTTTTCGTACGCGCGCATGGCAACGGCGATTTCGCGTTTGAATGTCTCGGCGGTCACGCTGGGCAAGTTAAAGGGAAATCGGCGGAAAGGGAAATTAATTTTCGGGCGCGGGCGGGCTGGAGCGAATGCGCCGGCCAAAAAGCGCGGTTCCAACGCGCACGATGGTGGCGCCCTCTTCAATCGCGATTTCGAAATCGTCGCTCATGCCCATGCTCAAATGGGCCAGCGGCGCGCCGATAATTTCCTCGCACCGGCCCTTCAATTCCCGCAGTCTGCGGAAATACCGCCGGGACTTTTCCGGGTCCGGCGCGTAGGGCGGGAGGGTCATCAAGCCGTGAATTTCAATGGCCGGCAGCGTGGCAATCTGCGTGACATAATCGGGCAATCGTTCGGGGGAACAGCCAAACTTGCTGGATTCGCCGGCCACGTTGACCTGGAGCAGAATCGGCATCGTCCTGGCCGCTTGCTGGCAGCGTTTGGAAATTTCACGGGCGAGGGCGGGGCTGTCCACGCTTTCGATCATCTCAAACAGGATGGCCGCATCGCGGACTTTGTTGGATTGCAAATGGCCAATGAAGTGCCATCGCGCGGCGCCGGGGCAGAGTGGAATTTTTTGTTTAGCTTCCTGCACCTTGCTTTCGCCGAAGAAAATCTGGCCACCGACCACGGCCTCCTCGACCGCTTGCGGCGGATGGGTCTTGGAAACGGCAAGCAGCAGCACTGATTCAGGAGACCTTCCAGCCCGCTTGCAGGCTTCGCGAATGCGGTATTGAATTACGGCCAGATTGGTGGCAAGACTCATGGGCGAATCGTAAATTACAACCAACAAATCGTAAATGAACTACTGGCTCGTCAAATCCGAACCGGACGCCTACTCATGGACGCAATTTCTCAAGGAAGGAAAAACCGCGTGGACGGGTGTGCGAAATTTTCAGGCACGAAACCACCTGCGCGCCATGAAACGCGGCGACGCCGTCCTGTTTTACCACAGCGTCAGTGAACAACAGATGGTGGGCGTGGCGCGGGTCGAACGGGAACATTATCCGGACCCGGCCTCCGGACCGTCCGAACGCAAAGGCGACTGGTCATGTGTGGACCTGACTGCGGAAAAAACATTGGCGCGGCCCGTGACGCTGGAAAGCATCAAGGCCGACCCGCTGCTGCGGCAAATGGCGTTGGTGAAGCAATCGCGCCTTTCGGTCACGCCATTGACGAAAGCACAATTCCAGTGGATTTTGCAATTGGCTGGAACAAAGACAAAGTGAATCCTTTGGAAAACAAGGAGGTTTATGGACACATTTCTTCCGCCGATTGAAAGACCTGGCGGGCTGCTCAAAAAGCTCGCATATTTCGTCACCCGCCGCCAGTTCGGCAAAGTGCTCACGCCACTGAAAGTTCATAGCGCACGCCTGCCGATTGCTTTCGGCCTGTTCTATGGAAAAGTCAGCAGATTGGACAAAAAACTGTCGCTGCCGATCGAGACCATCCTGCTCATTCGCGAACAGGTTGCCCGGCTCAACGTCTGCCTCTTTTGCACGGACATTGGGCGAACGTTCGCCATCAATGCGAAGATGAACGAAGCCAAATTCGACGCCGTGGAACAATACCGCACCAGCGCCCTTTTTTCAGAAAAGGAACGCGCGGCCCTGGATTACGTCACGGAGTTGACCGTGGACAAGAAGGTCAATCCGGATACTTTTGCCCGCCTCGTGCGTCATTATTCCGAACGGGAGATTTGCGAGATTGTCTGGCTTGTTGCGACCGAGCATCTTTACAACCTCACCAATATCGGCCTGAACATCCATTCAGACATGCTCTGCGACCTGACTAGAAGAAACCAAAAGCAGGCCACTGGAGCTTGAAAGGCGCCATTCGCGGACTCCATATCAGCCTGAATATCCGGGCATTGAAATCCCCCTGATTGGTCTTGCCTTCCGGCGGACGCGAATTAATGTCTTTATGAGTTCGAATCTGGTTTTTGATCATGTCCAGCCGCCGCACTTGGGACAGTTTTGAGGCGATGCGCGACGCCGCGATGGAGGGCGACGCGCAGGCCCAATGTTATCTTGGCGTCTGCTACCAGAATGGCCAGGGCGTTGCGCAGGACCATCAAGAGGCGGTAAAATGGCTTCGCCGGGCGTCCGACCAGGGCGATCCAGTGGCGCAGTGCTACCTGGGTGTTTGCTATTTGAACGGCGCCGGTGTTCCGCAGGAATTTTCGGAGGCCGCGCGATGGCTCCGTGAAGCGGCGGAGCAGGGCGACCCGGCCGCGCAATTCAATCTTGGCGTTCTCTATGAAACCGGCCAGGGTGTCCCGCAAAATTACGCCGAAGCGGTCAAATGGTACCGCGAGGCGGCCGAACGCGGCTATCCCGCCGCCCAATTCAACCTCGGCGTTTACTACGAGAGCGGACAGGTCGTGCCCCAGGATTTCAAGGAAGCCGTCCGCTGGTATCGCGCCGCCGCCGACCAGGAATGCGCCCCAGCCCAATGCAATATGGGCCTTTGCTATCAGACCGGACGCGGCGTGGAACAGAACCAGCAGGAAGCCGTGAAATGGTTCATCAAGGCCGCTAGGCAAGGTGACAAGACAGCGCAGCACAATCTCGGTCTTCATTATGCCGCGCACGGAGCGGCCCCGCCGCATCAACCGGCTGCCGAACGCGACGCAGCCAGCCAGGCCGGTTAAAGCTTTGGCGTCATTGCAGAATAATGACCCGATAAATTTTACCGGACGAGCTGGCTATGCTGTCCGTTTGCACAAGTATTGGACAGGCGGCAGTCACCGGCGCATCCAGGTTGGACCAAATCGCGCAGTCCGCAGAAGTCATGTATTGAACTTGATAGTTCCTGCCAATCACGCTGTCCCACGATAAAACCAGCTTGTTGCCTTCCGATTGTTGAACGGCAATCATGAACGGCACGGTAACGAGCCGAATCATCTCATTGTAAGTATCCGAAACAATCAGGGAACCGTCCGGCTCAAAAGCTAGGCCATAGGGATTGAAGAAACGTCCCTGGCCATTGACCCCGTTGGTTGCGCCAAAAACGCCCGGCAGCCCGGAAATGGTTTGAACCAGGCCATTGGTCCCGATTTCGCGAATGATCTGGTTCATCGAATCAGCCACGAAAAGATTTCCGTTCCGGTCAAAAGTAAGTTCGGCGGGACTGCGAAATCGCGCCGATTGCAGGCTGCCATCCATCGCCCCATCCGCGCCTGGCAGGCCCGCAAACGTGCTGACATCGCCTGCGGGTGTAATTTCACGTATCGTGTCATTGTTGGCGTCGCTCACAAACAGGTTGCCGTGCGCGTCAAACGCCAGACCGACCGGCCCATCGAATTGCGCATTGGCGCCCAGGCCGTCGGCAGTGCCCCATATTTGCGGCTCGCCGGCGAAAGTCGAGATCGCGCCATTGAAAATTTCCCGGATGCATTGATTACCGCTGTCGGCCACAAAAATGGCTCCATTTGCCGCCACGGCGATTCCGAGCGGCGCGCTAAATACGTTGCTCACGTCGCCGGCAATGCCGGCAATCGTGGAAACCGCCCCGGCCGGCGTGATTTCGCGAATCGTGTTGTTGCCCGTGTCGCTGACCAACAGATTCCCGTTCGCGTCAAAAGCAAGGCCGCTGGGCGCGTCGAATTGGGCATTTGTGCCCCGGCCATCCGCGCTTCCTTGAACACCCATTTGCCCGGCAAACGTCGTCACCACGCCATTGGTGGTGATTTCGCGGATGGCGTCGTTTTGCGAATCGGCCACGAAAACATTCCCGGCCGCGTCCACGGCAATCGCCGCCGGATCGTTGAACAGCGCGTTTGTTCCCATGCCATTTGTCGCGCCGCTAACCAGCGCCAGGCCGGCCAAAGTGGTCACGCCGTCCTGCGCGCGCGCCGCCACGGCAGCCAGCAAAATGGCAGTCAAGACGATCTTCATTCTCCCCTCCTCATCAATCGCGCCTCCGCCGCCGGTGGCGGAGGCGTTCCATTGTCCAATGGCGGCCGCTGGAACTTCCATGTTGGTTTCAATTCCGTTCCGGCCCGCGTGATCAAATAGCCGTCGCGCACGCGGACGTTTTGGACCGTGTAGAGCCGCCCATCGCGCTCGTAAAATTTTTCCATTTCATCCAGATAGAACGGACGCGATCCGCGCCGTCCAAACACAACCGTTTGGTTGCCGCTTTCGTCCACCACCCGGTCCCGATCCAGGCCGCGCGACACCGCCAGAGCCGGCCCGCGAGTGTAAAACGTCGCAATCAGTTTGGGATTAGGCACTGGACTGAAGCCCATCGCGCCGGGCACGTTTTCTGGCGAGATCAATTGGATGACGCGCAAGCCATTCCTGCCGTCGGCCACGAGCGCAAATTCCGAGGCGCTGATGGAGCCGACCTGCACCGCGCGCGTGTCGTTGAGTTTTCCGCCCGCTGTGTAAAGCCGCTCCAACCGCGGTTTTTC
This sequence comes from Verrucomicrobiota bacterium, assembly GCA_028872915.1. GTDB lineage: Bacteria > Verrucomicrobiota > Verrucomicrobiia > Limisphaerales > UBA11358 > UBA11358. The sequence goes on from JAGWNY010000013.1 coordinate 29,285, forward strand.
CGGATTGGTGATATCAATAAACGCCAGGCCGTCCGGGCCGTCGGCCACGTAGGCATAAGTGCGCGCCAGGTAAAAACGATGCGCATGTTTGAGTGGCACGAACGCGCCGGGAATCGTTTTCGGCTTCGTTGGGTCGGTGATATCGAGAACCTTGAACCCGTCGTCATCGGTCACGAAGAGGTAACGGAATTGCACGCCCACGGCGCGTGGATTTTTCAGGCCGGACGTCACCTCCCCGACAATTCCCGGCGCCGTCAGCGAATCGTTGTGAAGTCCGACCACAAACAAGCCGTTCCTGCCCACCACATAAAGATTGGTTCCCGCCATGAACGAATCCTCGGCCCCGGTCAGTTTGCCGCCCGGATTGAAGCGAATGATTTTTTCGCGGCCAAAAAAGTTGTTTTCAGGATCGCCGTCCAGCAGCGTGCCCACCGTCACCATCACCAGGCCCTCCTTCCGGTCCGTGACAAATACCCACGCATAAATCGGGCTGACGGCCTGTTCCTCGTTGACAGGGCGGTGCGTGCGCAACGGATCATCGGCCAGCGTGCTCGGCAGCGTCACGCTCGTCGCATAGGGCGTGGGCACGTCCGTGCGCTGGCCCAATGGCGACACGGGCGCGGACGTGATGCGCTGGGAAAAGCCCTTGTTGTCAACGTTGGCCACGTCAAAAACCCTGAACCCGCCGGGACCGTCGGCGGTGTAGAGATATTCACCACGAAGCTGAATGTCAAGAATGTTATCGGCGTCCTCGTGATACCCTTCCTTCAGCCTTCGCCCGCCGTCCACAAATTTCCCGTAATCATCCGGATACGCGATCTCTTGCAAATGGCTCCCATAAGCCGCCTGCGGATCGGCTTGTTCCGTCCACGGCACCGCGTCCAGACCGCCTCGGCCCTCCGCCACGTAGGCAAACCGTCCGAAAAAATTCACCGTGCCCGTCCCGAAACCCAGCAGCGAAGCCATCCAGGCATTGTTGTCGTTGGCCTTTGAAACATGGCAATCCTCGCAGTTTTTGGTCGTGCCAATGCCGCTGGTCGTATGCATGAAACAGGGATTGTAAGCCTGCCCGCTGAAACCCTCGGCGCTGATTGTCTGCTGCTGTGAATAGACCCATTCGCGGTTCGCATTTTGCGAACTCACGACCACCGCGGAGGAGGAACGGATCACGGCCATGCGATGGTGCTTGTAAGTGGCGTCTATTCCGAGTTGAAAGACGTCGTCGCGCACCACCTGCGGGTTGTAGCTGGTGAAGTTGCGGGTCAGGATGCCTTCGTATTTGTTGAGCGGCACGCGTTGATTGGCCCGCATCGGCAGATGGCAGCCGAAGCACGACGTTGCCCACGACGTGTGGCAGACTTCGCAATTGACGTTGGAATTGTCATGCGCCAGCTTGCGCGGGCATTGGCCCGGCTTCGGAACGGCGCCCCAATGCACGCCGTCACGCAACAGCGTCTTGGCGTAGGCCGAGGCCGGATCATAGAACGGCGACTTTGGATCAATCGTGTCCACCGTTTGTGGAATTTCCCAGACGAGGTCCGGCGTCATTTCGGAGCGTTGATACAACCGCTTTCCAATCCAGAAGAACCGCGGTCCCCACGGCGTGTTGTCCGCGCGCAAATCGTCTTTTCCACCATTGCCGCTCGTGATCAGCGTGGGCCGCTTTTCAATCGTTCCGTGGCAGTCAATGCACTCAATGGTTGTGGCGGCGCGCGATTCGCCGTAGAGCAGGCCGTTGCCATGCACGTCTCCGTCGAAATGGCAGTCCACGCACTGCATTCCACGCCGCAGATGCTCGTCTTCCAGATGCACCGCCCTCGCAAATTTGTCGGGGGCGTCAAAGGGAATGATATTCCCCTGGCGATCCAGCAGATTGCCCTGCCGATCATGCAAAAATACCGCCCGGAAAATCCAGCCGTGGCCGTGATAATCCGCAAACTGCGTGTCCTTCAACTTGGAATTCAACTGAGCCACCTTTTCCAGAAAATCGAGGTTTCCCCAAAGCCCGCGCGCCGCCGCCGCTTCCGGATTATTTTCCACCGACCGTGTCAATTCCGCGGCCGTCGGGTTTTTCTGCTGTTTCGGATACATCCATTCGCCGTCGGTTTCCTCGTCCCACCATGTATAGCCCAGATACGGATTCACGAACAAATTGCCCTGGTGCATGTGACAGACCATGCACTGGCTTGACGGAATGGCGCGCGTGAACTGATGAATGATGGGATGGCCGCGCTCATTCTTGGGGATAGCCTTGTCGCCGGAAAAACTCAGGCCCTGGCTGCCGTATTTGTAATACCAGCCCGAATCGGTTGGAGAACGGTCGTTGGCAAAGACCACGTGGCAGGCCGAGCATCCGCTGCTGCGATAATCGCCCGGATGATTGTTGGAACCCAGGAAATCCAACAGCGGATCATTCAACCGCGTTTTCTGCAAGTTCAGAAAGACCGGATCGGTGCGCAGCAACGTGCCCAGGCCGCGGTCGCTGAGCGCGTGCGCCGGCTTGCCAGGGTCCTCGAACGGGTCCGGGTCGGCCAGCGCGGGCGGTTGTACGCCGCCCCGCTCGAAGATGCGCAGAATATTCCCCGGCTGGCTCAATTCGAAGCGAGGCAATGGATCAATATAAGGCAGGATGCCATGTTTCCGCGTCATCTCCGGCGTCACGGGTACGGGGCTGACCAGCCGTAATGGCGCGCCATCCGCCCCATAAGCCTGGCCGAAGCGGTAATTTTTTTCGGGGAAGGCTCCATTGTTGTAAAGCGCGGCTCCCCACAGCATGGCGCCGTGGCGCATGATACTGTGGCTGACTTCCTGCACGATCTTGCCGTGGCAAAGGCCGCACGCTTGCTGCGCCACGCGCAGGTCGCCGGGATTGACGAAGCGAATGAAGGCCGCCGATTCATGGTTCAGCAACACCGACGAGCCATTCGGCAGCGCCGAACTTTGCCAGAAAACGGGATTGCGAGGCGCCACGTGCGCTTCGCGTTCCGTCAGGCCGGGCGTCGCGTTGCCTCCATGACAATCCGTGCAGCCCAGCACAACATTCGCCGAGTCATGCATCGGCTCGATGCCGGCGTGGCATTCAAGGCAACCCTCCGACTTCCGCCACGCGGCGGCGCGCGACTGGTCTATCCAATTGGGTTTGGGCAATTCCACGCGGGCGCTCGGAGGCAACTCTTTGGGCACGGAAAGAGCCGGCCCGGACCCGTCGGACAAGCCGGCCAGCAGCCGAAAATTCAGCAACAGCCCCAGGCATGCGAGAAATCGGATTTCGTTCGTTTTCATGGCTCAATAGGTAAAAGTGACGGCCAACAGGCCGCTGTAGGGGAAATCATTCGAGTCGCCCGCGAACCCGCTGAAACCCTGCACCGGATTGGTATTGGCGCTGTAAATGTCCTCGTAACCGCGGCCGGGAATCAACACTCCAAAGCCCGCCGAAACGATAATATTGTCCGAGAGCAAGGGCCGGTATTGGAAGCCCAGGCTCAAGTCCCAGCCCACTTCGTCATGGATTTTTGCCGTGAACAGCGCCGTCTTGAGCGGGTCGGTTTCAGCGAACAAAATATAATTCGCGTTGAGAAACGATGTCAGTTTCGGCGTCAGGTCAAATTCGCCGCCCAAGCCAAAAATATAGACGCCAGGATTCACAAAATTTGCCTGCCCCTCCGTCTTGCTGGTGCGCAGGTCCGGGAACAGGCTGTCCGGCGTCTTGAGGTTGATCAACGTACCCCCCAGATTAAACCCTTGTCGCGTCCAGAAACTGAACGGTCCGCCCGTAAAGTTCGGATTGTCCACAATCGAATCGAAACCCCGCGCCGTGCCGTCCTCCGCGTGGCTGTCGCCCGACGCATAAAAAAACGATGCCTTATACCGCGCCCAATTCAAGTCATACGAAACCTCCAACGCCGCCATCTGCGCGTTGATGTCCACCGGCCGGCCGGCCAGTTCGTTGAAATGATCATGTCCGAATGCCTCGTAAAATTGATGCGAAACGTTCACGCGGCCAATGTGCCCATCCCCGCCCCAGCCCAGGTAATACACCGTCACGTCATGCGGCTTGACTGATCCGAAAGGTTCCGGGCGGACCAGATCGCCATTCTGATCGTAGTGCGTGGCAGCGTGATCGAAATTCGCCAGCACGCTCCATTCCGCCGTGTATCCCGGCCAGATAAAGTCCTGCCGGTAAAGATTCGCGATGAACACGTCCTGGCCGCGGCTGTCGAAGGTGTTGAGTTGCGAATCCGTGTTCTTCTCCCGCATGTCGAACGCCGCCAGATTATATTGGTAACGGTTGTCGTCCCAGTTCCCAAAGAGCCGGACGCCGAGATTAATGTCGTTGAATAAAAAACCCCGAAAATCCGCGTTGAATGGCTGGTAACCCATGCGCAGCGACATGAAATCGTAATTGTCGGAGAGATCAAGCAGATGCACCTCCACGAAACCTTGTTGCAATGCCATGAAAGTCTTCGTGCGATCCACATGCGACGTGCCCCGATAACTGCCGGCCTGGCCGACCCCATTGTCGTTCAGGAACCCCGTTATGTCCGTCGGATTTGAAATGCCGCCGTTCCCCCCATAACCCGATGCTCCGCCGGCGCCCAGCGAACCCAGCGGCGAGGGCGACACCACCCCTGATTCCTCCGTTTGCAGATAGTTCACGTTAAAGACCGGCTCCAGGTTTATCGCCCAGGTCACAGGCCGAAACGAGGTATCGCCCTGAAACAAGTCCGCGTCAAAGCCAAGATAATTTTGAACGCTGATTTCCTCGCCATCGCCATAAAAGTCATATTCGCCGGGCAACGCCCCGCTCACCCCGCTGGCCGTCGGCACCCGCCGGAATTCCGTCACCGTTTCCGCCGACGCCGTGAGGTCGAGGAAAATGTCCTGTCCGATGATGGGCGCGTCGCCTTTGAGCACGCTCTGCCGGTAAGGCGCCCAGGGCGCCGGACTCGGATTCTCGTAAGGCTGCTCGGTCACGCCGCTCGTGTAACGATGCCACGGCACAAATCCGATGCGCCAGCGGTTGGGCCGCGGCGCGGCGTTCGTTGGATAATCGCCCGGCTGCAATGAATACTTCGGGTAGCCGAAGTTCGGATAAATTTTCAACTCGCGCTGCGTGTTCCATCGCGGCAGCTCCAGCCGGTTGGTCAGCGGCTCCATGTTATAATCGCTCCGCGCCGGGGGCGGGGGCGGCTCCAATTTATCCAGTTGCACGTCCTGCCGCGGCAGCGCCAAGCCCGGCGGAATGGGCGGCGGCGTGAAAACCGCCGGCACAGGCGGCTCATGGAAGAGGGCTGTCGGCGCATTCGTGGGCGGACGCAAAAAAGCGCCCGGGTCCGGATCGAAAATTTCCGGCGACAGCGGCGGCGCACCCGTGCTGGCGATCACCCCTTCCCTCCAACGAAAATCCGTCTGTGGCGGTGCCGGCAATTCCAAGGTGTTCGGATCAGGATTGAAAACCGCGGGCGACAACGGCGGCGTGTTTGTTGTAACCGCCTGATACGGTTTAAGGCGATTCGCATCATTCGTATCCGTAATCCCGCCGCCGTAATCCCGCAACGCACACAGCGACAAAACCGTCCCCGCCAGAATTGTAAGGAACAGCCTTGCTGACATCAGCGAATAAGAAATTGTTTATTTTCAAAAATCAACCCTTATCTTGATGCCCGGTGAAACGCATCGTGGGCATTTTATCCGTCGCCCTGTTGGCCGCCCGGCCCGCCGCCGCCCAACTCACGGTAGCCGATGTCCAAACCATCATCGCACAAGCCGTCAGCCGCGCCGTCGTCATCACCAACTCTCCCCTGGCCGCCAACGCCGTCATCGCGGTGACCGACCGTGAAGGCTGGGTCCTGGGTGTCTGGGCGCTCAACGCCGGCTCCTCCACCAACGACCCGCTTGTCGCCGACGCCCTCGCAAAGGCCGCCAGCGCCGCCTTCCTGAGCAGTGACAATAACGCTTTCTCGTCCCGAACCGCCGGTGACATCGTGCAACAGCATTTTCCGCCCGGCGTCGCCAACACCGCCCCCGGCCCGCTCGTGGGCGTGAATTTTTCAAGCCTCGCCTTTTCCGACATCAATAAATTGAAAGGACCGGGCAGCACGATCACCTACGGTCCGTCGCCTGGAACAAATCTGGTTCCCGTCCCCACTCCCATCACCGGCGGTCTTGCCGGCACGCCCGGCGGCCTGCCGCTTTACAAAAACGGCCTTCTCGTCGGCGCCATTGGCGTTGCCGGTGACGGCCTCCAACCCACCGACATTACTCCGCCTGTGATTGCCAATCCCGATGCCAATGAAGACGTCGCGCTGGCCGGGCAAGCCGGCTACCAGCCCTCCGACACCATTGTCGCATCGCATGTTTTGATTAACGGCATCCGGCTCGAATACATCGAAAGCACCACGCAGACCGGCGCCATGATTCCCTTTGCCAGCCTGCCCGGCACAAACGTTGCCCCGTATTCCCCCATTGCCTCGCCGCCTCCCTTTCCGTATCCCGTCCTCATATTGGGCGGTGAAATCGGCCAATTGCGCCAGCCCATCGTTTCCGATCCGTCCACGGTTCCCCTGCCCAACGGTGTCGCCCGCCTCACCGCCGCCGAAGTCACCAATATCATCGCCGCCGCCGCCAATCGCGCCCGCACCACCCGCGCCGGCATTCGCCTGCCACGCGGCCAGGTTGCCCAAATGTTCATTTCAGTCGTCAGCAATCCCAATTCAAACGGCGTGCCGCCCATCGTCCTGGGCACTTTCTGCACCTCAACCAACGCCACCCGCTTTAGTTGGGACGTCGCCGTGCAGAAAGCCCGCACCGTTCTGTTCTTCTCCGCCACCAATCGCGCCTTTTCCGCACGCACTGTCGGCTTTCTCTCCGAAAGCACCTATCCGCCCGGCATTGATGGGACCCAACCGGGCCTGTTTTTCGGAATGCAGGAGCGCTTTTCCATCATCACGCCCACCTCGATTCAGGCCACCAATCCCGTCAACGGCGCCGTCTTCACAACTTCCACCAACGTCAATCCCAACCTGCCCGACGGCATGACCATCTTTCCCGGTGGCTTTCCCCTTTACCGCGACGGCGTCCTCGTGGGGGCCATCGGCGTTAGTGGCGACGGCGTGGACCAGGACGATCTTGTGGCCGCCAGTGGCGCCGCCGTCTTTCTGCCGCCCGTCCCCATTCGGGCCGATCAAATGCAATATCGCAACGTGCGCCTCCCCTTCGCCAAGTTCCCCCGCAACCCCGCCCTATGAGTCATAAAGGGACCTGTCAAAATCCATCAAAATATGTCATCCTCTTTTGATCATTTCGCCTCCATTTTCCAGATGCCGTTCCAATTTGCCGGCGGTTTGGCTGACAGTCCGGCGCAACGGGAGGCGAGGATTTCGCTCGGTCCATCGGAAAATTCCTCCGCCACCTTTTCAAATTCCATCCGCCCCGCGGCGAATTTGCCGGCGGCGTATTCATCATAGACTGCCTTGTAACGCGCGCACAGCGCCGCGTAGTTTGGCGGTGAAGAGGGATTTTGGCGCTCGAACAATTCCACCGGTTCAGTCTTGCCCTTGACAATAACCCGGTCCACCAGCCGGTGCTCCGCTTGCCTGCTGAATTGCCCAAATGTCTCCCCCGTCACCAGCAGCCGCACCCCGTAAAATTTTGTCAGCGACTCCACCCGCGCCGCTTCGTTTACCGCGTCGCCGACAAGGCCGTAATCGAGCCGCAGCGCCGAGCCTTTGTTGCCGACCAGCACGCTGCCGCTGTGCAGCGCCACCCCGTAGCCGAACCATTCCTGAATTTCCGCCGGCAGCCCGCCGCGCAAATCCTCCATCGCCCGAATCAATTTCATTGCCGCGCGCTCCGCCCGGTCGGCGGCGTCCGGTTGCTGTTGCGGCGCGCCCCAGTAGCTCAAAAACTGGTCGCCGAGAAAATGCTCCAGGTTTCCGTCCTCGCTCATGATCGCGCCGGTCTGCGCCTCGAACACGCGGTTGAGCAAATCGAACATGCCCTGCGGGCCGAGCCGCTCCGCCAGCGGCGTGGAATTTCGCAAATCGGTCAGCAGCAGCTGCACCTCCGCCCGGCGCGGCCGCATTGATCCGGGATCGGCGAGCACCGCGTCCAGCACGCGCGGCGAAAAATAGAGGCCCATCGTGTGCCGCAATTTCATCCGCTCCAGCCGCTCGGCGATAAAGTCGTAACCCAGCGCGCCCACGCCCGTGACGACCAGCACGACCAGCGGGCTGACCACGGGAGTGATGAGGTTCGCGTGGTTGAACAAAAATTTCGCCGCCAGGCAAAGCGTCACGCCGGAGCCGAGAATCACCAGCAACCGTTTGACCGGCGCGCGCATCCATTGGCAGAGCGCGGCGGCAAAAATTCCGGCGAGCGCGACGATCGCCCCGCTCGCCGCCGGCGGCGTTTCATGGAGAAATTCACCGTGCAACGCGGCGTTGATGATTTGCAGGTGAATCTCCGGTCCGGACATCGCCCCGCGAAACGGCGTCTGATGCAGGTCTTGAAATAGAATCGCCGTCGGCCCAATCAGCGCCAGCTTGCCCGCGAAAAATTTTCCGTCCCCGAAATTTTTGTCCCAAATTTCCGGCGTCAGCACGTCGCCGACCGAAATCACAGGCCATGTTCCCGGAGGCCCGCTAAACCGGATGATGGGATGCGCGCCAACCGCCGGAATCCTTTCCGCCGCGCCGAATTTCTCCAAAGCCCGGGCCGTGAACGATTCCACCACCGCGCCCGGCGGCGCGTCCAGCACGTCGCCCAATTCATGGTTCGTCACCCGGAAACGCGCGCTGCGGAACACGCCGTCGCCGTCCGGCCAGATGTTGACGAAACCCACTCGCGGGTCCAGCGCCGCCGGATGACCGGGCGTGTCGGGAATCAGGTCGCCGCACGGCGCCGTAAACTGGCGGGGAACGCCCCGGTCCGTCTCGCCGGCGTTGAACACGCCGCCGATGACGACGCGGTTCGAATCAGCATCCAGCGCGGCCCGCAGTTCCTCGTCGCCCTCCGCTTTGGCCGCAAACACGAGATCAATCGCCACGGCCTTTGCATGGGCATCCACGAGTTTTTCAACCAGCCGCGCCCACACCGCGCGCGACCAGGGAAAATTGCCCTGCAAATCCCGCAGCACCGGCTCGCCCTTCAGGTCGGCGGCGCTGAACGCCGATGACCCGTAAACCGGCTGGTCAATGCCGATGATGACGAGGTTGGTGTTGGCCGGCGTCAGGCGCCCCGTCCGGGCGAAGAAATCCTGCACGTAATTTTCCGCCGCTGCGAGCGGCGCGGCCAGCGGGGCCGGGCCGCGGAAATCCACCGCCAGCACGGCAAGCGTGACCAGCGCGCAAAAGCCGGCCATCACCGCCGCGCGGCGTTGAGGGACTGGTCCAGGCATGACGTTTGCCATGGTTGACAAATTTCCGCCGCAGGTGTAAAAACGCCGCCAAGATTAGCCGGAGTGTCGAATGAAATCAATTTTTCTTGTCTTTGGACTGGCCCTGCTCGTCCGGTTTTCCGCCGGGGCGGCGCCGCTCGCCGAAAGCACCTTCACCGAGATCATCAACGATGTCGCCACCGTCGCCGCCACCGGCGCCGCCAGCCCCGCCAAAGTCAAAGAGGTTCTCAAAGCGCCCCAGCGCGTCCGCACCGGTCCGGATTCCCGCGCGGAACTGGTCGCGCCCGACCAGACCATCACCCGCGTCGGCGCGAACACCATTTTTTCCTTCGCTGACAGCGGGCGCACGTTGAACCTCGAACAGGGCAACCTTTTATTTCACGCGCCCAAGGGAATTGGCGGCGGCACGATCAAGACCGCCGGCGCCGCGGCGGCCGTCCTGGGCACCACGCTTATCGTATCGGCCACGGCGGACGGCGGCTTCAAGGTGATTCTGCTCGAAGGCTCCGGCGCCGTGACGTTGCCCAATGGAACGTCCGCCACGCTCCACGCCGGCCAGCTTGTGTTCGTGCTGCCCGGCGGAACGCTCAGTCCCGTGCTGAATATCAACCTGGGCCGCCTTGTCGCCGGCTCGGCCCTCGTCAACGGGTTTCCAGACCAATTAACCTCGCTGTCTCTCATCAATATCGCCATTCTTCAGCAAAACAAGCTGTTCAAATCCGGCGAGGCAACGGACACCGGCCTGCCGCCGGACGTTTTTATTATTCCCCCATTCCCCGGCAACGGATGGAACGCCATTGACCATGGCGCTTATCAAACGCGCGTGCCGCCGCCAACGCCGCCGCTTCCACCCACGCAATTCCCGCCGAACTCTTTCAAGGGTCCCCCGTAGAAATTCATGCCATGCGAACCCCGATTTGTCTTCTGGTAGTTGCCGCGGCCCTCTTCATTTTGCCAGCCGCGCCCGCTCAACTGCCCGCCACCCCGGCCAGCCGCCAGGTCGAAACGTTTCAGCAACGCAACGAATTTCAACCCGCCTTCTTTGCCACAAACGTTCCCGCGCTTTACCCCGGCGAAACCAGCGACGTCGGCCCGCAATCCGTTGTGGAAATCAAGCCGCGCCGCACCTGGATTGAAGCCTATGCCGACGAGCAGTATTTTTACACGGACAACGTCCTTCTGGCCGATCATAACAAGCAAGGCGCCAATGTGCTTGTCAGCACCATCCAGGCGGCCGTCGCGCCAACCCCCTTCGCCGTCTGCGGCGGCCAACTCGCGCCGCGCCTGGGCTTCCAGCAGCAATGGTTCAATTTTGGGCTGGCCGATTCCGGCACGGTGACGGTGATCAATCCCCTCACCGGCACGCCCCAAAACGTCAACTTGAACACCTTCGACTTCAGCGTCTCCACCGTTTTCGCCGACCTGACTTGGCGGCGCAATAACTGGCTGCTCACCCTCGGAGCCGATGCCCGCTGGCTGCTCGACTCCGGCAATTACAACCAATTCTACCGCGAATTCGTTCCACGCTGGACGATTGAGCGTGAATTTCCCCTCACCCAAAAGACCGGCCTTGCCATCGGCTACGACGGCGATTATCGCGACACCCAAACCCAGTCGCCCCCGGCGGGCGTCGGCGAGAACTATAACGATCGCACCGACCACAGCCTCTATGTCGTCGGCAGTTGGCGGCTGTGCCGTTACGCCGTCCTGCAGCCGTTTTACCGCTTTGAATACTCCCACTACACTCGCGTCAGCCGCGACGATTTCCTCAATTCCTTCGGCCTCGCGTTGTACTGCCCCGTCACGAAAAATGTCACGCTGCGCGCCTTCGTTGGCTACGACAACCTGAACACGGACGGCCAGTTCGCCCAAAACTATGAAATGCTCGATGCCGGCGGCGGGCTGAACCTGTTTATCCGGTTCTGAAGTTCCGGGCGGCAGCCACTCAAACCAGCTTCTTGAGCCGGGTGTCCTGGCCGAGTTTTCGCACCAATTCCTTCACCTTTTGCGCCTGGCTTTTATGCGCGAGCAAAACTGCGTCGTCCGTCTGGGCCAGGATGGCGTCGCGCAGGCCCACCACGGCAATCAGCGTCCGGTTTTTCGTTCGCGCGTCAAAAATAATATTCCGCGCGGCGTCCACGTGAATGAAATCGCCCACCGCGCAATTGCCTTCCGCATCCGCTTTCAGATGATGTGCCAGGGCCGTCCACGAACCCAGGTCGTCCCACTCGAATGCCCCGTCGGCCACCACCACGTTTTGCGCGTGCTCCATCAGCGCATAATCTATCGAAATTTTCCTGATATCCGGATAATCCTTCGCCAGCACCCGCGCCAGCCGGGCCGGCGTGGCCGCCGCCTGAAACCAGCGCTGGCAGGCGGCGTGCATCTCCGGCTGATGCTTTTGCAGGCCCTCGGCAATCGTCACAAACGACCACACGAACATCCCTGCGTTCCATCGGTAGCCGCCGCCGTTGACGTATCCCAGCGCCGTTTCGAAGTCCGGCTTTTCCACGAATTGTTCGGCCTTGAAAAAAGCCGTCTTGTATTTCCGGGCGCCTTCAGGCGGAGGCAATTCCGACCCCACCCGAATGTAACCGTAGCTCGTCGCCGGCTCCGAGGGCTTGATGCCAATGGTCACGATGGCCCGGCCGCGGGATGCCAGGTCAAAGGCGTCGTTCAACACCTGCTGAAATTTTTTTGCATCCGGAATCACGTGGTCCGCCGGCAGCACCGCCATGACGCCCGTCGTGGACCGCGCGCCCACGAGCGCCGCGCCCAGCGTCACTGCGGCACACGTATCCCGGCCCGCGGGTTCGGCCACGAGATTGGCGGCGGGAATTTTCGGAAGTTGTCTGCGCACTTCGGGCAATTGCGCTTCATTGGTGATCACCAGAATATTTTTCAGCGGCGCCAACGGCGCCACGCGCTCCACGGCTTGCTGTAAAAACGATTTCCCGCCCAGCATCGCCAGCAACTGCTTCGGCTTTTTCTCGCGGCTCAACGGCCAGAACCGTTCACCCTTGCCTCCGGCCATGATCACGGCGAAACGGTCCCGGTTGTCGGATTTTATTTTCATGGTTTCGTCAGGCGATTATATTTTCAGGCACGAGAGAAGAACAGGCGAAATGAACACCCCAACCGCGCCGCCGGCCATGCACCCAAACGCCGGTTCACTTCCCCGTTGGCGCCTCCTTTTCCCCTTGGTTTTCGGCCTTTTTCTAGGGCTGGCCTTTTTGAAATTCGGCAATCCGGTCGTCCTGGATGCCAACATCCCTGCCCCCCGCTCCGCGACGAGCTTGCTGCATGACGCCTGGCCTGTGCATTGGGCTGATTGGCTTCTTTTGCCGCTGGCCGCCATTGGCGGATTGTCCATGTTTGCCGTCCGCCCGCGCTGGCCTGCCGGTCGCGCGTTGTGGACGCTGCCGTTGTTATGGTTGATGTGGCAGATCGTTGCCGCGTCCCGTACCGCTGATGTCACCTTCACCATTCTCGCCATCGCACAATTCCTTGGCTGTGTGGCCTGTTATTTCATCGGTGTCTTTTTCCTCAATCACCGGGCCGCCCTTCATGTTCTTTTGATTGGCGTCTTGGCTGGGTTCGCCCTTTGTCTGGCTCGCGCCATAAACCAAAAATTTGAATTCCCCCTCACCCGGCAAATGATGATTTCCGGCCAGCACTCTCATTGGACCAATCTGCCGCCGGCGTTTGTTCTCCAGATGCGGCGCGACGGCGCCATTATTCGCACCAACGGCGTCGAAGTGGCGAATCCCGTCCTGCTGAAAAAATTGGGCGAGGGCCGGGTCATGGGCACGCTCGTGTATCCCAATGCTCTCGCGGGTGGTATTCTCCTGCTCTGGCCCCTCTCGCTCGTCCTGGCTTGCGCCCGAAAGCTGCGTCCAGCCATTCGCGCGATGGCCCTTGCGATCACTGTCGCCCTGGGTGCCTCCGGCCTCCTGTGGAGCGGTTCAAAAGCCGGCTGGCTCATCGCCCTGGCCATCGGCGGCCTTGGCCTCCTGCGCCTCCAATGGCCGGCGAAACTCAAACTCGCTGCGATTGCCGCCGCAATTGTCATCGGCCTGGCCGTCTTCGCCGTCCGCTTTCATCATTATTTCGCGCTCGGCGCCACGAGCCTCGCCGCCCGCTTCGATTATTGGCGCGCCGCCCTTCAGATTACCACCTCACACCCGTGGCTCGGCTGCGGCCCCGGCAGTTTCGAGTGTCTCTATTCCCATCTCAAAGCGCCTGACTGGGAAATGGCGCGGTTGGTCCACAACGATTACCTCGAACAATTCTCAGACTCCGGAATTCCCGGCGGCCTTTTCTACTGCGCTTGGGTCCTTCTGGCGCTGGCAGCCGCGGCGCGGCGCGTCTGGAAAAAGGCCGATGCGCTGCCCTTTGCCATCTTCATCGGCGCCCTGGCTTGGTTCGTTCAAGGAGTCCTGGAATTTAGCCTCTATGTCCCGGCGCTGGCGTGGACCGCTTTTACCTTCCTGGGTGCGCTGCTCGCATTGCCGGTATTGCCAAATTCATTAGACAACGAAATTTCCAATCGCTAGACTCCGCCCGATGAAAGTCCTGTTTCTCAATGGTCCCAACTTAAACATGCTGGGCCGGCGCGAACCGGACATATACGGGACGACCACACTGACTGGCATCGAAGCCGATGTCAAAAAAGCGGCAAAAACACTCAAAGTGGAAGTGGATTTCCGCCAGTCCAATCTCGAAGGCCAGTTGGTGGACTGGGTCCAACAAGCTGCGGACAGGTTCGACGTTATCGTGATCAATGCCGCAGCCTATACCCATACGAGCGTCGCATTGCGCGACGCCATAGCCGCCGTGGAGGTTCCAACGATTGAAATCCATCTTTCGAATGTTCACGCCCGCGAGAAGTTCAGGCATAAATCGCTCATTGCGCCGGTTTGTTGCGGCCAGATTTCTGGATTTGGCGCAAAATCGTATATTTTGGCACTTTATGCCTCCGTTCACGTTAAAGTTGCCTCTAAAACTGCAAAAAAACCATAAAATTTTATCTTATGAACAAATTTTGTTTTGAGGCTTGACGCGAAGAGCCTTAACAATTAGCATTTTACAAATTTCTTTTTGGAAGAAGCAGAGCCGTATCCGGCGCTGCTTTTTCACTTAAAAAGACAGAATTGAAGTTACTTTAACGAAAACGGACGTGGAACTTAAGGACATCAAGGCGATCATTGATTTAATGAAGAAGAACTCCATTACGGAGTTTGAACTTGAACAACAGGATTCGAAGATTCGCCTTAAGCGCGGCCTCAATGGCGGCGGACCGGCCGGGTCGGCCGTTAATCCGGTTGAAGAAAGCCCATCCGGTGTGCCGTCTGCCGTGGCGCCTCCCGTCATCACACCGCCGCCACCGTTGCCCGTGGTCCCTCCCACCCAGGCTGAAATCAAATCTCCGATGATTGGGACATTTTATCGCGCCCCATCCCCTGAAGCGGCCCCGTATGTTGACATTGGGGCCGAAGTCAATCCCGATACAGTGGTCTGCATTATCGAAGCGATGAAGGTGATGAACGAGATCAAGGCTGAAGTCAAAGGGAGCATTGTTCAAGTGCTGGTTGAAAATGGGAAACCTGTTGAATTTGGCCAGCCCCTCTTCAGGGTCCGGCCCGTTTGAAGCGACGAAAATGTTTGAAAAGATCCTGGTTGCCAATCGCGGAGAGATTGCCGTGCGCATCATTCGGGCCTGCAAGGAGTTGAACGTGCGGACGGTCGCGGTTTATTCGGAGGCCGACGCCAACTCGATGCACGTGCAACTGGCGGACGAGGCCATCTGCATTGGCACGGCGCCGGCCTCGGACAGCTACCTGAGGATTGACCGCATCATCAGCGCCGCAGAAATCACGGACGTGGATGCGATTCATCCCGGTTACGGGTTTCTGTCTGAAAATCCGCATTTCGTGGAAGTCTGTGAGAGCTGCAATATTCGGTTCATCGGTCCCAGCCCGCGGGCGATGACGGCGCTTCACGACAAGGCGGTCAGCCGCACGCTTGCAAAAAAAGCGGGTGTGGAAACGCCGCCCGGCTCCGAAGGCGTTGTTGAAAACGAAAAGGACGCGCGTGAGATTGCCAAACGCATCGGTTATCCCGTCATGATCAAGGCGGTGGCCGGCGGGGGCGGGCGTGGGATGCGTGTGGCCCACAACGATCCTTCCCTCATTAAGGGCTATCACACCGCCCGTTCCGAAGCTGAGAAAGCCTTTGGCAATTCCAATGTTTACATTGAAAAATTCATCGAAAATCCCCATCACATTGAAATCCAGATCCTTGGCGACCACAAGGGGCGTATCATCCATCTGGGCGAACGAGATTGTTCGGTGCAGCGCCGCAATCAAAAGTTGATTGAAGAGTCGCCCTCCCCCCTCCTGGAAAACAAATTCCGCAAATTGCGGGATAAAATCGGGCGCGCTGCGGTGAAAATCGCGGAAGCGGCTCGGTACACCAACGCCGGCACCGTGGAATTCATTGTGGACAACAATGGCCATTTTTATTTTCTCGAAGTCAACAAACGCATCCAGGTTGAGCATCCCGTGACCGAGGAAGTCACGGGCATTGACCTGGTCCGCTATCAAATCCTTCTGGCCTCTGGCGAGCCTCTTCAACATTCGCAAAGTGACATCCAGATCAAGGGCCATGCCATCGAGTGCCGCATCAATGCCGAAGACCCTTTTGATGATTTCCGACCCAGCCCGGGCCGCATCGAAATGTTTTACCAGCCCGGCGGCCGCAACGTGCGTGTGGATACTCATGCCTATGCCGGCTACACGATTCCCCCCAGCTACGATTCCATGATTGGCAAGCTCGTTGTCGCCGGCAAAGACCGCCGCGACGCCATTGACCGGATGAACCGCGCCTTGTCCGAATTCATGATCACCGGCATCAAAACCACCATCTCCTTCCAGCAAGCCGTCATGCAGGACCCGAATTTCCGCCGCGGCGTTTATTCCACATCATTCGTCGAGCATCTCCTGGGCGGCGCCCGCCGCGAACTCATTGAAGAAAAAACCTGACCGTCCCGCGCCGTTTTATTTTCCCTGTTTCCTGAAGATTAGCCCGTCTCCGTCCGCGGTGACCTTGATCCGGTCGCCCGGCTGAAATTCGCCCTCCAGCAGCCGCCGCGACAGCGGATTGAGTAATTGTTCCTGAACGGCCCGTTTGAGCGGGCGCGCGCCAAACTGCGGATCATACCCCTCCCGCGCCAGCATCTCCTTTGCGGTGGCATCCAATTCCAAGGCCAGATTTTGCTGCCGGAGCCGTTTCTCCAACCGGGTGAGCTGAATGTCCACAATCCGGGACAACTCCGATTCGCCGAGGCTGCGGAAGATGATGATGTCATCCACCCGATTCAAAAATTCCGGGCGGAAATGTCTCTTTAATTCAGCCAACACCTGCTGTTCGAGTTCGGCGTCCGCGCCGGCCCTCTTTTCATCGCCGCGGCGTTTTCTTTCAAACGATTCGTGAATCAGCGGCGAACCGATGTTGCTGGTCATGATGACAATGGTGTTTTTGAAATCCACCGTCCGGCCCTGGCCGTCCGTGAGCCGGCCATCGTCCAGCATTTGAAGCAAAACGTTGAAGACATCGTGGTGCGCCTTCTCAATCTCATCGAACAACACCACTGAGTACGGCCGCCGCCGCACCGCCTCGCTCAACTGCCCGCCCTCTTCATAACCCACGTATCCCGGCGGCGCGCCAATCAACCGGGCCACCGCATGCTTTTCCATGTATTCACTCATGTCAATGCGCACCATCGCATTTTCGTCGTCAAAGAGGAATTCGGCCAGCGCCCTGGCGGTTTCGGTCTTGCCAACGCCGGTGGGTCCCAGAAAAATAAAGGAACCGATGGGGCGGTTCGGGTCCTGCAACCCGCTCCGCGCGCGCCGCACGGCATCCGACACGGCGCCGATGGCCGCTTTTTGCCCCACGACACGCTCCGCGAGCCGCTCTTCCATTTTCACCAGCTTCTGCCGTTCGCCTTCCAGCATCCGCGAAACCGGAATGTGGGTCCAGGACGACACCACCTTGGCGATGTCCTCGCTGGTCACCTCCTGCCGCAGCAGGGCGGGCTGCGTTTGCCGGCCGCCTTGGGCCGGGGCCGTCTGCTCCACTTTTGCCAGTTTCTTTTCCAACTCCGGAATTTTTCCGTATTGAATTTCCGCCGCCTTGCTCAAATCACCCCGGCGCCGGGCCTGTTCGAGTTCGATACGCGCGCGTTCCAGTTGCGATTGCACGATGCTCACCGCGTTGACCGCCGTCTTTTCATTCTGCCATTGGGCGGTGAGCGCCCGGGATTTTTCCTTCAAATTCGCAATGTCGCCGTCCAGCAGTTTCAATCGTTCGCGGCTCGTCGCGTCCTTTTCCTTGGCCAGCGACGTGCGCTCGATCTCCGCCTGCAAAATCCTGCGATCCAACTGGTCGAGTTCCGTCGGCTTGGAATCCAGTTCCATCTTGATGCGCGACGCCGCCTCGTCCACCAGGTCAATCGCCTTGTCCGGCAGAAACCGGTCCGTAATGTAACGATGCGACAACGTGGCCGCCGCCACCAGCGCCGAATCCTGGATGCGGACGCCGTGATGGACTTCGTACCGCTCCTTGAGGCCGCGCAAAATCGCAATCGTATCCTCGACGCCCGGTTCGGCCACGATGACGGGCTGGAAACGGCGTTCCAGCGCCGGGTCCTTCTCAATGTGCTTGCGGTATTCTTCCAGTGTTGTTGCCCCGACGCATCGCAATTCGCCCCTCGCCAGTTGCGGTTTCATGATGTTTGCGGCGTCGGTTGCGCCTTCCGCCGCCCCCGCGCCCACGATCGTATGCAATTCGTCAATGAATAAAATGATCCGGCCTTCGCTCGACGTGATTTCCTTCAAAAACGCCTTTAGCCGGTCTTCAAATTCACCGCGGTATTTCGCGCCGGCGATCATCGCGCTCAGATCCATCGCCACAAGTTGTTTGTTCTTCAGCGATTCCGGCACGTCGCCGCTCACAATCCGACGCGCCAAACCCTCCGCTATCGCTGTCTTGCCCACGCCCGGCTCTCCAATCAGCACCGGATTGTTTTTCGTCCGCCGCGTCAGCACCTGCATCACGCGCCGAATTTCTTCGTCCCGGCCAATCACCGGGTCAATTTTGCCCTGCCGCGCCAGGGCTGTCAGGTCGCGTCCGTATTTTTCCAGCGCCTGGAATTTGTCTTCGGGATTCGGGTCCGTCACGCGCTGATTGCCCCGCAAGTCCGCCAGGACCTTGAGCACGGCGTCCCGCTTGAGACCGTGTTTGGCGAAGATCTTCTTCAACGTCGCGCCGCCCCCTTCCATCAAGCCCAGCCACAGGTGTTCGGCGCTCACGTAATCATCCTTCAGGCGCGTTGCCTCCGACTGCGCCGCTTCCAGCGCCTGTTTCAGGTCGTTGCCCGCATACGCTTCGGTCGCGCCTTTGACCTTGTGCCGTCGTGCCAATTCCGATTCCACGTCCGGCTTGAGCCGCGACACGGGAGTTCCACATCGCGCCAGCAAATCCGCCATCAGGCTGCCTTCCTGCCCCATCAGCGCCAGCGCCAGATGCTCTCCGTCAATTTCCTGATGGGAATATTCACGCGCAATGCGCTGCGCTTCTTGCAGGGCTTCCTGCGATTTCAAAGTCAACTTTTCCGGCTGCATAAGGTCCAATTTCAGCTTCCGAGGCTGTTCGTCAAGCGTTTCATCAGGCGGCCCGGCAAAAGACCCGTCGCTTGACGCCTCCCGGCAATTTTCCACCGTCCCATCCGCGCGCGTTTACAAAGACATCCTGGCACGGTCTTCCGCGAAAACGGGCATTAAAGCGGGCACACGCCGTAACAAAGCCAGTATCCCGGCAACTTGATGAATTCCAAATAAATCCGCCGCGCCACCGACCGGGTCCAATCCTTGCGCCGAAAGTCAAAATACGAGGGGCGCGAATAAAAGCGGATGCCCCGCCCGTAATGGCGGAAACATGCCAATGCCCGGCGCGAATGATACCACGACGTCACGATCACCGCGCTACGGATTCCCTCGCGTCGCAGCAGTGGCACTGTGAACTCTGCGTTTTCGCGGGTCGTGCGCGAACGCGCCTCCAATTCAATCGCCGGCGACGGCACCCCGTTTTCCAGCAAAATCCGCCGGTTCAGCCCCGCGTCGCCGCGACCGCTTACGATCACCCGCGGCGCGCACTTTTCCCTGAAAAGCAACGACGCGTATTCCGGCCGGTCCCATCCCCCGCCCAGCACAATCATCGCCTGCGCGGTCCGCGGTCCGCTGTCCACGCAGAGAAAGTGTTGGGGAAAGAAAACGGCGTCCAGCCCTGTGACCAAACACAGTACCGCCGCCACCAGCCCGATCCGCCTCATCCATTTTCTTTTTCCGACGCTCATGGGTTTGCCTCCATCCGCGGCCGTCCGCCGGCGCCGCCCTCGCTGAATTTTTTCATTTGCATTATCCGGCTGAGCCTTCCGCCTTCCGCCTTCAGCGCGCTTTGCGCATGCCCGTCGCGTCCAACTCCGCCGACGTCAGCGGCGGCTTGATCCGCACGGTCATGGCCATCCAATCCACCGTCACGGTTGTCCCGTCTGCGAACGTCGTCCGCTCGCGGCTCCGTTGCTTGTTTAAAAACTCGTGGTTGGTCATCGCCAGCAGCCCCACGCGACCATTCAACGCGGCCATCTCCCGATTCAATTCATACGCCTTTGCGCCAATCCCCTTCATGTTCACCGGCACTTGCGGCACGCCCCCGTACAAAATTCCCCGCATCAAGTCCTTCGTTCCTCCCTTGCCCTGAGCAAAGGACACCAGCACCGCGTCATGATAAACCAGTTGATACAGGGGCACCGGTATCTGTTTGCCCACGCCGCCGGATTGATTCACCGTGTCCGCAAACGGAATCACCCAGTCGCTTCCCGCCTCCGTTGCCGTGAACCCCAGGTTGTTCGCCGCCCAATACAGCAGCTTCGCTTCACCCCGCATGGCGTCGCTCCGCGTTGTCGGGTGTTCCGGGTTGAAATCCTGGTCCGGCGGCACGTAACCAATCACATCAATATAAATTCCGTCCGGGTGTATGCCGTGCCTGAATATCAGCCCGTAATTCTTTTCCAGGTGCCCAAGCTGAAATCGCGCGTTCAAATAACTCTGCGGCCCGCCGTCCCAATGCCGCATGAACGGCGCCCGCCCCTCCTTCCAATCTCCAAACCGCGATCCGGCAAACGCCGTCGCCGGCCCGTTCGTCGTCTCCTCGTGAATCGCAAAGTCCAGGTTAAAGCTCGGCGCGTCAGTGTAATAATCCCGGTATTGATCGTGAAAGCCGAATGGATAGCCCAGTTGTTTGCACGTCGCGGCCAGCCGCTTCATACCCGCCCAACCTCCCGCCGCTTCGGCCGGCGGCAATGGGTCTGGATGCTGCCGGTCATACCCCAGGCGCGCCCAGCCCGAAACAATCACAATGGCGTGTTCCATTCCCGCCGCCTTCATCGCCCGCAAGTCCGCCGCCGCCTGGTCAAATGTCGTCAGCCGATAATGGTTCTTCGGATCGTACCGGTCGCTGTTTGTCGTCTGATTGAATAAAATCCCGATGCGGGCCTGCGGCGTCCCAATCAGCCTGGCCACCACCGGGTCCTTGGCGATCTTTTCCCGCAGCGAAACAAACAATCCCCGGTTCTTGACATATTCCCGGTAACGCTTTGCCATCGTTACATAATTTCCCTCCTTGAAGAAGCACATCCGGCACGCCCGCATGTATCGAAATCTCCCCAGGCAATCCCGCCATCGCGGCCCTATCACCGTCGGCCCTCCCGGCGGATGCGAAAACTGATATGCGGCGTCATCCGGCGTCTCCACAATCACCATCATGCCCGCCCTGCCCTTTTCAAATCCCCACCACGACATCGCCCAATCCTCGATTACGTGGCTTTGCAACACGCTATGGTCTTTCGCACTGCCATTCCGGATCGGCAACACCCGTTTTGGCCAGTTGCGCGGCAGCAAATCGCCCTTGTTATTGCTCAGCACGGTGTAATCCACCTTGCTTGCGTCCACCGCCTCCGGCCATTGCAATTGCCAAAGCGCCGCTTGTCCCTCCGTGGCTGCCGTGTCAAACACCAACTCCTCATTCGCCCCTTGCAAACAAACCGTCAAGTAAAGCGTCAAATCCAGGTCCTGCCCCTCATGCTGAAAACCGCTCAACGTCACCTTTACCCCCGTCTTGAAGCCGGTGTCATAAGGCTGTATCGAAATATCCCGCGCGTCCGCCAGCGCCATGTGAAATTTCCGCCCATGAAATTTCACGATCATGTCGTTTGTTCCCGATGGAAACAACCTCCAGTCCACACCCTGGGCGTGAATGTCGAGCGCCAAAGTCCTGGCATCAAGCCTCACCACCTGTTTTTGGCCTGCAATCGTCCACGTGCCGCCACTCTCCGACACCGCCACCTGCGGCGCGCCCCAATCCGCCCTCGAGAGGGCCGCCCAAGCCGGCGGCGAAAAGAAAAAAACGCAAACAATAAAAAAAACCGCCCCCGGCAACATCAAGATAGTTTTCATCGCTCCAGTGTGCGAAAACCGCCTTCAAAAGCAAACTTATCCAAAATTGACACAAATGCCAAAGGCTGAAGGTTGAAGTGCGAAAGAAACAGCCGCAAAAGCACGGAAAGAATGCAAAGACAGGATGAACGGGATGAACAGGATGGGGAAAGGGATTCCGCCTCAAAACCCATCAAAAACACGGTCAAAGGTCCACGGCCCTCCGTCGCCGTTTTTCGTTCCAGCGTCATCGTTAATGCACCAAAAATGCAGCGAACATACCCACGGCGTGCGGTCCGCAAAAGCCCGGAGGGTCCTGGCATCGGCCAGCGTAAACACCTCGTCCTTGGGGCCATTCCGGCCCAGGCACGGGCAAAGCCCTATCCGGATCCGGGGATCAATCTTCTGAATTTGCCGATGAGCCGTTTCGGCCGATTCAATGCCCAATTCCGCCTCCGATTTTCCCTTCTTGATAAATTCCTTTCCGAAATACATCACCATCAGGTCGGCCGAATGCACGTTCACACCCTTCGCCCGTGCGTCCGCGAGCAACTGCCGCGAATCCGCCGAAATGCCGTTCGGGTCCACCGGCAATGTATAAGAAATGATCAGGCCTGGATGACGCCGCTGCAGCCATGCGAGCGCCGAATTACGCCGCTCATTGGCCGCCCTGTTCTCCAAATTCCGGCCTTCAATGTCGAAATCCAGCCACGTAAAATGATAGCGGTCCACCACCGACTCATATTCTCTCTCCAACGTCCGGGCGTTCATTTGCACCACGGCCGGCTCATCGCCCGCCTCGCCGCCAAACGACACGATCACGTTCCCCCCCAGCCGCCGGATTTTGCCGATTTGTTCCGAGTAAAAATTTTGAGACATGGGAATCCGCCCGTCCCAACACGGTTTTCCGGATTTATCGGCGATGATGAAAGCCAGCGTATAAAACTTCTGGCCGCAGGCCTCCTCGCAATCCGTCATCCTGAAATGATCGCCGTAGCCCACGTACATATACGGCGCAAACACCCGTGCCGGCCATTTACCCTCCCCGCCTGCCGCGCTTCCATCCGTCCGGCATCCCGCCAGCACGAACAAGGCAAACGCCATCAAGCCGAGCCGTTGAAGCCACGATTTGGTATTTGGGAAAAGAAACGTCTGGTACATACCGCGCCGCATTAAACAGAAAGCCGCGGCAAATGCCAATCCCGTCATTTCAATAAAAGGATGCGAATCGTCACACAAAGAGATAGGGTCACAAGGCAAAAAATGAAAAGGAGCCATCCATGAGGGTGATCAGACGGGAACGCCGGGCGGCCTGGAAAATCTTAAAATGGTTGAGGAAAATCGTCCCGAACCCCGTCCGGGCGAATTACTGGTCAGGATTCAGGCCAGCTCATTGAACTTCCATGATGATATGGTGGCGCTGGGCAGGATTTTCACCGCGCAAGCTCTTCAACAGGTCGGTGATACGATGGCTTTCAGGACAGTCGCGCCAAGTCAGAGCGTCCGCTGCCACCTTTTAGACGGCTCTTTACTGGCCTGAGTAGAAGGCGTCCACTTTGGCGGCGACGTCTTTGTAGCCGATGTCGGTTTCGTAGATGAGTTTGAATTGCTCGACGGCTTCTTCTTTTTTGCCCATGTCTTCGAGGACGCAGCCGAGGCTGTAAATGAGTTCCTTTTTTTCGTCGTCGAATACGGGCTTTTCCTTGATGGCGGATTGGAGGGTGCGGGCGGCCATGTCGAAGAGCTTGCGTTTGGCGAAGCATTTGGCGAGGTAGCCCATGGCGGCAAGGCGCTTGTGGGGATTGGACTGTGCTTTTTGAAATTCCTGGATGGCTTCGCCGATCTGGCCGGTTTGTAAATAGAGCTGGCCCATTTCAAAGCGCAGGGCGAGATCGGTGGGATATTTTTCGACCCGCTTTTTGCAATCGGAAACTTGAAATTCAAGTTTTTCGGCCCTGATTTTTTCGGCCTGGGCGGCGTGGTCGGCATCGAAGGGATTGATTTGTTCGAGTTGGAAATCGAAGCGTTTGACCATGGTATTGGAGATGGCTTGGGCGAGGGAGGGGTCGTTGCCCATTTCAGTGTTTTTGAGGCGGTCGTAATTGGCCAGCGCGCGATCGAACTGTTTTTTCTGGGCGTAAAGCTCGGCAAGGGAACGAATGAGCTTGAGATTGCCCGGCTCGTCGGGCAGGCGTTTCTCGTATTCGGCGATGAGGCGGTCGGTCACGTCCTCTGATTTTTCGACCCGTTTTTCCTGCTCAAGGGCGGAGGCTTCCTTTTTGTCCTTGAGAATGTCGCGGTAAGAGCCTTGGCCGCTTTCCAGGGCGCCATAGCCGCCCTGATCGAGGGTTTTGCGGGCGGACAGGTCTTTGAGCGCCTCTTTCAGTTCGCTGTCGTTGGGATTATCGTGAAGGAGTTCGATGAGAATGCGTTCGCCGCGATTATGTTCGCCCTGGCTTACGTCGCCGGCCTGGGCGAGGGCGCGGGCGAAATCCATGCCCAATTGTTTGTCCTTGGGCGAATTTTTCATGAGCGTTTCGTAGGAGAGAACGGCGGTTTTTGGCAATTCGAGGGTGGCGGAGGCATCCACGATGATGCGATGGGCGGCGGAATTGTGGGGATCGCCGTTGAGAATTTGTTCGGCCACGACCATGGCGCTGGCGGGATTGGTGCGCAAGAGGACCTGGGCCTTGGCGATGTTTGGGTTGACGCCGCCGAGCATTTTTTTGAAGAAACCGCGGTTGGCGCCGGCCTTGCGGAATTGGGTTTCGCGGAGGGTTTTGCGGCAATCGTAGAAGGCCGGCTCTTTTTCGAGGGCCTGATTCATGAGGGCGATGGCGTAATCGTTATTATCGCGCGCCAGGGCCTCGGTGGCTTTGGCGAACAGTTTGCGAGGTTCGCCGAGGACTTCGTTCAAGGTTTTATCAGCCATAGAATTGCATCAAAATGGCCCCGTTGGCCGAAAAATTCAACGGCATTGCGCCTTATGACGCAACGCATGGTCCACGAGGACGAGAGCGGTCATGGCCTCGACCATGGGAACGGCGCGGGGCAGGACGCAAGGGTCATGGCGTCCGCGGGCCTTCAGGGTGGTGTTTTGGAGGCGGACGTCCACGGTTTGCTGCTCGTGCATGACGGTGGCGACGGGTTTGAAGGCGACGTTGAAGTAGATGGTCTGGCCGTTGGAGATGCCGCCCTGGATGCCGCCTGAAAAGTTGGTTTTGGTGAAGACTTTTTTATTGGTTGCGCGGAAGGGGTCGTTGTGCCGCCTGCCGGTCATCAGAGCGCCGGCAAAACCGGAGCCGATTTCAAAGGCCTTGGCGGCCGGCAGGCTCATCATGGCCTTGGCCAGGTCCGCACCGAGCTTGTCAAACACCGGTTCGCCCCAGCCGGCGGGGGCGCCGCGCGCGATGCCGGTGATGACGCCGCCGACAGTGTCCCCGGCGCGGCGGACCCTTTCAATGAGGCGAATCATTTTTGCGGCGGCGGCCTGGTCCGGGCAGCGGGCGATGTTGGATTCGATGTCGGACGCCTTGACGGTTTCGATGGCGATGTCCGTGGCGATTTTTTGGACTTGTTTGACACAGGCGAGCACTTCGACGCCGAACCGGAGGCGCAGGATTTTTTTTGCAATGGCGCCGGCCGCGACGCGTCCGACGGTTTCGCGGGCGCTGGCGCGGCCGCCGCCCTGCCAGTTGCGGATGCCGAATTTGGCGAAATAGGTGAAGTCGGCGTGGGAGGGGCGGAATTTGTCGCGGATTTCGAGATAGGCTTCGGGGCGAGCGTCTTCGTTTTTGACCCACAGGCAGATTGGGGTTCCGAGGGTTTTGCCGTTGAAGGCGCCAGAAAGGATTTGGACGGTGTCCGGCTCCATGCGACGGGTGGTGATTTTGGACTGGCCGGGGCGGCGGCGGTCGAGTTCGGGCTGGATGTCGGCTTCGGTGAGCGGGAGCCGGGGCGGGCAGCCGTCAACGACCACGCCAACGCCGCCGCTGTGGGATTCGCCCCAGGTCGTGATGCGGAACAGATGCCCGAAGCTGTTTGCCATGATTGGATTGTAAAAGCAGGCGGAGGGCGGCTCAATGAAAAAAGGGCGTGAGCCACGGATGCGGCACGGACTGAACACTGATAGAAGCGGGAGTGTTCGGAATCGGTGTTCGGAATCGGGGAGGTTGGGAGGATGGCGGAAAAAATCAGAGACTCCTCACGTCGTCTCCTACGGGACGGCTTGGCTGCCTGAAATCTTTGTCGAAAATGATCAAAGCTTCGTCATTGTAGTACTTATCTTTCAAAAAAACATAGCCGAGAGGCACAGAGGAAATCAGAGCGTCCTTACGTCCGCTCCTGCCAGGAAACAATGGCACTTCCTCACCCCAAGCCTCTCCCCCCAAGGGGCAGGGGAGGGGATAATGGGCTTGAAAGATGAGTGGAGGGGCGGGAAACTGCGGCTGATGAATCGCATTGAGGAACGGTTTGCGCGGCTGAAACGGGAGGGGAAAAAGGGACTTATTGTGTATATTGGCGGAGGCGACCCGAATTTGGAGGCGACCCGTCGGCTGGGGCTGGCGTTTGACAAGGCGGGCGCGGACGTGCTGGAATTGGGGGTGCCGTTCAGCGATCCGCTGGCGGACGGCCTGGTCAACCAACTGGCCGCGCAGCGCGGCCTGGAGGCGGGGGCAACTCCAGAGGGCATATTGAAAACCGTGGCGGCGATACGAAGGAAATCTGAAATTCCGATTGTTCTCTACATTTACTTCAATCTGATTCACAAGGCCGGGATGGAACGGTTCATCGGGGCGGCGGCGCGGGCGGGCGTGGACGGTTTGCTGGCGCTGGATTTGCCGCCGGAAGAATCGGGAAGTTATGAGGCGGAGATGCGGCGGGAGGGACTGTGCCACGTTTATTTGATTGCGCCCACGACGCCGGCGGAACGGGTGCGGGCGATTGCCAGCCGCGGCAGCGGCTTCATTTATTACGTGTCGCGGGAGGGCGTGACGGGAATGCAAAAACGGGTTGCGGCGAACCTGGCATCGCAGGTGGCCGGAATCCGGCGGCATACGACGTTGCCGGTGGCGGTGGGCTTTGGCATCTCGAATCCGGAACAGGCACGGTTTGTGGCCCAACACGCGGACGCGGTGGTGGTGGGGAGCGCGGTGGTGGACCGGATAGCGCGCCTGGGAAAATCGAAAGGGCTGGAAGCGCAAGCGGGCCGGTTTGTAGAATCGCTGGCTGAGGCTGTGAAAAAGGCGTGAGCAGCAAGAGCCGCCGTTCGGTTAAAATGGGTGGGAGAGCCAACTGGACAGTCCTCGACGGCGGCTTGCCGCCGAGCCGCGGTCAACTGTGGCCCAAGGCTTGGCGGACGGCGACGATGAGTTGTTCGGGACCATCCTTGGCCGCAAAAGCCGAAGCACCGGCCTCGCGGGCAAGCTGGCTGTAGTGCTGCACGTTGAACATGGTGACGGCCACGATGGGCAGCGCGGGCAAACGCGCGCGAAGTGCTTTGATAATGTCCAAGCCGCTGGAAGATTTAAGCTGGATGTCCGTAATGACGAGGTCGGGCCGGCAATCGGCAATGGCCACGATGGCTTCGGGGGCGTCCCCAGCCTGACCGCAAACGATGAGGTCCGATTCGCGTTCAAGGGCGGCTACCATGCTCCGGCGCATCAATTCATGATCGTCCACGACAAAGACCCTGACCTTGGCGTCCGTTGCAGCGGTCGGAGGCGATAACGGCGGGGAAGGGTCCATCCGGTTCACCGGCGGGAAAGGTCGCGGCGATAGTCGGTGGGCGACTGGCCGGCAATGCGCTTGAAGGCGCGGTTGAAATGAGTGAGGGATTGGAAGCCGACTTCGAAGGCGACTTCGCTGATGCGGTAATTGGCGTTGAGCAGGAGGTTTTTGGCCTTTTCGACGCGAACGCGGGCGATGTAATGGGCGAATTTGATTCCGGTGACTTTTCGGAACTGCTTGCAAAAGTAAAAGCGGCTCATGCCGGCCTCGTGCGCAACGGCGTCGAGGGAAAGCTGGTCCTGATAATGGGCCTCAATGAACTGGCGGGCGCGCATGATCTGGGCCGGCTCGGATGAACTTTGTTGCAGCATAATTTGATTGGCCAAGGCGCCAAGCTGCCCGGCGAAGAAATTGAGCAATCGCACGGTGGCCTGATATTCCGGCTGTCCAATAACGCGGGTGCCGTTGTAAGAGCGGACGACTTCCTTTTCATCCACGTTGACGCCCCAGGCCTGAATGCGCTCCAACGCCCCGGCGGTCTGTTTGGGGGTTGGCGGCTGGAAAAAGACCTGGCCGGTATGGAGAAAGGCCACCACTTCATCGCCCACGCGGACGGCGACGGCCGATTCATTCAGGCCGAGGCTGCAACGCATGGTGCAAGGATCGCCATTGACGGCATCGCAAACGCGTTGCTGCATCTGCAAACAGGCGGCGCAGGAGCGGCTGGCGCGGGACATCAGGGCGCAGAAGGGATTTTGGCGGGGGTCATTATGATGGGCCAACTGCCATCCGCCTACGGCGCGCAACGTCAGCGGCAGGCCGGTCGCGGCCCGAAACGCGCGTTGGTATTCGCGGAAGGTTGCGGAATGGACGAGAGCATCAGCCAGACGACGGGCAGAGCGGCCATCGGCGGCGGGCGGAGGGTTGGCAGGTTGCGGGTCTGGGTCAGTTTCAAGGGACGGAACCAAGGAAAGGGACCGCGCGCAGTGGTTTGGCGCCACGGGCGGGCGACGTTCTGACTGGATGAAATTGTCCTGAACTTTTATTGCGTTCATGGAACCAAAATACGGCAAGCGCAAAAGCCGGACTATTGGGAGAGAAGCGAAACGTATATCAGGCGGGAGAACTATGCCGCGTAGGAAGAATGCTTATCGAACAGACCGCGAATCGTCCGAAGAAGGCTTTTGGGTTGGGGAGACGTGGGAGGCGACCCAGCGGATGGCGAAGCGGTTGAATTCCGGGGTTGTTTTGAGGCCGAGCTTGTCCTTGATATGGGCGCGGTGAACGTCCACGGTTTTGGGGCTGAGATGGAGGCGATGAGCGATTTCCTCGGTGCTCCAGCCTTCGCCGAAGAGGCGCATGACTTCCAGTTCGCGGTCGGTAAGGCTGGCTTCGGGGCCGGCTCCGACGCGGCCAGCGGGGCCGACCATGGATTCGAGAACTTTGGCGGCCATGCGCTGGCTGAGGGCGATCTGGCCGTTCAAGACGGTGCGGATGGCGGCGGCAAGGCGCTCTGGGCCTTCGGATTTCATGATGTAGCCGCGACCGCCGGCGCGAAGGACGCGGGCGGCATACAAGGATTCGTCCTGCATGGACATGGCCAGGGAAGGGAGGCCCGGATGAAGGGCAGCGATGTCCTTGATGAGTTCCAGGCCGTCCTTGTCGGGCAGGCCCATGTCCACGAGGACCAGGTCGGGCCTGGATGCGGCAATGGTCTCGATGGCTTCGCGGGCGGTGCCGACGTCGCCGCAAACTTCCATGTCCGGCTCGCGGTTGAGGAGATCGGCCTGGCCGCGGCGCATCAGGGGATGGTCGTCCACCAGAAGAATCTTTTTTTTCGGCGCGGATTGACGTTTGGCAACCATGATTTTTTGTTCATTGAGGCGGCACAGCGGCAGCGGCGGATTCAACGGCCGCCGCCGGAACGGAGCAAATGACCTCGACGCCGCCGGAGGCACCAGTTTGCACGATGAGTTGCGCTCCAATCAAGCGGGCGCGTTGTTGCATGGTCAAGAGGCCGAGACCGCGGGGATTGGGAGGATGGGCAGCTTTTGGGAGGCCGACGCCGTTGTCGCGGACATGCAGTTCGAGGCCGCGGTTGGCATTGTTGCGGCCGGCGGGCGCCAGTTCGATGTCTATGCGGGTGGCGCGGCTGTGTTTGAGAGCATTGTGGACGGCTTCCTGGGCAATGCGATAAAGATGGCTGGCGAGGGCGGGATTGGGCAGGCGCACGGTTTTGTCGCCAGCGAAAGCGCATTCGATGGCGCGGTCATTGGCCACGCGGTCGGCGAGGCTGTCAAGCGCCTCGACAAGACCTTCAGGGCCGGGCGGGATTGCATAAAGTTCATGGGAAAGATTTCGGGCCTGGCGGAGGGCGGTGGACAATTCGGAACAGAGCTGGCCGGCGAGAACGGCTTGGGGCGAGCCGCTCTGCCGGAGGTCGCGCTGCAATCCATTCATCAGAAACAGCAGGCCGCCCAATTGCTGTCCCAAGCCATCGTGCAGTTCGCCGGCGATGCGGGAACGTTCCTGTTCGCCCGCGGCGATGACAGCCTGTTCCAACTGCCTGCGTTCGGAGATGTCCCGGACCATGGCGGTGAAGAGGCGCTGCTGTCCGAGGCGCACCTCGGCGATGGACAGGTGCATGGGAAACCATGCGCCGTTTTTGCGGCGGGCAAACACTTCGGGTCCGATGCCGGCGATTTTGGCCTGGCCGGCGCGCAGGTCGTTGGCGATGCAGCCCTCGTGCCGCTCGTGATCGGGCGAAGGCATCAACAGATCAACATTGCGGCCGACGACCTCTTCGGGCGAATAACCGAACATGCGGCAGGCGGCCGGGTTGAGCGATTCCACCATGCCCCGATCATCAATGGTGATGATTCCTTCGGCGGCCGTTTCAACAATGGCGCGCGTGCGTTGTTCGCTGTCGCGCAACCGTTCCTCGACCTGTTTGCGTTCGGTGATGTCGGCGCGGATGGCAATATATTGGCGGGGCCGGCCGGCGGGGTCCAGGAAGGGAACAATCGTGGTGGCAACCCAATAAAAGGAGCCGTCCTTGGCGCGGTTCTTGATTTCGCCGCGCCAGACTTTTCCGTTTTGGATGGTGGCCCAGAGGTCGCGAAAAAATTCCCTGGGATGATGGCGTGAATTGATGATGCGGTGGTCCTGGCCGAGCAGTTCCTGGCGGGAATATTTTGAGATGGCGCAGAACTTATCATTGACGTAAGTGATTTTGCCGCGGGCGTCGGTGATGGCGACGATAGCGTGTTCATCCAACGCGGCCTTGAATTCGGCCAGTTCCGCCCGAAGCTGCTGCGAACTGGGTTTGGGCATGATTACATTCCAAAAGGCACGTGGGCGGCCACCGATACCGGAATCAGGGCGGCGGTGAAGGTCCCCAAGATGGGGTGCAGCGTGGTTGCCGAGGCCAGGATGCGGTGCAAGTTCATTGGAATAAGATTCGACGGTTAAACGCATCCGTCAATCCTTTAACCGGAACGGCCAATGTCCAGATACCAGCGCCAAGCGCGACATATTTGTAGTGAAAAACCTGGGATGGATTGTCAATGCCATTGGCGGCCGGGGTAGTCGCTGAGGGCCAGGACGAAAAGGAAGATCAGCCAGACGAAGCCGGCGGAGGCGAAGAGGCGGATGAGGGCGGTATGATGGCGCAATCACATAAAGAAGGCGATGACCAGGAGCATCTGGCAAACGGCGAGAGTGAGAATGACGGCCGTCCCGGCCGGACCGATGTTGAAATGCGACAGGCCAAACCAGGAAAACAAAAGGGTCAGCAACGCCGCCCAGATGGCGATGAACAGATTTCGCGGCGGTGCGGGCATTTTCATGAATGGCGGCCGATCAGATAGAGAAGCGAGTAAAGGAAAATCCAGACGATGTCCACAAACGCCCGGTAAAGCCCGGCGATTTCGAGCAGCGTATGTTTGGTTGATCTTTTTGTGCCCGCCTTCATTCGCCGTGGCGAATTACGGCGAGGCACGCAAGGACTTCGTGGTCTTTGCTTCTTTTGTAAATTCTTGTCAATTTTGCAAATCCATGACAACTCCAACTTGCCATTGACATAGGTTGGCGGCATAAAAATCGCACACATGGCTGTCCGCATCCAAAGCAAGCCGTCCTTTTTCTGGCAGGGAATTTTGATTCTGCTGCCGGTCGTATTGATGGCGTGTTTCGGTTTTTGGGCAATTTTGCACGAGCGTAATTCGGTGGAACAGGACGCGCGGCAACGGGCAAATGAAATTATTCAATCCCTGCCAAACGATTTCGGGCGACTGGCCGCGAACGGATTGGTTTCCACGGATGCGTCGAAAAATGGATGGTTCGGCTATTTGCAATGGGCTTTGGCCGCCTGGCCGGATGACAAAACGCGCAAACAATTGGTTAACAACACCAATGAAGTTGCCGACATCACGCGAGAAGCAAGGGTTTTGCATGAAATGTTTCCCGACTGGACAAATGGAGCGCCGCCGATTGTGGATTTCAGGCTGTCAACCAATGGCAACGTGGACGGGTTGCGCCGGATTCCGCCGTCTCCACCTGATTGGCTCGCGTCGCTGTCCACGGAACAGCACGAGGCATGGGCGGGGCTTGTGGCGGCTGACTACGCCAACGCTCCGCTGACCAACATTATTGCATTGGCCGCCGCGTTTGAGCGAACCGAGCCGGCCGAATCCGCAAAAATCAATGCAAGGTTCATCCGCCTCCGCGCGGAATCGCGGTCGCTGCCGGCGACCAACTCCATCAGCCTGCTATTCCGTTTTGCCGGATCACACTATGACGTTGAATCTGAAAGCGGTTTGCCATTGGGCACGTTGGCATTGGCGGAAGCGTTGAAGCGGTCGCGTGAATGCGGCCCAACGAAACGACTCTGGGAGGCGCTGCGTTCCGAAGTCGTGGACCCGGGTATTTTCGCGCCAAGTCTGTTGAACAATGCCGCGAATTTGGCCGCCAACAATCCGCAATTGTCGGAAGGCATTCGCGCAATGCGCATTTTAATGGATGACAAACAAATGCAACGCGATCTGGCGGACGCAGTGAAACAATCCGGCAGCGTGAATGGCATCACGACGACAAATGTTTGGGTGGACGCCATGGGGCGGCGCTGGTTCTGTATTTTACAACCGGAAGCATCCGGCGGCGGGACCATCATCTCGAATAAACCCGTTCACTGGACGACAATTTTCACCGAGGTGTCGTGTTACCCTGAATCGCTTGTTGTAAAGGCATTTCAAGGTGCATTGCGAGACTCAAGCGTTTCATTGCCGGGTTATTTCAAAATTGCAATCAGGCTGGAAGGGCAGCGGATTGCGTTATCGCCAAAAATTCCGCAAGGCGATGTTTTGGCGCAACGGCAATTTCAGATGATTTCGGTTGGCGAAGGACTGAATCCAATGACAGGACAGGAGAGCAACAAACCCTTCGACGATATGCCCAGCCATCCGCGCTTTACCGTGAGCGTGATTCTTGCCAACCGTCCCCTGCTGTACGCCAGGCAAAGGCAGCTTCAATTGATTTTTGGTTCGTTGATCGGGCTGTCCACAATTTCGGCCCTGATCGGATTTTTTGCCGCGTTGCGTTCATTTCGTCGGCAACATCAACTCAATGAAATGAAGTCCAATTTCGTTTCCAGCGTTTCGCACGAATTGCGCGCGCCCATCGCGTCCGTTCGGCTCATGGCCGAAAATCTGGAGCGAGGCAAAATTGCCGAATCGGAAAAGCAAAACGATTATTTCCGTTTCATCGTGCAGGAATGCCGGCGATTGTCATCGCTCATCGAAAATGTTTTGGATTTTTCACGCATTGAACAAAATCGCAAGCAATATGACTTTGAGCCGACCGACCTCGCGGCGCTCGCGCAGACCACGGTAAAATTGATGGAGCCGTCCGCCGCGGAGAGGGGAGTGCGATTGGCGTTCCAGGCTGGGCTGGCGCCTGAAAAGTGCGAGCCAAATCTGGACGGTCGCGCCATCCAGCAGGCCCTGGTGAACCTGTTAGACAATGCCGTCAAACATTCTCCCAAAGGCGCAACCGTTGAAATTGGTTTGAAATCCGAAGGCGGCGCGATTGAACTTTTTGTCAAGGACAGCGGGCCGGGAATTCCGCGCGAAGAGCATGAAAAAATTTTTGAGCGGTTTTACCGGCGCGGTTCGGAATTGCGCCGCGAAACGCAGGGTGTTGGAATTGGATTGAGCATTGTCAAACACATTGTCGAAGCGCATGGCGGAAAAATCTTTGTCAAAAGCGAAATCGGCAAAGGCAGCCGGTTTGTGATCGAGCTGCCGGTGAAAAATCAGCATGAATGAGCGCATTTTAATCGTGGAAGACGAAACGCCCATGCGCACGGCGCTGGCTGATTTGTTCGCGTCCGAAGGTTATCGCGTTTTGACAGCCGTGGACGGCGAAAGCGGATTGCGCCGCGCGCTCGAAGAAAAACCCGATTTGATTTTGCTCGACGTGATGATGCCCAAGCTGGATGGCTTCACGCTCTGCGCCGAATTGCGCCGCTTGTCCAACGCCGTTCCCGTTTTAATGCTCACCGCCAAGGGACAAATCGAAGATCGCGTCACCGGCTTGGACGCCGGCGCGGATGATTATCTGGTCAAGCCGTTCAGCACCGAGGAACTGCTCGCCCGCGTGCGCGCCTTGCTGCGCCGGATGCAACGAAAGGTAAAATCGCCGGTCACATTGAAGCTGGGCGAAACGGAAATCAATCTGGCCCGGCAAACGGCTGTGCGAGGAAAAAAACAAATTCACCTCACCGCCAGGGAATTTGCCATGCTGCGATTGATGGCCGAGGCCGAGGGCGAACCGGTTTCGCGGGAAAAATTTCTCGACGTGGTTTGGGGGTATGCGGCGTATCCCACGACGCGCACAGTGGACAATCACATTGCCAGCTTGCGCGCCAGGATCGAAATAACCCCCAATGAACCGCGGTGGATCAAAACGGTCCACGGCGTCGGCTACAAATTGGAACTGGAATGAAGTTTCCATGACGGATTTTGCAAAAGCATGACAATTGGCGCTGGCAATTCTAGAAAAATAAAATTATGAAAACAAAATGGTGCATTTTGATGCTGCTTTTGGCCGCCGCGTTTGCCCGCGCGCAAACAAATCTTACCGCGCTCCTGCAACAAGGCCTGTTCGAGGAGCAGGCCAATCGCAATCTCGACGCGGCCATCTCCAATTATCAATCGCTTGCCACGCAATTCGACAAAGACCGGCAACTCGCTGCCACGGCGATTTTCCGGTTGGGCGAATGCTACCGGATGCAGGGCAAGACGAACGAAGCCGCGCGGGAATATCAACGCATCGTGAACGAATTCCCGAATCAATCAACTTTGGTGACGTTGAGCCATCAGAATTTGGCAGCAATTGGGGCGCCCCAGTCTGCCGCAACACCGCCAGACATCCCGGAAGCAAAACTCTGGAATCGCGTAAAAGATCTTCCGCAAAATCAGTTGGAACAAGTCCTTCCCACCCTGGCTCCGGACCTTTTGTTGACGAGCCTGCTGCAACAGCGCGATGCGGCTGAAACCAAACTCGCGGAACTGCAAAATTTCTATTCCCCCCAGACTCCCGATGTCAAAAGTCAAAAATCAGTCCTGGCCGCGATTAACGAACAAATCTCCGAAAAAATAAATGGCATCATGGAAGCCTTGAAATTGCGGGCTGAACTGGCCCAAACCACGGCGCCGACCGGCGGGCCGACCCTCGCCCAGGCCCAGGAAGTCCAAATCGCGGGGTTTCAGCAAATGATTCAAAACAGTCCGGATTTGATCAATGCGCCGGTCGGTGGAAGCACACCGCTGGTGAAAGCCGTTTCCGACGGTTTGCTCAAAGTCGCGGAGTATCTGTTGGACCACGGGGCTGGCGTGAATGTTTCATGCCCTCGGATCCCCGGTCTCCTGGACCCGAGGGGCGATGTCACGCCTTTGATGGCAGCGGTCGTGGCCGGGAACAAGGCCATGACCCAGTTTCTGATTGACCGAGGCGCGGATGTGAATGCCAAGACGCAAAATGGAAGCACACCGTTGGCGATCGCGGCTGGAAAAGGCTTCCAGGCTGTCACTGAAGTTTTGCTGGCGAACAAAGCTGACGTGAATGCGCGGGACAGCAATGGCCAGACTCCGCTCATGTTCGCCGCCAGTGCCGGTCATCTCGAAGTGGTGAAATTACTGCTGGCCGACGGCGCAAATGTGAATCTCAAAGATACTCTTGGGCGCACGGCGCTTAATTGCGCCATCGGAAATCCGCCGGAAATTATGCAGGCGCTTTTGCATGCCGGAGCCGATCCCAATACCGAAGACAATCAAGGACGCACGCCGTTAAGCTATGCTTCGGAAAGGGACAATTCAGAAGTTGTGAAAGTGCTTTTGGACGCCAAAGCCAATCCCAATGGCGGCAAGCCATTGAATGCGCCGTTGCTTTGTGCTGTTCACGAAAAAAATATCGTATCCGCCGAATTGCTGTTGCAAGCCGGCGCAAATCCAAATGTTGTCGGCGGCGTGAGCAGCCGTTCGACGGACCATCAAACAACCTATTTTAGGAACAATCAATGGCATTTGACGCCGTTGTGGCTGGCAATTTATCTTGATGATTCTGCGATGGTGCAATTGCTTCTGAAATACAAAGCCGACCCGAACGATTCGCAAACGGATGGAAAGCCTGTGCTGTTTGATGCGCTGGATCGCACAAATATCCTTGAGGTGTTGCTGGACTCCGGTGGCGATGCAAATTCTCGCATGTCGGATGGCTGGCCATTACTGGAGCAGGCCGTTTCCAACGGAAAGGTCCCAATGGTGCAACTGCTCTTGCAGCACGGAGCGGACTCAAATGTCCGCGATGAAGCTCAGAACAGCAGCGCAGACGGTTACACACCGCTTCATTTCGCCGCCGAACAATTGGCCGACCCGAAAATTTTTGAATTGTTGCTCGACCACCACGCCGACCCAAACGTGCGCGGCAATGATGGCAAGACGCCTCTCGATTTGCTCAAGGAAAAAATGAAGAGCCCATCAACCGCCAATGCCAACGGATTCGGGGTCGCAATGAGAACTATTTACGTTTCTCCCAAAGAACAACAAACTGAAACGATAGCCGCGCAACTCGCCGATTTGCTTCGCCAACATGGCGCTTTGGACAATTTGCCGGATTGGGACGCGATTGAAGTCAGCCGTCCTTCCAAAAAATATTCAGCAGTGGTTTTTAAAAAAAGCACCAATGACTGGAACAGGTTCACCCTGCTTGAGTTGATCGCAGTGCAGTATCAATTTCTGGCGGCTTCGCCGGCAGGCCAAGAGCGCGTGCGAGACCGATCCGATATTCTGGCGGTGAATGGTCAGCGTTCATCCGCGTTGTCGTTTCCTGACCTCGCAAACATCCGGATTCGTCGGCCCTCGCCGGATGGCAGGAGGTGGCGGGACCTGCCGGTGGACCTCAAATCCATCCTGCAATCCGGCGAATGCTCGAACAATGTGCCGCTTAAATGGGGGGATGTGGTGGAGATTCCCGAGACCGACCATCCTTTCAGCGAAGCGTGGGGCGGATTCTCGCCTCTTCAATTGACCAACCTGATGAGGTGTCTGACGAGGCGGGTGAGGATCACTGTCAAAGGCCAGTCCACCGCCATCACTTTGAAGCCCGATTTCGAGTTTTCAGGCGGATACCCTTATGTCGTTACCCATGCGCCCTTCTGGATCGAACCGGTGCTTCGCAATTCCAATCTGTTGCTTGCTTCCTCGGACCTTTCACACATCACAGTCATCCGCCGGGATCCTGAAACCGGCAAGAAAAAGGAATGGACCATGGATTGCTCAAATCCCAATTTCAATTCCCCGCCCGCTTTCTGGCTCCGCAACGGTGACGTGATCATCGTGCCCGAAAAAGAGTGAGGACTCCATTTTCGCGCGGCTTGACGCTGCGGGCAAACCGCCTTAAGGTCATCTTGTTCGGGGAGCCAAAACCGCGCGTCGCGGAACGGCTGAGAGGCCCGCGTGGCGGGCGACCCGTGAACCTGATCCAGATAATGCTGGCGTAGGAACCCTGGCGGGTAGCCACCGTGCGGAGATCGTGGCCGCCGGCTGCTGAATCGGTCGCGGGCGAACTTCGAACGAGAGAACTATGATTGCGTCGAAAGAATCGTTCGGGCCGCATAGCAGCGAGCAATTGCCCCATTCCAAACGCGTTTACGCCGCCGGCGCCGTTCATCCCGACGTGCGCGTGCCCATGCGCGAAATCCATCTGGCGCCCACCAGGCTTTCCACCGGCCGCGTCGAAGCGAACGAACCGGTCCGGGTCTATGATACCAGCGGTCCCTGGGGCGATCCGGGCTTTACCGGGACGGCTGAAACCGGTTTGCCGGCGCTGCGGCGGGATTGGATTTTGCGGCGCGGTGACGTGGAGGAATATGCACAAAACGGCGGGCCGGCGGGCCGGAACGGCGGTATGCCCTCTGCCGGGCGCGGTTCCATTCGCCATCCGCTCCGCGCCCGTCCGGGCAAAGTGGTTACTCAATTGGCCTACGCCCGCGCCGGCATCGTGACGCCGGAAATGGAATTCATCGCCATCCGGGAAAACATGGGGCTGGCGGATTTGAAGATGGGCGATTTGAGCCAGGACCGTCTCCGTGATGATTTGATGAAGCAACATGCCGGCGCCGGCAAGCGCCGGGGGCCTTTTGCGCCATCGGTCTTTTCGCGCTTTCCGCAGCGGATTCCCGGCCGGATTACGGCTGAATTTGTCCGCGCCGAAGTTGCGGCGGGCCGGGCCATCATTCCCGCAAACGTGAACCATCCGGAATCCGAACCGATGATTATCGGACGGAATTTTCTGGTGAAAATCAACGCCAACATCGGCAACAGCGCGCTGGCATCGTCCATCGAGGAAGAAGTGGAAAAAATGCGATGGGCGACGAAATGGGGCGCCGATACGGTCATGGATTTATCCACCGGCAAAAACATACATGCCACACGCGAATGGATTTTGCGCAATTCGCCGGTGCCCATCGGCACCGTGCCCATTTACCAGGCGCTGGAAAAAGCGGGCGGTCGCGCCGAGGAACTCACGTGGAAGATTTTCCGGGAAACGCTCATCGAGCAGGCGGAACAAGGCGTGGATTATTTCACCATTCATGCCGGCGTATTGCTGCGGTTCATTCCGCTAACGGCGCGCCGCATGACGGGCATCGTTTCGCGCGGCGGCAGCATCATGGCCAAATGGTGCCTGGCGCATCACAAAGAAAATTTTCTTTACACTCATTGGGACGACATCTGCGACATTCTGGCGGCTTACGACGTGAGTTTCAGCATCGGCGACGGCCTGCGGCCCGGTTCGATCGCCGATGCGAACGACGAGGCCCAATTTGCCGAGTTGAAGGTCCAGGGCGAACTGACCGAACGGGCCTGGGCGCGCGGCGTGCAAGTGATGAACGAAGGCCCCGGCCACGTGCCCATGCACATGATTGAAGAAAACATGGCCCGGCAATTGGAATGGTGCCATGAAGCGCCCTTTTACACGCTCGGTCCGCTGACAACCGACATTGCGCCGGGATACGACCACATCACCAGCGGCATCGGCGCGGCCATGATCGGGTGGCACGGCTGCGCGATGCTCTGCTATGTCACGCCAAAGGAACACCTGGGATTGCCGGACAAAAATGACGTCAAAGCCGGCGTGATGGCGTATAAAATCGCCGCGCACGCCGCCGATCTGGCCAAGGGCCATCCGGGCGCGCAATACCGCGACAACGCATTGAGCAAGGCGCGGTTTGAGTTTCGCTGGGAAGACCAGTTCAATCTCTCGCTCGATCCCGTGACGGCGCGCGAATTTCACGACGAAACCCTCCCCCAGGAGGGGGCGAAAGCGGCGCACTTCTGCTCCATGTGCGGGCCGCACTTTTGCAGCATGAAAATAACGGAAGACGTGCGGAAGTTTGCGACGGAGCAGGGAATCTCTGACGAAGCCGCTTTGCAAAAGGGCATGGAGGAAAAAAGCCGTGAGTTTGTGAAAAAAGGCAGAGAGGTTTATCCTCCGGCTTGATCGAAAAGCCTTTTTCCTCTTTGCCTCCCCGGCCCGGTTGCATGAGAATGCGCGCATGAGCGCCGTTGCCGAATCATTGCCGGACGTTCGCGGCCATTTTGGGCCTTATGGCGGACGGTTCGTGCCTGAAACATTGATGCACCCCTTGCAGGAACTGGAGGAGGAGTACTTCAGATCGCAGCAAGACCCGGAGTTTCAATGCGAACTTTCCTATTATCTCAAGGAATTTTGCGGCCGGCCCACGCCGCTTTACTTCGCCGAACGGCTCACGCGCGAGCTGGGCGGCGCAAAAATCTATCTCAAGCGCGAAGACCTACTCCACACCGGCGCGCATAAGATCAACAATTGCATCGGCCAGGCTCTGATTGCCCGACGCATGGGCAAGACGCGCGTGATTGCCGAAACCGGCGCCGGCCAGCACGGCGTGGCCACCGCCACCGTCGCCGCCATGTTCGGCTTCCAATGCGTCATTTACATGGGCGCGGTGGATTGTCGGCGGCAGGAGTTGAACGTGTATCGCATGAAAATGCTGGGCGCGGAAGTCGTGCCCGTCCATGCCGGACAAAAAACGCTGAAGGAAGCCGTCAATGAAGCCATGCGCGACTGGGTCACGAATGTGCGCAACACCCATTACATCCTCGGCACGGCATACGGCGCGCATCCTTATCCCGTCATGGTCCGCAATTTCCAGCGCGTCATCGGGGATGAAGCCCGGGCGCAAATTTTGGAAAAGGAAGGCCGGCTGCCGGATCTGCTCATTGCCTGCGTGGGCGGCGGGTCCAATGCCATCGGCCTTTTTTATCCCTTCCTTGAAGATCAGGCCGTGAGAATGGTTGGCGTGGAAGCCGGCGGCCTGGGCATCAAGACCGGCAAACACGCTGCACGCTTTCATGGCGGTTCCATCGGCGTGCTGCAAGGCACGCGCAGCTACATTTTACAGGATGCGAACGGCCAGATTCAACCCACCCACAGCGTGAGCGCCGGACTGGATTACGCCGCCGTAGGCCCCGAACATGCCTTCCTGCGAGATCATCATCGCGTCGAATACAGTTATGCCACCGACGACAACGCGCTGAAGGCCTTCGTGAAATTGGCGCGGTTGGAAGGCATCATCCCGGCGCTCGAAAGCGCCCATGCGATTGCAGAAGTGATCAAACGCGCGCCGAAAATGGGCGCGAACAAGCGCATCATTGTCAATCTTTCGGGACGCGGCGACAAGGACGTGGCCCAGGCCGCGGCGAAAATAAAGTTGCAGATGCCGAAGTGAAAATTTCACCGCGCAGAAGCAAAGGCGCGGTGAAAAACCGCCAATGAATGCGAATTTTTAAGTTTGTTTTGGCAACGGCTTGGCCAGTCGCACCACAACCACCGTATCAATGGAATCAGGCGCTCGCGGCGGCAAGGTCACGTGAATACCGCCTTTTGCCGCTTCAATCGAAATGGAAACCTCCCGGTCCGCCGGCAAATACGCGCCCATGACCGTCTTTTGGGGTACTGGCAAAAACAGCGTGCCATCCTTTGGCCAATCGAAGACGTGCAGATAAAGTGTATCGCCTTTGCAGGTCACGCGGCCCCAGGAGGGCTGCCTCTTGAATGGACTGGCAGACGTCCCATAAATGGCGTCGCCGTTGACGGCCATCCAGTTGCCAATCTGTTTGAGATCGTTCACCGCCCCTTCCGGAATTGCGCCATCGCCCGTCGGCCCCACGTCCAGCAAATAATTGCCGCCCTTGCTGGCAATGTCCACCAAGTCGTGAATCACCACCGACGCGGGTTTCCAGTTTTCGTCGCCGAGAAAATATGCCCAATGTTTGTTGAGCGTCATGCACGTTTCCCACGGAGCGGCGCCTTTGCCTCCCGGAATGGATTGTTCCTTGACGCCGTAATCGCCCAAGCCATGCCCCACGCGGGAATTGACAACACAATCGGGTTGAAATTTATGAATCAATTCGACCAGTTGCCGGCTTTCGGCGGGTGAAATTTCCTCCGGCGTGTCAAACCATAACACGGCAATCGGCCCGTATTGGGTGAGCAGTTCGGTGATCTGCGGAATGACCTTGCGTTTGAAATAGCGTGAGAAAACTTTTTTGGATTCGTCCGGATAATCCCAGGTGTTGCTCCGGTAACCGTTCCGGGTGGGCGCATCGGGGTCGGCCCAATCACGCCCCAGCGAATAATAGACGCCAAAGCGGAGTTTCTGCCGGCGGCAGGCGGCGGCCAGTTCCTTGACGGGGTCCCGATGCCAGGGCGTGCGGGCGACAACGTTGTAATCGTTGCACGGGCTGTCGAACATGGCAAAGCCGTCGTGATGCTTGGCCGTAAAGATCATGTATTTCATGCCCGCGCTTTTGGCGATGCTTACCCATTGATCGGCATTGAAGTTGGTTGGATCGAATACATTGGCGATGCGGGTGTATTGGGCCAACGGAATTCTCAGGTGAAGCATCATGTGGGCGCTGCCGCCGTTGAGCAGCGTTCCGTTCGTGCCCGGAAAATGGCATCCCCATTCCGAATAAAGACCCCAGTGAATGAACATCCCAAACCGCGCCGCCGTCCACCATTGGAGACGCGCCGCTTTAGCTTGAGGCGATTCGAATGAGGGTCGGATTGAGCCGCCCGGAGCCGGCCCGGTTGCTGGCGCGCCGGGCGCAGTCAAACGGAACGTCAGCAACACAGCCGCGGCGCAAATCCAGGGAGCATGAAATTTTTTCACCGTCATTCAATTTCCGGCGCGCCGTTGATCTTCAGGACAATGGTGGACGAAATTTTGTCCGGCGCCGATTTGGGCAGCGTCAACGTCACGCCATCGGCGCCGTTCGCGGCCGGCAATTCTTTGTGCCACCACAAAAAGGACGGTTTCAGCAAATATGCCTTTTGCGTCTTGCTCTTGAGGCCCGGCACCAGCAGTTTTCCGTCCTGCGGCCAATCCCAGACGTGGAGGTAAAGAGTGGTCCCGTCCGGGCCGGTCTTTTCGGTGCAACGGCCCCAGGCAAAAGGATGCCCAAAAGGGCTGGCGGAGGTTCCGTAAATGGCCGGGCCGTTGACTTTGAGCCATTTTCCCATGGCTAGGAGGCGGTCCACCTCCGGCTGAGGAATCACGCCGGTGCTGGTAGGCCCCACGTTGAGCAGGTAATTGCCGCCCTTGCTGGCAATGTCAATGAGGTTGTGGATCAACGTTTCGTCGCTCTTCCAATTGTGATCAAAACTTTCGTAACCCCACGTGTGATTGATGGTCATGCATGTTTCCCAATTGCCCTTGAGTCCGGCTGCCGGAATTTTTTGCTCTGGCGTCTGGTAATCGCCTGTCAAATGCCTCGAGTCAAGACGGTTATTGATGATGATCCCCGGCTTGAGTTTCAACAACGGCAGGAGTTCCTCCGCCCGGTCGGGGGTCATCCCCACGGGCGTGTCCCACCACAAAACGGCCGGGATGCCCGGGCCGTAATGGGTCAATAGTTCCTTGACTTGTGGTATGGCCACGTTTTTGAGGTAGTCGTCAAAGCTGCCCTTCTGCG
Source organism: Verrucomicrobiota bacterium (assembly GCA_028872915.1). Taxonomy (GTDB): domain Bacteria; phylum Verrucomicrobiota; class Verrucomicrobiia; order Limisphaerales; family UBA11358; genus UBA11358. The sequence continues at coordinate 72,538 of JAGWNY010000013.1, forward strand.
CCGGGTCCCAGTGGTGAGCGGAGTCCAGGTCCGCTTCCGGATGTTTGTTCGCCGCCGCTCCGCCGGGATGGTGCCAGTCCTGCGCTTCCGAATAATAGAATCCGAGGCGGATGCCCTGTTTTCGGCAGGCGGCGGCCAATTGGGCGAGGGGGTCGTGATGCCAGGGAGTGGCGTCATAAATGTTGTAGTGACCCACTTTGGAATGGAACATCGCAAAACCGTCGTGGTGCTTGGCCGTGATGACGATGTATTTCATGCCTGCGCTTTTGGCGATGCGCACCCATTGCTCCGCGTTGAAGTTGGTGGGGTCGAATTGCTTCGCATAGGCGGCGTACGTGGCCACCGGAATGTTGAAATCACGCATGATCCATTCGCCAATGTGATGGCTCTGCTGGCCCTGATAAACGCCCGCGGGCACCGAATAAATGCCCCAGTGAATGAACATGCCAAATTTGGCCTGGCGCCACCATTTCATCCGTTGCTGGTGCGTCGGGCCGTAATCGGCGGCCCACATCTGGTAGGCCGGGTCATTGGTCGCGCTGCCGCTTCGCCAATTCATGGTCACCGCCGCCTTCACGTTGCCCGCCGCAGCTGTGATGGCCAGCGCGAGCATCATGGCGGTTCGTTTCATTCCATTCGAAGAGATATTCATTTTCATTGTTCGTTCAATGGTTGCGCCCATGGTTCGGACCTTTTTCAACGGGCGCGGAAGAAAAAGGCGCTTTCTTGTCCATGAGAGTAGCCAAGCATGGCAACCAGCGGCATTATAGTAAAGGCTTATTGGAAAACAACGGCGCTCCATTGGGGAAGTTATCCGTGTTGAAGCCCGCCGCAGAATTGTTATGCCTGGGAAGCCGCGAAACAAATGCCCCGGAAAATCCAGCAAATTGGCAAAGCCAAACCCCGGCGGCAGGGCGTCACGGCCCTGCACGAAGGCGTGCCGCCGTATCGCGTCAACGGGAATGGCTCCCAACGCGCAAGAACAGCCCTGCCTCCCGTTGCCCGGCTTGCCGGGAAAAAGAAACTCATCCCATTTGGATGGTATGGCGGAAAATTCTCTCATCCCGACTGGCTGTTCCCCCTGCTGCCACCTTGTCATCATTATTGCGAGCCGTTCGCCGGATCGGGCGCGGCGCTGCTGAATCGCGAGCCGTCACCGGTGGAAACGTTCAATGATTTGGACGGCGAAGTGGTGAATTTTTTTCGGGTTCTTCGTGAAGAAAAGGATCGGCTGGTTCAGGCCGTTGGTTTGAAGCCATTTTCGCGCGAAGAATTCGCGGTTGCCTGCGAAGTCAGCCCCGATTTACCGCCAGTGTCCAGCGAAATGCTCCCGTCTCTCCCGAAAAAAATGGTGGTGTAAGGAAACGTGTGTAAAAAGGCGAGAGGGTGTATCCCGGTTCAGAAACAAGCGAACCATCAACCAAAGAAAGGATACACCCATGAGAGCCAACACAGCCCTCGTCATTGAGCCTGCCGCCAGTTGGCGGCGATTGCAAGAG
>JAGWNY010000100.1 GCA_028872915.1 Verrucomicrobiota bacterium
TTTTGCGCGGGGCGATTCTTACAAGTTGTTTGGCCTGATTCCGACATCAGTCCATTTATTTGGAACCCGCGACAAAAATTATCCCATCTACCTCCTTGGGGCCGACCAATTTGGGCGGGACGTTTTTTCGCGGTTGCTGTATGGGTCGCAAATTTCACTCTCCATCGGCATCGTCGGAATTTTGCTTTCGTTTACGTTCGGAGTGATGATCGGAGGTATTTCGGGTTATTTTGCCGGAGGCACCGACGCGGTGGTGATGCGGTTGTGCGAACTGATCATGTCCATTCCGGCCCTGTATTTGATCATATCCCTGCGGGCCGCCTTCCCCCCGGGGATGAGTTCGTCGGAAGTGTATGCCATGATCATCGTCATATTGAGTTTCATTGGGTGGGCGAGCATGGCGCGTGTCATACGGGGAATGGCGCTGGCGCTGCGGGAGCAGCAGTTCGTTCTGGCGGCGCGGGCGTTGGGCCAATCGCACCTGAAGATCGTGGCGCGGCACGTTTTGCCCAACACCTTCTCCTATGTCATTGTGGCGGCCACGTTGAGTGTGCCGTATTACATATTGGGCGAGGTCGTGCTGAGTTTCCTGGGCGTGGGCATCCAGGAACCCCAGGCCAGTTGGGGACTCATGCTCAATGCCGCCCAAAACACCGAATACCTCAGAAATTATCCCTGGCTCCTGGCGCCGGGAGCCGCCATTTTTATCACCGTTCTTGCTTTCAACGTGCTCGGCGATGGATTAAGAGACGCCGCCGACGTGAGGACAGAATGACACGATTGCTCGAAATCAATAACCTGAAACTGGATTTTGGCGCCGGCCCGGAAGCGTTGCGGGCCGTGGACGGAATTTCGCTCACGATTGACGCCGGCGAAACGGTCTGTCTCGTGGGCGAAAGCGGCAGCGGCAAAACCGTCACCGCCCTTTCGATTGGCCGGCTGCTTCCCTCCCCCCCGGCAAATTACACGGGCGGCGGGATTTTCTTGAATGGCCGCGACGTTCTCAAGATGCCCGCCAGGGATTTGCAAAAAATTCGGGGCGGCGTGGTAAGCTATATTTTTCAGGAACCGGGGGCGGCCCTGAATCCGGTTTTTCGCGTCGGCAACCAAATCAAGGAATCGTTGAAACTGCATCGCCCGGCGCGGGCCAACGACGTGGAGGTGACACGTCTGTTGAAATTGGTGGGAATACCGGCGCCGGAAACGCGACTGCGAAACTATCCCTTCGAAATGTCCGGCGGGATGCAGCAACGCGTCATGATTGCCACGGCCCTGGCCAGCGAGCCTCAATTGCTCGTGGCCGATGAACCGACAACGGCGCTGGACGTAACGATTCAAGCGCAAATTTTGGACCTGTTGCGGGACGTGAAGGAGCGGCTGGGCATGGCTATCCTCCTCATCACGCACAATCTGGGCATCGTCGGCGACATGGCGGACCGCGTGGCCGTGATGTATGCGGGCCAGATCGTGGAACTGGCGCCGGCTCGCGAGCTTCTGATGCGCCCCTTCCATCCCTATACCCGGGCGTTGATGAATTCGGTCCCAAGGTTGCGCGGCGAGGCGACCCGGCTCTCCGCCATTCCGGGCACGGTGCCGCGCATTGGCAATTTTCCTCCCGGCTGCCGCTTTTACCCGCGCTGTCCGAGCGCGCGGCCCGAATGCGCGCATCGGATGCCTGAATTGGAGCAGTTGGAGCCGGGGCGCTGGGTCCGATGCCTGTATGCCGGTGAGATTTCTCCCAAATGAAATGTTGCGTCCTTTCGTGAGACCGCCTGCCCCAGGCGGCGCGACGGGTGGACAATCCTGGTGAAATTTTTAACAAAAAAGGGTTGGAATTTTCAGAGACGGCTGCGAGGATTCGCGCATGACCATGCCCACGCCATTGCCGGATCGGCGGCAGGCAGGCGAGACGTCCCAAAATGCGGCGGGGCGCGGAATGGTTTCCAAACTATGGCGCCTGGCTTTTTTTCTCTGTGCCGCGCTGTTGCAGGACCGGGCGCCGCTGGGTTATGAGGACGAAAACGGATTTCATTTTGGCCAGGCGCCGATCGTCTCGCTCTCCGCTCAAGTCGCTCCGACGGGCGAGGATATCCGTTAAACGGCGCCCCTCGCCACCCCATCCGTCCCCTCAGCCGCATTCTTGATCGCTATATTCAGAGATAAAGCGCGTTTTGAAGTTCTCGAGCCAGAATGCCGCTCATGAGATAACGGCGATCAGGGTCCCGCTCTAGGCATTTCAGCACGATTTTTTCGAGGGCGGGCGGGACGTTTGGATTGTGTTCGCGCAAGGGGATGGGGTTCGAGAGGTCGAGTTGCGCGGCCAGAATTTCCGCGGGCGTTTCGCCGGGGAACGGCTTCCGGTTGCTGAGCAGTTCATAGGCCGCCACGCCATAGGCGAAGATGTCCGCGCGCGCGTCAATCGCTTTGCGCTGCAATTGTTCGGGGGCCATGTAGCCGGGGGTGCCGGGATTTTTTGAAAATTTTTTGGGACGGGCCGGGATGGGCTGGGCCAGATCGAAATCAATCAATCGCACGTTTCCGTTGCGGGTCACAAGAATGTTTTCCGGCTTGAAGTCCAGGTGAATGAACCCGCTTTCATGCACGTCGTTGAGGCCCGCGGCGCAGTCTATCAGGATTTGCGCCACGTTTTCCGCAAGCACCGGGTCCTGGCGGGCAAACAGCAGCTTGAGATTGTCGGCCTCCACGTAATCCATCAGCAAATAAGGCACGCCCTCCAGGCGCCCGTGTTCCACATAGCCCACGATATGCTCGCTTTCGCCGATTTGTGAGAGAACCTTGCACCCGCGGGCAAAGCGGCGCCGGGCGAGGAGATTGAACCTCAGATCATTCTTCAATTTTCGCAGCGCATAAGGCTTGCCGCGCGAATCGGTCGCCAGCCAGATTTCGGACATTCCGCCGCGGTTGAGAAGTTCATGAAGGTTGAATCGTCCCCCAAAACGTTCCTGTGTTGAAGTTCCAACGGTTGCCTGATCTGCGCCAGCCATTCTGATAAACCGATACCATGCGCCGGGCGATTCCGCGAGAAAATTCCTCCTGCCGGCCCGCAATGGTGCGACGCACCGCCGCTCGGACTTCGGCGAATTTTCCAGGGAAATTTAAATGGCCTCCTGCCAGCCTGATGGAAAAGATGAAGCTTGTTAACGGGCTGTCAGCCTTCCAGAATCGCTACCACCGCAGCCAACCGGTCGGTGTGGGTGATGCTCACCGACAGCCGTTTGGCATGGCGCGATTCAAAGAGGACCTGCGCCTTTCCATGCAGGATCACGAATGGCTCTCCGCTCTCCTTATGGGCGATTTCGATGTCGCG
>JAGWNY010000101.1 GCA_028872915.1 Verrucomicrobiota bacterium
ACGACCATGAAGCAACCCGGTCATATCCAGCTAACCTGGACGCAATCCAGCAGTCCGAACATCACTTCGAACAACATCTATCGTTCCACAACGAGCGGCGGACCCTACACACTGGTCACGACACTTTCGGCGGCGACCAGTTATACGGACTCCGGCCTGGGCCGGGGCGCGACGTATTATTACGTGGTGACCGCAGTCAACAGCGGCAACGTGGAAAGCCCCTATTCCAACCAGGCTACGGCGACAACGAGATAGGCCGCCGGCGATAATAAACCGACCACCTGAGAAAGCGGAAAAGACCTTGCGCCGATCCCCGGTCGCCAACATGCAAATGGATCAAGACAATCAACGGCGGCAGGAAGCGGAAGTGGATTTTGCCCGAACGGAGATTGCGGCAGAGGGTGAAAAACATAAGAATCGTTCGCTCGAAAACATTCAGGATTGGATCACGGGCGCTGGATTTGCCCCCGCAAAAAATGTCAATGTGTGCGACAATCCCGAAAAAGGCGAGTTGTCGGCCTGGTCCCTTGGAAAAATTCATGATTGGATCGTCGGGATTGGATTTGCGCCTGTAAAAATTGCCGGTTTTCCACCCAGAAACCCGACCGAGGAAAAGGGACAGAATCTCATTGGCTAAAAAGCTTGACCGCAACCCATCGAGAAAAGAACAAAAACCATGAAAAGAGCATCCATCAGCATATTGGCAGCAGCCCTCGTTGGCTGCGCCGCCGCCAGCATCCATGCGGCATCGCTGGCCATTGACAGTCTTGCCGGCGCAATTACGCAGAACGAAATTGATTCGTTCAAGGCCTACATGGCCGCGCAGGTTCCCCCGCCGACACCATGGGGCGCGCTCAACGCCACTACTCACAACGCCTGGTGCGACGGTGCTGGCGGCAACAACCTCGAAGCGATGGGGCTGATGTATGAGGCGACGGGCGACATCAACATCCTGACCAACATGATCTATTGGGCGGACACCTGCGTCTCCGAACGCAACGACCTGATGGCGGCGACCAACGGCGGCCAGCGCATCTGCTGGGACGGCGTCATTGACAAAATCTGGGTCGCACAGGACCTCGCCACCACCAATCCGAGCACCGGCTGCGAAACTGGAGACGCGCAGGGACACATGGCCTATGCCGCCCTGTTGATTTTGCAGAACCCCTCCCTGTGGAACCAGACCGTTCCCGACGGCGACCCGTATGGATACGGAACGACGTATTTCCAGCGGGCGACCAACTACGTTCAAAAATGCGACGAGGCCAACAACCAATACTGCCTGAAGTATTTCGTCCAGCCCGGAACCTACTTGATCGTGGACCCGACCAATTCCGCCTGGAAGGGTTTGGACACCCCAAACAACCGCCAGTCCATGTGGTACGTGGGATTTGGACGCTTGGCCCAATGCCATGAAATCCTGGGCGACAATCCCAGCCTGGCGACGGAATATGAAAACATCGGCAAGGCGGCTTCCGGCCAATGCATCAACGGCATGGCCGGCTACCATCCCACGACCGTGAACGGCGACGCGGTGTATGACTGGGGTTACTATCCCTTTGACGTTTATCCCAACCACCTGGAAAACGTGGGTCACGGCGCTTATGACATGTATGGCGTCTGGAGGGCTTACGACCGGAGCGTCTATGGTTATACGCTGTCCACGGTGAAGCCGTTTGCCAACGCGCTGGTGGACGTGATGAACATTGCCACAAATTCATTTTCCGGGGCCGTGGACGGGACGGGCACGGCGCAGAATTACATGCAGCAGCAATGGCTGTGGCTGGCGGATTTGCGGGCGTCGGTTTATGACGTGGTGGCGCAAGCCGACTACGTTTCGGGCCGATACAAGAGCGATCCTTACATGGATGCGGCAATCCTCTGGATGAAGAACCGGCGCCAACAGGAATTTGCGGTCTCGGCGACTCCGGATTCCCAAACTGTTACCGCCGGCAACGGGACGAGTTACACCACGACGGTTTCTCCGTGGGGCGGATTTGCGGGGACCGTCAGTTTGTCGGTCAGTGGATTGCCTTCGGGCGCGAGCGCGAGTTTTAATGACAGCTCCATCAATCTGGCGACCATCAATGCGGCTTCAACGAATGTGACGTTGAGCGTCTCGACCTCTTCCTCGACGGCGGGCGGGACCTACACGCTGACCATCACGGGGACCAGCGGCAGCGTCTCGCACTCCACCACGGTCAGCCTGGCAGTCAATGGCTCGGCGACGCCGGACTTTTCGATTTCCGCCAGCCCGCCTTCGCAAACCGTTACCGCCGGCAACGGCACCAATTACACGGTGAACTTGAGCAGCATCAACGGGTTTAACAGCAGCGTCAGCTTGAGCGCGAGCGGCCTGCCTTCGGGCGCGACGGCCAGTTTCAATCCATCGTCGCTCGTTCCTCCGGGTTTGGCGACCATGACGGTGGCAACGTCCGCTTCAACGCCGGCGGGGAGCAGCACGCTGACGATCACGGGGACCAGCGGGAGCTTACAACACTCGGCAAACGCAACTTTGGTTGTCAATACGCCCCCGGCGGCTCCCACGGGCCTTGGGGCGACGGCAGGAAACGCGCAGGTGGCGTTGAGTTGGACGGCATCCAGCGGGGCGACAAGTTATAATGTCAAACGCGCGACGGTCAGCGGCGGACCTTACACAACGATTGCGAACGTCTCCACCACCAGTTACACCGACAGCAGCGTGACCAATGGCACGACGTATTATTACGTCGTGTCAGCGGTCAATTCGGGCGGCGAAAGCGCCAATTCAAGCGAAGCGAGCGCCACGCCCAGCGCGCCCACGGCGCCGCCCGCGCCCACCGGCCTGACGGCGACGGCAGGAAACGCGCAAGTGGCGTTGAGTTGGACGGCTTCGAGCGGCGCGACCAGCTATAACGTCAAACGCGCGACAACCAGCGGCGGTCCTTACACAACGATTACCAACGTCTCCAGCACCAGTTACACCGACAGCAGCGTGATCAATGGCACGACATATTATTACGTCGTGTCGGCGGTCAATTCGGCCGGTGAAAGCGCCAATTCAAGCGAAGCGAGCGCCACGCCCAGCGCGCCGGCGGCGCCGGCAGCGCCCACAAACCTGACCGCCACGACCATGAAGCAACCCGGTCATATCCAGCTAACCTGGACGCAATCCAGCAGTCCGAACATCACTTCGAACAACATCTATCGTTCCACAACGAGCGGCGGACCCTACACACTGGTCACGACACTTTCGGCGGCGACCAGTTATACGGA
>JAGWNY010000055.1 GCA_028872915.1 Verrucomicrobiota bacterium
TCCAAAAACGGCGCAAAAATGATTTTTGAGCCTGCGTCAAACCAAACGCCTTAAACTTTTTCAAAACGGCCCCTCCAACCCCACCTGTTTTAATCCCTCCGTCCCGCTTTTCCTCAAAATCAAATCCTACTATGAAATATCCGGGCTAGTGATTTGACCCAGGTCAACTAATACGCCCTTTTCCCTGTCTCAAGAGAATCGCGAAATATTTGACTTGGATCAAACGTTGCCGATTCGGGTCATGTGAGAATAGCGGCATGAAAACCACGACTGAAAGCATCGCCGGTCCAGCCAGAATTCGATCTGGCGTGAAAGCCAAAAATGATCTGACGGTCGCGCGATTGGCGCGGGAATGGGAAACGATGTCCGTGATGGTTCGGATCTATTGCCGCGACCATCACCATGTGGTTGGCGGCTTGTGTAACGAATGCCGACAATTTCTGGACTACGCCTGCGCCCGTCTGGAGCGCTGCCGGTTCGGCGAGGAAAAGCCGACGTGCGCCAATTGCCCGGTGCATTGCTACCAACGTGACCGCCGCGAACAGGCGCGCGTGGTGATGCGCTACGCCGGACCGCGAATGATGTGGGAACATCCCATCAAGAGCCTGCGCCACTGGCTCGACGGTTTTCGCGAAGCGCCGGAATTTTAACCGCTTCACTTTTGAGCGGCGCCATCCGGTTTGAACAAAGTCAGCAGCATGGAAAACTGTTTTGTGGCTTTGACCGCATGGGGCACGTTCGGCGGCATATAGAGCAAATCGCCGGTTTTGAGCGCGTGCGGTTTTCCGGCCAGGGAAAATTCACATTCGCCGGACAAAATCTCAATAAGGGCCTGCCGGGTGGAGGTGTGCTCGGTCAATTCCTGGCCCTCGGCAAAACCAAACAGAACCATGCGGGAGTTTTCCGAGCGGAACAGCGTGCGGCTGACGATGCCGTTGGCGGCGAATTGGGTTTCCATCGCTAGCGACAGGATTTTTTCCTGCGCCGGATCAATCAATGGGTTTTCGCTCATGCCGGAAATTTTGCACACGCGCCGGCGGCGCGACTTGACTTAAATCAAGCAATACTCAAAAAGGAACGCCGCCGGTTTATTGGTCTTCCAGATAATCTTTCAGGACCAACGCGTTGTTATGCTGAACGTCCCGGGCACTGAACAGCAGCGTGACTTTGCCTTGGCGGGCCGCTTCCAGCAGCGGACGCCACGCTTCAGGTTTGGCATCCAGCTCGGCGCGGTAGCGTTTTTGAAATTCTTTCCACTTGGCCGGGTCGTGCTGGAACCAGCGACGCAACGCGTCACTGGGCGCCGCGTCCTTGAGCCAGCCGGCCATTGAGAGCGACTCATTCCTGATGCCACGCGGCCAAAGCCGTTCGACGAGGAACCGTGGTCCGTCAGTCCTGGCGACCGGCTCGTAAACCCGTTTGGTTTGAATCATAATTCCGACCCTCTATGCCATGCTTTTCTTGGCTCAAGAAGTCTTGATTCAAGTTAAGGGAACCGTCCAGGCATTTTTCTTTGATTTAGGTCAAGGCGGCGCTTTCGGAAAAGAGCCATGTTGATTTCGGTCAACGAAAGTTTTCTCGTGAACGATTTAATCGAAATAGGAACAAAGCAAGGTTCACTGCGCAAAAAAGATCAGCTCAAGTTATCTCGGCCGCCCTGGCCTCAACGGTCCGGCCTTTCCGCAGATTCCTGGCTTCAGGCCAATCCGCATCGCCTGCGGCGGACTGCACAAATTGTGTTTCTGGGTATCTGCCTGTGGATTGGCTGGCGCTTTGTTCAATTCTATTTCTCGATTCTCACGCCGGGGCAGGCCATCGTTTCCCGCCCGCCGGGTGTCGAGGCATTTCTGCCCATCAGCGCCTTGATGAGCGCGCGGTTTTGGTTTGAGACCGGCATTGTTCACCCGGTGCATCCGGCGGGGCTGCTGATTTTTGGGGCGATTCTGCTCATCTCGTTTCTTTTCAGACGCTCGTTTTGCAGTTGGGTTTGTCCCTTTGGATTCCTGTCCGAAAAACTGGCTGATGCGGGCCGGCGAATCTTCGGTCGGAACTTCCGCCTCCCCCGATGGGCCGACTGGCCGTTGCGCGCGCTCAAATACCTGCTGCTGGGATTTTTCGTCTGGGTCATCTTCTTTTGCATGAGCCTCGCCGACTTGCGGGCCTTTCTGAACAGCCCGTTCAATCAAACCGCCGATGTCCGGCTGTTGCAATTCTTCCTGCATCCGAGCACGATCACCATCACGGTTTTGGCAGTCTTGGTGGGATTATCCATTTTGGTCCGGCATCTCTGGTGTCGCTACCTCTGCCCTTACGGCGCGTTCACCGCGCTGGTTGGAATGATCAGTCCGACTCGAATTCGGCGGAATATCCCTTCCTGCATCGAATGCGGAAAATGCGCCAAGGCATGTCCGGCTTCCTTGCCTGTGAACCGGCTGCTGGCCGTTCACTCGGATGAATGCTCCCTGTGCCTGGAATGCGTGCAAGCGTGTCCCATTACCGATACGCTGGCGGTGCAAACCATTTATCCGCGCCGCCGGGTTCGACCGTTGATCATTGCGCTGGCCATCGCCGGGATTTTTCTGTTCACCATCGTATTCGGAAAGCTTTCCGGTCACTGGTGAACTTCGGTGACACGGCGGCAAATGAGCCGAAAGATCGGGCAATGAACTTGAATTTATCCTCAATTTGAAGCGGCCTCGGCCAACGGATTCGATGAATTCGTCGCACCGTTTCAAAACGTGAAAAACTTGACGGAAGTCAAAGTAGGTTTAAGGCGAAGAGCTACAATTCGGTTAACGGCTTTACAGCTTTGACGATTTTGGCGCTTTCAATTAAACAATATGACATACCGTATTAGCCACGAAAGAAAACTATGAATAAATCATCCAGGCAAGAACTGTTGATTTCCAAGGGCTGGGTTCAGGCGGTTGCGCTCGTCATGCTTCTCGGATTCTTTGTGATGGGTCTGCTCGCGTATCTTACCTATACCGACGAGCCGCCGATCCCGGCCAAAGTCGTGGACCCGAACGGAACGGTTTTGTTCACCGGCCAGGACATCATCGCCGGCCAGCAAATTTTCCTCAAAAATGGGTTGATGGAATACGGCTCGATTTTTGGCCACGGCGCGTGGCTGGGGCCGGATTTCACGGCGGATTATTTGCATCGCGCCGCCGAGACGACGATTGCTTACTACGGCGGAATTGCTTCGGATGCGGCGCGGCAACAGACCATTGCTGATTTCAAAACGAACCGTTACGACAGCGCGACGGGCGTGCTGACCTACAGCGCGGCGCAAGCCGACGCCTTTCAAAAACTCACCGCCTACTATGCCGGCTTTTTCGGCACGCCCACGACGAAATTCGGTTTGCGTTCCGATGCGATTACCGACCCGGAAAAAATCCGGCAACTCACGTCCTTTTTCAGTTGGTCAGCGTGGGCGGGGTCAACTTTGCGCCCGCACAAAAATTATTCCTACACGAACGACTGGCCGCCCGAATCGCTCGTGGATAATCACGTCACGGCGGACGCGATTCTTTGGAGTGTGCTCTCCTTGGTCGCGCTGCTCGGCGGCATTGGCTTGTTGCTCGCTTCCTTTGGCCGGTGGAATTTTCTCGGCTGGCACGGCCGCCAAGAACAGCGCATTGCGTTCCGCCCGCCGGATGAAGTGATGCTGACGCCGGCGCAGCGTTCGTGCGCCTGGTTCTTCCTCATCATGGCGGTGCTTTTCACGGCGCAGACACTTTTGGGCGGTGCGGCGGAACATTATCGCGCGGAACTTTCCAACTTTTTCGGTTTCAATCTGGCCCAAGTGCTGCCTTTCAACATCGCCCGCACCTGGCATTTGCAACTGGCGCTTTTCTGGGTCGCCACGTCGTATCTGGCGGCGGGCATCTTCCTCGTGCCGATGATCACCGGACACGAACCGCGCGGACAACACCGGCTTTCCTATTTGTTGCTGGGGGCGCTGGCGCTTGTCGTGTTTGGCAGCATGGCAGGCGAATACGCGGGCATTTTCGGCTGGATACAAAAAGGCTGGTCGTGGTTCGGCAACCAGGGCTTCACCTTTCTTGATTTGGGCCGGCTCTGGCAGATTTTGCTGACGGTGGGATTGTTCTTCTGGGTCGTGATTCTTTTCCGGGGATTGCGAAACCGATTGCGGACCGAAAACGCGGGCAATTTGCCGTGGCTGTTTTTCTTTGCCGCGCTGGCGATTCCCGCGTTTTACGCCGTCGGGCTGCTCGTGCGGACGGACTCAACTTTTACCACGACGGACTTCTGGCGGTTTTGGGTCGTGCATTTGTGGGTCGAGGATTTTCTTGAATTATTCACCACGGTCATGGTCGCCTATATCTTCGTGCTGCTGGGCGTGGTGCATCAGCGCGTGGCCATGCGTCTGATTTATCTGGATGTGATTCTGTATTCGGCGGGCGGCGTCATCGGCACGATGCACCATCTATATTTCTCGGGCGAACCGGCTTTGCACATGGCGCTTGGCGCGTTTTTCTCGGCGGCGGAAGTGATTCCGCTGACGTTCCTCACGGTCGAAGCGTGGAGCTTCCTGCAACTGGGTGCGCAGCAAAGTTCGCAGGCGCGCACGCCGTTCCCGCATTTCTGGGCGGTGATGTTTCTGGCGTCCGTCGGCTTCTGGAATTTTCTCGGCGCCGGCGTCTTCGGTTTTCTCATCAACCTGCCGGTCGTTTCCTATTATGAAATCGGCACGGCGTTGACCGCCAATCACGCTCACGCGGCCATGATGGGTGTTTATGGCATGTTGGCGGTAGGCTTGGCGCTGTTCTGCCTGCGTTACATGATTCCCGAAAAATTGTGGAGCGACCGCGCGGCGAAAATCAGTTTCTGGTCACTCAATCTCGGCTTGGCCTGGATGTGTTTCGCCACGTTGTTTCCGCTGGGATTGATTCAACTCTATCACTCGGTCAACGTGAGTTATTTTGACGCCCGTTCATTGAAATTCATTTCCGGCCACACCCTGTCCACGCTGGAATGGTTGCGGCTGCCCGGCGACGTGCTATTCATTGTGGGAGGAACGCTGCCGGTTCTCTACCTTTGTTGGCTCGGCGTGGCGCGGATGAAAATCCAAACGCCGCGGGAGGAGCCGGATGGTGTGCTGTTTACTGAAATCCAGGAAACCAAACAATTCGGCGCATGATTGATGGAATTCACACCGAAGTCATGCTGGCGGATGCCTACGCGCTGTTGCTCATCGGTGTCGCGGTGATTCTGGAAATCGTTGCGCGCCATTCGCATCGCCGCTCGGAACATTTTCGCAATTCCGGGTTCACCTATAAAAAGAAACTGGACGTTTGGGAATGTCCCACCGGCCATCACTTGACGCGCGAACAGACGGATTTCGAGCGCAAAATTGCGCTCTATCGCGCTCCGGCTCACAAATGCAACGCCTGCCATTGCAAAAGGGATTGCACGGACTCCGATGATGGCCGCGTCTTGGAAAGCCGTTTGGATGCGTGGTTGCAATCAGAATTGAGCCGTTTTCATCGCGGCATTTCTCTGATGTTGCTACTACTGGCCGTTCTCATTTTGGCGGTCGAAATGTTCCGGCACTATGACTGGCGCGACTGGATTCTCCTTGGACTTTTGCTCGTGCCCGCCACTTTTGCTGGATCTCGGCTATCTGTTTCCTTTTGGGAACGTGAGCGAAGAAGCTGAACGCGGATTTACAATGCGTTCTCGCATAACCGCCACCCCTCGTGTAGGCGATCAAAAGTGGGATCGTAGTAAAACGTTGTCAAATGTGCGCGCAGCTTGTATGCGCGCTGTGTTCGGACTGTTTAGCTATTGTAGTGATTAGAAGTGGTGGCTGGGGGCGGAATCGAACCGCCGACACAAGGATTTTCAGTCCTCTGCTCTACCGACTGAGCTACCCAGCCAATCAAAAAACATGACAAAGCGCAAACAGGCCATAAAAAGGCCAAATGAGAAAACATCACGCCGTGCCGCGCCAACGCGTCGCAACATATTACGCCACGGCGGTCGCTTTGGGCAAGCGTGTTCATTTTTTTGCCGCTTCTCGAGGCAACGAATTGGAGGTTCTAAAAAACGACGGTGTCATTTTCCCATGAGGCAACGGGTCTTCCTGCGGCGCTGCGGCGATCAAAACGGTAAAAAAACGATTTTCGCTGTTTACTGATTCATTGGATGTGGTAAACTTGTGGGCGTTCCGAGGCCTTGCGCGTAAATCCATGGGTGTGCCGCGCACGCAGGTGCTGATTCTGATCAAACGTTATGAGCAGCCGCTTTGACGACCGTCGTCCAACGATAGAAGAGGAACAAGCCTATGCCGAGGCGCGGGGCCATTTTGAGGGGCAACTCCAACAATTTCCAGCGAACCGCGAAGTGGTGGCGCGGGTGGAGCGGGATTTGGCCAAAATTGCCCTCGCGGCGAACATAGCGGCGTCTCAACCGGCTGGGAATGGCTTCCGCCAAAATCACACCGAACAATGGCACAAGGATGTCGCCCTCGCCGACAATATCTACCTGTGCCATCGTCCCGCCGGAGGCAGCCCGGAATTTGCGGTGGTGGAATACGCGCCGGCAACCGGGACGGTTGAAATCTGGACACAAGGCCGGAGCGCCGTCGAGGTGTTGAGAGGGTTTGTGCAGGAACAGCGGCAGTCGTTGGAGGACTGGACGGACGGCATGACCGTCCAGGTGAAGAAGTTTCTGGCGGAGAAATATCCGGGCCAGGACATGAGCCGCGTGGCGGACAGTTTCATGCGCCAGGTGGCGCATCCGGCGTCACGCCCTTCCGTGTAGAGCGGTTGAAAATGCAGAAGGCGACGCAAGGGGTCAGTCCTTCCAATTCAAAGAAAATTTGAGGCTCGTCGCCTCGTTTCCCACGCGCCAATGAGTTTTTCAACGGCGGCGGATCGGCCGGCGGGAAATTCCGCGGTGACATCTGCTTTTGACGTTTCCACGCTCCGAAAACTCCTTATTTGCTGATTCCGCGCGCGCTGTTGCGCACGAATGCGATCAAATGCCTTACTTCAGGCAGCGGGGGCAGTTTCTTTTCCACTTTCACAATGGCGTTTGAGAGGGCCAGCCCCTCGCGAAATAGAATCTTGTATGCCGCCCGCAACGCTCGCTGCCGTTCCTCCGAAATTCCGTTGCGTTCCATTCCCGTCTTGTTGATGGTCCGCGTTTGGGCCGGGTTGCCGTCGGCGATCATGAACGGGGGCACGTCCTGAACCACTTTGGAGCAGCCGCCGATCATTGCCATTTTCCCAATGCGACAAAACTGATGGACCGCGGCCAGGCCGCCAATGACGGCGCTGTCTTCCACGATCACGTGCCCGGCCAGCGTGGCAACGTTTGACATGATGATGCGATTGCCCAGCACGCAGTTGTGGGCGATGTGGCAGTAGGCCAGAATGAGGTTGTTCGACCCGACCCGCGTGGTCTCCTCATCGCCGGTGGCGCTGTGGATGGTTACGTATTCGCGAAAGGTATTGCCGTCGCCAATCGCCGTCCGCGTGACGCCCTTGTCCCATTTGAGGTCCTGTGTTTTGAGTCCTATGCAGGCAAACGGAAAAATCTCATTGCGTTTTCCAATGGTCGTGTGGCCGTCAATGACCACGTGGGAATGAAGCCGGCATTGTTCGCCCAGGACGACGTTCCGGCCGATCACGCAATACGGCCCGATTTCGCAGCCGGCGGCGATGCGCGCCTTTGGATGGACGATGGCGGAGGGATGAATCTGAAAAAGGGTCATTCGCTGCGGAGCATGAAAGTAACGTCGGCTTCGCTCACGATTTCGCCGTCCACTTTGCAAACGCCTTTGGCCTTGCCGAGTTTTCCGCGCAGCCGCGTCATTTCAACTTCGATCATCAGCACGTCTCCGGGCAGCACGGGTTTGCGCCATTTCACGTTCTCCGCCGCCATGAAATAGGCAATTTGCCCGGCGTTTTCCGCCCGCCGAAGCATCATGACGCCGGCCGTCTGGGCGATGGCCTCCAATTGCAGCACGCCGGGCATTACCGGATGGCCTGGGAAATGCCCCTGAAAATAGGGTTCATTGACCGAAACAGTTTTCATGCCGACAATGAAATTGCCATCCACTTTGAGCACCCGGTCGAGCATCAGAAAGGGGTAGCGATGGGGCAATATCTTCATCACCTGTTCGGCGTCCATCGTTCCGCCGCGATCCATGATTTCCACGAGGGCCGCTTTCGGGTCGCGATCTTTGGGCGCCGACGGCGGCGGTCCGAATGCCAGCGCCGCGCGCAATGGCCTGTTCATTTGGGCCGCGAGCAGCCGCACAAATTCGCAATTTGCGGCATGGCTCGGCTTGACCGCGATTACGTGGCCGCGGATGGGGCGGCCCAGCAGGGCCAGGTCGCCCAAGATGTCCAGAATCTTATGCCGCACAAACTCTTCGGGATAGCGCAGCGGTTCGGTGGTCAGGACGGCGTCGTCCCGGATCACCACGGCATTTTCCAGGCAGCCGCCCTTGATGAGATTGTTCTTGATAAGATGTTCGATCTCTTCAAAGAAACAAAACGTTCTCGCCTGGGATAATTCGGTCTCCCAGGCGCCGGGCGTGATTTCGGTGCTGAAGAACTGCGTGAAGCGCCCCAGTTTATCGGCGCTCGTGCAGGAAATTTTGTAGGCGTCATCGGGAAAGAGCGTCATCACCGTCTCGCCGGCTTCGAGCTTGATGGGTTCGGCGGGCGCGAAGGCCTCCCGTCGTTCGGCCAGGGGCGCAATTCCGGCAGCCTGGATCACCCGGCAAAACTCGCGCGAACTGCCGTCGGCAATCGGCGGCTCGTTGGCGTCCAATTCGACAATCGCGTTGTCAATGCCATATCCGGCCAGCGTGGCCAGCACGTGCTCGACCGTGTGGATTTTCACGTTCCCTTTCCCCAATATCGTCGAACGGTTGGTTTCGATCACGTTTTCCACGCGCGCCTCGATTTCCGGTTTTCCTTCCAGATCCATCCGCCGGAACGCTATTCCGCTGTTGCCGGGGGCGGGCAGGATGGTCATATTCACCCGATTGCCGCCGTGCAGGCCGATGCCGGAAAAACGCGCTGGACCGTTCAGAGTCTGCTGGTTGAGCACGTCGTCCATTACACAAAATGCCGCCCTCATTGGCAAGCGGTTTGGAATGGGCAAATTTGCGCCAATCAGCAATTCTTCATTGACCATGCGCCGCCTCCTGTTAGATTAATTTCTGCGGTTGGCTGAAACACATATAGAATGACGAAAAATTATGCCTGTTAAAGTTGCTATCAACGGATTCGGCCGGATTGGCCGTTTGGTGTTCCGCGCCATTGCGGAGCAGGGACTGATTGGAAAAGACGTGGACGTGGTCGCGGTCGGTGACATTGTGCCCGCGGACAACCTGGCTTATCTGCTGAAATACGATTCCATCCAGGGCCGTTTTCAGGGCGAAGTCGGTTCAAAAAAATCGGCGCCGGACAAGCCGGACGACGACATCCTGGTCGTCAACGGCCGGGACATCAAAGTGGTCAGCGCCAAAACGCCGGGGGAGCTTCCCTGGAAGGCGCTGGGCGTGGAGGTGGTGATCGAATCCACCGGCCTTTTCACGGACGTGGAAAAGGCCAGGGGCCATATTGCCGCGGGCGCGAGGAAAGTGATCATTTCTGCTCCGGCCAAGGGCGATTGCCTGACGATTGTCATGGGTGTGAATGAGAACAAATACGATCCAAATCAGCATCACGTCGTTTCCAACGCCAGTTGCACCACGAATTGCCTGGCGCCTGTGGTGCACGTGTTATTGAAGGAAGGATTCGGAGTGGAAGAAGGGCTGATGACCACGGTCCATTCCTACACGGCCACGCAAAAAACCGTGGACGGCCCCAGCAAGAAGGATTGGAAAGGCGGGCGCTCCGCGGCCCTCAATTTGATTCCGTCCACGACCGGCGCGGCGAAGGCCGTGGGCCTGGTGCTCCCGGAAGTCAAAGGCAAGCTCACCGGCATGGCCTTTCGCGTTCCCACGCCGACGGTTTCGGTGGTGGACTTGACGCTGCGCACGGTCAAGGAAACCAGTTACGCGGAAATTTGCGGCGCGATGAAGAAGGCCAGCCAGACGTATCTCAAAGGCATCCTCGATTACACCGAGGATGAAGTGGTCAGCAGCGATTTCATTCATTGCAAATCGTCCTCCATTTTTGACCAGGGCGCCGGCATTGAATTAAACAAGCGCTTTTTCAAGCTCGTGAGTTGGTATGACAACGAATGGGGCTACAGTTGCCGCGTGGCCGATTTGTTGAAATACATGATTGGCAAGGGGCTGTAGGGCTTTTGCGCGTTTGCTTCGCGGGCCGCCTGGCGCGTCCGGCGGCCCGCTTTTTTTGCGCAATTGTCGCGGCAACCGGGAGGGACTGCCACCGGGCTTCCTCTCCCTTTCCCTTCGGCACTTTGCGGGTCCGCCAGCGGCGATTTTTCCGCTGAAAGCGTCGTTGCCGGGGAGTCGGCGCGTTTTGGCCGGTTGAAGCTTTATATCCAATTTGGCAGCCATGCGCCAGACTGAAAATCAGCGCCCTTCCGCTATGGCACGGTGAAGCTCTTCAAGAAAAATTTTGATCATGCCTTCGTTTTGAGTAAAATAACTCAACGTATTGAGTAAATTGTATGACGCGCCAAACGCTCTATGATGAACTGCTGAAACGGCTGAAGGAAAAACGCCGCTTCTTGCAGGTGTTGGCCGGTCCGCGTCAGGTCGGCAAGACCACTTTGGCCAGGCAGGTCATCAAGGCGTCGAGGCTGCCGGCGCATTACGCTTCCGCCGATGAACCATCCATGCGCGACCGCACTTGGATTGAGCAGCAATGGGACGCCGCCCGATTGATGGCGCGCGATGGCAAAACCGGCGCGTTGCTCGTGCTCGACGAAGTGCAGAAAGTTTCCGACTGGTCAACCGTGGTAAAATTGTTGTGGGATGCTGATACGCGCGCGGGTTTGCCGCTAAAAGTTGTCTTGCTCGGTTCCGCGCCGTTGCTCATTCGGCGCGGCTTGACCGAGAGCCTCGCCGGGCGGTTCGAGGTGATTGCCGTGCCGCACTGGTCGTTCGCGGAGATGCGCGAAGCTTTTGGCTGGAATTTGGAGCAATACATTTTCTACGGCGCGTATCCCGGTTCTGCCGAATTGATTACGGAGCCGGAACGCTGGCGCCGCTACATCGTGGATTCCCTCATTGAAACCACAATCTCGCGCGATATTCTTTTGCTGAATCGCGTGGACAAGCCCGCGCTGTTAAGACAATTGTTCCATCTCGGTTGCGCTTACTCCGGCCAAATTCTTTCCTACCAAAAAATGCTCGGCCAGCTAACGGACGCGGGCAACACCGTCACGCTCGCGCACTACTTGGAATTGCTCCAAGGGGCAGGCATGGTCGCGGGTCTCTCAAAATATGCTCACGGCCTCGTTCGCCAACGCGGTTCGAGTCCCAAATTACAAGTGCTCAACGCCGCCTTGATGACCGCCCAGGACAACCGGACGGCGGCGGAAGCCCGCCAAGACGGCAATTATTGGGGGCGATTGGTCGAGTCCTGCGTCGGCGCCCATTTGTTCAACACCAGCTTCGGCACAAACATTGAACTGACGTATTGGCGTGAACGGAATCACGAAGTGGATTTCATTCTGCGCCAGGGCAAAACGACCGTTGCCATCGAAGTGAAAAGCGGACGCCGTGCTGAATCGCTGCCGGGAATTGAGGCTTTTTCCGCCCGCTTCAAACCGAAGCGCAAGCTGCTCGTGGGCGGACAGGGAATTGAGTTGGCTGAATTTCTGACAAAACCAGCCGGCCATTGGTTCTAAAAATGTCGGGCTGGGTGGCAGCGGTTGATCCGCCGCTGTCCTCGGCGGTCAGTTAGTCTGCCAGGGTAATATTCTGGTTTTAACGATGAAAATTCATGCGGAGCGATAATGAAACAACGGAAGACCTGATCGGTTTCCATGTTCACGCTGACACTGCGGACAAATTTCATAATCTGTAAAATACCAGACAGTATCAGATTGCAGTATCAGATTTGGTTTGATGCGTGTATTTTGATGCCGAATCAATTCTCTGGTCTTCAAAGACAAAAATCTTGTTTTTACTTTCTATTATTTTAACATGCAGGCAATTCTGTTTGCCATTTAATTTCATCATGGCACAATAAACACCCAATGGAATTGGGCATATTTTATGATTTCGATTTGAGGGCTGGCGCGATTGCATTGGAAGCAGGTGGACTTTTGGTTGCCCGGTGAAATTGTTGGATTTCTCAATAAATTTATGGTCCGGGGCGTAGCGTAGCCTGGTATGCGCGCTTGCTTGGGGTGCAAGAGGTCGTGAGTTCGAATCTCACCGCCCCGACCATTTTACTTATTGATGTTCAATAGGTTAAGCAGACACCGCGAAGTTGTCCCGCGCTGAACCACGACCTTTCCGCGCCCGGCGGGTTTTCGCGCACGCCGAAACGGCCCCGCGCCATCAGGCGGCATCGCCCGCTTCTTTTTCCCGTGGAAATCCAGTCAAAACAATGACCGCTGCCAGTAAAATGCCATAGACAATAAAGCCGGCGCAGCCGAGGCCCCAATGCCCTTCCAGCCATGTCGCCCCGCCATGGTAATCGCAAAGAATAAAGGCGAATATGCCCGCCAGCGTCAGCCGCGTCGGCGCAACGGACACAAATACAAACGCCGCCACCGGAAAAAGAAGCAGGAAGGGAATTAAAAGCCATAAGCCGTGCGCGGCAATCCAGTGAATGAGGTGATTATGCTCGTTCATCGTCTCAGGGTGCCGCCAAAACTCAGCCCGCTGGCCCATCAGCGTATTGGCGCAATCAAAGAAAATCACAAAAACCATCACCCACCGGAGCCGTGCCGTCATTTTGGTCGTCTTCGTATCGTCGTTTGTGTTCAAACGTCGTATTCACACCCATCCGCGCCGTGTTGTTCATTTTGCCGGAATTGATTTGACCAAAAATTCATCCCTCGACTCCTCCTCGGCGGCTTCCTAATCTGTCCTCATGATTACGCGCTATTCCCGGCCAGAAATGCGGGCGATTTGGGCGGATGAAAACCGCCTTCGAATCTGGCTGGAAGTGGAATTGCTGGCCTGCGAAGCGCTTGTCCAGGAAGGCATCGTTCCCGCGGCCGACGCCGCAAAAATAAAATCCGGCGCCGCCAAATGGGCCGCCGACCTGCCCGGCCTCGCCGCCCGCCAGGGTGAATTGGAAAAAACGCTCCATCACGATGTCGTCGCGTTTACGACGGCCGTGGCTGAAAAAGTTGGCGGCCACGCCTCCCGCTGGTTCCACTTCGGCCTCACCAGCAGCGACATCGTGGACACCGCCCTGGCCGTGCAGATGACGCAAAGCGCGGACATTCTGATTGCCGGCGTCAAACAGTTGCTGCCCGTCATCGCGCGGCGCGCCCGGGAACACCAGTTCACTCCCTGCATCGGTCGCAGCCACGGCATCCATGCCGAGCCGACGACTTTCGGCCTCAAACTTGCCCTCATGCACGACGAATTTCGCCGCGCGCAGGCGCGGCTCGAACACGCGCGTGAAGCCGTTTCCGTTGGCAAATTGAGCGGCGCGGTGGGCACCAGCGCGCATCTGCCGCCCCGCGTGGAAGTGGCGGTCTGCAAGAAGCTGGGCCTCCGGCCCGCTCCGATTGCCACGCAGGTCATCCAGCGCGATCTGCACGCCGAGTTTATGACCGCGCTGGCGCTCGTCGGCGCGGGCATTGAGCGCTGGTCCGTGGAATTCCGCCATCTTCAGCGCACCGAAGTGCTCGAAGCGGAGGAACCGTTTGCCAGCGGACAAAAGGGCAGCAGCGCCATGCCGCACAAGCGCAATCCCATCACCTGGGAACGCCTCACCGGCCTGGCCCGCGTGCTGCGCGGCAACGCCATCGCCGCCCTCGAAAACGTCGCCCTTTGGCACGAACGCGACATCTCCCATTCTTCCGTCGAGCGCATCATTTTTCCCGATTCCTGCGCGTTGCTCGATTACATGTTCTCGCTGCTCATCCGGCTGATGGACGGATTGAAGGTTTATCCCGAAAACATGAAGCGGAACCTGGGGTTGAGCCTGGGCATGTGGAATTCGCAAACCGTCTTGCTGGCGCTCATTCGCAAGGGCCTCAAGCGCGAGGCCGCCTATGAATTGGTCCAGGACGCGGCCATGAAAACCTGGCAGGCCAGGCACGCCGGTCGCGATGACGCCGACTTTCTGGCGCAACTTAAATCCGACCCCGCCGTCGGCCGCCATTTCAAGCATGGCGAATTGGAAAAGCTCTGCTCGCTGGATTTCCATTTCAAGGAAGTCAAAAACCGGTTCAAAAAACTTGGGCTTGCGTGAATGATTATTTCATCATCAAATCATCAAGTCGCCAGCCCCCAAATTTCAGTCAAGGAATCATTTTTTCAAGCGTCTCAAATAACGCGGGCGCGTCCGCCAGGTGGACCGGCGGACCATTGACGCCAATCAATCCAAAACCCTCGCTGTAGGCGGGGCCGTTCACCACGCATAAATCCGTCGAGCATTCGGCAAGCTGTCGCCGCGCGGCGGCGATGGCGTCCGCGCGGCCGCCATCGGCCTCGAATTTCCAACCGGCGATCCTGGCCGCCGGGAACCACCCGCGCAATTCGCGCAGGATTTTCGGCGTGGGCAACAGTTCCACAAGCAGTTTGCCCCCGCGGCTGGTGATTTTTTTCCGGCCTTTGATCGGCGCCAATTTTCCGGGCGCCGCCGGATCAAAAACGTCGCCAAACGCAAAATCGCTGACCGCCGCGGCGTGAAAGATGGCGTCCGCGCCGCCGGCAGCCAGCGCCTGGAGCCTGGCCCGCAGGTCGGCGGTCGTGGAAAAAATTTCCACGTGTTCCGCTCGGCGCTCTCCGCGATACGTGGCCTGCGCGCCTGCCAGCAACGTCACCCGATGCCTGCGCGCGCTCAAAAAATTCCCCAGTTCAATGCCCAGCCGGCCGGTGGAAAAGTTCGTCAAGTGCCGCACCTCATCGAGCGGCTCATGGGTCGGTCCGGCGGTGACAATGCAGTGCATGTCCCGAAATTAGCCGCAACCGCGCGCAAAAGAACATAAAAATCCAAAAATCCTTGCGATCTTTCTGTTCCTTCGCGGCTATAAAATTGTTTTCTGTTTTTGTCGTGGCAAGATGGGCGCGTGAGCAGAATTGTCGGCATGGATTTGGGCACCACCAATTCGCTGGTCGCCACGGTGGATTCGGGCATTCCACTCGTCATTGCGGATGCCGAGGGGCGGCGCCTCACTCCATCCATCGTCCATTTTCCAGCCCCGGCCGACCCGCCCATCACCGGCTGCCAGGCCGCCCGCGCGCGCGTTTTGCAGCCGGCGCAAACCGTCTATTCCATCAAGCGATTCATCGGCCGGCGCGGCGCGGAAATTTTGGACGGGGAAAAAGCGGTCGCTTATCCTTTGCGCTGCGGCGATGGGCCGGTTTCCGTGCCGCTCCATGGCAAAAATTTGCCGCCGGAGGAAATTTCCGCCGAGGTGCTCAAGAAACTGCGGCGCGATGCCGAAATCTATTTCGGGGAACCGGTCACGCGGGCGGTCATTACCGTGCCGGCGTACTTTAATGATGCTCAACGCGCGGCGACCAAACGCGCGGGGGAATTGGCCGGCCTGACCGTCGAACGCATCCTCAATGAACCAACGGCCGCCGCGCTCGCCTACGGACTGGACAAATTGCGCGAGCAATCGAAAATTGCCGTGTACGACCTGGGCGGCGGCACGTTCGATTTGTCCATCCTTGAATTAAACCAGGGCGTTTTTCAGGTGCTGGCAACGAATGGCAACACGCGCCTCGGCGGCGACGATCTGGACCGTCGCGTTTTGGACTTCCTTCGGGAACGGATGGAGGCGGCGTTTACAGCGCAAAAGCGCGGCGGCCGCCTCGAATCGGCAACCGATTTGCCGCTCCTCTCGCGCCTGCGCGAAGCGGCCGAGCGCGCCAAAATCATCCTCTCCACGGAGACGGAAACCGAGGTTTCGCTGCCGTTTGTCCGGCCGGATTTTTCCTTCAGTCACGTCCTCACGCGCGCTGAATTGGAGCGGCTGACAAAAGACATCATTGCGCGCACGCGTTCGCATTGTCTCCGCGCGTTGTCCGATGCGCGCCTCGAACCCAAGAACCTCGACCAGGTGATTCTCGTGGGCGGCCAAACGCGGATGCCCCTGGTGCGACAATTTGTCGGCGAACTTTTCGGATGCGCCCGGTTCGAAGAAGCGCGCGGAGACATCCGCCTGGGAACCACCCATCACAAAGCCGCCGGCCCGTTCCTCAATACCTCGCAGAATCCCGACGAAGCGGTGGCGCTGGGCGCCGCAATTCAGGCGGAAATTTTATCCGGCGGATTCAAAAACGTCCTGCTGCTCGATGTCACGCCGCTCTCGCTGGGCGTGGAAACGTTTGGCGGACTGATGAATGTGCTCGTCCCCCGCAATTCGACCATTCCGATAAAAGCCGGCGAAATGTTTACCACGGCGGTGGATAATCAACGTTCCATGCTCATTCACGTCCTCCAGGGCGAACGCGAAAGGGCAGGGGACAACTGGAGCCTCGGACGGTTCACCATTGATTTCGAGCCGGCGCCGCGCGCCATCGCGCGAGTCGGCGTGCAATTCGAAATTGATGCCAACGGCATCCTTCATGTCCTGGCCCGCGACGTGAAAACCGGACGCGAAAAAGTCGTCGAAATGAAATCCGCCGTGAACGTGGATGACGCCGCCGTCCAAAAAATGGTTGAGGAATCCGTCGAACATGCCTTCGAGGACATGGCGGCGCGCCGCTGGGTTGAAACGCGATTGAGGGCGAAGGAAACCGTCGCCGCCACGCACAAGGCGCTGGCCGATTTGGGCGGGGACATTGGAATGGACGACCGGGAAAAAATCGAAACGGCGGCGCGCGAAGTGGAATCAGCGATGGCGGCGGAAACGGCATCAGTCCCGGGCGGCCTGCCACGATTGCAGGCGGCGCTTGCGGCGCTCGATGAAATCACGCGTCCATTGGCGGACAGGATGGTGGACAAGGCGATGGAAGCGCTGCTGCAAAAACGCGGCCTGCTGCGGTGACGCGCCGGTTCGTTGAGAAGACTGCTGAAAGTGGTGGGTTGGCAGGGACTCGAACCCTGGACCAATGCCTTAAAAGGGCACTGCTCTACCAACTGAGCTACCAACCCAATCCAAAACCCGCCGACGGCTCAAGCCCAGCCTTCCGGGCCGCTTTGCCGGCGTCAAGACAGTGTGCCAAACTAGCGGCCAATACTCCTGGCTGCAAGGTTTTTCAGGACGTTTTTCCGGTCAGGCTGGGGTAAAAACAAACCATCGGGCACAATAAAACTTGAATCTTTGCCCTTTACCGGCGCCGCGGGCCGGGCGTCGCCCAACTGCGGCTCGACGACGCGCGCCCCAGCGGTCTGTCAAAACTCTTTAGCCCGGATATTTCATAGTAGGATTGAACAAAGAAGCGGCGAGAGGGTCAGAAGGCTTGAAATCACTCAGCCAAATGAAAACGCCACTCACCGCTTCTTGTGCCACAGACTGTAACGAAGAGCCCCTGCTCTTTCAAGACCTTGG
>JAGWNY010000014.1 GCA_028872915.1 Verrucomicrobiota bacterium
CCGGATCATTTGATCTATTACCTCACCTTCAACGGCGGAGACGTGAATGGAAATTACAACACCAACGAAAATGCCGTGTGGGTCTATAATGATCAGACCTCAAACAACGTCGAAATCCAGGCCGGTTATCCCGGATTCCCGGATAACATCGCCGTGGATGCGGCCAATGGGCGCTATTATTTCACGATTGGCCGGGACGGAACCGGCGCGCCGACGCCCGCAAATTATCAAGCCATTTATGACGGCGCGCTTTCCTCAACCAACGCCCCAACCCTCCTTTACACGCCCGTTTTGAGCGGGGAGGACGGCCCGGGGCAAATCAACGCCGGCAACGTGGCGTTGCAGGGAATTTTCGTTGAAGATTCACCGGTGCTCGCCGCGCCATCCACCGCGATTTACCTGATTGGAGGGAGTCACATCCCGCTCTCTCCGGCTCTTGCGGCCGCTGACCCCTCTTCCACGCTGCTTTCAGGCGCAACCATCGCCGTTGTTGGCGGCTCTTTTTCCGGCGATGGCGACGCTCTATCCGCCGTCACAAACGGAACGGCAATTACGGGCGCCTACGTTGCCACAAACGAAACGCTCACCCTTTCCGGCGCGGATACCCTGGCAAATTATCAGGAGGTGTTACGCACGGTGGCCTTCAGTTCCAGCAACCCGGACCCGACACAGGCCGGGGCGCATCCCTCGCGGACAATATCATGGACCATCACCGATGGCGGCCTGGCCGGCCCGGCGGTTTCAAGCACCTTGCTCCTTTCAACGGCATCCGCCCCGGCCACAAACCATATTGCCGCAATCGCAGTCACCAACGGGTGGGTTTTGTTGTTCACCGGCGCGACGAACCAGGATTTCGTGGCGCAATTTGCTCCGGCGGTCACCGGGCCGTGGACGGACCTCTCCCCGCTGCTCACGCCCAATGTGTCGGGCCTCGTGGAATATAACGATCAAATAACGGCGCCAGGCCCTTCAATGCGTTTCTACCGCGTCCGCACCGGACCCTGACAGAAGCTGGAGCGGACGCGCGTCCGCCCTCATTTACGCCGCGGATTGCGGAACCGTGAGCGGCCTGCCGTTCTCGGCGGGAGTGAGTTTGAGGAGAAAAGGAACGGCGGTCTCCGCCCATTGCGCCGCTCCGGGGTAGTCGCCCGCTGAACCGCCAAAGCAACTGCGGAGCATATCGGTGTCAATAATGCCCGGATTGAGCGGAACGGCCGCCATGCCGTCTGGCAATTCCCGCGCCAACGCCTGCGTCAGGCCTTCAATGGCCCACTTGGTGGCGCAATACGGCGCCGCGTTGGCATCCGCCGATCGTCCCCAGCCGGAACTGAAATTGACAATGATACCGCTCCGGCGTTTGAGCATGGCCGGCAGGAAATGGCGGATGACGTTCACGACGCCCTTGATGTTGATGTCAATGACATCCGAAAATTCGCGGGCGGGAACTTCCCACAGGGGAGCGTTGCGGGCAATGATGGCGGCGTTGTTGAGAAGCAGGCCGGGCGCGGAATGCGACTTGAGGACGCGGCCGGCCCAGGCGGCCACCCGCGAATCATTCGCCACGTCAACGGCGCTGAAATCGTTTGGAGGCCCAAATTCGTGGCGGAGCCGCTGAATTTCATCCGGCGAACGTCCGCATCCGATAACGGCGTGGCCCAGCGCAATGAATTTGGCGGCCATTGCGCGGCCCAGCCCCCGGGTGACGCCCGTGATGAGGATGGTTTTCACTGGAGGGATCAACCGCGGGGTTTGAAGCGCGATTCCCGCTTCAATTCCTCCCATAGCTTTTTTTCGGCGTCGGAAACCTTGGCCGGCACCGCGATCTTTGCCACGACGAACAGGTCGCCTTGTCCGTCGTTGCGGATCGGCACGCCATGCCCGCGCACGCGCAGCTTTTGGCCATTCTGCGTTCCTGGCGGAATTTTGATGTTCACTCGCCCTTCGAGCGTGGGAACGGAGATTTCGGTTCCCAATACCGCCTCCCAGGGCGCCAGTTCGGCTTCGTAAAGCAGATCGCGGCCCGCCACGTCGAAATCAGGATGCCTGGCAATCCGCACCCGCAAATAAAGGTCACCGGCCTCCCCACCGCCGGTTCCGGTCTCACCCCGGCCGGCCAGGCGCAATTTCTGGCCTTCGGCAACCCCGGCCGGGATTTTGACCTGATGGGTTTCGGTGCGCGAATTGTGCCGCACCGAAACCACGCGCACCGAGCCGCGGGCCGCTTCCTCCAGCGTCACCAGAATGTCGCCTTCCACGTCCCGCCCGCGCCCGGACGACTCCTCCTGGAAATTTCCAAACGGCGCAAAGCCGCTCCGACCGCGGCCCATGGAGCCGAACAGTTGTTCAAAAAAATCGCTGAAGCCGGTGCCGCCGAAATGAAATTCAAACGATTCACCGCCGGCCCCGCGCCCGCGGAAATTCCGCGCTCCCTGAAAACCCTCCCAGCCGGGCGGCGGACGGAACTCCGCCCCTTGTTTCCAGTTCGCGCCCAACTCATCGTATTTCTTGCGCTTCGGCGGATCCCCCAGCACTTCGTACGCCTCGTTGATTTCCTTGAATTTTTCCTCCGCCCGCTTTTTGTCCTTGGCCACGTCCGGGTGATATTCCCGCGCCAGCTTTCGGAAGGCTTTTTTGACGTCGGCATCCGGGGCGTCGCGGGGAACCCCGAGGATTTCGTAGTAATCTTTGTATTGGACGGGCATTTTCAGTTACAGCCGCCGGCTGCGCGCAACCGGCCCCGCCATAGTTGTATCCTGAAACTGGAAAGTTGCAATCCCGTTCCGGGCGGCGTCACTCCGCTTGCTTGCGGTTGTCCACGGAAAGATACGTCGTGCCGGAGAAGTCGCCCTCGCGCCGCCAGATTTTCAGCAGGATATACCGGCCTTTGGCCTGCTCGCAAAGTTTCACCGCCTGATCGGTGTTGGTGATGGCGCTGCGGTTGATTTCGGTGACGACGTCGTTGACCTGGAGGCCGGCGGCGGCTGCGTTCGAATTCGGGTCCACGTCCACCACCAACACGCCTTTGACGCTGTCGGGCATTTTCAATTGATCGCGCGCGTCCTGGTTCAAGTCCTCCACCGTGACGCCGCTGAGGGCATCGGTCGTGGTGGAACTGGTGCTGTATTGGCCGCCCTTGCTTTGCCGGGCGGTTTCCGCTTCCGGCAACTCGCCCAGCCTGACCGTCAGCGTCCTGTTCTTGCCGTCGCGAAAGAGCGTCAGTTTCACTTCCGTGCCGGGCGCCCTCTCCGTGACGTCCAGGGTGAGGCTGTCGGCATCGGCCACGGGCTTGCCGTTGAGTTCAGTGATGATGTCCCCGTCCTTCAAGCCTGCCCTGGCCGCCGGCGAATCCGGCAGAACGCCGCCGACAACCGCGCCCGATGTTTTGGGGTAATCAAAGCCCTGCGCCAGCGCGGGTGTCACGTCTTCAAGGGTAATCCCCAAATACCCGCGAATGACTCTTCCGTGCGCGATCAAACTATCCATGGCGTTGCGGGCCAGGTTGATCGGTACCGCAAAGCCGATGCCCTCGCTCCCGCCGCTCCTGCTGGCGATCCAATCATTGATGCCCACCAGCCGCCCCTCGGCATCCACCAGCGCCCCGCCCGAATTGCCCGGATTGATCGCCGCATCCGTTTGAATGTAATCCTGATACCTGGCCAACCCATGGTAACCGTGCCGCCCGAGCGCGCTCACAATCCCCATCGTGACCGTCTGGCCCAGGCCAAACGGATTGCCGATCGCCAGGACAACGTCCCCGATTTCAAGTTGGCCGCTGTCGCCCAGCGTGGCCGCCGGCAGCCCGGTCGCGTTGATCTTCAGCACCGCCACGTCCGTGCGGGGATCGGATCCTATGATCCTCGCCGTGTACTCCTTGCCACTGCTTCCGCTCAGCGCCACCTTTACGACGTTCGCCCCGCTGATGACGTGATTCGCGGTGAGTATATAGCCGTCTGACGAAACAATAATGCCCGAACCGAGGCTCTCCTCCTTGCGCGTTATGTCGTGACTCTCACCCGGAAATGGAAATTGGTTTCCAAAAAACTGGCGGAAAAATGGATCGTTGAAAAACGGGCTTTCCTCCATGTGAAAGTGAACGATGGTTGTGGAATAAATATTGACGATGCTCGGCGCGACCCTTTTAACCACCGGCGCCCAACTCGTCACCGCTTGGGCGTTGCGAACCACCGGCGAAGCGTCCACGGACATCGTTGGCGGCGGCGTTGCATCCTTGCCAAGGAGCTTGTAATGAAAGGGCAGCAAAATCAGCGCGCCCAGCGCCATGCCGGCCCAGATTCCTGTAATGGACTTGGAAAAATTCCTCATAAATCAACCCTCAATTCACTGACATCCTCTTGTCAAAAACGTTCAACCAAATGGATGCAACGTCTCCGAAAACTTTCGGGGCCGTTCCCAGGCCGCAACGTTGCCCCCGGGTGACGCCGCGCCGCGCGCCCAAAACGGGCGCGCGGCGCCTTCAATTCAACTGACTTTTGGGCGGAGCGGGGATAAGCTGTGGGTGTGTTGAGCAAAAATCCGCGGGACACTCTCCTCGCGCTGCTCTTCTGCGCCGCGCAGTTCCTGTGCATCGCGTCAGGGCAGTTGGCTATGTCATTCCTCCATCAGAAGGGCGTGAACGGTTTCAAACACGAGGACGATTTTGGAAACGTTCTGCTCGCGACGTTGAGTTTCCAGGGCGCGACGTGGATATTGATCCCCATCTACCTCCGATTGCGCCGGGTGCGGTGGCGTGACGCCTTCGGTCTTTCGGCAAAAAAGGTGTTTTTGTCGCTGGGGCTGGCGCCGGCGGTATTGGTCGTCGTGCTGCCCGCCGCGGGAACGTTGCAGTGGGTGACGGCGCGGGTGATGACGGTGCTGCATTGGAAGACGCAGCAGGAAACGGCGGTTGAGTTGTTCTTGACATCAGCCTGGTGGCCCACGGGGATGTACCTGGCCGTCTTTGCCGTCGTTCTGGCGCCGGTGGCCGAGGAATTTATTTTTCGGGGCGTATTGTTTCCGCTGCTCAAAGCGCACGGCTATTACAAGTCCGCCTGGATTGGCGTGAGCCTGTTGTTCGCCTTCATCCACGGGGACGCGGCCATTTTTCCCGCCTTGTTCGTGCTGGCCCTGGCCCTCACATGGCTGTATCAAACGACAGGCGGTCTGCTCGCGCCCATCATGGCGCACAGTTTGTTCAATGCGGCAAATTTGGCGGTATTTTACCTGGCCAATACCCGCGGCGGCTGATGAATGAATTTGAACTCATCGCCCTCCTGACCCGGCAATTGCCGGCGAACGAAATTGTCGTGGCCGGAGCGGGGGACGATTGCGCCGTCCTGGATTTCGGCAACCCGGAACGGCTGTTTCTCTTTAAAACCGACGCAACGGTGGAAGGGACCCACTTTACGCAAAAAACGCCGCCTGAAAAAACCGGCCGCAAGGCGATGGCCCGCTGCCTCAGCGACGTTGCGGCAATGGCCGGATGGCCGTCGGCGGCCGTCGCGACCGTCGGGCTGCCACAAGGCTTCGATCCCGCGATGATTGCGCGAATTTACAACGGCATGGCCGCGGTGGCCAGGGAATTTGGGGTGGCGATTGTGGGTGGGGAGACAACCACAAATCCGGGAGGAATCTTTATTTCGATCGCGTTGCTCGGTACGGTGGCCCGCGGAAGACAGGTTTTGCGTTCGGGCGCAAAAGTCGGCGACGCCATTTTTGTGACCGGCGAACTGGGAGGATCACTGGCGGGGAAACATTTGGATTTCGAACCGCGCCTGGCGCAAGCGCGGTGGCTGGCGGAGCATTTCCAGATTCACGCCATGATGGATTTGAGCGATGGCTTGGCGGGCGATTTGCCCCATATTTTGAAGGCAAGCGGCGTTGGCGCCGAATTATTGAAAAGCGCCATTCCCATTTCACAAGCGGCAAAATCGGCGGCAAAAAAGAGCATCGAGGGAAAACAGGCCCTCCTGGCGGCGCTGACTGACGGGGAGGACTTTGAGTTGCTCTTCACCGTCGCGGCGCGGGACGCGGTGAAGCTGGCAGACGCATGGAAAGGGAGGTTCCCGGCGCTGCGATTGAGCTGTATCGGCAGGATCGTTGCCGGAAAGAAGATTTTTATCCGGGACAAGGGGGGGACCCGCGCCCTGAATCTTTCAGGCTATTCGCATTTCAACGACAAGTGCTTTTCATAATGCCCGCATTGATTTCCCATAGCCCCGCGGAAACCGAAGCGCTCGGCCATGAATTCGGACGAAAGGCGCAAAAAGGCGGCGTCATTGCGTTGTTTGGCGACTTGGGAGCGGGCAAGACCCAAATTGTCAAAGGCCTGGCGCGCGGGTTGGGCATTTCAGCGCGAGTGCATTCGCCCACGTTCACTCTGGTGAATGTCTATCGCGGCGGGCGAATGCCCTTGTTTCACCTTGACCTGTATCGCTTGAACTCGATGGATGACCTTTTATCCGCTGGCGTGCCCGAATTTTTGGAGCCGGACGGCGTCACGGTGATCGAGTGGGCGGAAAAACTTGAACCGCAGCGGGGGCGGAAGGAAAGGCCGATGCTGAAGGTAAAAATCGAAATATTAGGGGAAACGGAGCGGAAGATTGTTTATGACCATCCTGGCGCTTGAATTTTCCTCCTCGCAAAGGAGCGTGGCCGTTGCGCACGGCGCCTCCATTTCGGAAGTCATTGAGACCGGAATAGGGAAGATGGACGTGTTTGGAATGATTGAACAGGCGCTGAGGGCGACCGGGGTCGAGCGTGAACAAATTGAAACGATTGCGGTCGGTCTGGGGCCGGGTTCTTACACGGGTATTCGCACGGCAATCGCCATGGCCGAAGGCTGGAATCTGGGGCGGCATGTCCAATTAAAAGGGGTTGGCAGCGCGGAGGCCATAGCCTGGCAGGCCCGGGTGGAAAACGTCTTGGGCACGGTGGGAGTGGTCGTGGACGCGCAGCGCGGTGAGATTTACCTGGGTCGTTATCATATTTCGGCGACGGAATTAAAGGAAGCGGCGCCACTGACAATTTTGCCGCCAGGCGAGGTTGAGCCGCAGTCCGTCGGGCAATTTGTGGGGCCGGAATCGCCAAGATGGTTTCCGTCCGGCAAAGTGACGTTTCCGCGGGCGGCAGGGGTGGCGCGGCTGGCTGCGGAGGGACGGTGCGTTGGGACAAAGGATGCCAGGCTGGAACCAATCTATTTGCGCGAGCCGGTTTTTGTAAAAGCTCCATCTGTGCGGCGCATTGTTTGACGTGTCTATTTTCGGTACAAGGGAGGCCGCCCGGACGCCTTTGGTTCGTCATCTGGCTTGATTTGGAACGATGGCACATGGTCTGCTCATTTTCTTTTCCAGATTATCAGCAATTACATTATGCAGGCCGTCCGGCAAAAACATTGCACCTCAAAGCGCGGCCCGAGCGCCGGATTTACTCTTGTGGAAGTATTGATGGCAGTCGCGATCCTCGGTGTAACCGCCCTGGCGCTTTTTGAGGGTTTTTCCACCGGTTGGGCCACCGTGGCAACGGTCCGCGAAGACCTGCGGGCCACGCAAATACTCACCCAAAAAACCGAGGCGGTGCGATTGCTCACCTGGGCTGAGTTGACCAATTGCCCGACGACGTTTGAAGAATATTATTATCCGCTGGGCGGCACGAACAGCGGCGTAATGTACTATGGCACCATGTCGGCAACGGGAACGGCTACGAACCTTACCGATGCAATTCCCAAGCCGTTGTATGCAAACGATGTCCTTCTGGTCACGGTTGACATCTATTGGACCAACAATATCGGGAACCAGGTGTTGGTGCATCATCGCGAGGCGCAGACTCTTTCGGCTTACGATGGGATGCAGTCTTACTTCTACGGTTATAACCGATGAATCTTGTTTTTCATTCGGGAATGCGGCGAAAACACCGGGGTTTCACGTTGGTCGAAATGACCGTCGCCCTGGCGGCAAGCGCCATGCTCTTCCTCGCCATCATTGCGATGACGTTTTTCACCTCACGAAGCCTGGTCATGATGTCCAACTATATGGATTTGGACCAGAAAAGCCGGTATGCCGTGGACCTGATCGGCCGTGACATACGGAATTCGAGCGCGCTGTTGTCCTATTCCAACGGCAGCACAATCAAATCCTTAACGCTCACGAATGCCACGGATCAGACCATTACCACAATCACCTTCAACGCAGCCGATGGTACCGTTATAACGACCCAAACCGGCCAGCCCGCGCTGACGAATTTGACGGAATGTGATCAGTGGAATTTTTCGCTTTATACGCGCGCGCCACAGTCTTTTACGAATGATGTTTCCTTCAGTTCCACGACCACGCCCAGCCAGTGCAAGATGATCAATCTGGATTGGAAATGCTCGCGGCAAATTGTCGGCATGAAACTGAACACGGAAAGCGTGCAAACGGCTCAAATCATTCTCCGAAACCAGGTTACCCAATGAAAACGGAGGCTTTATGAAAATACTTCCACAAAAAACACCTTCAGCCAGCATTCTCCTCGTCGTGATGATCTTCACGCTCTGCTTTGCCGCCTGGCTGGCCAGCCATTTGATCATGGTCAGCGACGAACACCTGCTGGTGGGCCGATCGCAGAATTGGAACGACTCGCTCGCGCTCGCCGAATCCGGGATTGAGGAAGGAATGCAGGAGTTGAATTCCGGATTTACGCCGGTGGCCAATGGATGGACTCCCACGCTGATTACAAACGTTGACGGCGACCTCCTGGGCGCGAGCTTTGTCTGCGCGACGCGAATATTGAACGGAGGCAGTTATTCAGTGAGGATTACGACAAATTCGGTGGCGAACCCGCCCTATAAGGCGACGATTGTCTCGGTGGGCACGACGGTTGCGCCGGTGACCGGACAGACCATCAACCGAAAGGTGGAGGTCTCGGCAACCACGGTTCCGCGATTTCCGGTGGCACTGGGTGCCACCGGCAATATCAACATGAACGGCAACACCATTGCCGCAAGCAGTTGGGACTCGACTGATCCTTCTGAAAGCACCAACGGCCTTTTCAATGGATATACGGGAACCAATGGCAGCATCGCCAGCGTGGGCGGCATTGTGAACATCGGCAACGATACCATTGACGGCAATTTGTATTTGGGCCCCAACGCCACCTATAGCGGCAGTGGCACCGTCACGGGCACCACGTACAACGACTACAACGTGCAGTATCCGCCTATCACCCTGCCCACCACCCAATCCGACGGCACCCCCATTACGTGGTCATCGGTGGATCCGACCAAAAATGGCGGAACGAATTGGATCACGACGTCCGGCTATTATGTCATCAATAATTCCAATCCCATTTACGTCGCGCCGGGGGTCACGGCCACGTTTGACGTTAAGGAAAGCATTTTCAATCCCGCCAGCGTTACCATTGGCGGCGGCACGACCGATCCCGGAACGATCATCATGTACCAGGAATCAGGCTCCATGACGCTGGGCGGCAACTCCACGGGAGGCGCCATTGGCGCCCGTCCGGTGAACTTTCAATATTATGGCATGTCCGGCGTCACGAGCATTACGCTGGCGGGCACTTCGACATTCGTCGGGACCGTTTATGCCCCAAGCGCCACTTTGACATTGAATGGCGGCGGCAATTCCAACGACTTTGAAGGTGCGGCGATTGTCCAGTCGGCGGTCATAGACGGACATTACCGTTTCCACTATGACAAATCATTGATTGACTCGTCGGCGATTGCCGGTTATACGGCGTATTCGTGGCAGGAATTATAAATTGCTGGTTGGCTGGTTGACCGGGCCGGGCTGGAACGATTATCGTCGGCAGGTGACCAGATTGCTGATTGCGACGCGCAATGTTCACAAGATTCGCGAAATCCAGGATTTCTTGGGACCTTCATACGAATGCCGCGGGCTGGAAAATCTTCCTGGTGGACCTGAAATTATCGAGGACGCGGAATCTTTCGCTGGCAACGCGACAAAAAAAGCCGTCACAATAGCGCGATGGCTTGTTTCGTCCGGCGCTCCTTCATTTCTTCCTGAATTTATTATCGCCGACGATTCGGGCATTGAGGTGGACACCCTTGACGGCGCGCCCGGCGTGCGGTCGGCGCGGTTCGCGGCGGATGAAGCGGGACGCTCCGTCCCGTCCGATGCCGAAAATAATGCAAAGTTGTTGCGGCTGCTGAAAGTCGTTCCGGTTGGGAAGCGGACGGCGCGGTTCCGATGTGTCCTGGCATTGGCGCCGCTGCCGCCCACGGAGGTCGGGAATGCGTCGCCAGTTTGTTATTCGGACGAATTGGAGGTGTCCGTCCGGCTTTTTGAAGGCGTCTGCGGGGGGAAAATTGCGGCCGAGCCGTCCGGAAAAAGCGGTTTCGGGTACGATCCATTGTTTATGCCGGACGGATTTGACCAAACCTTCGCCGATCTGGGCGAGGCGATCAAAAACCGAATCAGCCACCGCGCCAAAGCGCTGGAAGAGATGCGGGCTTATTTGAGCAGGCTTTCGACGTGAAGCTTGCGCCGGAGCAGGCCGTTATCCGCGCACATGCGGAACCGGCCGTCCGGCAAGGGTTTCAAAATCATTTCTCCACCGGAGCATTCGACCATCAATGCCCCGGCGGCGATGTCCCATAAATTGATGGTGCGTTCGATGTAAACGTCCAGGCGTCCGCTGGCGACGTAGGCCAACTCGAGCGCGGCTGAACCCATGATGCGGATTTTTTTTGCCCGGCGAGCCAGGCGGTTCAGATGGGGCAGGCTTTTCCTGAGATTTTCCGCGCTCTTGGAAAATCCCATGGCCACAAGCGAATCGTTGACGCGCGACCGGCGGCTGGCATAAACGGCCCGCCCGTTCAAAGTTGTCCTTCCATTCCGGGTTGCCGTCCACAGTTCGTCCGTAAATGGGTCGTAAATGACTCCCAAAACGGTATCGAACCTGGACGGATGTCTCGCCGCGCGCTCTTGCAGGGCAATCGAAACGGCGGCATGAGGCATCCCAAAAAAGTAGTTTACAGTGCCATCAATCGGGTCCACCACCCAACGGCGGGAGCTATCGGGATCCCCGGAACAGCCTTCCTCGCCAATCATGGACGTTTCTGGAAAGGCGGCGAACAGAACTTTTTCGATGGTTTTCTGGCAGCGAACGTCCAGTTCCAGCTTGATGTCGTGGGCATCGAAAAGTTTGACGCGTTTGGCCTTGTGCCAGTTGTCCCGGATGATGGTCCCCGCCGCGCGCGCCGCTTTGATGGCAACGGTCAGTTCGCGGTGGAATGAGGAGCGTTTCATGGGCTGCCATTCAGTCCGAGAGCGCTTTCACCCCGGCCTCGGTGGCCGCAAGCTCGTTCCGCCTCTGCCGAAGCCGGGTCTCATGCTCTTCCAGGACAGCCGCCGGAACTTTCCCGGTGAAATGCGGGTCGGCGAGCTTTTGGCTCACTTTGGCAATTTCGGCCTGGATTTTTTCGCGCGCCTTTTCAAGCCGCCCCCTTTCAGCGGCGATGTCCACGAGGCCTTCGACGGGCAAATACAACGCCCCGAATTCGTGGCGGATGGACAGAATATGTTTTCCGGGTTGAAAATTTGGGGCGATTTCAATCGCCCCGGCGCCCAGCAGCAATTTCAAAATCTCCACGTCTTCCGGCACGATGGGTTGGGCGGGCTGGAAGATGAATTTCACCTTTTTATTGGCCGGAATATTCGCCGTCCGGCGCAGATTGCGGCCTTGCACGATGAAGGCATTGCGCAATTCGATCAATCTTTCCTGCGATTCGTCCAGCCCGTAGTGGGATTTGAAGTCGTCGCCAAGCGATTTGGGCCAGGGGGCAAACATGATGGTTTTGCCGCCCTGATCGGCGGGCATGTCCCCGGCGTAGCCCATCCCGCGCCATAATTCCTCCGTAATGAACGGCAGAAATGGATGTAGGAGGCGAAGGACGTGGGAGAGGACGAAATCAGTGACGGCCAGAATGTTGGACTTGCCAGCGCCGGTTTGGGCCAGGGTCGCCTTCCTGGTTTCGAGATACCAATCGCAAAATTCGCTCCAGAAAAAGCGGTAAAGCGTGGCCGTCACATCGCTGAACTTGTACTCGCAAAAGGCGGTGTTGATTTCACGGATGGCCCGATCCAATTTGAGCAGGACCCATTTGTCGTCAGCCATCAACAGCGCGGGTTCGATCTCTCCCTGCACTTCGCCTTGTTGCATCTGCCGGAAACGGCAGGCGTTCCACACTTTGTTGCAAAAATTGCGGCCCAGTTCGACGTTTTGCTCGTCGAACAGCACGTCCTGGCCAAGCGGCGCGCTCCGCATGGCGCCGAACCGCAGCGCATCGGCGCTGTATTTGGCGATGAGATCGAGCGGGTCGGGTGAGTTGCCCAGGCTTTTGGACATCTTCCGCCCCTGTTTGTCGCGGATAATCCCCGTGAAATACACGTTATGAAACGGCAGTTGGCCCATGAATTCGTATCCGGCCATGATCATCCGCGCCACCCAAAAGAAAATGATGTCCGGTCCAGTGACCAGATCGGTGGTGGGATAAAATTTTTGCAGGGTTTCGTTGCCGGAATCCGCGTCTGGATTGCCGGTCCATCCCATCGTCGCAAATGGCCAGAGCCAGGAACTGAACCACGTATCGAGCACGTCGGGGTCCTGCGCAAAACCTAACCGCTCCAATTGTTGCACAATCTCTTCCTGGCCCGGCGGAATGGCGATGAAACGCCGAATTTCCCCCGCCATTCCCTCTGATTGGCCGGAATCGCGGGCGGGAAGCCGTGAATAAACGCACCCTCTTTCCTCCAATCCACCTAAAAATTTTTCGAGGTCCAGTCCCTTGGAACCAGCAATGGACAATGTGTCGGGTCCAGGTGACCAAACCGGAATCCGGTGCCCCCACCAAAGCTGCCGGCTGATGCACCAATCCTCCAAATTCGCCATCCAATGGTCATACACCCTGGCCCAGCGCTGCGGATGAAATCGTATTTTTTCAGCGGATGCCGCATCTGGGGCGGAGACTTCATCGTGCTGAATACTGTCCCGCGCCTTGACCACGCCTGGGTACTTCAAAAACCATTGTTCGCTGAGGCGGGGTTCAATCGGCGCGTCGGCGCGTTCGCTGAAGCCGACGTTGTTGGTATATGGCTCCTCCTTTTCCAGCGCGCCCAGCTCGCGCAACTTGTCGGCCGCGATTTGCCGCGCTTTGAATCGGTCCAGGCCTTTCAAATCGGCGCCGGCGGCGGGGTTCATCCGGCCGGCCGGATCAATAACTTCAATTAGCGGCAAGGCATGCCGTCGGCCGATCTCAAAATCCGCCTTGTCATGGGCGGGTGTGACCTTCAGGACGCCGGTGCCAAATTTAAAGTCCACGTGTTCGTCACCAATGATGGGAATGAGTTTCTTTTCCCGTGCCAGCTCGGAGGGCAGGGGTCGGATGGCGTGCCGGCCGATGAAGCGTGCGTGGCGCGGATCCGCCGGATTGACGGCAATGGCGGTATCACCGGGAATCGTCTCCGGGCGCGTGGTGGCAATTGTCAGAAAGACGCCGGGTTGCTCGGCAACGGAGACTTTGAAATAAAACATGGTTCCCTTCTGCTCTTTCATCACGACTTCCTCGTCGGATAGGGCGGTGAGGGAAACGGGACACCAATTGACCATGCGTTTTCCCCGATAAATCAGGCCCTTTTTATACAATTCCACGAAGGCTTGTTGGACACACTGCGAATATGCGGCATCCATGGTGAACCGTTCGCGGGACCAATCGCATGAGCAGCCAAGCTTTTTCAGTTGTTGGACAATGATGCCGCCGTGTTTTTCCTTCCATTCCCTCACCCGTTCAAGAAATTTTTCGCGCCCGAGGTCGTCGCGATGCCGGATGTCCCCGGATTTCTTCAAGGCCCGCTCCACGACGGTCTGGGTGGCGATGCCGGCGTGGTCCGTGCCCGGAAGCCATAGCACTTCGCGGCCTTCCATCCGCGCCTTGCGCGCGAGTATGTCCTGGATGGTATTGTTGAGCACGTGGCCCATGGTCAGCGCGCCGGTTACGTTCGGCGGCGGGATGACAATGGAGTAGGTCGGTTTCGGCGACTTCGGATCAGCGGTGAATAATCCGCCTTCATGCCAGATTCGAAGCCATTTTTCCTCCACCGAATGTGGTTCGTAGGCCTTCGGGATTTCGCTCATGGATAGTGTAACGGAATGACGTCAATTCCCCCGATTTGGCGGAAGTGCTTGTCATAGCTTGCGGCCCGGGATACGCCCAGTCGCCGCATCACGGCAAACGATAGGGCGTCGCACAATGAATAGGTTTTGTCTGGATGAAGACGCAAAATTTCCATGGCGGTGGTTTGATCGCGATGTGTGATCTCCTCAATCTTGACAACGGGATTTTGCCAAAGGTCCCCAAGGACAAGCGCCCGTTTCCTGGAATTGCGTGAAAAGGCCGCGTGAATTTCGCAAAGGACCGGCAGGGTCGTCACGAATTGTATGTGGCGAAGGAGCAATTCCCTGACGATGTCTGCCGCTTCCGGCTGGTGCGCCTCGTTCTCGCTGCGATACGTGACCCAAAAGGAGGCATCGAGAAATACCCGGTTTGTCATTGCGATTCGTCCAGTTTCTCGATCATTTTGTCGTATGCCTTCTGTCTGGCTGGATTGGAATAATAGTCTTCAGGCAGGGGCGGGGCTTCGGCGAATTTGCCATTTACTTTTATCCAGTCTTTGGGGCATCCGTATAGATAATGATCCAGGTTGATCCCGGCGTCTTCGCGGCTTTCTCCCGCGCCGTCGCGCGGCGTCGGCCGCAGCATGGGATTATTGGTCCACGCTTCTTCCGAAATCTCCATCTTTTCGTCTATGTAGCTCCGAATCACCGACGCCATCGTCCGCTCGCCGCGCGCGGCCTCGCGCCGCAGGAATTCGTGTTCGCCTTTGTCCAGATAAATTTGTGTCCGCACCATCGGCGCTTCCTCAATTTCTTCAGCAAGGGCGCCGTCTTTCAATTCCAGCGCCGATCCTTTGGATTCTATTTGCCGTCTTGTTTTGGACCTTTTCATTTCGATAAATATACATCCCGCTGTATAGATGTCAAGCGCCCGCTTTTTTATCGCATGAGTGTGAATTCAATCGAATCTACCAACGCTTGCAGGCTGGCTTCGATGATATTTTCGCTCACGCCCACGGTGCCCCATTCGCGGTGTCCGTCGGTGGATTGGATGAGGACGCGCGTTTTGGCCGCTGTGCCGGTGGCGGAATCGAGGATTCGGACTTTATAATCGGTCAAGCTGACGGTTTTGAGGCGCGGAAAGGATTTGGCGAGGGCCAGGCGGAGGGCGCCGTCGAGGGCATTGACGGGGCCATCGCCTTCGGCGACTTCATGATAATGTTGTTTGCCA
The DNA here is from genome assembly GCA_028872915.1 of Verrucomicrobiota bacterium. Lineage (GTDB taxonomy): Bacteria > Verrucomicrobiota > Verrucomicrobiia > Limisphaerales > UBA11358 > UBA11358. The sequence goes on from JAGWNY010000014.1 coordinate 15,359, forward strand.
ACGCGCAAGCGCACGGTCGCTTCGCAAATGGATTCGCGGGCATCCCGGCGCATGGAGACATGATAGGTCTCGATGTCAAAGGATGGTTCGCGCCGTTTGATGGTTTTGGCAATGAGTAGGGCCAGGGAACCTTCCGCGGCCTCATATTCGTAACCTGCGTTTTCAAGTTCTTTGACCCGCGCGGTGATCGCCTTGAGTTCGGCGGTATCGGGTTTTAGTTTGAATCCCAATTCACCCGCTTTCATGAGTATGTTGGTGCGCCCGGACATGTCGCTGATGAGGACGCGGCGGGTATTGCCGACGGCCGACGGTTGTATGTGTTCGTAGCTGTGGGCGACGCGGCCAATGGCGTGAACGTGCATTCCGCCTTTATGGGCAAAAGCGGTGGCGCCCACCCACGGCTGGCGGGGGTTATGGCGTACGTTGGCGATTTCATCCACAAACTCGGATAATTCCTTGAGCTTGGGCAGCGAGGCTGCCGGCACGCCTGACTGCTTCATTTTGAAATGGAGCAGTGGAATGACGCTCACGAGGTTGCAGTTGCCGGTGCGCTCGCCATAGCCGTTGATCGTGCCTTGAACCTGGCTCGCCCCGGCCTCGATTGCGGCCAGGGCATTGGCGACGCCCACGCCGCAGTCGTCATGCGTGTGAATCCCGACGGGACATTTCAAATGGCCCTTGGCGGTGGAAGTGATCCGGGCAATGTCCCGGGGAAGGCAACCGCCATTGGTGTCACATAATATGACGGCATCCGCGCCGGCTTTTTCCGCGGCCTGCCACGTCGCCAGCGCGTAGTCGGCCTCGTCCTTGAAGCCATCAAACGAATGTTCCGCGTCGTAGAAAACGGTCTTCCCGCGATCCTTGAGGTACCGGATCGTGTCGCTGATCATCGCAAGGTTTTCATCGGGTGTGGCGCGCAGGACTTCGGTCACGTGCAGCAGCCACGTTTTTCCGACGATGGTCGCCACCGGCGTGCGGGCTTCGAGTATTTGGCGCATCAATTCATCGCGTTCCACCGGAACGCCCTTGCGCCGGGTCATGCTGAAGGCCGCAACGCGGGCGTGACGCCATTTCCGGCGGGCGGCCTCTTTGAAGAATTCAAGGTCCTTGGGATTGCTGCCGGGCCAGCCGCCCTCTATGTAATGGACGCCGAAGCCGTCGAGTTTTTCGGCAATCCGCAGCTTGTCCACAACCGAGAAATTGATGCCCTCGCCCTGCGATCCATCGCGCAGGGTCGTATCGTATATTTCCACCTGGGGTTTCATAGCAAGCTGTAAAAACGGCAAAACAGTATTGCCGATTCCGCCGCCCGTGGCAAAGCTTTAACGCTCTAGGTTGAATTTCGGGCATTGCCTCAAAAAGGCCCGCGGATTTTCGAAAATGAGCCGATCAATGGCTTTGGCTCCATGGCCGCGTCGTTTCATTTCCAGCGCGGCTTTTGGTACGGCCAGAGGATCGCTCATTCCCCAGTCGCAGGCGCTGTTGAGCCAAAGGCGTTCGCCGCCGTGTTTTTCGAAGATGTCAATGGCGCGGGCCGGAGTGCATTTGGTTTCAGGATAAAGTGTCACGCCGGCCCAAAAGCCCGCGTCTAAAACCATCCTGGCTGTATGTTCCTCGACGTGGTCAATGATGCAACGTCCCGGTTGGATGCGCTTGTCGTTTTTCAGCACGTCCAGGATCAGTTTCGTGCCCTTGAGTTTGTCTTCCAGATGCGGCGTGTGGACCAGGATCAATTGGTCGAACCGCGCGGCCATGTCCACCTGCATTTCCAGCGCGCGCAGTTCATTGCGCGAGTTTTTGTTCAGCCCGATCTCGCCGATACCGAGAACGTTCGGACGATCCAGAAACGAAGGAACCAGGGCGATGGCTTCCGCCGCGAGTTTGACGTCTTCGGCTTCCTTGGGATTGATGCAAAGCCAGCAGAAATGCTTGAGGCCGTATCTTGCCGCGCGTCTGGGTTCATGTTCGGTGAGCTGGAAAAAATAATCACGAAATCCTTCAGCGGCGCGGCGGTCGAAGCCGGCCCAGAAAGCCGGCTCGCACACCGCCTGGCAGCCGGCCAGGGCCATGCGTTCATAATCGTCGGTGACGCGGCTGACCATGTGGGCGTGGGGCTCGATGTAGCGCATGGGTGGTGAATAAGCGGGAAACCGGTCAAATTGTTCCGCTCAATTCTCAACTCGGCCGTCTCTCAACCTGCCGCTGCCAGGCGCCGCAAGCGCCTTTCGTTTCGGCTTTTGCCACGGGTTCAGCGGTGGGATCGCTCAACGCCAGCAGGATGCGTTCGGCCCTGTCAGCCTTGCCAGGCAGTTGATCGAGCGCGGCATGAAACGCTTCTGCGCGAAAATCGGCGGCGCTATCGGCGCGGTCGAGGCGGTCGAGAAAGGCCGCGATTTCCACGAGTTTGTGCCGGGCATCCAGGAAATACAGGTCCAGGATTTGTGTCTTGGTCATGAGTTCATCATTCTTGTTCGGATGAAATGTCCCATGCCCCGACGGAGGATTCAATGGGAATCGGTTTCGTTCATCCATTTGAGAATTTGCCGGGCGGATTCGAGGGGCGCGGTGGCAAGGACGTTATGATCCGCCCGGATGATTTTGCAGCCCCGCAGGCCATTGCAGTTTTTTACAAGCCACCGTTTCACCGGCAGCCAGGGAACGATCGGATCAAGAATGCCGGCGAGCGCAAACACCGGCGCGGCAACGCTTTTCGCGGTTTGGCGCGGATCATTGTGCGCGACGAGATGGAGGCGATATTGCGCCGCCTGAATATCCAATGGGGTGCGGCGTTCGAGGAATTCGTCGAGGGTGGCGGCCGTTTCGGGCGATTTCCGGAAGCGAAAACGCGCGATCTTTGAGTAGCCGAAGATGACCCGGCAGATCAGGTTCAGGAATCGCCGGCCAAACAGTCTTTCCGCCCATCGAATGGCGCCCCGCAGGGGATGTTTGACAAAACCGCCCGCCAAAATAATTCCGACCGCTTTGAACCGTTTGCGGGCGATTATCGCCCATAATACCTGCGAACCGAACGATTCGCCCAGCAACCAACCGCTCTCAATGCCATCGTCCGCCAAGGCGCCTTCAACGGCTGCGGCATATTCATCCAATGACCAGGTGAGCGTCCGCGGATACGTCGTCTCAATGAAACGGACTTTTCCAACGACCGCCCTGCGAAAGCCGCTGATGAGCGTCCAATCTCCATGCATTCCGGGCAGATAAACGAGCGTGGCGGGCAGGCCGGGGTCTCCGTGGACGCGAGCTTGCAGTGTCTCTTCCATGAAGAGCATTCTCGGCACGGGGAGGATTGAAAGCGATGCTTTTTGACACGGAGCGCGCCGCTCTCAACGTGCGAGTGTGGGAGAGGACCGCTTGACAGCGCGGCAAGGGGATGAACAATGGCCGCATGAAATTGGATGGAGTGAAGGGGAGGTTAATGGCGCTCTGGCCGCAGGTGCCGCTGGCGTTGATTATCATCTTCGCGGGAGCGGTCGGGCTTTTGGAGGGTTTCAACCTCCCGTTGACGGCGTTTCAACACGTAAAAGCGTTGAACGGGCTGGGGCAATCCTTGAATGTCCTTGGGGGGACGGCGCAGGTGATTTTAGGCTCCATGCTGGCGGTCGCGGGAATTGGGTTGTTGCGACGCTTCAGCTTCGCGTGGACGCTCGCGGTCTGGCTGCTGATTATCACCGCCGGCGTGGGAATTGCGCGAAAGGAATTTGGGCCGAGTCTTTGGCTGCAGATCGCGCTTCTGGGCGTGCTTTGGGGCACAAGGCGTCATTTTACGCGGCGGACGGTCCTGGCCAGCCTGATGTTTTCGCTCAGCAGTATCGTCGCGGTGTTGATTTACGGGATTGTGGGCAGCCTGGTATTGGGAAAGGGGTTTCGGCCTCCGATTGATGACTTGAACAATGCGGTCTATTACACCATCGTGACCTTGTCCACGGTGGGTTATGGCGACATTGTGCCGGTCACCACCGAGGCCCGATGGTTTGCGATATCGTTGTTGGCGGTGGGCTTGGGTGTTTTTGCAAGCGCCATCGCGTCCACGCTCGGCCCGAAAATTTCGCTGGAATTTCAACGATTGTTTAATCCAAAGGAAAAACGCATGGAGCGAAAAAATCATATCATTCTGGCGGGCGAGGGAGCGGTGGCGCGCAACGTGGCGCGGGAATTTAAGCGGCGCGGCGTGGAATTTGTGCAGATTGCGGCGTCGGCCTCGCGGGTGCCGGCGGGGGAATTCGAACACGAAATCGTCGAGGGAGACGCGACCAATGACGCCGTGTTGCGTTCGGTGGGAATTGGGCGGGCGCGGATGGTGATTGCAGCGCGGGAAGACGACGGAGAGAACGCCTTTATCGCGCTGATTGCCAAGGACCTCAATTCCCAGGCGCAGGTGCTGGCGGTCGCGAGTTCGATACTGTCCATCCGGCGCCTGAAGCTGGCGGGAGCCGACATTGTATTTTCGCCGGCCGCGGTCGGCAGCCGTTTGCTGGCCGACTTGGTGGAGGGGCGCGAGATTGCCCCGCAATTTCATGATTTGCTGCAGGGTCTTAAGCCGTAACCATGCCCTTGGCCCGGAGCCGCGGAGGAATTTTCAGGCGGAATAAAACCGTGGAATAAAAAAAGGGGCTTGTTATCATTGCCGGGATGCGGTTGTTTCAAATCATTTTCACTCCCACGAGCGCGGGCGAACTGGCGCGCATGCCCAAGGAGTTGCAGTTGCAAATTTTAGGGGATTTTCGTGGATTGCCACAACAGGTGGTGGGCACCGAACTGGATCAGTTTGGCAAGTTAACGCAGAACGGGAGGGTTTTGCACCGGTTCCGAATTGGCGATTACCGGGTGTATTTTGAACGGCATGAATTGGGGGTGCTGATCCATCGGATATTGAGCCGCCACTCTCTCAAGGATTTTCTATACCGCTCGGGATTGAAGACCGGCGAAGACGAGGCGCTGGAGCAAAATCCCCGGTTCTGGGAATTGATTGAATCCGCAAAGGACAGGTGACAGCGGAGGCTGGGCCTCACGGAGGAAGGAGGTTCGGCGGATAGGCGGGATGCTTCGAGGCTTCAAGCGCGGCCCGTTGAACTTCAATGAGTGTCTTCAGTTGGTCAGCCGTCATGTTGCTGGGCGGCGGCTGGTAGGTGCGCTGGGTGGAAGCGGCTTCGAAAGGATTGACCAGGCTTTGACTCCCCGCCGGGCTTCCGGCCGCGCCATTCTCAAGGCCGCTGTTCATGGGACGAAAGCGTGCCGGGTTTCCACGACCGCCAAACCGGTAAAAGCGGTTGGCAGGCTCCGGAGGGCCATTATGAGCGGCGCCATAGGGAGGATGATACGACGTCCCGGATGACATGGGAGCGGGAGCGCCGCCGCCGGTCGAGACGGCGTTGGTCAACGTCAACTCTTCGGTAACGCCGTGGTTGTTGAAGGTGATGACGCCGCTTTTGGGGTCAATGTTGACGACTTCAATATCGTCCTGCCGCTGCCCTTTGGTTAAATTGTAATACTGGTCGGACGCGGGTTGGCCGGGGCTGGGGGGAGTGTGGACCTTGTACAAGGCGCTGACCTGGCCAAGAATGGATTGTATTCCGGTGAGGGTGATCTCGACGGGCGGAGGCGCGGGTGTTAATGGCCCGGTATTGAGGCCTGGTGGATTCAAGCCAAAGATGTTTCGCTGGGCAATGATGGCATAGGGATTGCCGGTCAGGGAAGGCCCGGCCGGGGTTATTTGGAAGGCGGCGGCCAACGTCGGCGCCAGCGCGCCTAAAAAGCCGCTAAAAAGCATCGCTTTTACAAGGGGGCCGGTGAAGGGCCATTTAAATTTCCATGGCAAATCCGCCGAAGCCGGAGCGCACTTGCATCCACCGCCGCTTCTTGGACCGGCGCGCGGGATTATTTTGCCAGGGGTTTTCACTTTTTAAAATATAATGGATTGAAACACCGGGGGCAAATGGAAGTTGCGCGGGAAACGGCGCGTTATCCGACGTCTTCGCCCAATTCAACGTTCCAATAGGCGAGGTCAATGAAATGCTTCCAGCTATCGTGCCGGTTGGTCGAGAAGTTGATCTGGACGAAGGGCCGCCACTTCGGGCGCTTGGGCTTGCGGATGAGGTGCAATCCGGCTTCCTGCGGGGTGCGATTGGCCTTTTGGGTGTTGCACTCCACGCAGGAGCAAACGATGTTTTCCCAGGTGGTCGGCCCGCCGCGATCGCGCGGAATGACGTGATCGAGGTTCAAATCCTTGCGGTCGAAGACGCGCCCGCAGTATTGGCAGATGTTTTTGTCGCGCTCAAAGATGTTATACCGCGTAAATTTGACTTCCTTTTTGGGAAGGCGGTCGTAAATGAGCAGGAGAATGATGCGCGGCACGCGGATGCGAAAGGAGACGGCGTGAATGGATTCGTCATGGGGCGCATCGGCGGAGAAATCGCGCCATTCATGGAAATTGAAGGTGCGAAAGGAGCCGTCGCCGGCATGAACAACCACCTGGGCCTGGCCTTGAAAGAGCAAAGTGAGAGCGCGGCGGGTGGTGCAGACGTTGACAGCCTGCCACAACCGGTTCAACACAAGGACATGCTGGTTCAGGGCATTCACCGCGGGGCCGAAAATAGCAAAATGCAAGGGAGGAGTCAATGGATATTGAAATGATGAGCGGCGGCAGGCGCGGTCGGCCCTGGCGGCATTCAAGGCGGTGGAAAAATGCCTGGTAACCGCAATTAGCCGCAAATTACTCAAAATTACTGCAAATGGCCGCAAATGACTGCAATTGGCTGCAAATGGCGATGAGCGGCGGCAGGCGCGGGCGGCCCGGGCGGGAAGGATTCTTTCTGGCGTGAATGGGGCGGCGGGGCAACCGCCTGCCAGCCAACGGGATGGCGACGGCCCGGCCAGTCTCACGGTCTTGCTCATACCACGCCGGAACCATGCAGTTGGCCCGGTTGCTCCCGGCCAGGTCCCATCAAACGACGGAAATTCCAACGTCGCCACCGGCGTGCTCCCGGATTCCATCTTGTTCGTTACGACAGATGCATTCATTACGACAGTCCCATTTACGACGACGTTGGCCACCGGGACGCCACCCCCTTCGGCGCCCATCTTGTTCGTTACGACAGTTCCGTTCCTTACGACAGTCCCATTCATTACGAGGACGTCGGCTGCCGGGACGCCGCTCCCTTCGGCGGCCATCTTGTTGGTTACGACAGTTGCATTCATTACTACAGTTGCATTAAACCACGGGGATGGAAGGAAGTCCATGAAAAGTTATTTAACTGGATTTATCGCGGAAGTTCCTGCAATGGAACGTGTTCCAAAAAGTTATGTAACTGATTTGGCCCAAGTTGAATAACTTTTTTGGAATTTCAACGCGAAGACAGCGCATTTCACCCCCGCGGCACGGAGGACACGGAGGGGTGGACGGAGATTTTGGACAGGATGGACAGGATGATTTCACCACGGAGGCACGGAGGACACGGAGGACGCACGGGAAAAACCGCGAGTAAACGCCAATATACGCGGATTGATCGGAAAGGCCTCACGCAAGGGCCGCAGCGGGCGCAAAGGTTTGGCCACGGATGGAACACGAATTTTTTGACAGGATGACGGGATGGACAGGATGGACAGGATGAAAGACAATGGCGGGACAATTCAGCCAAGCTCCATGCGCGTGGTCCGACAGCCTGAAGTTCCCCTGGAACTGGAGGCGGCGGCGCGCTGGTATGAGGAGCGGCAGGCGCGGGGGCTGCGGGCGGGGACTTTCTGGCGGAATATCAGGCCACGCTGCGCCGCATCCTGGACGGGCCGGACGCGTTCAATAGGGGGGCGCTAAATCACCGCTTACCCTCGTCCACTACTGATTTTAGCTCGTTTGGTGTCCGTTCTGATCTTGATAAACGACCCGTCCGTTACTGCCTGCCCAATTTTCTGAAAAACCCACGTGAGAAATATCATTTCCGCTTCGGTCGAGTTGTCGTTCCGTTTCCAGGACCAAAACCCGTGGCTCAATCTCATATATGACCTTGCACTTCGCCTGGTTTTCCGCGTAGAAGACCGCAAAGTATATCTTTTTATTTCGCGTGATCCGGCTTAGAGAATCAGCACGTTTCGATGCGGGTTCCTTGAACATCCGGTCAAGTTGGCCAGACCCTCCTTCTTTGCATGATAGATATTCGTATTTCTCGCCAGGATTGTTTGGGGCGTGAGCATCCGCGTCGCGCTTGGAGTGAATAAGTTCATGTCCGAGAATGTCGGCGATTATCATTTCTTTCACCAGGCCAGGCTGGAGGAGGTTGCTGATGCCGACAGACTTTGCCAAGTCCGCCGCCTTTAGAACCAACTCCAGGATTTTACGATAGATTTCTCGCGCCATGGTTAGAAAAGTCTTCCGGCAGAATCGCGCGCGACTTCTTGAAGTCTTTTATTTGCCGCCTCAACAAATTGAATATCTTTCTCAATCCCGATGAAATGTCGCCCGAGGCGTTTGCACACAACAGGACACGTGCCCACGCCGGCAAAGGGATCCAAGACAAGATCACCTTCCGCGGAGCTGGCCTTTAACACCCTTTCCATCAGTTGTTCCGGTTTTTGGATCGTGTTGAGTGCATCCCGGCTTACCAGTTCCTTGGACTTGTAGGTAAGTTGCTTAATATCTCCCCACACATCGCCGGGGTTTTTTCCATCTCCATTGAACTTCGTCCTGCCGAACTTCCCATTAGTAACGGATGGAACACGCTCGCAGCGAAGACGGTGCTGCAGCTCGACGAGTTGCGCAACACGAACGGCATTGAGATCGTATGTCTTTGGTCTTTCGCCCTTTATGAAATAACAAATTATGTCGTAGTTGTTCGTGTAATTGATGCGCCCCTGGGCGAGGCGGCTTGGTTGATACCAAACAATCTTTGAGCGCAGATTTAAAAATGGGCGGTAGTCAATAAAGTCAATGCAGTCTGGCTTGCCGAAAAGGTAAAGCGCGCCTCCATCCTTGAGCTTTGCGGCAAAGATACTTATTAGCCTTAGGTTGAATTCCTGAATGTTACCGAGTCTATCCCATTTGTTAGTGGTGATTCCGTAGGGGCCATCGCAAACAACCAGATCAATACTCCCGTCCTTTACGCGAGGAAGCATCTCAAATGCATCCGCGTGATAGATTCGATCACGTTCCAACACCCTTTGCTTGTCTCCTTGCATGCTAACAGGTGACAGGCATGCGGTGTGTGGATAATGCTCCGCACGGTTGACGCTTTTATCCGTGACAGTTATCATGTGCGAATTATCGCCCAGGGTGACACGGACGCAAGCTGTTTCCCAAAGAATTTGCATCGAGGAAACGGCGAAACAGCGTTGATGCAAATTGGCAAGAGCGAAGTTTTGCGCCGAGACATCATGCGTGAAGTTCCCCTGGAACTGGAGGCGGCGGCGCGCTAGTCACCCGACCGCTTTACGTTCGCCAAATTGAGCCGACAGACCTTCAATGGTCATGTTTTCGGCGATGGCGTCGTGCGGAATTAAGAGATATTTCCACGGTTTGCCGCCGTTCTTTGCGGAATGGTCGGTTGCGTGCCGGCAATGATCGCATCCAGATTGTAGTGATCCAGCCGCCGCTGCACGTCGCGGTTTCCCTCACGGCGAACCGACAAGGATTCCTTGTGAGTTGCCGGAAGCTGTAACTCCCCCTCCTCGTAAATGTTCTGAAGATGCAGGCTGATGTTCTGCTGTGTCGTTTGAAACAACTCCGCCATTTGCGCCTGCGTCAGCCAGACCGTTTCATTTTCCAGCCGGACTTCCAGTCGAGTCCGCCCGTCCTCGGTCTGATCATTAAACACGGAATCGTTCACGTGGTCAAAAGCTTCCGGGTCGGTCAACTCCGGCAGGCGCGGATGGACGCGAATTATTTTTTCGCGCCGGGGGTGTTTTTTCTTTGCGGGAGGCGATGAAGGCTTCATTCTTTTGCGGCTATGGAGAAAGTTGTGATCATTGGTTCCGGGTGCGCGGGGTGGACTGGAGCGCTCTACACGGCGCGCGCCAACCTGAAACCGCTGGTGCTCATGGGGGCGCAGCCCGGCGGGCTGCTCACCACGACGAGCATCGTGGAAAATTTTCCCGGATTTCCGGAAGGTTTGGACGGGTTTGAACTGATGTCGCGGATGCAAAAGCAGGCGGAACGTTTCGGTGCCAGGGCAACTTTTGGGACGGTGGAAAAGGCGGAATTTTCGAAGCGGCCGTTTGCGCTGACGGTGGACGGCGAAGCGATCGAAGCGGAGACGGTGATCATTGCAACGGGGGCAAGCCACAAACACCTGGGCGTTCCGGGCGAGGCTCTCCTAGAAACGAAGGGCGTGACGTACTGCGCCACGTGCGACGGGGCGCTCCCGATTTTCCGCAACCAACCGCTGGTGGTGGTGGGCGGAGGGGATTCGGCGTGCGAAGAGGCGCTTTATTTGACGCGGTTCGGCTCGGAAATTTTCCTGATTCATCGCCGCGACAAATTGCGCGCCTCAAAAATCATGGCGGAGCGGGCGCTGACGCATCCGAAAATCCGTCCGCTTTGGGACTCGGCGGTGATGGAAATTCTGGACGCGGGCCAGGAGCGGGTTACGGGCGTGAAATTGAAGAATCTGAAGACCGATGCCGGAACGATCGTGCCGTGCGCGGGGGTTTTTGTGGCGATTGGCCACGCGCCCAACACCGGGATTTTCAAGGGGCAGGTGGAGATGGACGGGGAGGGATACATCATTCGGGGAAAGGGCGCGGCCACGAGCGTGCCTGGGGTTTTTGTGGCGGGCGACTGCGCGGACCGGGTTTACCGGCAGGCGGTGACGGCGGCGGGCATGGGTTGCGCCGCAGCCATTGAGGCGGAGCGATTTCTCGCGGCGGAGAACCAATAGTTCCAGATTGCTTTCAAATTGAGACCAACGTCCCTCTCCATGAAACCTTCTTTTAGCCGGTGGTTTGCTCCCAAATGTATCGCACCCAAAATGTCAAATTTTCCAACAGGATCATCCAAATCCCGCCGGACGGGGAATTTAGGCAGGCCCCGATGACGGACGCGCTGGCAAGTTACCGGGGGACGGTGAACCATGCAGCGGCCGGCGGATTTTCCGCGGCCTTGAACAATGGCAGGGGATGTTTTCGTTTGGGTTTGGCGCGGGCACGCGTTCCTTTTTTTGCCGGACCAAAACGGAAACAGGGTTGAGGAGCACGTGAAGGAATGAAAAAGTACGGCCATGTTTTCAGCGTGGGGGTGCAGAACAACCTGACGTATCGTTTCAATTACCTGACGCGAACGCTGTTCAGTTTTGTTCCCCTGTTTGCCATGCTGTCATTGTGGCGGACGGTTTACGCGTCGAAGGGGGGTGGACAGTCGCTGTCCGGCTGGACGGAGGCGCAGACGGTGTTTTATTACATCCTGGTGGCGATCGTGGACGTGACGACGGCTGTGAATGACGACGACTGGCAGATAGCGGCGGACATTCGGGAGGGAAACATCAGCCAGTTCCTGATCAAGCCGGTGAATTATTTGTGGTATCGGCTGTGCCTGTTTTTCGCGGGGCGGGCGGCGTACGTGGCGATAGCGGCGGCGCCGCTGGCGGCGTTTGTTTTTTGTTTTCGGAAGGATTTCGCGGCGCCGGCGACGCTGGCCGCGTGGGCGGCCTTTCCGATTTCGCTGTTGCTGACGGCGCTGCTGCAATTTTTCATTTCGTACACGATGGCGATGCTGGCGTTCTGGCTGCTGGAAATTTCGACGCTCATCTTCATTCTGTTCGCGTTCGAATACGTGGCCAGCGGGCATATTTTTCCGCTGGCCTTCCTGATCGCGAAATATCCCGCCGCGGGTCACGCGCTGTTTTTCACGCCGTTTCCCTCGATGCTTTACGTGCCGGTGGCGATTTACATGGGGAAGATACCGGAGGGGGAAATCTGGCCGAGCCTGATGATGCAACTGGCCTGGGTGCTGGCGGCGTTCCTGCTGGCCCGGTTTGCGTGGAGCCGCGGAATAAGAAAATATTCGGCGTTTGGAGGATGAGATGGCGGCAAGCGCCACGCCGCTTTGGGCCATGCTCGCTCGTTCAGGCGAGGACGAGGGGGATTTTGGACGGGATGGACAGGATGGACAGGATTATCAGATTGTCAGATTATCAGATTGTCAGATTGGGGCGCGCGAAATGGACGGGAATCGTCGCGAACGGCACCAGGAAAAGGTCTCACGCAAGGGAGGCAAAAATTAACACGGAGGCACGGAGGACACGGAGGGGCGTAGTATTGCCGATCTCTTTGCCGGGACGATTCCAAGCGAGGGATCAACAAAGTACAAACACCGACAATTTTATGGCGGACATTTTGAACAAGGACATTGTGCTCGCGCCGCGGGATGGGGTTCAGGGGGCCAAGGCGCGTCGGCCGGGAGGGCGGCGCGGACGGCGGCGAGCAGGGCGGCCACGCGGGTTGCGAGTGGAAAATCGGATGGGGCTTCCAGCGTGTAGCTTTGCCTGGTTTTGTGGGTGATGAGGTAAAACGCCTCGGGCCAGTCGGGGCGGGATTTTGGGTCCACGTTCGGCCGCAGGATGCCGTTCCTGGCGGGGCGGCCTTCGATGATTTCGGAATGGTCCACGGGACAGACGGCGGCAACGGCCTGGATGATTTTTTCGGCCAAGGAGGGGCGGCCCTCCGGATTTTGTTCGTAAAGATAAAAGCCGCGCGATTCCCAATCTTCGTGGAGAAGGAGGCAAAGGTCAAAGGGGGGCTGGCGTTCGAGCCAGGCAACGTGGGCGAGGATTTCCTCGACGACGGGGTTCAAATAGGCGCGATTGAGGTCAATGCCGCGGGCGTTTGCGCGTGAATTGAGGGTGAAGCCGACGGGGTTGAGGCAGGGGAGGGCGTAGAGTTCGGCGTCCGGCGGCCATTGATTGTCGTGGAGCAGGCGGAGCATGGCCAGCGGCCCGGCCGGCTCATCGCCGTGGATACCGGCGCTGATGTAAACGCGCCTGGGCCGTTGAACGTTCGGCGTGGGGCGGCGAAGGGCGGACAACTGGAAGGGGCTGCCTTCGAAAAAAATTTCAGAGAGCCAGCCGTGCCGGGAGGCGGCGGCCTGGACTTCGGCCAGGAGCGCGCGGATGTCAATGGTTTGGCCGCGATAACCGGCCGCGTTTTGAAGCGGCGCTGGCGTTTCTGTTTTGCCCGGCTCGTTCACGCGCCCAATGTGCCGCGCAAACCAGGAATGGGAAATGGCAAAAGAAGAAAGGCCCCGGTTTTTAATGCGTGGGCCTCCCCCATCAGCCACGGCGGGCGGAGCGGGCGCGTTTTGCCGCAACGCGCCGGCGTGTTTCCGGTTCCATTGCGGCAAAGCGCCCGCGGCCACGGCGGCGGCTCGTTGGCTGGGACTTCTCGTGCTCTTCTTTCTCACGGCCGCGTTGCCCTCGACCGTGACTGGCGCGTCCGCCGCGTGAAGCGATCTCCCGGAGCGGAAATAACGGCGGGGGGATGGAATTTGGCGAGGCTGAGCGAGGGAGCATGCCCAAAGCGGCCTGTAACCGGGCAAAAACGAAGCCAAAACCCAAAAGAACCGCTGCTCTCTTCTCTCCAACCGCACGGCTACATTATTCCTTCAACCGCTTTAGCGTCCGATGCTTTTGTAAATCCAGCCACGCTCTTCCATTTGGGCGCGGTCGAACAGATTGCGGCCGTCAAAGAGGATGGGGTGGGACAATGATTTGCGGACGCGTTCGAGGTCCAGGTTTTTGAATTCGTCCCATTCGGTTGCAATCACGAGGGCGTCGCAGCCTTCGGCGACGGCGTTCATGTCCTCGACGCAGGTAGCGTCGGGCAAAAGTGGCCTGGCCTTTTCCATGGCCTTTGGGTCATGAACGCGGAGCGCGGCGCCTTCTTTTTGGAGGCGCTGACAAAGGGCAATGGCCGGGGACATGCGCACGTCGTCGGTGTTTTGCTTGAAGGCGAGGCCCAGGACGGCAATTTTTTTGTCTCTCAAGACCCAGAGAGTTTCGATGATTTTTTTTACGAATCGGTCCATTTGGTCGGCGTTGATGCGCTGGACCTCCTTGAGGAGGCGGAAATCGTAGCCGATCTGCTCGGCGATTTTGATGAACGCGCTGAGGTCCTTGGGAAAGCAGCTTCCGCCGAAGCCAATGCCGGCGTCGAGGAATCGCCGTCCAATCCGTTCATCCATTCCCATGCCCGCGGCGACTTCCTGGACATTGGCGCCGGAAGCCTCGCAGAGCACGGAGATGGCGTTGATGTAGGAAATTTTGAGGGCAAGAAAGGAATTGGAAGCGTGCTTGATGAGTTCGGCGGAGGCGATGTCGGTGACGACAATTGGGGCGCGGAACGGGGCGTAAATCTGCTTAAGGGCGGCGACCGGGCGTTGGGAGCGGACGCCGACGACAACGCGGTCGGGGTTCATGAGGTCGCCAACGGCAAAACCCTCGCGCAAAAACTCGGGATTGCTCACGACGTCGCAATCCACTTTGGCTTTGCAATATCGTTTGATGGTTTCGGCGACCTTTTCGCCGGTCTTTACCGGCACGGTGCTTTTGTCCACGACGATTTTGTATTCGGTCATGGCGCCGGCGATGTCGCGGGCGACGCGCTCGATGAAGCTCAAATCCACCGAACCGTCGGGCTGCGGCGGTGTGGGGACAGCGATGAAAACAACGTCCGATTGTTGGACGCCTTCCGGAGTATTTTCAGTGAAAGAGAGGCGTCCGAGGGCGACGTTCCTTTTGACAAGCTCTTCGAGGCCCGGTTCGTAGATTGGAATGACGCCGGCGCGAAGCTGGCGCACTTTTGCGGCATCATTGTCCACGCAAATGACGCGGTGCCCCACTTCCGCAAAACAGGCGCCGGTGACGAGACCGACGTAGCCGGTGCCGATGATGGTGAGCTTCATTCCAGCGGCGGGTTTATTGGTGGAACTGGAAGGCAGGGGCCGAAAGGGCCGCGGGCGGCACCTGGTTTTTGAAGTCAAGATAGTGGAGGGTGGCCTGCACACCGAGAGCGCCGGACTGATCGGACTGGGCCACTTCCATATAATGCTGGAGGGCGTCATTCAACCGCCCGGCATTCTCGTAAAGTTCGGCCAGGGCAAAATTGGCCGGGTTTGCGGCCGAAATTTCGGCGGAACTGTTGACGATGCCCTGGTATGAGCCGATGGCCATTTGGGTCTGGCCTTCGGCTTCTTCACAGGCGGCGACGCCGAGTTTGGCCTGGGTGGAAAACTGGCTTTCGGGATGATTGTCTAAAAATTGCTGAAATCGCGCCTGGGCGTTGGTGAAATCGTTTTGCACGAATAATAGTTCGGCGCCGCCGAGAAACGCGCGTTGTCCGGCGACGGTTCCCGGATATGCCTGGTCCAGCGCGAAGTAGGCGTCCGGGCCGGCGTGCGGATTTGTCACCAGGACGGTGAGTGCCCGGCCGGCGGCAATTTCCTTTTGCTGGCTTTCCATGGAAAAATACCAGAATAGAAAGACGGCAATGACGACCACGGCGGCGGCGGCGGCGATGCGGTACTTGCTGGCTTCGATACGCGGCCAGAGTTTCAGAAGGTAAAGGGCCGTTGCGTCCTGTGATGGCATAAAAAAACAGTGTTTCCGCAGTCACGCAGAAAGGCAATCCTAAAGTGGAGGCGAAAGCGGGGCGCGTGGGGACCTGGCGCGGCACAAAAGAGGGCCAGCCAGGCATACGCACAATGTAACAATGGAAATTTTGACACCGACGGCGAACGCGCGGTCTTGATAGGCGAGCCGGACTTCATGCCGTCCCGGCGGGGTCTGCACGGCCTGAAAGGCGTAATTGGCGCGTAACAGCCGGGCCGGATGTCCATCCACGGTGGCATGCCAGTTGGCATCAAACGTTTGGGCGATGACGGCCAGCGACGGCGCCGTTGACTGGACGGTGAAGTCCACGCGCTGAAAGCCAAACCGGGATTGAATGACCCGGGCGGGAGCGGCATGGGTTACATAAACAAAGGGCCTGTCCCGCGGCACGAGAAAAACGACAGCAGCAGGGTTCCAATTCGTCCAACCCAGGACGCCCATGGCGTCGGAGGGCTTGACAAAAAGCGGCTGCTGTCCGGCAGTGACCAGTGGCAGGGCGCCCTTGCGGCTTTGCCATTTGTAGATATTTTTTGATTCCGAAACCTGCGAAACGCCGAGGAAATTCTTCAAGGGCGAAAAATCCAGGTTGGTCGCCCCGTAAAGCCAGGATTGCAGGGCGTCACATTCGCGCGGGGCGAGCGAAAAAAAACCATCCACCTTGGGGACAGAATCCAGGAGATTCACATTGCCGCCATAAGCCAGGCGCTTGAGGAGGAACTCATTTTCCGGGCGCGAAAGGGCAACATGGACAAAGGTCATTTCCGCCGGCGGGGAGATCATGGCGCGCGAGCGGCCGAGGTTTGGTTGAGGCTGCATTTTCAAGCGCCGGCGCGCCAGATTGGGTTGATAGACGGATGGGGGCACGGTGGGATTTTGGGGCGGCTCATGGGTTTGCACGTCGAGCCATGAGAATAGAACGAGGAGAAGCGGCGCAAATCGGAAGAGGGGCGATTCGCGCCCGCGGGCCAGCACAAAGAGAAGCGCGGCGGCCAGCAAGATGAAGCCCGCCCGCGACAATCCATTGAGGAGGGCGGCGTGGGCTTGCGGGGCAGTGAACGAAAATTTGCCGACCCAGAACAAAACAGCGCCCAACAGCCCAAGAAGGACGGTTCCGATGAAAAAGAGGCGATCGGTCGAGACGGTTCTTTCCAGCAAGGCGGCCAGGGCGAGCGCGGCCAGCAGGGGAACAACGAAGGCATCAACCAGGAGATATTTGACAGGATAGGTGATCAGGCTCAACTGAGGGATAACGGCCCGGAGCTCCGGATATAGGAAGGTATGCCCGCCCATGCCGAAAATGAGGGCGATGATGGCGGCCACGGACAGCAAAACGGCGCGCGGCGCGCGAACGCGCCAGGCGGCATAAATGGCCAGCCATAGCGCCGCCACGCCCAAATAATAGGAAGAAGTCCAAGACTGGCCGAATTGAAAAAAGACGCCTTCGTCGGCGGTTGTGCCAAAAGCCATAGGGACAAGGAAATTGACCCATCCCCATGCGGGCATGGACCAGCGCAGATCGGTGTAGCCGAACTGACGCTCCGAGTGGGCGGCCAGATTGAGGAACGGCAGCAATTGGGCCGCGCACAGCGCGGCCACGAGCGCCACGATTACGGGAAACCGCCAGAGGGTCGGCAGGCGCGACGTGTCGCCGCGGACGAAATGACGCGCCCAAAGGGCGGCGAGCAGGAGCCAGGTGAAGAGGATCGGCTCCGGTCCGCCGGCGAGCATTTGCATGGCGCCGGCAAACACGGCGACGAAAATGCAGCGGCCGCCGTCCTGCCACGCTTTTTCCACGGCGAGAATCACCCAGGGCATCCAACTGAAGGTGGCGACGTGGCTTGGCCACATGAGCAGGTTGAGGGTCAGGCCATTAAACGAAAAAACCACTCCGGCGAAGGCGGCGGCCGGGGCGCTGCCGCTCCATTTGCGGGCGAGAAAAAACATGCCCATGCCCGCGAACCAAAGATGCAGCAGGCAAAAAAAATTGAGGGACCAGGGCAAGGGGAGGAGGAGATAAAGGAGGGCGGGCGGATAGAGAGGCATGGTGTTCCATTGGGCCAGGAAAGGGATGCCGCAGTCGTTGTAAGGGTTCCAGAAGGGCAATTGACCGCGCCAAAAACACTCGCGTTGGAACCAGGCGGCCGGGAACGAGAAGAAACCGAAGTCGCGCGCGACGAACGTTTGGGCGCCCAGGATGACTTCCGGAAATGCCGCGAAAACGAGAAGCGCCAAGAGGAGGGCAAAGCGCGCCGGGGAGAAAAAATTCAAGACGCGGCCCGTGGTATTCATGCGAAATTGCGTTAAAGGATACTGGGTGTTTCGGGGCGAAAGCGCAAGCTCGACGAGGCGCGAGACACCTTACTCGACCACCCCCTGGCGGAGGCTTTGCACAATAGCGCATGAAATGATCTGACTTTTTGTGCAAACGGATTTTCTGCACAAAAAGTCAGGTCAACTGCCCCACGCCGTGGTAATCCAACTGTTTATTTCTAAAAGCACAGCACACCTGTGTACCGGCTGATAAAGAGGTTGACCAAGCCCCCTAAAAAAGAAATGAAACATTGAACCATCAGCGCGGGTTTCAAAATTCGGAACACCAGCGCGGGTATAGACGACCACGTTCTGACCGGCTTTAACCGGGTAAGGAGAAAACCAGAAACAGTTTTTATTATTAACTTCGATCAACCCCTGTACTGTCTGGTACTGTGTGTCGACAATCGCGCAGAACTGAAGATCAATATCAGCCAAGGCGCGAAAATGAACGCGCTCGTTTGCGATATTTCCACGGTCGTAAATGCCTAACCACGTGGTCTTCATTTGAATGAAATTCTCCCGTATGTTGCTCCCAGTACCAGCGCCAGACCAACAGTCAAAACGATAGGCCCTTTTCCCGTATTGTCCCAGAAATAGGGTGCCAGACCTATAGTTGCACACCCGACCCCAACACCGACCCCAAACATGACTTCGTTTATTTTGTTGGATTTGAGCTTTTCTTCGAGGATTCCAGCGCGTTTGTCGGCCTCGTAATACTTTGCCCGGTATTCTTTGAGATCATTGGATTCTTCTTCAGCACGAATGAGCATATCCAAAATACACTTTTGGGTGCCCGGATTGGCCAATTCAGCTTCTGTAAGCTGGATTTTAAGGTCTTGGAAAGCGGCTCGCCGTCCCGTCGCCGGAACAGCCGGAGGAGCAGCCTGTGGTGGTGGCTGTGGCGCGTCTTTTTGCTCAGTCTGCTCTTGCTGCGGAGGTTCGGGCATAAACCGGTGGAAGCCAATACCCGCAAATTGGATTCGTCAACATTTTTTAATTTGTATCCTGTTCCCGTTCCCGTATTCGGATCAACACCCCGCACTTCGGGCAGGCGGATGTCGCTGGCGGGTGTTGGATTTTAACAACAGAACAATTTAGCGTAGCGGTAAGGGCACACGGAAATTACGACATTTCTTCCGAGAATCCCTTGCCTTGCACACGCCCCATCGGGCGTGTGGCTTGGTGCATCTTCTCGAAGGGCTTCGTAACCCTCTGTGTGGGTGTGCTGGCTGCACGCCTTTTTCTTTCCTGCTTCGCGTTTAACGCCCGGTTTGATTATGGCTCTAACCACGTGCCCTGAATGCGGCAAAAGCGTATCCACGACGGCGTTGAAATGCCCCAGTTGTGGTTTTACTCGACCGACAAAATCAAATGAAGGATTGTGCAGCCCCGATTATCCGGTCTGGGACTGGGGTGCGACACACGAGTTCGAGGAGCGGGAGGTGACTCAATGCTGGAATACCATCGGTAACTGGCTGGCCGTTGTTATCCTTATACTGATTGTCGGTTTTATTGCCTACCTGTCAGGCTGCGGTGCAGAAGGGCAGTAAATTTTATTTTTGTGCGGAATCTCGACGTTTTGGGCAAACGGTCAATTATGTGCAAAGCCCCTTTCCGGAGAGAAATTGGCGGGAGATATTCGCCGATGCGCCGCCGTTTCCACCACGCGCGGGTTGCCTGGCGTTCGGCGAAATTCGTGAAGTGGTAATCGAACAATTCGGCGCGGATGTAGCGGGGCGGATGATTGGGAAAGGGATTATGCTTGAGCAAAGGGAGGACCCTCGGCGAGCCGCGCAAGAGACAGATACAGAAGCGCACAAACCACGGATTGTCCCGATAGTCGCCAAGCGCGGCGAACCACATCTGCCAGTCCAGGCGCGGCTGGTGCGGCGCAACAAAGGGCGGGGCGCGGTTGACGTCGCCCGGTTTATATTTGAATTCGTACGGCAGCCAATGAGCGCCGTCATTGCTGCCTTCGACAATGATTTCATGCCGCTCCGTGGTCATCACGGCAAACAAGCCGTAGCGGTTGAAGGCGCGGAACGGCGCCAGCCACTGCTCCGCCAGCGCCGCCGGGCTGAGCCACGCGCCGGACGCGCCAGACAACGAGGCGACTTGAAATCCGTCAAGGGCCAGCACCAGGGCGGCCAGCGGAATGGTGATCAGACGGGGCCAGGCAATGGCGCGGCGAAACGGCCGCGACTGAAGGCGTTCGTGCTTGTTGCAGGCAAGGCGGCCAAAGACAAAATCGTCGAGGAGTGGAATGCACAGCGCGAGCGCGAGCCAGTTGAAGAAAGTGTAATTGCCGGACAATAAAATCATTATTTGCAGAAACGCGAACGCGCCGCAGCCGATGAAGCGAATTCGGCGCGGGGCAAAAATGAGGAACGGCGCGCCCATTTCAACGCCCAACACGACACCGCATGAGACCTTTTGAAACCACAAGGGCAACTGGTTTGCATACCAGGCAATGGGCGTGGGCAAAGGTTGCGTGTAATAATGGAACGTGAGCGCCGTGAGATGATGCCAGTTTTGGTCGCCGCCCAGCCATTTGACCGCCCCGGCTGAAAGCATGAATTTAAACATGAGAGCGCGCAACAGCCACAGAACAATGCGCGAGGGCGGCCCTTCATGTTCCCACCGGGGCAGCAGATGAAGCGGGGCGAAAAAGATCGCCAGAAAGCCGGTTTCCAGAAGGAGATTGTCCCATTGAAACGCCAGAAAATCCTGGCCGGCGACCGCCAGCGAAAGATAAAGGAGCCATAACAACGCCAGGCAGGGCGCGGGCGCAATGCCCAGGACAAGAAGCGCGCCCAGCACGACGCCGGCGGCGCATTGCGCATTTAAGAAAGCATCGGAAGGGTCCAGCCAGCAAAGCGTCGGCAGGAAGTAAGGGCGCGCAAAGCCCAGTCCCTGCTGGTCCAATTGATGGCCGGCGGCGGATAAATACCGGCTGGCCGGCAGAATGCCATTGTGCCCGATCAACCCCGTGACCTGTGTCCAGAGCGACGCAAAAGCCATCAGATAGACCACGCCCAACGCGGCCAGAAAGAGCCGGCGGACAAGAAAATAGCCGGGCCGCTCCACCCGCGCTCCGCAGAGCAACCGCGTCAGCCGCGAAAAAGCCGCGCGATGGCCTGCCACAAATTCGTAAAGGCGTTCCGCGATGGCCGCCGGCATTGGAAGGCGATGGTAAAGTCGCAGAGGCCATTGAAAGTTCCGGCTTTGGGCCAGCGAAAGAAAAACCGCTTCCGCGCCAAAAAAGACCCGGCCATCGGGCTGAATGACATGGACTGATTTTTCGAATTGCGCCCGCGGGATTTCGGGGAATCGTTCCAGGGTTTGCGCGTCCTGAAACGCCAGATATTCGACGGCTTCGCCGGTGATCTGGCGCCAGCGCCGTATCCACAGCCGGCAAAAGCGGCAATCATGGTCGAAGACCATTACGGGCCTGGAGGGCGGCGCGGCGACGCGAAGGTTCGATTTCACGGAATCAAACCATAGCGGCAAAGGAATCTGAAAAACAGGCGGGAAAATTCAACGGCGGCGCCGGAACAAGAGAAGAATGCCGGCGGCGGCAATAAGCGAAAAGAAGGGCGGTTCCGGGACTGGTTCAGTCATTACTTTGATTTCATCCACGTTGCCGGGGCTACGGGTATAGATGGCAATCCCGTCGAAGATCGGCGCATTCGTGAGCGTGGCATCGGGCGTGGGCGGGGCGGCGTAGTTGAAGGTGGAGAGGTCTGGATTGACCCACATCATCGTCGTGTTGTTTTGGTAATCCATGCGACCGATGACGAGATTGAGGCTGGATAAAAGATTGGTGCTGGACGAGGAGCCGTCCACGGCTGGGTTGAGGGCGGAGTTCAGAATGGAGATGACGCCGGCATAGGTGCCGCCATTGGCGCCGAATCCGCCCGTGACGGTCGTGCCATCCAGGAGGCGGATGTTGGGCGTGCCGCCGCCGCTGCTCGAACCGAACTGGCACAGGAATTGGAGATAGACGATGCCACCGTCCTGCAGGGGCAGCGACCGGTCGGCTTCACTGATGCCGTTTCCGCCCGATGCCCAAACGGCGCTTCCGCCGGTCGTGGACAGGCCCGAATAATTCAGGCCGGTGGCGCTTACGCCAAGGCTCGCGCCGGGTGAATAGGACCATGTCCACGCATTGCTCCAGCCGGTGCCGCCATTGTCACCGGCCAGGGCGCCGGCACTGTAATTGAATCCATCATAGGCGACCGTCGTCAATTGGGCGCGCGCGCTCATCCACAAAGAGGCGGCTGCGAGAGCCAGCGCTAGGCGGGCCGCATCAAAGGAGCGGGAAACAACTGATTTCATCGGCATAAAACCTTCTTCTACTGATTGTCATTTTTTAAAAATGACAGCCTGGAAGGAGCAATGGCCGTGCCAGAAAGGCGAATGAAAGAGGCGATTTTCGCGGCGAAATGAAATGACCCGCGTCAAGGGGCCAATACGGCGGCCCCGTGGATTTTGCCGTTGCGGAGGCGGTCCAGGACGGTGTTGGCCTGGCACAATGGGAAGGTCTGGACGCTGGTTTTGACAGGCACACGCGGAGCCATTTTGAAAAAGTCCATACCGTCCTGGCGCGTGAGATTTGCGACCGAGGAGATGCTTCTCTCTTGCCAGAGCAGATCATAGGAAAATTGGGGCACATTGCTCATGTGGATGCCGCCACAGACGACTGTGCCGCCCTTTTCCAGGGCTTTGAGCGCCTGTGGAACGAGCGCGCCGACGGGCGCGAAGAGAATGGCAGCATCGAGTTTTTCAGGCGGGAGCATTTCCGAATGGCCTGACCAAACGGCGCCCAGTGATATTGCGAACCGTTGCGCCGCGCTGTCGCGGCGGCGCGTAAAGGCAAAGACTTTTCTTTTCTGGAAAACGGCTACCTGCGTAATGATATGGGCGGCGGCTCCGAAGCCGTAAATGCCAAGTTTCCGGGCATTGCCGGTTTTAGCGAGCGACCGAAAGCCGATGAGGCCGGCGCAGAGCAGGGGAGCGGCTTCGGCATCGGAATAGATGTTCGGAATCGGAAAGCAGAAACGTTCATCGGCGGCCACGAATTCCGCGTAGCCGCCGTTGCGCGTGTAGCCGGTGAATTCGGCCTTATCGCAGAGGTTTTCGCGGCCGCCGCGGCAAAAGGGGCACGTGCCGCAGGTGCGACCGAGCCAGGGGACGCCGACGCGGCTGCCCAGTTTGAAGCGACGGGCGCCTCTTCCTCCGGCGACCACGCGGCCGACGATTTCGTGTCCAGGCACCAGCGGCAGCTTGGGCCGCGGCAGTTCGCCATCCACGATGTGCAGGTCCGTGCGACAGACGGCGCAGGCGCCGACATGAATCAAGATCTCGTTTGCGGCGGGGCGGGGCGCTGGAATTTCGAGGGCACGGAGGGGCGTGTTCGGTTGTACAAGGACCATGGCGCGCATATCCGAATCATAGGCGAGAAAGGCAAAAGTCAAACCGCGAATGGAGGCAAATTTCACCACGGAGGCACGGAGAGCACAGAGGAATTCATTTTCAGCCACGGATTCGATTTTCACATTCGATGGCGAGCCGCTATTCTATTCGGATGAATTTATTGCCATTCGGCACATTGCCGGCATACAAACCACGGCACTTTGTTCCGGACGCCGTTGACCTGGGGGATTGGGCGCAAATCGCCCCGCTGTTCGATGAATTGGAACGGCGGGCCACGCAGGCGGCGACGGCCGGGGATCTGGAAACCTGGCTCCGGGATTGGAGCGAACTTTCCGCGGCGCTCGACGAGGAATCGTCCCGCCGCTATATCGCGATGACCTGCCACACGGACAACCCCGACGCGGAAAACGCCTACCTGCATTTCCTGGAAAACGTTGAACCGCATCTCAAGACCCGCCAGTTCGCGCTGGAAAAAATCCACGTGACCCATCCCGCCCGCGCCGCCCTTGCTCCTGAACGTTATCATATTCTTGATCGGGACGCGAGAAATCGCGTCGAACTTTTCCGCCCGGAAAATGTTCCGCTGGAAACCGAGGAATCCAGGCTCTGCCAGCAATATCAAAAATTGAGCGGCGCGCTTACCGTGACATTCCAGGGACGCGAGCAAACGCTTGTCCAGATGGGCCGGTACCTGGAAGAACCGGATCGGCCGCTGCGCCGGGAGGCATGGGAATTGGTCGCGGCGCGGCGCCTGCGCGAAGCCGAAAAATTCGATGACATTTTCGACCAGCAACTCAAGCTCCGGGCCAGAATCGCCCAAAACGCCGGCTTTGCGAACTATCGGGACCATGCGTTTCGCCGCATGGGCCGTTTTGATTACACGCCGGGCGATTGCGAGCGGTTCCATGAAGCCGTGGAAGGGGAGATCATGCCCATTGTGCGCGAGCTTCACGCCGAACGCCGCCGGCAGTTGAACCTCGAATCCCTCCGGCCGTGGGACCTGGCCGTGGACCCGCTGGACCGCCCTCCACTCAAACCGTTTTCAGACGCAAGCCAGATACTTACCCGCACGCAGCGCGTTTTTGATCGCCTGGATAAGGAACTGGCCCGCGAATTTCAGGCCATGCAGGATCTCAAGCTGCTGGATTTGGATAATCGCAAGGGCAAGGCCCCTGGCGGTTACCAATGCACGCTGGCGGAAGCGCGCCTGCCGTTTATTTTCATGAACGCGGTCGGTCTCCAGCGCGATGTCGAAACGATTCTGCATGAAGCCGGCCACGCGTTTCACGCGATGGCGGTTCGCGACGAAGATCTTTACGCCTACCGCACGGCGCCGATTGAATTCTGCGAGGTGGCTTCGATGAGCATGGAACTGCTGGGAAAGGAATTTTGGAATGAATACTACCCGTCCAACGGTGACGGGGAGGACGCCAACCGCGCGAGGCGCGTTCACCTGGAAGGCGTGGTGGGGGTTTTTCCGTGGATTGCGACCGTGGACGCGTTTCAGCATTGGCTTTACACGCATCCGGGCCACAGCCGCCAGGACCGGTGCGATGCATGGACGGCCCTGATGAACCGCTTCGGCGGCGAGGTGGATTGGAGCGGATTGGAGAATATCCGCGCCCATCTCTGGCACCGGCAGCTTCACATCTTCATCCATCCCTTTTATTACATCGAATACGGCATCGCCCAGATTGGCGCGTTGCAAGTCTGGGCGAATGCGAAGCGTGACAAGACAAAATCCCTCGCGGATTACAAGGGGTCCCTGGCTCTTGGGGGATCACGTTCGCTGCCCGAACTGTTCAAGGCGGCGGGCTGTGCGTTCGAATTCAGCGCGCAAACGATCCGACCGCTGGCCCGGCTACTGCGCGACGAACTGGCAAAGGCAAAGGCAGAGACGCGCGGCGTGAAATGAACCGCGTCAGTTTCCACTCTCTGCGCCACAACACCACCAGCGCATTGAAATCGTCCGGCTGTTTCATCTCGCCAGCATTCTCGCGTTCATTGAACGATGCGAGGCGGATGCTTTTACGGCAGGAACAAATCGGCGGACACGCTGAAATGTTTCGCGAGCGCGCGAACATGTGCCAGCGTTAACTGCCGTTCGCCGCGCAAAATCATCGCGCCCAGCGTCCGGTGAACGCCCAGCAACCGCGCCAAATCCGCCGCGCTCATGTCATGGGCTTCCAAAAGGTGTTGTAACGCTTCCAAGGCGGTCACTTTCGGCGCGGGCAAGCCTTGTTCTTTTTCGTAATCTTCAATCAGACGGCAAAGCAGGTCGAAATAATCTTCTTGGTCTGCCGTCAGCTTGTGTCCGGCCATTGCGTCGGTGATTTCCGTCACGTTCTCAAATTCCGCCTTGTCGTGAATTGGGCGCGGCGTTAGCAGGCGGCACAGCCCGGCGTAATCTTTGGGCAGCCCGGCAAACTCAATTTTCTCGTGCGTCGTTTTCATAATGTCTCTTTCCATCGCTCTTTGCTGTATTCGGCGTGCGTCATAAAGCGCAGCGTATAGACGATTTGGCGGTTGAAATGCGCCGCCGCAATCAGCCGGTAATCATTCCGACGGATGTTGAAAATCAACACTGTCCGCCCACCGCGGACTTTCGTGCTATCCGTGTGCGGGCAACTCCGCCGCACATCCACCAGGTTGCGCCAGTTGGCCTGCTTGACCGCCTTGCGCCAAGCGTCCAAGTGGCGTGCTGCCGGAGGATGTTTCCGCCCTGCCGCCAGGAGAAACGCTTCTTTAATGACGCGCACTGAGACAATTTGTATTCATTTGCCCGCTATGTCAAATACGATTAACACCGGCAGACACGTTGGCCCAAAGCGTTACCCTGAACCCATTGCAGCGACATGGAAACTCCCAATACTATTGATTTTATTGATGTTTTAGCGATTGGTGCCGGTGGCGGGACTCGAACCCGCACGACGTTTTACCGTCCCAGGATTTTAAGTCCTGTGCGTCTGCCATTTCGCCACACCGGCATCTCTCCCCACCTTCGCCGATTAAAAATCCAAACCCTCCCCAACGCGAGACATTTCCAAAATCCTCCGCTCATGCGCTGGCCGTTGGAGCCAATCCGTCCTTCCCCCTTTCACTTGCGATATTCACCCTGTTCCAGACGCGCAATTGCCGTCATGATTTCGCCGGCGATTTCCCTGTAAATCTCCCTGAGCCGCGCCTTGTCGCACGTTGCCGCCCGCGCCCGCAATTTTTCAAACCGCATGGGCTCGCCGTAAACCACGGCCACCTGCCTGGGCCTGGGGACCTTGTGTTGCCGTCCGAAGGCTTCGAAGGTTCCAAAAACCCGCACGGGCACGACGGGCGCCTCGGATTTGGCCACAACGAATCCAATGCCCGCTTCGGGCGACTGGAGCCGGCCGTCATGTGACCGCGTGCCTTCCGGAAACAGAACAATGCCGCCGCCAGCCCGGAGGCGCTCCAAAATTACTTTCATTCCCTGCGAGCCGCCGCCGTCGCGGTCCAGCGGAACGGCCTTCCATTTGCGCAGCAGTGGACCAATGAGCGGGAAGCGGAAGAGGCTCCGCCGCGCGAGATAATGGATGGGTCGCGTCAAGCCGGCGCCCACGAGGGGCGGGTCCAGGTAGCTGGCGTGATTGGCCGCCAGAATGACCGGCCCGGTTTGGGGAACGTTTCCGGTCCCATACACGCGCCAGCGAAAGAACGTGGCAAACGCCGCCCGAAAAGAAAGCCAGCCGAGCCAGTAAAGAAAATTCATGGCGTGTTTCGGCTCATCGGGCACGCCGCGATTGGATTTCCTTGAGAATCAAACCACTTGTTTGCTCCGAACTGAGGTGCGAATTATTAATGACCATGGCGCCCAGCGGAATCATGAGCGGCGCCACGGCGCGCTGGCTGTCGCGCTGATCGCGCGCGGCAAGGTTTTCCTGGATGCCATCCGCCGCCCGGCGCCGGGACCGTTCCTCGAGTTGTGCATCGAGGTAGAACTTGAATTCCGTTTCGGGAAAGACGTTCGTGCCAATGTCACGGCCTTCCATGACGAGATTGCCGAATTGGGCGCATTCGCGCTGGCGCTTGACCATCCATTGGCGCACTTGTGGCACGGCAGCCACGTGCGGGACGGCGGCGCTGGTTTCGGCGGTGCGAATTTCCCTTTCCGGATAATAGCCGTTGACCAGCAGATGGACGGTGCGGAGGCCGTTTTGTTCGTCGCATCGCAATCGCGTCTTCCATCGGCGAGAGGCGGTGGTGACCGCCTTGGGGTCGTGGGTGTCAATTCGTTGTTTGAGGCAATGCCAGGCGAGGGTGCGGTACATGGCGCCGGTATCCACGTAAATATATCCGAGCGAGCGGGCCACCAGTTTGGCGTTCGTGCTCTTGCCGCTCGCGCTGGTGCCGTCAATGGCGATAATGATGGGAGGTTTCAATGGGCAAAAAGTTCTTCCAACCGCAATGGACGGCCGGTGTCAGCTTCCAGGATGGAAACGCCCAAGCCGGTTGGCGGCGCGGCAGCGAGTTTCTGGAAAAAATTCGGGAATGTCTTTTTGACGCAGGCCGGGTTTTTGATTTTGATGCCGGGAATTTTCAATCCGAGAATCGCAAAGCACATGGCCATGCGATGGTCGTTGTAGGTTTCAATTTCCGAGCCATGAAGTTGTGACGGATGAATGGTCAGCGTGTCGCCTTTTTCCACGATTTTTGCCCCGCATTTGCGCAGTTCCGTGCGCAGGGCAAGCACCCGATCGCATTCCTGAACTCGCAGCCGGTCCAAATCGGTAAAATGGATTTTTTCGCGTTTTCCATGCGCTCGCGGGCCTCGTTCGGTCCTCTCATCGGCGGCCAGGACGATGGCCGTCATAATGCTGTCGCCAAGCTGTCCGTTGCGCGAAATGCTTTCTGGAAGAGGCAGAAAGGCTGGAAAGGCGGCATCAATCTGCCAGCCGGACTTCGGCCAGTTCCTGACCGTGATTTTGCCAAAGCCATCGGATGTCGCGGCAAAAAGCCAGTCCGCCGCCCGGAAATAGCTTCCGCTCGAAGCATCCGGCTCGATCTGAAACGTTCCTCCGTGATATGGAAAAGCTTCAGTCATTTTTGAAGTCATCGCCACATAAGGCGATTCTTCGGCATTTTCACCCGTCACCTGAACTTCCCATCCTCCCGCCTTCCTGCACAGCAACAGGGCGGAGGCAAATTGAGAACTTTCTTGGATGCTGGCGCTGCATTTTCCCGATTTGGGTCCTTGGCCGAAAATCCTTGCCGGCAGCCGGTCATCGCGCCTTTCCGGCTCAATGCGATAACCCAACTGCCGCAGGGCGTGGAATAGTTCCGCCTGCGGACGCTCGTGCATTCTGGGCACGCCACTGAGGCGATAAACGCCACCGCCCAGGCAGAGCAACGCCGATAAGAACCGGGCCGCGGTGCCGGCATTGCCCACGTGCAGATCGAGCGGGGCATGGTCCGTGCCGCCGTTTGGAATTTTTCCGGCAAGGCCTTTGATGGTGATGATGCGATTGCAAAATTCGCCCGGGTCAGGGCGGACATGGATTTCAAAGCCCAGCTCTTGCAGGCAATTGGCCATGATTTGCGTGTCCTCGCTCCACAAGGCTCCGGCGAGGGTGACTTCGCCCTGGGCGAGGGCGGCGAGAATCAATGCCCGGTTCGTAATGCTCTTGGAGCCGGGAGCGGAAATCTCCGCGCGCACGGGGCCGGTCGCTGAAACGATTTCAATGAGATCGGGCAGCATGTCAGTCTGGGTTGGCTGACTCTGAACAGCCCCGGCGGCTGTTGATGAACCGGTCCCGCCGCGACTTGGCCGTTTCAAAAAATTCGGCAATGGCCGGGGCATCGGCCTTCTTGAGCATCGTTCGAAATTTTTCCAATTCCGCGATCAGCGCAGCCGCCGCGTACGCCAGATTTTTTCGATTGGCCAGGGCGATGTCCCGCCACATTTCCGAAGAACCCGACGCAATTCGCGTGGTGTCCCGAAATCCGTTGCCGCAAAGCAGTTGTATCTCCGGCTGTTTCGAATTCAGGACGACGTTTGCCAGGGCCGCGGCCGCCAGATGCGGCAAATGGCTGGACCGGCTGACGAACAAATCATGGCGGGCCGGGGACATTTTCAGAACCCGCGAGCCGAGCGATTTCCAAAATTCCGCGGTTTTTTTCAGGGCGGCGGCATTGGTCCGGCTCGTCGGCGTCAACGCGCAAACCGCATTTTCAAACAAATCCTCCCGCGCCGCGGCGATGCCGGTCTTTTCGCCGCCGGCCATCGGATGACTTCCGACAAAATGCGCTCCGGCGCGGGCCAGAAGCGGCTCCAATTCCTTCACCACCGGCGCCTTGACGCTGCCGACGTCTGTGACGATGGCTCCGGGCTTGAGCGCGCCGGCGAATTGTTGGGCAATCGGCCGCATTCGGCCCGGGGGCGTGCAAAAAATCACCAGGTCCGCGTTTGAAACGGCGGCCGCCAAATCCATGGTGGCAAAGTCCGTGGCGCCGGATTTTTCGCACTCGGCAATGGAGGCCTTGCGGCGTACGAACCCGGCAATTTCACCGGCCATACGCCGTCGCCGGACGGCGAGTCCGAGGGAGCCGCCCAAAAGGCCGACGCCGATAATGGTAATTTTTTGAAATGCCACGGGCAAAGGATAACGAATTTGCCCTCCAAAATGCAAACCGGCGGCAAACCAGCAGCCAAACGATGGCTAAAACCGTTCGAGGGCCCGGCCCATCCGCTGCAACGATTTTTCCTTTCCCAAAACTTCCAGCGAATGATACAAGCTCGGCCCGGCCACATTGCCGGTGACGGCCAATCGGCACGGATGGACCAAAACGCCCGCTTTGACGCCCAGTGCCGCAGCCGTTGACTTCAAAGCGGTTTCCAAACTCGCGGCGTCAAATTTGTCGAGCTTTCCAAAAGCGTCCCGCAGCGCCTGTACCCGCGGTTTGTTCTCGGGCACAAAGTCTTTTTTTGCGGCTTCTGGATTATAATCCTGGACGTCCCGAAAATAGAAGCCGGCATAGGCCGGGAGTTCGCCGAAGGTCTTGAATTTGCCCTTGCAAGTGTCCAGGGCGGCTTTGACGTAGGGCAGGGGATATGAATTCGTGTCCAGGCCCGCCCTGGCAAAGGCATGGACGGCCAGTTCATAAAAACGGTCATCGTTGAGTTCGCGGGCGTATTCTCCCTGCAACCAGAGGAGTTTCTCGTAATCGAAGCGGGCGTTGTGGCGGAGGATTTGGGGCACATCGAATCGTTCGGTGATTTCTTCGATGGACAGCTTTTCCCGGTTGTCCTTTGGCGACCAGCCCAGCAGGCAAAGATAATTTGCGACGGCCTCGGCCAGGAATCCTTGCTCCATGTACGCGGCGAGCGACGCGCCCTTGTCCCGCTTGCTCATTTTGGAACCGTCGGCGTTGAGGATGAGCGGAATGTGGGCGTAATGGGGCGGCGGGACGCCAAAGGCCCGAAACAAGGCAACGTGCCGGGCGGTATTGCTCAAATGATCTTCGCCGCGAATGACGTGGGTGACGCCCATGTCGAGGTCATCCACGACGTTGACGAGGTGAAAGACCGGCTGGCCATCGGAACGCATGATGACGAAGTCGGGGTCGGCGGCCTCGCGGTCGGTGAGCTTGCGGATGACCTGGCCGGCGACGAGGTCGTTGATGGCGATTGGTTCGCGCTGCATTTTAAACTTGACGGCACCCGCATGTTCATAGGCCAGGCCGCGTGACAGGAGCGCCTCGACCCGGTTTCGATAATTGGCGTGGCGTTGCGATTGGAAATAAGGGCCGAAATCCCCCTGGCT
This sequence comes from Verrucomicrobiota bacterium, assembly GCA_028872915.1. GTDB lineage: Bacteria > Verrucomicrobiota > Verrucomicrobiia > Limisphaerales > UBA11358 > UBA11358. Next base: position 46,503 of record JAGWNY010000014.1, read on the forward strand.
TGGCCCGGTGGCGTCGGCCGTCAGCGGGCCTTCATCCCAGTCCAGGCCGAGCCAGCGGAGGCCGTCGAGAATGAGCTTCACTGCCTCCTGGGAATTGCGCGCCGTGTCCGTGTCTTCAATTCGCAGGATAAACGCGCCGCCCGTGTGGCGGGCATAGAGCCAATTGAACAACGCGGTGCGCGCGCCGCCAATGTGCAGGTGGCCGGTAGGGGAGGGGGCAAAGCGAACGCGGGGCTTCATGGCTGACGGGTGGGTCAATGCTCCGTTGCAGGGCCTGGGGGGTAATAAAAAAAGGCGCTCCGGGAGATCGGAGCGCCGTCAAAAAATCGGAAACAATTACTTGGCGCCCAGAATTGCGTCCTTGGCGGCCTTGGCGACGCGGAACTTGACGACGCGCTTTGCGGGAATCTGGATGGTTTCCCCCGTCTTGGGATTGCGGCCCATGCGGGCGGCGCGGTCTTTCAGCACGAGTTTGCCGATGCCTGGGAGCGTGAACGTGTTCTTGGCGTGCTTGTAGGCGAGCGAGGCAATGTGTTCGAGAATTTCCGTGGCTTTCCGCTTTGGAATCTCAGCCTTGTCTGCAATTTCGGCGGCCAGTTGGGATTTTGAGAGTGCTTTTGCCATAATCGGTGTCCTTCCTGTTGTTTGTTATCGTTGTTGTTTTCGTCAAAAGTCGCGTGACGTAAGGCGAATTAAAGGGTTTCAGCCGATTCCCGCAAGAAAAAAATGAAAAAAAATTCACCCCTTTTGGGCGGGATGGAAACTTGACTTCCTGAACTGATGGCCCACCATCAGGCGATGCCGCTGTTCGAAATCCAAAGCGAATTCCGCTACGAAATCGTCCGCAAAATTTTTGAGGGCGGCATGGGCATCGTTTTCGAGGGCGAACAGCTTGGCGCCCAGGGCTTCGTCAAGAGGGTCGCCATTAAAATCATCCGCCCGAACTTCGCGAGCCAGAAGATGTTCATCGAAAACTTCATCGGCGAGGCGAAGCTCGTGGCCGACCTGATCCATACGAACATCGTGCAAACCTATCATCTGGGGGAAACGAAAGGCGTCTGCTTTATCTGTATGGAGTTGATCCGGGGCGTGAACCTGGAACAATTCACCCGCCAACTGGCCGATCGGAAACGGCGGCTCCCCAAGGAGCTGGCGGTATTCATCACGAGCCGCGTGGCCCGGGGACTCGCCTATGCCCATGCGAAGAGCGACAAAGACGGACGCGCATTGGGCATCGTTCATCGGGACGTGAGTTTCAAAAACATCATGATTGCGTTCGAAGGCGACGTGAAAGTGACTGATTTTGGCATCGCCAAGGCCCGGGGCTTCCTCACGGACCAGGAAGGCGAAGTCGTAGCCGGCAAGGCCGATTACATGAGCCCCGAACAGGCCGATTTCCAGGTGACGGACCGCCGTTCCGACATTTTTTCGGCCGGCGTGGTCCTCGCTCATTTGCTCCTGGGCAAAAATATCTTCAAGGGGGCCGATGCCGAGGAATCCCGGCGCCGCATATTGAAGATGGAGATTCCCGATTTCAGGAAAGCCGATTCCCGCATAGACGAACCGCTCAATCGCATTCTCCACCGCTGCCTAGCCCGGGAACCGGCCAACCGTTACTCAAACGCCGATCAATTGCTTTACGACCTTGAATACTACATTTACCACGACGGCTACGGTCCCACCAACGAAACGCTGGGCAAATTTACCCGCGAACTTTTCGGCCAGGCCCAAGCCGCCGCCGGCGCCGCGGCTGACAGCCTGCTGGAACACACCGTCCGTGTTCACAACAAGGACAAGGCCCGTGCATAAGCGTCTGCTCCTCCCAAGTGCATGGCCCCGCTCAGTTCTGGAACGTCAGCAAGCCGTTCTGCTGCAACTTGGCAAAACGGTCTTCACCAAGGTAGTTGACCACCGTCTGCTGGTCTTGCGTTGAAAAATTCCGGATGTCCTGTTGGATGTCGTTCCAGTTCACAGGGTACCCCACTTGTGCGAGCGCTTGCGCCTTTTCCCGAAACCGCTGAATGTCCTGCCCATAGGCATGGTAGGTATCGTAAAGATAACTCACATCGCTCTCGCTCAATTGAAAGGCGCTCTTGTAGAGGTGAAGGGCTTGATAAGTGGGGTCCTGCGCCCTCTGATACTGCGCATAGCCGTCGGCGCCCAGGATTTGTTGAAATGCCTGGTCCCGCGCCAGAGGTTCATCCCGCGTCGCGCCGGTAGCGACAATTGCGCGGGACAACCCGTTATGGGGAAGGCCGTGCGGGAAGCGTCAGATACTGCGAAACGAGTTGATACGCCCCCGGCGGAAAAATGAACGCCCATTCGCCGTGGTCCAGCTTCACGGACGCCAGCGCGCTTTCACCGGAAATCGGAAGGCCAAATTCGACGCTGCATTTCTTTCCATCGTTCAGAACCACCGTAACGCGCAAGCTGTTCGTTGTGAAACCATAATAGCCGGGGTGTTTGAGATTATGGCCGGCCCAGCCAACTGCCGTGAGATGAGCCAGTTCCTGGACGGCCTGGTCGGTCCCATTCTCGTCAAGAATACCGGTTGAATCGGCAGCCAGATCCCATTTTCCAGGCCCGCCGTGGAGAATCCGCCGCTTCCGGCCGGCTTCGTCGAGGAGCACTTGCGTCACGTCATTCACATTAAAGTTCCAAATCCGACGGCTCCGAAATTCCCAAGCCTGTTCGGGCAGCCGGTTGTAATCCTCCATCGTGATCCCATAAATGAAATTTTCGCGCGGGCGGCGCACATACACCTCATTGTTCTGGTTGGTGCCCAGTTCCACGTTGGCAATCACGTTGTTGGAGCCGCCAGTGGCCGGGCGCAGAATGATTTCCCGCGACGGCTTGTCCAAGCCATAAGCGGGCAAATCCGCCGGCGTGACCGCGTCCTTGACAAAATCCGCAATATGCAGCGACGCGAGCGTGCGGATGAGCAATTCCACGTTGGCCGCGTCCACCGGAAAGGCGTACCCTGGAATTTTCCAGTCATTCGTGCCCTCCCGCCGCAAAACAAAATGGTTCGTGCCAGGACCGCGCATTTCGATTTCCGCCACCGGCGCGGTTAATTCCAGCAAATTCGTATCCCGGAAACTGTTCACGGCGCCATACCATGGCGCAAACGTGGCGGCGACGGTCGTGAACACCGTATCCAATCCCACCCGCTCCCCGTAAATTCGTGAGGCATCATTCGTGAGGGCGTTTCCCAGTTGAAAAACCACGGGCAGCCCCGCGCCGGCGAGGGATAAAGTCAGATTCGGCGGCTGAAGGCCCAGGTGTGCCAGATCGTTGGTGGAACTCACTCCGATGAATTGCTGAATTTCGCCCTGCTGGATGCGTTGGAGTAATTCAGCTATGTGGCCTGAATCGGCCCGTGCCTGCAATGGCTGCGTCATCCGCCACAACCGCGTGCCGGGGTCGCGGTGAAAGGCCATCGCCAGCCCCTTTATGCCGTTGGTCACCAGGATCGAATCAAAGTTCTCCATCACGCCGGCCAGCGATCTGTCCCGCCAGTCATCGGCGGAACGTGGAATCAATTTGAGCCAGTTCGCATCCGTCACGAACGCGCCCGGCACGCCCACCACCCTCAAATACACGGCGTCTCCGGGCGCGGTTTTTTTTCCGACGATGATCTGCCATCGCTGGTTGTCCGATTCAATGACCAGCCTCGGCGCGGCCGTGAGTCCATATTGGGCGTCAGCGTCCTTATGCTTGAGTAATTCGGCGGCGCTGATTCGCGGCGCCGCGGTGAGTCGTTGCAGGGCGTCCAGCAGGGCCTCGATGGCGGCCGACTGCGCGGGAAAAACCATTGGCTGGATGAGGGCCCAATTTCCATTCGTGAGGTTCGCCTGGATTTCCGGCGCGTTTGTGGGATGAATCTCGATACTCGTTACCGAGGCTGGACTCAGGTTTGGCAGCACCAGCACCGGCCCCGCCGCAGGGGGCTGAAGATACTGATGGACGGCAAAAATTGCGCCCGCCAACGCCGCCGCAATCACAAACCAGATACTTGTGGTCTTTGAGTTCATCGCCTTCCATTTTGAAAAAATCGGCTCATTTCCGCCGCGTCATCCAAATGATGCCCCCCAGCAACAACACGCCGCCCGGCAGGGCGCCCAGAAGCAGCCAGGAAATGTCCAGCCGTTGCCGCGGAGTCAGCATGAGCCGAAATTCGCTCATCGGTCGCGGGCCGATTCCCTGGAGCAGGCCCGGACGGTCCACCAGCCAGTTGACAGTGAAGCCCGCAAAATCGCGGTTCGCTCCGCCCTGAATGTAATAATTGCCAAAACAAAATGAATCTCCAACCACGACAATTCGCGCGACACCACCCGCCGCCGCGCCATCCTGCGCCTGCTGGACTGCCGCCATCAACGGATAAGCGCGCGGCGGCACGTTCGTTTCGATTCCCAGCGTGGATTGCTGGCTCGAAAAGGCCAGTTCCGTCACCTTCGGCCCTTGCGGTCCCGAATCTTTCGGCGTGGCGGCCAGGACCGGGCGCGGACGGATCATTTGGAGGGCCAAATCGTTTGCCTTCAGTGACGCGACGATCGGATGGTCTCCGTATCTGGAGACCTTGACGTCATCCCCGGTGATGGTATAAATGTCCTTTACATAGTCATCGCCGACGATGACTCCCCAGTGTTTCAACAACGGCTCCAGGCCCGTTGGCTGGCCGACCGAAAGAAAATTGAACAACATCAACAGCCGTCCGCCGCGGTCCAGATAGGCCTCGATCTTATCCAGTTCCGGCGCGGGCAAGCTTTTCACGGGCGCCGCAATCACGAGCAGGTCGCAATCCGCCGGCACCGCCGCCACACCGGATAAATCCAGGTTGGCCGGCGCGATGTAATTTTGCGCCAGCAAGGCCGCAAATTTGCTGAAGCCGTAATCGCCCGTGTCCGTAATCAAACCTTCGCCATCCCCGGTCAGGAAATACGCCTTCAACGGTTTCGCGTTCTCCAGGGCCAGAAGCGCCGAAGTGAAGAACAACTCTGAATTGTAAGCGACCGGTGAAAATTCCAGTTTCCTGTCCTTGGAAACGCCGGTCACGCCATACCGCAACATCTGCTCCCCGGACAAGACCTTGAAGCGCCCGCCGATGTCGAAGATGATCAAATTCCTGTCATTGGAGTATCCCAGACCGTATCGCTGTTTGATGTCCTGGGCCCGCGTCCTGTCCAGATTGTAATCCACCGTGCGAACCGTGATGTTTCGATTCGCGTTCCGATAAGCCTCCAGCATGGACTCAATGTCGGGATAAAACTTGTCCTGCATATCGTAATACAGCGTGACCGTCACCTTGTTGGTGAGCGCCTCCAGGACGTTCATCGTGCGCGGGGACAAGTGGATCCGTGTTTTGGCACTCAAGTAAAACCGGTGGGGGAATTGCGCCCCGAGGTAATTGACCATGCCCACCACCGCCACAACCAGGGCCGTGCGGGCCAACAGCGAGAAACCGATGCTCCACTTGCGCGCGGCCGAAAAACTGGGTTTGTTGTCTTCTGGCATTTCTTTATTTCCAGCGCCGGCTTTCCACCACCCGCAGCGTCAAAAACAGGAATAAAAACATGGCGCTGCCGTTGAAGATCATCGCGCGCGTGTCCGCCACGCCTCGCGTAAAGTCCTCCATTTGCCGGAACAAATTGAAATAATACAGAACCGATGCAGTCCGCCACGGCCCCGTCTCCGGAATCACCTGCGCGTACGCCGCGTACGCCGCCAGGAAAAAGATAATCCCAATGGCCAGGCTCATCATTGCCGCCGTCATCTGGCTCCGCGTCAACGACGAAGTGAAGCAGCCGATGGACAGAAACAGGCAGCCGCTCAGAAAAATTCCCAGATACATCCCGCCCAAAAGGCCCTTGTCCAGCGCATGGGCCTGGTTGGTAAAATGGGATACAATGAGGAGGCAACCGAGCGTGGGCAGCCACATGACCATGTAAAATGTCAAGGCTGCGACGAATTTGGCCGCCACCACCGACACGTCGCCCACCGGCGCCGTCATCAACGTTTCATAGGTGCCCGACGCCTTCTCAAATGCAAACAGGCGCATCGTGATGACAGGCGCGGTCAAAATGACGATGATCCAGAAAACCGAACTGTTGAAAAAAATCTCCGTGACCGGCAGCGGAAACGCCTCCGTGCCCATGTTTTTGATGAGCATGACAAATGTCGCCCCGATCAGCAAGGTGACCGCCGCAATCACCACGTAGCCCGTTAGGGAAAGAAAAAAAGCAGCCAGCTCGCGCCGCAATAGTATCGCAAACGCCCTCATTCCTCCTCCTCGTCCGGCGGCTGCGTGATTTGCACGTAAATGTCCTCCAGCGAATGCCGGTTCCGCGTGAGTTCCCGCATGAGCCATCCGTTTTGTCGCGCCGCTTCATACACCACCGCCCGCAGGTCCGTTCCATTGCGCGGCGTGAGCGTGCATCGCAGGAACCCATCGTCGCCATCCATGATGTCGAAACTTTCGACTTCCGGCAGTTGCAAGAGCGCCTCCCGCAGGCTCAACAACGGCGCGGCAATTTCCGCAACGATCTGCCGCCCGCCGGTGACGGTCCGCTGCAAATTTTCCGGCGTGTCCGACGCTAGAATGCGTCCGTCATACATGATCAACATCCGGCTGCACATCATTTCCGCCTCCGGGAGGATATGCGTCGAAATGAGGACCGTGTGTTTCCCCGCCAGGCTTCGGATCAACTGCCGCACCGCCCGGATTTGGTGCGGGTCCAAGCCGATGGTGGGTTCGTCCAGAATGATTAATTCCGGCTCATGCACCAACGCGTCTGCCAGGCCCACGCGCTGCCGGTAGCCTTTCGACAACTGTCCGATGATCCGCCGGTTCACCTGCGTCAGCCCGCATTGCTCCATAACCGTGGCCACCCGCTCCCGTGACCTGCGCCAGCCCAGGCCCTTGAGCCGCGCCCGGAATTTCAAATACTCCCGCACCCGCATTTCTCCCGGCAGCGGATTGTTCTCCGGCATGTATCCGATCCGCCGCCGCACGTCGTCCGCCTGGCGGAAGACGTCGCAGCCCGCCACACGCGCCGTCCCGCTCGTGGCCGGCATGAAACAGGAAAGAATTCGCATCGTGGTGCTCTTGCCGGCCCCGTTCGGTCCCAACAACCCTACAATCTCTCCGCGCGCCACCGAAAAGGATATGCTCTGCACCGCCGTCCGCCCGGCATATCGCTTTGTCAAATTGATCGCTTCAATCATCAAGGCTTTGGGAGTGTAGCGCGAAAAAAGCGTTACAGGCAACCGCGCATTTCCACATTTAACAGGCAGAAATCCCGTTGGTTGCGTTCAAATTTATCCAATTGACTTTCTCCGGCCAAAAGCGCAAAAGCAACGCCGGTGCCCCTTCCATCGGAATACCTTTATCGGCGGTGGCGTGCGCAAGTCACCCATGCTGCATTTTTGCGTGATGAACGTTTTCCCGCTGAACGTCTCCTCCAAGCCATCTGGCGCCATCAACGACTGCGCCGCGACCGGTTGCAAACCGCCGACGGACGCGTCGTGCGCGTTTTTCATCCCGGTTTTTCGAGCGCTGAAGGCGGCCCTGATTTTCGCGCTGCCGTCCTTCAAATCGGAGCCGACCCGCCGCAATCCGGCGACGTCGAAATAGATTTGCAAACGTCTGGCTGGCGTGCGCATGGCCATGACCGGAATAGTCGTTTCAAGAATGTCCTGCTCCAGGTCGTCTGGGACCATGCTGCTTCTTCGGCCCCTCCGGCTGATGGTCTGCCTCCTGTCTTGGCCCTGAAAAATTTCCTGGATTCCTCCCTCGAACAATTGAGCCGCTCTCTCGAGGAGGATCCACCGTCCGTCCTTCCCGAACCCTGGCGCGGCAAATGCCGGGCGCCGCTGGCGCAATTGGACCTGCCGCGACGGGAGCAATTGTTGGGCGCCGCCGCCTGGGTCCGTTTTGAAAACAAGGCCGCCCTGTTCCGCATTCGGGCAAAGGATGCTGGATGGGAACAGGCGCTGTGGGAAGGCCTCTTCCGCGCCCTCGGCTACAAGCATAACGCCTGGCCGATGCAGGCCCTGGCTGAAATCAAACCGCGCTGGTCGCCGCCTGCCGGCTCCGCATTCGTCTTCCAGGCCCGTCTGCTGGGCCTCAGCGGCCTGCTCCCCGCCGAGTTGCCCTCCTCCAAAACCGGCGGCCAGCCTCACCTTCGCCGTCTCTGGGATTTCTGGTGGCGTGAGCGCGATCAATTCGCCACGCTGTCCCTGCCTCGTCCTGCCTGGAAACTTTATGGTCTGCGGCCCGCCAACCATCCGCAACGCCGCCTTGCTCTGGCCTCCCACTGGCTGGCCGACCGCGATTTCGTTTCAAAAATCGAGGCTTGGGCCGATCCTCGATTCGCCGAAAACCTCTCCCACTCTCTCCATACCCTCCTTCAACCGGCTGCCGATGATTTTTGGTCCTGGCATTGGACGTTTCGCTCCGCCCGTTTGCCAGCCCCGCAGCCGCTATTGGGCGCCGCGCGCGTCACCGATCTCGCCGTCAACGTGATTCTCCCCTGGCTGTGGATACGGGCCGTCGAAGGCAAAAACGAACCGTTGCAGCGCGAAATCGAACGGCGATACAAATCTTGGTCCGCTGCGGAAGATAACGCCATCCTCAAACTGGCCCGCCAGCGGTTGCTTGGTCTCTCCAATCCCCGCGCAACAAAAACCGCCGCTGCCCAGCAGGGCCTCATGCAAATTGTCCGGGATTTTTGCAGTCATTCCAATGCCCTTTGCGAAAATTGTCTCTTTCCCGAATTGGCGGCGGAATTTGGAACGTTTTAAGAAAAACCGCCGCCTCGCGCGCAAAGGACACAAAGGCCCAAGGTTTGTTGAAAAGGAATTCCCAGACCGCTGTGTAACAACCGGTCACTTCGCCTCAATGTTTGCGAACGGGTTATTCACAAAACCCGTGGACGGTGTTTCAATCGGGAACTTCTTTGGACTTTGGCTGGAAGGAACCGGAAGCCGATTCACCGCGTGTGCCGCCGGCACCGGTTGGCTGGTTCCCGTCTTGTTGGGGTTTTTTGCCCGTTTGTTGCGCGGCAAGGGGCTGATCATCGCATTGATGCCGCGCCCGATAAGCTTTGGTTGGAAATCCGGATGACCATAAGGCGCAATCCGCTCCATGAAACTTTTAAGCACCTCAAAGCCCACTTCTGTATGCGCCATCTCCCGTCCCCGGAATTTCAGCGCCACCTTTACCTTCATGTCTTCGCAAAGAAAACCTATGGCGTGCGCGACTTTGATCCCCAGGTCGTGAGGATCAATGCGTGGACTCAATTGCACTTCCTTGACCGTTGAGGCATGCTGATGTTTTCTGGATTCCTTCTCCTTCTTCGCCTTTTCGTAGCGGAACTTTCCGAGATTGACGAGGCGGCAAACCGGTGGAGTGGCGGTCGCGGCCACCTCCACCAGGTCCACACCGTGTTGCCGCGCAAGCGCGAGGGCCTCATTGAGGGTCTTCACGCCAAGTTGTTTTCCGTCAATTCCGATAACGCGGACTTCCCGGGCGCGGATTTTTCCATTGACCCGGACGAAGGAATCGGATGAATGACGTGAGGGAAAAGGGCGGCTCAAGACACCCTCGTTGGTTTTGGCATGGGTCTGTAATTATCCATCAGTAATTGGCACGCGGCCAATCAACATCATTCGTTTAATAAACCATTCTTTTGTTCTTATGCAAGCAAAATTTATCTCAAATTCAATGGCCGCCGTCATTCTTTTTCCCCTGGTTTTTCAGCCTTTGACTTAAAACGCTCTGACCATCTAATGATGATGCCGGAAGAGCCGCTGGCGGTTGAGATATAAATACAAAACAATCAGAACATTAAACGCGAGGATGCCCGCCAGATACCAATGCGGATGGATGACCAGTTCATGCACTTCTATCGGTATGAAAAACGCCGATTCACCAATCGTCAACCACCCTGCCCAGGGCACTCGAAACACCAAGCCCACTCCTTCCACCAATGAAAGCATGCTGTAGAGAAAGGTCCCCAGCGCCGCCGCCCGCACGCTGGCCGCGGTGACAGTCTTCAGCCGGATGCTGATTTCGGCAAGAAACCGGTTTTCCGGGTCGAGTTTCAGGCCTTCGACAAGTTGGGCGAATAGCGTTGGCAGATCCTGCCTGGCCAGTTTCAAAAATCCCACCGCCAGCGCCAGTGCCACGATGCCTTTCAGGAGCTTGGCCGCAATGATGAAGTAAAACGTCGGCGCGCGCCTTTTGCCTTTCACAATGTTTTTATCCCCAGGCATCAGCGCACCCTCGGCATCAGCCAGTTCAGTAATTCTGAAATTTTCACCCGCTCCTGCCTGCCGTCGTCCCGATGCCGGACCGTCACCGTGTCCAGCAATTCCGGTTTTTCGCCAAGCGTTTCAAAGTCCACCGTCACACAAAACGGCGTGCCGGCCTCATCCTGCCGCGCGTAGCGCCGTCCAATCGAGCCGCCATCGTCGTAAAACACATTTATCCACGGCCTCAGCAAGTCCCGGATTTCCATCGCCTTCTTTACGAGCGCCGGCTTGTTTTTCAGCAGCGGCATCACCCCCGCCTTGATTGGCGCCACCCGGGGATGGAATTTCAAAATCACCCGTGTCTCACTCCGGCCTTTTTCGTCCGTTTCCGTAACCTCCGAATAAGCATTGCAGATCAGCGCCAGAATCAGCCGGTCCACTCCGGCACTCGGCTCGATCACGTGCGGAATATATTGGCCTTTGGGCAGCCCATTCGCGTCTTCCGTGGCCTCCTTGTGCGCCTCGTCGCCGGTAGCTCCGGCCTTCACGAGGTATTTTTTTCGGTTCTCGTAATAGCGCTTCCAAAGGGCGTCCTGCTTTTCCTTTGGCAATGCCGTCCATGCCGCCCTTAAGTCCTCGTCAAAAACCCCCATCGGCTTGCCGGAATGCCGCTCATGCTGGCTCAAATCAAAATCGCTGCGCGCAGCAATCCCCTCCAATTCCTCGCCCATCAATTCCCCTCCATCGTTCCGCTTGCTGAACGGAAATCTATAGAGAATATCCACCGTTGCCCGCGCGTAATGCGCCAGTTCCTCCGCCTTCTGCCAGTATTCCACCAGCGAATGCCGGGGCAGTCCGATGCCTTCGTAAAATGCGATTCTCTCTTCAACCCAATACTTGTGCCATGCCTCCCATCCCCAGTCGGATCGAGGATTGGCGATTGCGGATGGCGGATTTGAAATTTCAGACGCGCGCGCGACTTTTCCTGAAATCGCTTCAACAACTTCGTCAGGCTTGATGAAAAATTCCACTTCCATCTGCTCAAATTCCCGCGACCGAAACGTGTAATTTCGCGGCGTTACCTCGTTCCGAAACGCCTTGCCAATCTGCGCAATCCCAAATGGAGTCCTTTGCCGCGATGTCTCCAAGACATTCTTAAACTGCGTAAAAATCGCCTGGGCCGTTTCCGGGCGCAGATACGCTTCTTCCGCCGGCTCCGAAGCGCCGACGAATGTCTTGAACATCAGGTTAAACGGACGCGCCTCGGTCAATTGCGCGCCACTTTCCGGGTGGAAATCCACCGAATCGGCCGCTGTCGCCGTGGTTTCACCCGTTAACTCAAGGTCTTTCCATCTGCCGGTTTCCGCATCAATTGTCCCGTGCGCATAGTATTCCCGCGCCTTTTTCCGCGCGGTGTCCGGGTGCTCGCCCTTGCGCAATAAAACCGCAAAAGGCTTTTCGCATTTGAACGGGGAGGCATGTGATTCCGCGCCGCTCCAGCGATAAATCACACCGCTCTGCGGCTCGACCTGATCGGCGCGCACCCGTTTTTTCGTCAATGGACATTCCCGCATCATGTCCGCGAAGGTGTCCACGTGCCCGCTGGCCTTCCAAATTTTCGGATGCATGATGATGGTCGCCTCCAGTCCAACGACGTCGTCCCGCTCCAATACCATGTCCCGCCACCACAATTCCTTCACATTTCGCTTCAGTTCCGATCCCAACGGGCCGTAATCCCAAAAGCCATTGATGCCGCCGTAGATTTCCGATGATGGATAAATAAATCCCCGCCGCTTGCAAAGCGACACAATCTTTTCCATCAACGCTGCTCCCGAAGAGGCCGGCAAATTGTTCGTTGTATCGTTCATTCAGGGCCGGTCAGTCTTCGCCACCGGCCCTCCAATGTCAAGAAAGCCATTGGTTCAACGGACGCGCGCGCCACGCTCCCGCGTTAACGGGGTTGCACCGCAAATCCTGCCGCCGTGCAATTCAATAAATTGCCATTGCGAACTGCGACCGACGTAATGTTTCACTTTCCGCGGATGCGTGAAATTCACGCCAAATGCGTGAAAATTTCGCGCATCAGGCGTGGCCGTATTCCAAAACCATCGAAATTTCCCTTTAAATTTGACCGATTGCCGCTTGGCACCGTCATTGCTAAACATCTTGCAAACACATTGACTGCCTGCGAGATGCCATGAAAATCCGCGGGCGTCACTGGGACGAAAACAATAAAAATCATTGTAATATGAAACAGATGAAACAAAAGAGAGCGTTCACACTGATCGAGCTGCTGGTGGTGATTGCGATTATCGCGATTCTGGCGGCCATGTTGCTGCCGGCGCTCGCGGCAGCCAAACGCAAGGCGAACCAGATCGCTTGTGTCAACAACCTGAAGCAAATCGGCCTGGCATTCCGTATCTGGGCCGGCGATAACGGAGACAAATATCCAATGCAGGTTTCCACGGCCGTGTTTGGGGGAATGGAAGATTTGGCGTCCGCAGCAAATAATCCACCGACTGGCGGCTGGGGAAGCCCGAATCCTGGTAATGGACTTTCCTTCTATAAAGTCTGGCAGTGTGCGTCGAATGAATTGAACGCGCCTAAAATTGTCGTATGCCCTGCGGACAACGGCCTCGGCACCTCAAGCGGCAGCCAATCACCTCCTCCGGTTGTATCTTCCAGCTTTGTCAATAAATTGACCGGAACACTGAATTTTGCCAACGCCAATATCAGCTATTTCCTGTGCGGCGATTGCTCCGAGGACAATCCTCAAGGCATTATGGTCGGCGACCGCAATGTGGGCATGTCTCAGTCCGGAAACGCGTTTAGCCCGGCCACGGTTGCCTTTCCGGGGGTCAGCGCAGCCAGTACTGCTACGGTAGCGGTAAATATGGATAGTGGAAGATTCCCGGCCCTTGGCACGACGGCGACCGGTCACGCTTGGGATTCGATGCCCAATCCGCCTGGAGCAGGCGGAAGTCCTGCCGGATGGGCTTGGACACAAAATGATCTGCATTTGAAGGTCGGCGATTACGCTCTGACCGATGGCAGCACCCAGGAGGGAACCATTGCCGATTTTCAGACGGGGTTGTATAACTTTGGCCAAACGGCTACGTCCGTCAACAATGTCTGGTTTACTTTCCCCGGAAACGATCAATGAGCAAATAACAGTCTGATTCAGCGAGGCATTCTTCCGAATGCCTCGTTTTTTTTCAGGCGGGGGCAAGGAGTGTCAGACTGAAGAGGCCCGTCCGCCGGGGTCCTGGCCATTGCTCCGCGCGTCGGGCCGTTGTTTGCGCCGCTGTTCGACAAAGAAATTTTGTAATAACGCCCGGCATTCGGGCTCGCGCACGCCGGATGTAATGACGCACTGATGATTCAGCGTGGGAAATTGGAGGAGATTCAGCGCACTACCTGCCGCGCCGGCTTTGGGATCGCTCACCCCAAAAATGACGCGCGCCAGCCGCGTATGCACAATCGCCCCGGCGCACATCGGGCATGGCTCCTTCGTCACATAGAGCGCGCAGTCGGTCAGGCGCCAATCCCCCGCCGCCTCCTGGGCTTGCGTCAATGCGAGCATCTCGGCGTGGGCGGTGGCGTCCTTCAATTGTTCCACCTGATTCCATGCCCTTGCAATAATTCGTCCCTCGCGCACAATCACGGCGCCTACCGGCACTTCGCCGGTCTCCTGCGCGCGCGCCGCCTGCCGCAACGCTTCGCGCATGAAATAATCGTCGCTGTGCAAATCAATGATGGGCTTCTTCATCATAATGGAACCCGGGCGAGGAAGGCGCCTCAACGGGCTTTCCCTCCCGCCGTCCATGTCTCCTCCAGTGTCCAGTCGTTCCGGCCATCGGGATGGCAATGGCATCGCGCGGCAAAAAAACCGCCGCGAAATTTCCAAAACCACGGGTAAATCCGCTCCCGGTCGGTTTGGGGAACGTTCAGCGAGCCAATGTCCGCCTTCGCAAAAAACTGAAATCGTCCTTCCTCGCAGGGCGCCGGCAGCGCCGGCAGCCGCTTCGTGATCTCGAAAAGAAACATCAACCAGTGGGTCTGTCCCTGGTAGCCGTATTCGCTGATCATCCCCGCCAGATGCAAATCCGCCGGTGACAGCTTTACGCAAACCTCTTCTTCCGCCTCGCGGCACGCGCAAGCGTATGGAGATTCCCCGATGTCCATCTTCAACTTTCCGCCGCATGGACTCCAAAAGCCGCGATTGGGTTCCTGCGTCCGTTCGAGCAGAAGAATTTCGTCGCGCTCGTTGAAGAAATAAAGAAGCGTTGCGATCTTGTAAGGCAATGTCATGACGAAATTTTCAGTCCCGGCCCGGCCCGTGTCGAATTCAAAATTCAATTGTCATGCCGCCCGCAGAAACTAAAATCCCGCTCTCAATTTATGAAAACGTTTAAAATTGCCGCGTTGGCCGGAGACGGTATTGGCCCCGAAGTGATGCGCGAAGCCCTCAAAGTCCTGCAAGTTGTTGGTCGAAAATTCGGATTTCGTCCCGACATTACCGAGGCGCCCGTCGGCTGGGCGGCGATAGACGCCGCCGGGACGGCGCTCCCGGACCGGACGCTGGCCCTCTGCCGTGAATCCCAGGCCATCCTTTTCGGTTCGGTCGGCTTGCCCGCCCGCGATCCCTCGATTCCCAAGGAAGCCCGCCCGGAACGCGCCGCTTTATTGCGCATCCGCAAGGAATTCAACCTGTTTGCCAACCTCCGCCCGGTGAAGCTTGCGTCGGCCCTGTCCCACGCCTGCCCGCTTGCCCGCGAACGACAGGGGAGGGGCATTGACATTCTCGTCGTCCGCGAACTCACCGGCGGGCTCTACTTTGGCCGCCCCAAAAAAACCGAAAGCCTCGGCAACGGCAACTTTCAGGCCATTGACACCATGACCTATGCCACTGCCGAAATCGAGCGAATCGCGCGCGTCGCGTTCGAGGCCGCCCGGTTGCGCCGCAAAAAGGTCACCAGCATTGACAAGGCCAACGTCCTTGAAAACGGCGTCCTTTGGCGCGACGTCGTGACCCGCGCCGCCGCTGCTTATCCGGATGTCACCCTGGAACACATGTTTGTGGACAATGCGGCCATGCAGCTCGTCCTCAAACCCGATCAGTTTGACGTGATGCTTTGCGAAAACATGTTCGGCGACATTCTGAGTGATGAAGCCGCGGCGCTGGCCGGTTCGCTTGGAATGCTTCCCAGCGCCAGCCTGGGCGCCACCGGCGCCGAAACAACGTTCGGCTTTTACGAACCGGCAGGCGGCAGCGCGCCGGACATCGCTGGAAAAAATCTCGCGAACCCCATCGCCCAGATTCTCTCCGCCGCCTTGATGCTGCGCCATAGTTTTGGTCTCCATGCCGCCGCGGCGGCCATTGAGGCCGCCGTTGACAAGGCAATCATCGCCGGCCTTCGCACCGGCGATATTTTCAACCCTGGCGAAACGGGCGTTCGCCTGGTTGGGACGCGGGAAATGGGTGACGCCATTGCCGCCGCCCTTGGGTAAGTGAACAAAGCCGCCATTCCACAGGAGTATGGCCATTCATCCGGGCGCGCTGAAAAATCCAGGTGCGCGCCGCTCTTTCCGCGGTTAAATTTGCCGCATGAAAATTGAGGCATTGCACGTTGGCATGAACGTCCGGCATCCGCAATACGGGCTGGGAGTCGTAAAGGCGGTTTCCGAAACCACCGCCGAAATCCAATTCAACGATGGACGCCGTGCGGTCGCTCCCGAAACCAGCGGTCTCGAACCCGCCGACGCCCGCGCCGCCATTACCGGGTTGGAAATGCCTGTGAAACAATTCATCACCCAGACCGTCGAGGCCGTGGTCGAAAAATTGGGGTTGGAAAAACCAGACTCCGTGGTTGAGAAACTTGCCGCCCGCTGGCATGGCGGGAAACTCGTTCTCGTTCCCGCCGACCCTTCGCTGCAATCCAAGGAAGTGCCCCTGGAAATCTTCTTCCACAAAATCGTCATGGTCCGCAACAATCTCCGCGTCCTGGAACAGAAAATCAACGCGCACGAAAAGCTCTCCGACGCTGAAAAAATCGAGATGCAGCAATACATTACCCGCAGTTACGGCTCCTTTACTACCTTCAACCTCCTGTTTCTTGAAAAGGAAGATCAATTTTAAATTTAGGCGACCTTTTTTGCATTGAATTGCGGTTGGTTTTTCGGGAAACTGCCTTTGCGGCGCGCTTAGCTCAGCGGTAGAGCACTTCCTTCACACGGAAGGGGTCGCAGGTTCAAACCCTGCAGCGCGCACCATGTTTTATTGAGTTTTTTTCGTTTTCGTTTTTTTGTTGCCCAGCCATTGCCCACTTTTTTCCGCGTATTACCGGCTGCGCAACACTTGATGGACGAAACTGCCTGAATTTGGTTGAATTTACCGAGACTGTGTTGCCGAAGCACTTGTCAGACAACGACAAATCGTCGCTGGAGGTTTTCGCCGCGCCCCGTATTGCGCGGGGATGGCGGCTGTTTCTTTTGTTTTCGTCCGGGTTGGCGCTGACCGGACCGGTCTCCATGCTTTTCGCGGACCTGCTGTGGCGGACGGGCTGGTCGGCTTCGCGGACGATTCTGCTGATCCTGTTTATCATCCTGTTCTGGTTCATCTGCGTGGGTTGCATGCACGGCATTTTCGGATTTGCGCTTCGGATATTCGGCACTCGCCGGCGCATCAGCGCGCTGAACTATCGGGATCGAAACATCGAGGGCATCAGCACGGCGATCGTCTTTCCCATTTACAACGAAGACATCGTTCGCGTGCATGAGGGCATCCGGGCGACCTATGAATCTCTGGCGAAAACGGGCAAACTGGCTGGATTCGACATTTTCATCCTGAGCGACACCACAGATCCCGACCAATGGGTGGAGGAAGAGCAGCGTTGGTATGGATTGATCCGGGAATTGGGGGCATTGGGCAAGATTTATTACCGCCGCCGCCTGAATAATGAAGGGCGCAAGAGCGGTAACATCCGGGATTTCCTCAATGCGTGGGGGCGGCGCTACCGTTATTTTATCGTTTGCGACGCGGACAGCGTGATGCGGGGCGAGACGATTGTGGATCTGGTTAAATTGATGGAGGCGCGCCCTGGGGCGGGCCTCATTCAAACGGTGCCGGCGGTGGTAAACGCCAAAACGCTTTTTGGACGCATCCAACAGTTTGCCAACCGGCTTTATGCTCCCATATACATCGCCGGTCTGAATTATTGGACGCTGGACATGGGAAACTACTGGGGCCATAACGCCATTATCCGGGTGGAGCCTTTCATGCAGTTCTGCGATCTTCCGCAATTACCCGGACGCAAGCCATTTGGCGGCCAGATTCTCAGCCACGATTTTGTTGAGGCGGCTCTGATGTTGCGTGAAAATCGGGAAGTCTGGCTGGCCTACGACCTGGATGGCAGTTATGAAGAGGCGCCGGAAACCATGATAGAAAATGCCCGGCGGGACCGGCGCTGGTGCCAGGGCAACCTTCAGCACGGTCTCGTGCTTTTTGCGAGGGGCCTTCGCGGTGTCAGCCGCATCCATCTCAGCCTCGGGATCTTTTGCTATCTTACAGGCCCATTTTGGCTTGCCTTTCTGATCACCTTTGCCTGGATTCGCTGGTACCAGAAATATACCGGGCTTTCGACGATTACCGTCCACGCCTTTACCCCTTACCTGAATCTCAGCGGCTCGGCTCATGCTCTCCTCATCTTTGTCATTTGCATGGCCGTGATCATGCTCACGAAGGTTCTTTCCCTCGTTGAGCTGGCGATGGACGCCCAACGCCGCCGGGCATTCGGGGGCATGGCGCGCGCCACGGCCAGCGTTC
This sequence comes from Verrucomicrobiota bacterium, assembly GCA_028872915.1. Classification (GTDB taxonomy): domain Bacteria; phylum Verrucomicrobiota; class Verrucomicrobiia; order Limisphaerales; family UBA11358; genus UBA11358. The sequence continues at coordinate 64,582 of JAGWNY010000014.1, forward strand.
TCTGTGAAACTCTCTTTTCCACCTTGCACGCCCCCTTGCAAATGCTCTGGCACACGCGTTTTGTGATCAGCAATTTCATGGGGGGGAGCGTCGGTTGGGCGTCGCAGCAACGCGGCGGCGCCGGTGTGTCCTGGAGTTATGCGTTCCGGCGGCATTGGGGCCATACGCTCACAGGCATTGCGGCGGGCGTTTTCATGTGGCATCTGGAACATTCGCTGTTCTGGTGGCTGCTGCCGTTGCTGGCGGGCTGGGTGCTGGCGGTTCCGTTGAGCGTTCTGACGAGCCGCCCGGCCATTGGCGCCCGTTTCCGAAACCTGGGGTTGTTTCTCACCCCGGAAGAAACCAATCCGCCGCCTGAATTGGTTTCCCTCCGCGAACAAATGAACCAGGCCGCGGAGGCGGGCCTCCCCGCCCAGGCCCATGCTCATCTGGCGGAAAGCGTGCTTGACCCGTATATCAATGCCATTCACGTTTCCCTTTTGCGCGAAAAACTTCTTAACCCCGCCTACGCCGAACAATTCTCCAGGCTTGGCATTGGCAACGGCGCCGTTCATTTGCTTGCGGATAAATTGCTTGCCGAGGGACCGGCGCAATTGACGAACTCCGAAAAACTTCTGGTGATGGCCAATCCCACCGAGATGGCGCGCCTCCATCAACAAGCGTGGCTCCGCCCGGCATCCGAACTGGCGCCCTGGTGGCAGGGGATGATCCTGGACTTTGGCCGGCGCGTCAGTTGACATGTTTTGCCGCGTCGGCGGCGGGCTGAGCCGATTGGGAAAACCCTCCCTGGATGCATGGCCTCTGCTGCTTCGGAAGCCAAAAATTCCGCGCGAAACAACAAGTTGGGGGATGCAAAAAATGCGAGGCATTGGGCAACGCATGGGGAGACGGTGTTGAGGTCCTGAATGATGCTTTTTATGCAATGGCGCGGTCCAACGCGCCAAGAACATAAAATGGAAAGGAACACAATCATGAGACGAATCATCATGCTCGCCGCCGCGGCGGGGTTTACCGCGGCGCTGACGGCTTCCGCCGCCGGAGGCAAGGAAAACTGGGGCCACATGTGCGCCAAATGCCACGGCGCGAACGGGGACGGCCAGACGAACATTGGACGCCACCTCCACTGCAAGGATTACACCGACGCAAAGGTGCAGGCGGCGCTGACCGATGCCGCGGCGATCAAGGCCATCAAGGAAGGATTGAAAGACCAAAACGGCCACCTGCTGATGCGGCCGGCAAAAGGATTGTCCGATAGTCAAGTGAAGGACTTGGTGGCTTATCTGCGGACTTTGAAAAAATAACGAGGGCTGCCCGTTCCAATCGGATGAAGGCAGGGCGGGTTTCCCGATCCTGGCGCGCCGCTTTTTTCAATGACGATGAATGCAGCAATTCCAACGAAGGGCGCCCAAGGCCTCCGCCAAACCGGCGGCTGCTCCCGCCGGAACGGGAAATGGTTTTTGTTCTTGATTCTTTTCTGCGTGATCGGCTTCGGGGCGAAGGGGCGGGACACGTCCACGAACGCCTTTTCGAATGACGATTGCCTGAGCTGCCACCTGGACCCGGGCACAACGCGGGTGGTGAACGGCAAGACGGAATCGTTGGTTTTTCCGACCAACGTTTTTGCGATGTCCGTCCATGCGAAACTGTCCTGCGTGGACTGCCATGACAGCATCAAAGACCTGGTGCATGACAGTCCGCTGCCTCCACCGGATTGCACGCATTGTCATCAAAAGGAAGGGGAGGAATACGGGACGAGCATTCATGGCGTGAGCCACGTGCTGGGCCGGTCGCTGGCGGCGGAATGCTGGGATTGTCACGGCTCGCACGGAATCCTGTCGGTGACGAATCCGGCGTCGCCGGTATTCAAGATGAACCTACCGTTTACGTGCGCCAAATGCCACAGCAACCCTGGTCTGACGAAGAAATATGAGCTGGCACATCCCGAAGCGGCGAAGCAATACATGGAAAGCATCCATGGCCAGGCGTTGTTGAAAATGGGACTGATTGTGGCGCCTTCCTGTGATGACTGCCATGGGGTGCATGACATCAAGCGGGCGGTGGATGCGGACTCGCCCATCAACCACGCCAACGTGGCGCGGACGTGCGGCAAATGCCATTACGGCGTGGAAAAAACCTACGACGCCAGCATTCACGGGCAGTTGCTGGCCAAAGGGGACCCGCGCGGGCCGGTCTGCACGGATTGCCATACGGCGCACGAGATCGTCAATCCGGAGGGGAATAATTTCAAGGCGATCAGCGACGAGCGCTGCGGCAAGTGCCACGCCGACATGCTGGAGTATTACCGGGAGACGTATCACGGGAAGGCGATGGCGTTGGGCAAGCCAAACGTGGCGCCGCAGGTGGCGGCGTGTTACGACTGCCACGGTTATCACGATATTCTGCCGCCATCGGACCCGCGGTCGCATTTGTCCAGGACGAACATTCTGGCGACGTGCCAGCGGTGCCATCCCAACGCCACCCAGGGTTTCACGCAATACGATCCCCATGCCAATCCGCTGGATGGGAAGCGGTATCCGATGCTTCACGCGGTGTTCATGGGCATGACAGGATTGTTGATAGGCGTTTTCACGTTTTTTGGGCTGCACACCATCGGCTGGCTGGTCCGGGCGGTGTATTTATATTTACATGACTCGAAAACATTCCGGGAGGCCAAAACCCGGACTCAGGTGGATGGCGAATGGTTCACGCGTTTCACGCCCTTCCAACGGTTCCTGCATTTTCTTGTGGTTACGAGTTTCCTGCTGCTGGTCATCACCGGCATGCCTTTGAAGTTTTACTACACCGGCTGGGCAAAGGCGATTTTCAGAATCTTTGGCGGGCCTGAGACGGCGCGGACGCTGCATCATCTGGGCGCGATTGTCACATTTATTTATTTTGGGCTGCACCTTGTGTCGCTGGCCGGCAAGGCGTGGCGAGGGCGAAAGAACTTCCGTGATCCGGAAACGCGGCGGTTTCAGTTGGGCCGCCTCTGGAAGACGTTGTTCGGGCCGGATTCGATGGTTCCCACGCTTCAGGACTGGCGGGACTTTGTGGCCCACAACAAATGGTTTTTTGGAAAAGGCGCCAAACCGCAATTCGGGCGCTGGACTTATTGGGAAAAGTTCGACTATTTTGCGGTGTTTTGGGGGGTGGCGATCATTGGCGTGTCGGGGTTGATCATGTGGTTCCCAACATTTTTCACGCGATTTTTGCCCGGTTGGGTCATCAATATCGCCCTGCTGATACACTCGGACGAGGCCCTGCTGGCGGCGGGCTTCATCTTTTCCATTCATTTTTTCAACACACATTTCCGCATTGAGAAATTTCCGATGGACACGGTCATTTTTTCGGGCCGCGTTTCAAAAACGGAAATGCTGCATGAACGGAAGCGCTGGTATGACCAGCTTGTGGCCGAAGGCAAGCTGGACGCGCACCGCGTGCGGGACGAATGGGAACGGTGGAAGAACATCGCCCGGACCTTTGGGTACATCTTTTTCGGACTGGGCCTGGTGTTGCTGGTGCTGATCATTTACGCGATGGCCACGAGATTGAGTCATTAGAGCTGGTGTGTTGGCAGGCAAAATGCTTACCAAGTGGAATGCGCGTGTGTTTCATTGCTGTTTTCGTATTCGGGTTGCCGGGCATGGCGGGTGTGTTGGCTGATGACACGCTGCCGACTCTTCCCGCAGGCACCAACGTTTACAGCCGCGTGAGGGTGCTTAACGTGACGGCCACGGACGTCTATTTCACGTTCAACAATGGGAAGGGCGAGGGCCTGGCGAACGTGAAGTTAAGCCGGCTTTCGCCGGCGTTGCAAAAGTATTTCCATTACAATGCCGCACAAGCGGCCACGGCGGAACAACGGGAAATCCAGGCCAACGCCGAATATGACCAGCAGATTGCCCGCGCGCCGGTCGTTTCGCCACCCGACGAAACGCGGCTGCCGGCGCGGATCGTCCATGCGTCAGACCTGGTCTGGGGAACCGATTTTCCGCACGCATTGCATCAGGCCGGCGCGGAGAAGAAGCTGGTATTCCTGTATTTCACGGGGTCCGATTGGTGCCCGACGTGCAAAATGTATGGTCGGACTGTGCTTTCGACGGATGAATTTGCCACTTTTGCCCAGGAACATTTGGAGTTGGTGCTCCTGGATTTTCCGCATTACAAGCCGCAAAGCGACACGCTCAAGCAAAACAATCGGGCGGTTGAGGAACAATTTGGCGTTACCGAATTTCCGACGACGATGGTAATGGATTCGGATGGGCGTGAATTGAAACGTTGGGTGGGTATTCCTGATGGGGGCCTCCAGACGATCATGGCTGAATTGAAAAAAATTCAGTCGCTGGTGGCGGCCAACGCGCATTAATTTCCGGGAAATTCGCGCGGATCGGTGATTCTGCCGGTGATGGCGCTGGCGGCAACGGTGGCCGGCGACGCCAAGAAGACCTGGGATTCCTTGTCGCCCATGCGTCCGGGAAAGTTGCGGTTCGTGGCGCTGATGCACTTGATGCCTGGCTTGTTGATGCGGCCAAAGGTATCCACGGGGCCGCCCAAACAAGCGGCACAACCGGCGTTTTCCGTCATCTGAACGCCGGCTTCCACCAGAATTTCCCAAATGGTTTTTTCGCCCCAACGGGTGGATTGAAGTTCGTGAACGATGTCCGGCGTGGCCGGCACGCCGAAGGTGTCAATGGAAACACGGCGTCCGCGCAACACGCGGGCGAATTCAACGAAATCGGTTGTCTTGCCGCCGGTGCAGGAGCCTACATAGGCGCGGTCGAGCTTGATGTTGCCGAGTTCCCTGGCTTTCTTTCGTTGGCCAGGGTCCGGATGGCAGGCGACGGTGGGTTCCAACTTGTCCAGTTCGACCACAAGCTCGTAAACGAATTTCTGGTCCCTGTCCAGTTCCACCGGATTATAAGATGCCTTGGTGCCGTTAAGCCGGACTCGCGCGTCCACGTATTCGGCGGTGCGCGGATCAAAGGGGAAGATGCCGTTTTTGCCGCCGGCCTCGATGGCCATGTTGGCGATGGTCATGCGATCGTCCATCGTCAGCGAGGCGATAGCGTCGCCGTCGAATTGCATGGCGCGATAGGTGGCGCCGTCAAAACCGATTTCGCCGATGCAATGCAGAATAATGTCCTTGGCCATGACGCCGGGTTGCAATCGGCCTTCGAGGCGGAAGTGCATGGTTTCGGGGACTTTCAAAAGGAGCTTTCCTGCGCCCATGACGAAGCCGGCGTCGGTATTGCCAATGCCGGTGGCGAATTCATTGAAGGCGCCGGCCATGCAGGTGTGGGAATCGGTGCCGAAAAGGACTTCGCCGGGCCGGGTATGGCCCTTGGCGGGGAGGGCGGTGTGGCAGACGCCCGCATAATGGGAACCGTATTGGCGGTTGAGATGACCTTTTCCGGGGTCGAAATGCCAGTGGCCGTTGGGATCGTCAATGACATCATAAAAATACGGCAGGCCCTGTTCCTTGACGAAATCGCGCAGGATGTCCACGTTGCGGTTGGATTTGGAATCGGCGGTGAAAATGTAGTGGTCGGGAATAATGACGACCTTGTTTTTGTCCCAGACGCGGGCGTCTTTTCCAAATTCGCGCTTGAAAACGCCAATGGTGCCCGGCCCGCAGACGTCATGGGTCATGAGGACGTCGGCGCTGACCCAGATATTATCGCCGGCCTGGACCTGGGATTTTCCCGATGCGCGGGCCAGCAATTTTTCCGTCAATGTCATAGCCGCATAGGATAACGGATGGGGGCGGGAAGTTCAACCGGGCAAATGAAGGCGTGTCGGAACTCCATGAGAATGTCCCCCTGGCAACTCGATAAGAATGTCCCCTTTGGCGCGGTTGCGGTAGCAACCGCGGCCACACATGGAGACATTGAACATGAGCAAGAAGGAACGGGAACGGCTGGGGGTGCTGGCCGGAGTCA
>JAGWNY010000056.1 GCA_028872915.1 Verrucomicrobiota bacterium
CGGCCATGGTCACGTTCCGCAGGGCTGCCGTTTGCTGGGGGCCGCTGTTGACGATGGCGCCGTTGCCGCCAACGCCCGCGCCGGAAACGATAATCGGGCTGCCGCTCAAACTAATCCCGTTCACGTCCAGCGTCCCGCCGTTGGTGATGGTCGTTGCGCTGCTCGTTGAACCCAGTGCCGCGGTGTTGCCGGCTTGCACGGTGCCATTTTCAATGGTCAGGCCGCCGGTGAACGTGTTCGCGCCGCTTAATGTCACAGTCCCCGCGCCTTCCTGCGTCACGAAACCCGATCCGGAGATAACGCCGGAATTGGTCATGCCACCGCTGCTGTCAAATATCAGCTCGGCATTGTCCGCGACGTTTGCGGCGCCCAGGCTGCCGTCGTTCCCGCCGTCACCCACCTGCAACGTCCCGCTGCCAATCGTCAACGTCGTGCCCGCCCAGGCCGATAACGGCCCGGCGAGTGTCAATGGATTGGTTGAATTATTGACAACGACAAGATTGGTCGTCATGGTGACGGGCGTTGCCAGGACGTCCCCTTTGCTCGATGCGATTTGTGTCAAAGAGCAGGTGTTGGTGGAGCTGAACGTCAGGGAGCCTCCATTCGCGGCAAGGGTATAAGAATTCACGCCATTCGGGTCGCCAATTTCCAGGTCACCGACCGCAATGGGCACGTTCAGGTCAACGGTCTGCGGTCCGGTGATAGGCGCCTCCACGATGGCGCCTGCGCCGCCCTCATTCGGATACGCCGGAGAATTTGTCCAGTTGCCGTTTACGTCCCAGTTTTGGGGCGTTCCGGCGGCGGTATTCGTCCAGTAAGCCGTCGGCGGCTGGGCGGGAGTTGCGCCGGCTTCGGCGGAATCCGGGCCTTCGCCGCTTACTCCGATGGCCGAAACCACATAATAATAGGTTGTCCCATTGGTCACGGAGAAGTCCAAATAACCTGCATTGACAACGTTGCTGGCGATCAACGCGTAAGGGCCGCCGCTGACGAGGGAACGTTTCACGTTGAAGCCCGTGCTGCCCGCCGGCGCCGTCCAGCCCAGGGCCACCGAGTTGTCGCCGGGCGTGGCCGTCAGCGCCGTGGGAGCGGCCGGCGGCGTCACAGCCGCCGTAAAATCCGAATAATGACTTTCATTGCACGAGTTGACGGCTGTGACCAGGTAATAATTCGTGGTCGCCGGGCTTAATGAACCTTGCGTGAAATTGGTGCCGGTGATTCCCGAACTCAGAAGAACCGGCGCCGTCGAGCCGCCAAAATCATAGACATTATAACTGGTCGCGCCCGGGGAACTGTTCCAGGTAAGGGTAATGCTCGAAGTTCCCGCCGAAGCCGTCAGGTTCGTCGGAACCGCCGGCATGGCGCACGGCGAAGCGACGGCTTCCAGGGAATTTGAACTTTCTCCGATGCTGCTCATGGCCGATACAACGTAGTAGTATGTCACGCCCATTGTGACATTCGTATCGGTTAAAACGGCGATTGGCGACGTTCCAATGATCGTGTATGGCCCGCCGCTCACTGTCGCGCGTTTGATATTGTAATTCGTCGCGCAGACGGTCGGGTTCCAGGTCAGGCGGATTTGGTCTCCGGCAATGGCCGTCAGGCCCGTCGGCGCATGGGGCGGCTGTGGCGTCGTATTCGTCACCACAACATAGGCATCCGCCCAATCCGCATGATCATTCGAGGTGCCGTCGTCCGCGTCGCCAACTCCCATGACCAGACGCCGCACGCCCGTCACGTCCAAATCCACCGTTTTGGCAGGAGAACCGCCCGTCATCACCCCGCTGTCATAAATCTGCTGTCCGTCTGCAAAAACCTGAAAAATGACCGACCCGTTGCTGCCCACCTCGTCGTCCACGCCAATCACCGCGTGAAATTGGGAACAATCCCCTCCCAGATCATACTCAACGCCCGAACGCGCGTTGACGCCAATCCCCTTGGGATAGACCACGCCGCCCAGCGTGATTGGGTTTCCGCCGATGCTCGAATCATTCGATACCGAAAGCCAACTCGGCCAGCCCGTGTAACGGTAAACCGGCTGCCGGTCGCTCAGATAATTCGTGCCCAACGGCGGCGCAGGAATCGGCGTGCCGACGATTTTCAGCAGCATCGAGCCAAACGGCGGTATCGTGGCGGTGTAACTGTCGGTGAACGTCCCCAAATCCTGGTGCGCCCACAAATCGCGCACCGTTGCCGTCGTGCCCGCTTGAAACGCCAGGTTTGTGAAGTAACAGGTGATGGTCGCCGGAGTCGTGCTGCTGCGGTTCAGCAAGGCAACGGCTCGCGTGGTAAAATCGTATCCCAGCGCCTTGCTCCAGACCTCGGCGCTGTCCTGGATGCCCGCCACAAAAACGCCCTGCTCGCCCGCCGGGTCCTGGTCCACCGCAATCGCCTCCCCATTGGTCAAAATGGCCAGCGATTGGGCGGACATCGTTGACAGGTTGTTCCCCGCAATCAGCGGGGCCGCCATCTCGCACCACATTGTAAAATGTGTCTGGGCCCCGACGAGATTGGTCACGAATTCGCCGTTCCCAATCTCCATCATATCCGGGTCATTCCAGCGGCCCGGTCCGGCGGCGAACGCCGACTGGCTGTTGGGGTCCAGGTGCGAAATCATGCTCGAAAAACTGCTGCCGATGTCGCCCGTGGTGCGCCAGTAATTCCCCAACACCGGCGACCATGATTGATATCCCTTGCGGCCGGTGGTCCCGGCGCCGCCGCACAGGCAGAACACGATGGGTTGCCCGCTTTTCATCAGCCCGTCGCTCATCAACCCGTAATCCACCTCGGCGTTGGCCGTTGCCGGAACGTTGCAGTTGTCCTCTTTCAAATAATCCACGCCCCATTGGCCGTAGGTCAGCGCGTCCACGTATTCATGGCCGAAGCTGCCCGGCTGCTTGCCGTCAGGGCTGAAACTCGTGTTGATGCAGTGCGAGCAGGTGTTCGTCCCATGATCGGTGTAGATGCCCAGTTTCAGCCCCATGGAATGAACGTAATTCGCCAACCATTGGATGCCGTCCGGAAAATTTGTGTAAGGCAGGATCACGCCATAGGCGTTGCGCGAACCCGCCCAGCCGTCGTCAATGTCCACGAATTGATAGCCCGCGGCTTCCATGCCGTTCGAAGCAATCACGTTCGCTGTGTTCGTGACGCCGGCTTCGTTGATGCCGCAATGGTAGCTGTTCCAGTCGTTCCATCCCATGGGAGGCGTTAGCGCCACATTGTTCGTCAACGCACGCGCGCTGGAAACCGCGGCGAATGCCAGGGACAGTGAAAGGAAAAAACGGGAATAGTGGCAGTGATACATCTTTGGTTTGACGTTTTACCGGATGCAGAAATTCGCGCCTTACGGCGAAAAATTTAGACTGTCCCGGCGCGGGGTTTTTAGTTATTCAAACACAACATCTTACGCCTTATCGAAAAGGAGAAGATCTTGGTGATTTCGGCCAAAAAATACCACTTTTCAGCTTTTTTTCAACTCTTTTTTCAAAACCGCTGAAGCGAATGATGGCTTGAGAAAATTTCGTTCCCAGAGAGGCGTCATCCGCTCGAATCAACAACCATCAGGCGCGCGACCCGGATGCCAAGCCGGAGCACGTCCACGCACACCAATGTTACAAGCATTTGAATTTATGGTTGTGAATAATGTGAATAAGTTTTCCTTGAATATTGAAATGGTTCTGGTAAAAAGGATGGGTTCAAGAGAAAAATAGTTGCCTAAAAATGCAAACCCTTAATCAAAAGAGGCTTATGTTCAAGAACCTTCTTCTCATCATTCCCACAGCCGTGCTATCATTCGCTGCGCCGATGCTTCATGCGCAGGTTGTAAGCGGCTCGGAAAATTATAACATGCTTTCTGCCTTCCTGGGCCAGGGTAGCGCCCAAGGCGGGCAGGCCGTGGCGAATAATTCCTGCGTGCCAACCTCCACGGCCAACGGCCTTTCCTTTCTTGAACAATATGCGATACAGATTTTGGGCATCCCCGATCCTTTTACCGTCACGCCAAACAACGTGGCTGCCATCAATGCGCTGCAAACGGCGCAACAAGTCACGGCCAACGGCACCAGCGCCGCCAATTCATTCAGCGGACTGAATTCCTATCTTAGCCCGACGGGCGCCAATCCCGCCCCCAGCGTCACGACCGCCCAGAATTTTGATCCCACCGCGGCGTTGTTGGGCAATCAGTTGTCCGCCAACAACGCCGTTCAACTGGGTGTCTTATGGGGAAACATCGCCGGCGGCGCCTTTACGGCGGCCAACGGCGGTGGTGGACATTTTGTTTCGCTGACAGCCATGAACCTCAACGCCGGCGCCGGCACGATGACCATTCTTGATCCCTGGGGGAATTCCGGCGGCGCCAATGCCAGCACCGAAGGCGCCTTTATCTCACTCAATGTTTCGACGGTCAATCTCACTGGCGTGGGAAACGTGTTGCAGGTCACTTGGACCACGAATGCGCCCGAGGACACATTTAATCAGGACGGCACCGATCCCAGTGACTTCGGCGCAGCCGGCGCGACGGGATATATTGCGGTTGAAAACGTGGAAGCGGTGCCCGAACCCGGTGCCGTCGCCATGTTGGGGGTGGGCGCCGCGGGATTGTTGCTGCGGCTTCGCCGCGGCCGCAAAGCCATTTGATTTTGATTCGCTTGCCAACGGAAGGACGTGCGCTTCGGCGCGGATAATCCCCTTCCCTGGTTTCGCCCCTTCGTTTATTGGCGTCCATTGGCGGCTCCTTGCAACGCTCGCGCGCCGCCGCTGATGCCTTGAATAAACGGCGTTTGTTCGTGCGAAACAACCCGACGCCCGCTTGACAGGCCGGTGTTTAGTCCGCATGTTCCTTCGGAGGCAAATGACAATGAGCGCCCGGTATAATCCATTCAATTCACTGCAAACCTTCGACGCCGCCAACGGCAAGCCCGGCGGTTTTTATTCATTGCCGGCCCTTGAAAAGGCCGGCGTCGCCAGCATCTCCAAACTGCCCGTTTCCATCCGCATCGTCCTGGAATCCGTTCTTCGCAACTGCGACGGAAAGAAAATCACCGACGACAACGTCCGCGCCCTGGCTAATTGGAAGCCCAGGGAAGCTCGGACGACCGAAATCCCTTTTGTGGTGGCGCGTATTGTTTTGCAGGATTTTACCGGCGTGCCGTTGCTGGTGGACCTGGCCGCCATGCGGTCGGCGGCGGCGCGACTGCGCAAAAATCCGAAAATTGTCGAGCCGCTGGTTCCGGTGGACCTGGTGGTGGACCATTCGGTGCAGGTGGATTTTTTTGGAAACGCCCAAGCCATGCAGCGCAACCTGGAAATGGAATTCCGCCGCAATCGCGAACGCTACCAGTTGCTGAAGTGGGGAATGCAGGCATTCGACACGTTCAAGGTGGTTCCTCCCGGCATCGGCATCGTGCATCAGGTCAACCTGGAATATCTGGCCAAGGGCGTTCTCGAAATGGACGGCGTCTTTTACCCCGACACGCTCGTGGGCACCGATTCGCATACCACCATGATCAACGGCCTGGGCGTCGTGGGTTGGGGCGTGGGCGGCATTGAAGCCGAAGCCGGAATGCTCGGCCAGCCCGTTTATTTCCTCACTCCGGACGTCGTCGGCGTCCACCTCACCGGCGCGCTGGGCGAAGGGGTGACCGCGACCGACCTCGCCCTCACCGTCACCGAAATGCTGCGCAAGGCGAAAGTCGTCGGCAAGTTTGTGGAATTTTTCGGACCCGGCGCCGCCGCGCTGCCCGTCGTGGACCGCGCCACCATCGCGAACATGGCGCCCGAATACGGCGCCACGATGGGCTTTTTCCCGATTGACGCCGAATGCGTTTCCTATCTTCGCGCCACCGGCCGTTCCGATGACCATTGCCGGCTCTACGAAAATTATTATCGCGCGCAAAACCTGTTCGGCATGCCCGGGAAAGGCGACCTCCAGTATTCGCAGGAACTGGAATTGGACCTCGCGTCCGTCGTGCCAAGTGTGGCAGGGCCGAAACGTCCGCAGGATCGGATCGAACTTCCGCGCCTGAAGCAGGAATTTGTAACGGCCTTTTCACGTCCTATTGCTGAAAACGGCTTTGGCAAGGACGCCGGCGTTTTGGCCGGGACGTTTCACGTCGAGTGCCGCGATGGCGATAGCGCCGGCGGCGGCAGCCAGGAGCCGGTTTCCAATGCCCGCGCCCGCAACACCAACCCGTTCACCGAATTGGAAATGGCCAACAACCGGCCCACGCCCGATGCCGTCCACGCGGACCGGGAAAAAATCCGCGGCGGCGAAATCCGGCACGGCTCCGTCCTCATTGCCGCCATCACCAGTTGCACCAACACCAGCAATCCCAGCGTCATGCTCGCCGCCGGCCTGCTCGCAAAAAAGGCCGTCGAACGCGGATTGTCCGTCAATCCGATCGTTAAAACGTCCCTTGCCCCCGGCTCCCGCGTCGTCAGCGACTATTTGGACAAGTCCGGCCTCCAAACTTATCTGGACAAGCTCGGTTTCAATCTGGTTGGCTATGGTTGCACCACCTGCATCGGCAATTCCGGCCCGCTCCCCGCGCCCATAGATGAAGCCGTTTCCAAAAACGATCTGATCGCCGCCGCCGTCCTGTCCGGTAACCGCAATTTCGAGGCCCGCATCCATCAAAACATCAAGGCCAATTTCCTCATGTCCCCTCCGCTGGTCGTGGCCTTCGCCCTCGCCGGCCGCGTGGACATTGACCTCCGCCACGATCCCATCGCGAAGGGCATGGACGGCAAGGACGTGTATTTGAAGGACATCTGGCCAACCATGCGCGAAATCCGCGACCAGATGGAAAGCGCCTTGCAGCCGGACGTCTTCCTCCGCCTTTACAAGGATTTCGCCGCCCAAAATCCCAAGTGGAACGAAATCCCATCCTCCACCGGCAACGTGTATCACTGGGACACCAAATCCACTTACATCCAGGAACCGCCGTTTTTCGATAACTTTTCCATGCAGCCGGGCGCCATCACCGAAATCAAAAATGCCCGCGCGCTGGCCGTTTTTGGCGACAGCGTCACCACCGACCACATCTCCCCCGCCGGTTCCATCAAAAAAACTTCGCCCGCTGGCAAATATCTCATCGAAAACCGTGTTGCGCCGGAGGACTTCAACAGTTACGGCTCGCGGCGCGGCAATGATCGCGTCATGACGCGCGGCACTTTTGCCAACGTGCGCATCAAAAACCTCATGGTTCCGGGTGTGGAAGGCGGCGTGACAAAATTTCAACCCGGCGGCGAACAAATGACCATCTATGATGCCGCCATGAAATATGCGGCCGCAAAGACGCCCCTGGTGGTGCTCGCCGGGCAGGAATATGGCACCGGCAGTTCACGCGACTGGGCCGCCAAGGGCACCGCCCTGCTGGGTGTCAAAGCCGTCGTCGCGCAAAGTTTTGAGCGGATTCATCGCAGCAACCTCGTCGGCATGGGCGTGCTGCCGCTCCAATTCAAGGACGGCGCAAGCGCCCGCGCGTTGAAACTGGACGGCTCGGAGACCTACACCGTCCTGGGCCTGAATGGCAATCTCAAGCCGCGGCAGGACGTGACCCTTCGCATCGTCCGCGGTGACGGCCATACGGATGACGTGCCCGTGACCTGTCGCATGGACACGCCCGTGGAAGTTGATTACTACCAGCACGGCGGCATCCTCCCCTTTGTCCTGCGCCAATTGGTGGCCGCCGCCTGACGGAGCCATGAAATGCCCGCGCTGCAATGTGCCCCTGCAACCCGCCGAATCCAGCGGCGTGACTGTGGAGATCTGCCCTGATTGCGAGGGCGAGTGGCTGCACGCCGGCGAACTGCAAAAACTCGTCGAGCACCATGATAACGTCTTTTCGCCGCGGGAACTGGCTTCCGTGGACGCCGTAAACAAGGAAATTTTTACCGCGGAACAGGACAACCTGGATGAGTTGCATTGTCCCTCCTGCGAAAGTCTCCGAATGGAGCATTTCAATTACGGCGACACCAGCGGCATCATCTTGCACAAATGCGAGGAATGCGGTGGCATCTGGATGGACAAGGACCAATTGCGCAAGGTGGAGGAAGTCGTGGACGGCTGGAAGGCGGATTTAAGGAAGGACGCGGCCAAATACGGTCCCATCGTGAAAAAGATTGAAATCGAGGAACAGAAGGAACTTGACCGCGACGTTTCCATCTCCCGCTTCGGCTTCGTCAATAAAATCCTGCGCCGCTTTTGCGAATAGGCAAACCTTGTCCCATCCGCCTTCATTCGTGGCAAAAATACGTTTTCCTTTTCCACTTCGGGCTTTTCTGTTTGAATAATGGCGGGGCGCAAAGCGTTTGCGGCGGATGCGGACATGGTGATCGCCAGAAACTATGATTGAGCTGAAAGTCCAGTGCGACTGCGGCCAGCGCTACAAATTCGACGTTGAGCCGGTCAACGGCCAGATGCCGTTTTCCGTCCACTGTCCCATCTGCGGCGCCGAAGGAACCGAAAAAGCAAACGCATTGCTCCGACAAAATGAGACTCTGCTCGCCGTTGCGGCTGCGCCGGCTACCGGACCAGGCGCCCTTCGCGTCAACAGGTCTGCCTATGCCACCCCGGTCTCGGCACCCCCGCCCATCACCCCTGTGGCATCGCCAGCCGCGCCGCCCGCACAGCGTCCATTTCCCGGCTTGGCTCAACGCGTTGCCACCCCGAAAACGCCTGGAAAGCCGCCCAATTTCTGGATGGGTATCGTTGGCGGACTCGTCGGCGCATTGTCGGGTGCCGTGATTTATTTTTTGATCTTCAGCTATACTGGCTTCACGTTCAGATTGTTTGCCATCCCTGTCGGATTTTTTGCCGGACTGGGCGCGCATCTCTTGGGCAGGGGCGAAGGCAGTAAGGAATTGGGAGGCATTACCGCCATTCTTGCCATGGCCGGAATCGTCGCGGCCCAGTACTTCGTCGCACTGGGCTGGTGGAATAAAGCCTTGAGCCACGCGGGAGCCGGTTCTGGCTATACCGTCATGGTTGCCACGGCAAAGGAAGCCGTAAAAGCCATTCCAACGGGGTCAGATTCGGAAATCCGCAACTATCTGGCCGGCGACGAGGGCGTTGCTCCAACCGCCGTCAGCGACGATGACGTAAAAAATTTTCGTGAACGGAACCTGCCGGAGTTTCAAGACCTCGCCAGCGGCAAAATGACGGAACAGCAGTTCGACACGAAACATGGCATTGACCCGGTCAAGGAACACAAAGTCATGCAGGCCGAGGATGACACCTTCAAATCGCTCTTCTGTCTGTTGCTGTTCAGCAGGACCGGCATCTTCTCCCTGGTTGCTGCGGCTGGTTTGGCCTATAAAATGAGTTCGAACGCCTGATGCCGGCCCGCTCCTGCGCTGTCGCGGCAGCATAGCCGCCCGTTCAAAAGGCGGGAGCGGACGCGAGTCCGCTCCGGTTTTAATGGAATTTTCGATGGAATTTAAAACTCCACCAATAGGTCATTGTCGCGTCATCTTGAAGATGTTTCAGGTTTATTGCTTCAGCAGATTCCATTTCTGGTTGCTGCCGCCGTTGGATGACCATTGATCCATCTGCGTGCTGGTCGAGGTGCTCGAACCGGGGTCCTCAAGCACCAACCCGCTGTGCCGGTTCACAAACGTGTAGCTGCCGTCGCCGTTGGCCTGCGGCTGCCATTGGTCGTCGCCCGACGAGCCAAAGGCCCATTGAATGATTTTCGCGCCATCGGCGGTGGAAGCGCTCTGGACCACCGCGTCATACCCGCTCTTGACGCTGTTGATTTGGTAATAACCGCCGCTGGTGGCGATGAATTTCCAGTCCAGATTCGCGCTGCTGACCGGCGACCATTGTGTAATGGCCGTGCCTTCCGTGGTCGAACCTTGCTGGTTGAGCACGAGGCCGCTGGCCTCGTTTTGGATCTGGTACGTGGCGCTCGTGTCAATGCCGCCGCCGCCACCGCCCCCGGGCGCCGCGTCACTGTAAGACGTGCCGATTTTCAATGAATTGACCTGGTCGGTCACTTGCGTGGAGGTCGCGCCGTAGATGCCCCACTTGGGGTCCACCGAACTGCCATCGAACGTGCGGCCGACATAGCCATTGACGACCTGGTTTCCATTGAACCAGAAGGAAATCCTGCCGCCCGTCCACGAACTGGAAACGGCGATTTCAATCACGCCTTCATACCACGTGCCGGTGCTTATGTTTTGCGACCAGAGCAGATGGTCCACTGTATTCGAGCCGTAATAATGCAATTGCAGGGCGCCGTTGACGCATTTCAAAATGACGGGAAAATTTTGATACATCGGACTGCCGTAGGCTTTCCACTGAAAAACAGCATTGTCCGTAACGGTGCTGTTGAGCTTGAACCGCCAGCCGATGTAGTAGGTGTTCCCCGTGGCCGGATTAAATCCGGCGGCGCCGTGCGCCTCGCAGCGTTTGTCGTTTACCGCCTTGTAAAATTGCCACGAAGCGCCGTATGACGAATCATTGTAGGTCGTTATGGAAGAGCCGTTGGGACTGGGATTGCCCTCCCAGGTTCCAGTGGAACTTTCGATGTTGAGGTTCTTGAAGACGCTGGTGCCTTTGCTCGGATCGCCATACCAGATGAGGCTGGCGCGCGCGCTGGTGTTGAGAAGAAACAACCCAGTGATTCCTGCGATGACGGGCATGACGTGTTTCATGGCTTTCCTTTGTGTCGTTGTTATTGATGCGGTTGATACAGCCGGATTACAAGATGGCCATGCCGTGGGCCATGATTGTGTCCGGTGGATTTCCTTCATTCTGACACACGCTTGCATCGGTGAAAATACGTCCATTCGGACGTATTGACCGAATTGCTGTTGGAATTTCTTTTTTTCCGGCAAGCTCCAGTTGCAGCCGTAAGGAGCCTGCGCGCCCTCACCCGGCGCTTTTTCGCGGTTGAAAAATACGCTTTTGGCTTTTGACTTGCGGCAGAAGTGTGTCTCGACAAAAATTTCCGGCGGAATTCAAATATCCGTCATGGGCAGAACCAAGCGCATAGGCATTTTAACGGCGGGAGGCGACAGCCCCGGTCTCAACGCCGCCATTCGCGGCGTCGGGAAGGCCGCGCTGGGCTTTGGAATGGAAATCATTGGGTTCCGGGACGGCTTCCGCGGCCTCGCCGAGGACCGCCGCGTTAAATTGGACAAAAATTCATTGGCGGGCATCCTCACCGTCGGCGGCACCATTTTGGGCACCAGCCGTGACAAGCCCCATCGCATGTTGATTGACGGACGGGTCCGCGACATGACCAACGTCATCATCAAAAATTACAAGGCAAACAAGCTCGACGCCATCGTTTGCCTCGGCGGCGGCGGCACGCAAAAAAACGCCCTCCATCTTTCGCGCCTGGGCTTGAACGTCCTGACTCTGCCCAAGACCATTGACAACGATGTGGCCATGACCGACTCGACATTTGGCTTCGCCACCGCCCTGGACATTGCCACCGAAGCCATTGACCGCCTTCACAGCACGGCACACAGCCATCATCGCATCATTGTGGCTGAAATCATGGGCCACCGCGCGGGATGGCTTACCCTGGGCGCGGGCATTGCCGGTGGCGCCGACGTAATTCTGATTCCCGAAATTCCGTACAACGTTGAAAAAATCGCGGAAGCGATCAAACGCCGCAGCCGCCGGGGAATGAATTTCAGCATCGTGGCGGTCGCGGAAGGCGCCATGAGCGAGGAAGATGCCCGCGCCTTTGCCGCCGCCCATGCCCGGCGGGACCGGTCCCGGACACTGCACGACAAAAAACAGGCAAAAGCCGAATTGGTGGCCCTCGATGCCCGGCACACGGGCAACACGCTAAGACTGGCCCGGCAACTGGAGGGGCTGACCCACCTGGAATCACGCGTGACCATCCTGGGCTATGTGCAGCGCGGCGGAATCCCGTCCCCCACCGACAGGCTGCTGGCCACCCGCCTGGGCGGCGCCTGCGTGGATTTGATTGACGACGGCGTGTTTGGAGTCATGGTCGCGGCGCGTGGCGACGGCACCGACCCCGTGCCGTTGGAGAAAGTTGCAGGCAAGCGTAAAACGGTCCCCTTCGACCATGCCTGGATTCAAACCGCTCGCCGCGTGGGAACCTCCCTGGGGGATTGAGTTGAGCCGTATCCGTGCAGTGGGGAGGGAAGTGGCTATGGCTGGTGATTATTGCTTTCTCAAAAACTTGGCCACCGCTTCCGTGCGCGTGCGCACCTGCAATTTTTCGTAAATGCGGCGGATGTAGGTGTGCACCGTCTCATAACTGATCTCAAGCTTGTCGGCAATTTCCTTGTACATCAGCCCCTCGCTTAAGAGGTCCAGCACTTGTTGCTCGCGATCCGAAAGGCCCTCGGACGTCCGGGCCGGCGCGCTTTTTTGAAACGATTGCACCACTTTGCGCGCAATGTGCATGGTCATGGGCGATCCGCCCCGATGCACCTCCCGGATGGCCTCCAGCAATTCCTTTCCCGGCGTGCGCTTGAGCATGTATCCGCTCGCCCCGGCCGCCAGCGCGTTGAATATGTTTTCCGTGTCCTCATAGACCGTGAGCATCATCACCTGGCTCTGTGGCAGGAGGGGCTTCAACCGCCGGACGCATTCCACTCCGTTGATTCCGGGCAGATTGATGTCCATGAGCACCACTTCGGGCTTGAGACCGGGCAGTTCCTTGAGCGCTTCTTCCGCCGTCCCATGCTGGCTGATGCAATGGAAGCCATCCGCGCGGTTCAGCACCCGCGCCAGCGTGCCGCGCAGTTTTTCATTGTCTTCGACGATGGAAACGGAGATGGGCATTTCCTTTGGCTCCTCGTTAAATTGTCCTGGCTATCGGCGCCGTCAATCGAACTGCCGCCCCGCCGCCTTTCTGGGAGCCAATCGAAAATTCGCCGCCGATTTCCTCCATGCGCCGCCGCATGTTGCGCAAGCCGCTCCGATCCTGCCCGCCGCCGCCCGCCGGCAGGCCGCGCCCATCGTCGGCAATTTCCAGGTCCAGCCGTCCGGGTTGCAACCGCAGCCGGATTTGGGCCTCGGTTGCCTGCGCGTGTTTGACGACGTTGTTGACGGCCTCCTTGAATGCCAGAAAAACGTTGTGCCGGACTTCCGGCGGAATCGAAACCGTTGGCAATTCGGCCGGCGCGTCCACGCGGCAGCGGACGCCCGCCAGGCTGAAAAACTCCTGCGCGTATTTGAAGGCATAGCTCGCCAGGCCCTCCAGCGTGTCATTGGCCGGGTTGACCGCCCAGACAATTTCGTCCAGCGCGCCCGTCGTCTCCCGGGCCGTCTGCGAAATTTGCCGCGCATGGGATTCAATTTCCTCCGGCGCGTTCTTGTCCGCCTCCGCCATTTCCCCCAACAAGGCAACCTGCGTCAGATTCGCCCCCAGTTGATCGTGCAAATCACGCGCAATCCGCGCCCGTTCGCCCTCCAGCGCTTCGCGCTGCCGGTGCGCCTCCAACTGCCGCTGCAGCTTTTGGGTGGAGAGATACCGAACGATGAGAACGACAATCCCCAGCAACAATATCAGCCCGCCGCCGCGAAACCGCCACGTCTGCCAGAATGCCGGTAACACGATGACTCGCAGGGAAACCGCATTTGTGTTTTCGATGCCGTCTTCATTGATTGCGGCCGCCTGAAAATCATAATCGCCGGGCGGCAGCTTCGGATAGCGCGCCACCCGTTCGCTCCCCGCCGGCGTCCAATCCCCCTGGTACCCCGCCAGGCGATACTTGAACCGCACCAGCTTCGGCTCCGAAAAATCCAGCGCCGTATAATCAATCTCCAGTTCATCCCTGGATTGGTCCCCTCCCGGCCCGATTTCAATCTTTTCCGGCCACGCGGACGCCAGCCGGTTTGTCTTCATCTCCCGGCCGTCCACGAGAATCCGTTCGATCATCAACGTCGGCCGTTCCAGGTTGGGCCGGAGCGTCGCCGGATTCAGTGACGCCACGCCCTGGATCGTCGGAAACCATAATCGTCCGTCCGCCGTGCCACAAACCGATGGTTCGGAGCCGGCGGAACATTCGCGCGTCGGCAGGCCGTCCGCCTTGCCGTAAGTCCGGCAAAAAACAGTCTTTGCCCGGCCCGCCGCAACGTCATCCAGCGATTGCTCCCGCACCCGCATCAGCCCCGCCACTGAACCGATCCAGAGGTAACCTTCCGCGTCCCCGGTAATGTAGCTGATACTGTCGCTGGCCAGTCCCATTTGCGTCGAAAACGATTCCCATTTTCCCCCTTTGAACCGCGCCAATCCATGTCCGAATGTTCCCGCCCACACCGTCGCGTTCCTGGCTGCATAAAGACATGAAATGTCGTCGCCGGGCAACCCGCCCTCCGCCGCCCGCCATGACGTAAATTTCCCATCCTTCAAGGCGTCCGCGCCGGCGCCCTCCGTTCCGATCCAAAGAGTTCCGCTTTCGTCCTGCCCGATGGCGGTGACCGCGTTGCCGGACAAACCGTTGCGAGTCGTAAACAGGGTCCACTCTTGGCCGTCAAATTTTCCCAGGCCGTTCCGGCAACCCACCCATAAGTTGCCGCCGCCGTCCTGGAAGAGCGCGAAAATTTGTGGGCCAAGGATGGAGGAGCCTTGAACGGGAACAAATTGATTGTCCTGGAGTTTAAACAGGCCCTGGTCGCGCGTTCCCACCCACACCGTCTGCCGCCGCTGGTCCGCAAGCACTTCCCAGGCGTCCTGGAGCGGACCGATGTGATATTGTCGCAGGCCGTTTGTGTTCCAATACGATAGCCCCAGCGCGCCGGATGCCATCCACCAGCCCCCGGCATCATCCCGCGACAACGATTGAACGCTCCGCGTCGGAATTCCCATGCTCGTGTCAAATGTCTTGGGCTTGATGCGGTCCAGCCCGCCGCTATCGGTGCCGACCCAAAGTCCTCCCTCCCGATCCATGCACAAGGAAAGCACGAACGGCGACGATAATCCCTGGTTGGTCGAAACATTCCGCCAGTGGCCGTGGGAGTCGAGCCAAAACACTCCTTTGCCAAGGGTGCCCACGATCAAATTTGTCCGGCTGTCTTCGCACGCCGATGTGATAATCGCATTGCCCCAGGGCGGAAGACCCGCGTTTCGCGCAAGCCTGCTTCGCCGCCACTCCTCCACCGGACCGTTGAGCATCTCCCAAAAACCGCCGGCTTTCGACGGAACGATGGACCTTGACGCCAGGCCCGCCAGCAACGGCGAGGCCACGCCCCCGTAAAAATTCATTCGCCCATCGTGATAGCGAATCACACCCCCGCTCGTCGCGAACAAAATATCCCCCGGCCCCTCCTGCTGCGCCGCAAGAATTTTGCCACCCCCGGCCGGCTCGCCGAAATTTTTGATCATTCCCTCCCGGATGCGCAACAGTCCGCCGGCGTCGGTTCCGGCCCAGAGGTTTCCGGCGCTGTCTTCAAACAGAAAAACGATCTGGTCGCTGGTCAATCCGGGCGTGTTCATCTGGTTGAACACGGTGAATCGGTCGCCGTCAAACCGCGCCAGGCCGTGAAGCGTGCCGATCCAGAGATAACCGTCCCTTGTCTGCGCCAGCGAAACGGCTTCGCTGTCCGGCAGCCCCTCCTCCACGCCCCATGTGCTTACGATAAACGGGGAGCCGAAAGACGCCGTCATCAACGCATACCAGGCCAACGCAACCAGGAACGCCGGCAAACCAAACTCTCGCATCCGGGAACTTTTCTTCATGCCTTTGTCATCTGGAACTCCATCGCAGAATACAATTGCGCGGCGTGATGAAAAAAGGAAAAAACCTTTTGAAACAGGCGTCAGGGCCGGCATCTCTGGCCGGAGGTTCGCAAAAAGCGGGATGAAATGCGTCCCTGGATGCGATTCGGGCAAAATTATCGGTGTCAAAACTCTTTAGAAATGTCCCCCTCTTAACTCACGAGAAAATGTCCCCTGGTTGTGGTTGGTTGTTTATTCTCCCGGTTGGGGCTGCGGGACGCAGAGAGGCCGGAGCGTAGCGGAGGCCGACCGGAGTCCCGCAGCCCCAACCGCGCCGCCGCGCGCACGGCTCGCCCCTGCGCCTTGACTCCGCGCCAATATTCCCGCCCCACCGCCATCCCCAACCGCCGCCACGGATGTTCCACTCCCGGCACCGTCACGACTTTGACCGCCGCCACCGGCTTCCTGGCCATCACCCGCAGCGGACGCCCAGGCAGCGCCCGCCATTTCAATTTCTGCCCCCCATAGACGATCTGCTCCCGCCCCTGCCGTAACGTCCGCACGATCACCTTCCGTCTCACCAAGCTCATCGCTTCATGCTGTCGGTCCAATTGATACCACTTCCCGCCGCACGCCACCGTCCAGTCCGCTTGCACCACCCGTTCCGCTTCCCAACTCAAAATCTCGTTCAATTGCCTCGGCGCGGCCCGATGGGCGTCCAGCGCGCTGGCCGGCTCCCGCTCAAATCGCCGGTTGAACCCCGCCAAGTATTTCACCAAAAACTGGTTGGCGCTTTTCAAATCGCTGATCCCCGCCAGCCGCAGTTCCTTGACCAGCCGGTCTTGCAGCACGCCGTTCATCCGCTCCACCCGCCCCTTGGCTTGCGGACTGTTGGCCAAAATTAACTTCACGTCCAACTGCGCCATCGCCCGCCCAAATTGCGTCTGCGGTGCCTCTTGGCCAGCCAGTTGTTCGGCAAGTCTCGGTTGGCCTTCACACCGATAGATGCTGTCCCGATCCACATACAAACTGCCCGGTAAACCATGTTTTTTGACCCATCCTTCCAACACGTTGTAGCTCGCGTGCGTCGTCTCTTCCTCAAAAAACTGCGCCCACAGGCGGTTGCTCGCGTCGTCCACCATCACCATCAACACGCACGGCCCGCGCCGCCCTTCAAACCAATCGTGATGCGACCCGTCCAGTTGTACCATCTCCCCGAAACTGGCCTTGCGCTCCCGCCATTGCCGATGCCGCTGCCGTCGCCGCCCCACCGTCCACTGCCCATCGGCCATCAGCCACCGCCGCACCGTCTCGTGATCCACCACGATCCGCTGCCGTTCCAAATGCTCGGCAAACAGCGTCGGGCCAAAGCCCGCATACCGTTCTTGCGCGTAAAGCGCCAGCACTTGCGCCCGCATCGCGCCAGGCTTGCCCCGCGCACTGGCACGCCCGCGCAGCCGATGCACCAGTCCGGCATCACCTTGGTCCTGATACCGCCGCCAGACCCGTTTGATCTGCCGGTAGCTCAATCCCAGCAGTGGGCTCGCTTGCACCAAGTTCAGTTCACCCCGTTTGACTCCGGCCAGCACCCCCAGCCGTTCCCGTTCCTTCTTGCTCATGTTCAATGTCTCCATGTGTGGCCGCGGTTGCTACCGCAACCGCGCCAAAGGGGACATTCTTATCGAGTTGCCAGGGGGACATTCTCATGGAGTTCCGACA
>JAGWNY010000057.1 GCA_028872915.1 Verrucomicrobiota bacterium
CGCTTGACGTTGTAGCTGGTTGCGCCGGTTGAGGCGGTCCAACTCAAGGCCACCTGGCTGTCGCCTGCAATGGCCATCAGGCCCGTGGGAGCGGGCGGAGGCTGGGTTTGTGACCCGGTGATGCTGACGTTGTCGAAGGTCGAGGTGTTCAGAGACGAAGTATCATGGGAGGTCACCGCCAAGCCCGCCGTGGCACTGCTGGCCATCGTCAGATTGGTGCTGGCGATTTGCGTCCACGTTGAGCCATCGGCGGAATAATATCCAGTGAACGTGCTGCCCGACCGGACGATCTTGACCCACTGAGGCGGCACAACTCCCGTAATCCAGCCGGTCATATTGATGGATGCCGCGCTCGTCGCGGGCCGGACTTCCATGGCGACGCCATTGGCTGGCGTGAGCAGGACGGAGGCTTCCACGGCATCGGCGGCGGTGGTTTCACGGATCATGACGCCGGCCTTGGCGTAGGCGGCTGTGCCGTTTTCGGACGCGACACGGGCGATGACGGTCTGGTCTCCGGAAACGGATTCGTAGGCATAATTGAACTGGTCGGATGTTCCCCAAATGTCCGAGCCGTTGCCTGAAACGGTGAATGTGCCATTAGTGTAAGTGGCGTAGCCGGCAATCGCGGGGCTGCCGATGTCGGCGTCCGTCCAGCCGGGTGGCAGATTGCTGGGAGGATTGACGTTCAGGGTCATGGAAGTGGTGTTGGTCAGGCTGCCGCTGACGCCGGTGACGGTCAGGTTATAACTTCCGGTGGAGGTGGAGGAGGAAGTAGTAATGGTCAGCGTGGAAGAACCCGGCACCACAACAGAGGCCGGGCTGAAGCTGCCGCTGGCGCCGGAGGGCAGGCCGCTCACGCTCAAATCCACGGTTCCGTTGAATCCGTTAACGGAATAGAGGGTTACGGTATTCGAGGCGCTGCCGCCCACGGTGACGGTTTCCGATGACGGACTGACCAAAGGCAAAAAGCCAGTCGCGCCATTCAACGGGTCCACGTCGGCGTAAGTGCTGCCGATTTTGCCTTCGCTCATGTAAGCGATGGCATCACCGGTTCCATCCATCGCGCCGGAACGGTAACAGCCCCATTTGAACAAGTTGTAGGAATCCTGCCAGTTGCCATCCACATTGTTCCAGGTGGGGCCATAGAAGCGCGTTGTGCCATAGATGTTCGTCCATAAAACACCGTTATACCAGATCTCATAGTAGCCCTGGGTGAAGTTTGTGCTTAAAAAGGTATGCACGACGAAGGTCTGCCAGACGTTGGTTTTGAAGGGCATTTGAAGGAAATCCACGTTGGTGCCATTGGCATTGGCCTGTGCCGAAAGGAAGCCATTGTTATTGATGCATCGCAGGACCAGGGGCGCGCCCTGCCCGGTGACACCGTAGCCGTGCATTTGGAAGAGGGCGACCCAGCCGGGATTGACGGGCATGGGGGTCCACAGAGCGCGCCAGCCGATGTAGTATTCGTTGGTGTATTCCACGCGGAAGTTGACGCCATTGGTTCTGGTGCCGCGGGATTCGCAGCGTTCCTTGCCACTGGTATAGGTGTCCGTGAGGTGGTATCGGTAAACGTCGCCAAACTCTCCCAGAGGGTCCGAGGCAACGTCAATGATTCCTGGCGATTCTTCCAGCCCTTCAAAGACGGCGGTGCCGTTGTTTGTGAGGGCCTCCCAATAAAGGACAGCGCGCGCTGAACCGCAGGATAAAAGTCCCAGGATGGCCGCGAGCCAAAGGCCGTGGTGAAGAATGGTGGTTGTTGATTTTGCTTTCATGTGCACGTCTATTATTGATGATTCGCCGTCACAACGGATGACAAGCCGACGGTTTCGGCGGCTGCCATTTTGGTGGTGGCGACATTTATGACACAAACCCTCCAGCCTGTCCCCTGTCCATTCGGGTGTATCGGTAGGCAATGAAATAAGTATGATTGATTCAAGTCATTTCCGGCGGAGAAAGATCATTGCGGCCTCAGTCCGGGTCTGGACGTGGAGTTTTTCGTAAATCTGCCTCAAATGATATTTGACGGTGGGGAGGCTGACGCCAAGCTGTTCGCCGATTTCCTTGTAGAGAAAGCCCCTGGCCAGCAGTTCCAAAACCTCCTGCTCGCGTTTTGTGAGCATTTGCATATCGGAGGCCGGTTCGGGAATTTTATGAAAATAATCCACGACCTGCCGCGCGATCTGCACGGACATGGGCGCGCCGCCGCCGTGAACGACTTCAATGGACGGAACAAGTTCGGTGGGAATGTCTTTTTTCAAAAGATAACCGCTGGCGCCGGCGCGGAGCGCGTCGAAAATCAGCCGGCTTTCCTCGTAGCTGGTCAGAATCAACACCTGCAATTGCGGCGTCGCCGCTTTCAGTTTTGCGACCAATTCGATGCCATTCATTCCCGGCAGGTTGATGTCCACCAGGGCCACGTCCGGGGTTTGAAAGGGAATGGCGGCGATCGCTTCCTCGCCAGAATGATAAACGCCCAGGCAGCTCAGTTTCGAGGTGCGCCCGATCAATTCCACCAGGGTGTCGCGCGTGCCGTGATTGTCTTCGACGATGGAGACGGTGATGGGCATAAATCATTTTTTTTGCCAGAAATAAACCGCCGAGACGGTCGTGCCCGCCTCCGGTTTGCTTTCGATGGAAAATTGTCCGCCGATGTCGGCCATTCTTTGTTTCATGTTGCGCAGGCCGTCGGCGCCGCCATCGCCGGGCGAACCGCCATTGAATCCGCGGCCGTTATCGGCGACGGCGATTTTGAGGGCGTCTTCGGTGACGACGATTTGCAGCCGCACTTCGCTCGCGTTGGCGTGGCGGACGACGTTGTTGAGGGCCTCCTTGGCGACCAGGAAAAGGCTGTGCCGGACTTCGGGGGACAAGGCGCGGAGGGGAAAATGTTTGGGCGAATCAATCCGGCAGCGGATATTGGCGGCCTGCAAGAACTGGGTGGCGAACAGGGCGATGTAATCGTTCAAGTCGGCGAGGGTGTCGTTGCGCGGATTGGCGGCCCAGACGATTTCGTCCACTGCCTCGGTGACCTGGCGGACGGTCGTGGCGGCCTGCTGGATATGCGCGCCGGCTTTTTCCGGGGCATCACTGTCCTGGAGGGCGAGATTGAGCAGCAAGGTGGCATGAGTGAGGCTGCCGCCGAGGTCGTCGTGGATGTCCTTGGCGATACGCGCGCGTTCCTTTTCAAGCGCGGCCTGTTGTTCGAGCACCTGCAATCTCCGGCGCAGGCGCCCGAAGGAAACGTAACGGACGACGGCCATGACGCCCGCGGTGAAGGCAACGAGGGCTGTAAAACGAAACCACCAAGTTTCCCAAAAGAACGGCCGGATGGAAAATGCGAACGCGGCGGCCCGGGTGTTCCAGCGGCCGCCGTTTTTGCGCGCAGTGACTTTAAACTCGTAATGTCCCGCGGCCAGCCCCGGATAGCTGGCGCTACGGAGGTCTTTGCTGTTAATCCAGTCTTCATCCACGCCCACGAGGCGATAGCGGAACTGGACATTTTCCGGCGCGGCAAGGTCCAGCGCGGTAAACCCAAACTCCAGGCGGTGGCGGCCCGGCGGGAGACTCGGAGCATTTTGGGACGTTTCAAGGTCGAGCACGCTTCCCGCCGGTATGACGCCGCCGTAAATGCCGAAAGGGTGGTTATCCACGGTGACACGTTTCAACAGAACGTCGGGCGGGTTAAGGTTGTTGGACAAGCGCGATGGAGTAATGGAGGCCAGCGCGATGGTCATGGGCATCCAAAGCCGGCCGTCCCGCGCGCACAGGGCTTCGGGTGTGAAGCCAAAGTTGGCTTGCAAACTGAAAATCCCTTCGTCGGGGCCATAGTGGATCGCCTGAACGCGCCGGGATCTGCCGTCGGCCACCGTGTCCAACTCCGTCTGGCGAACCTTGAAAATGCCGTGGTCGGCGCCAATCCAAAGCCAGCCCAGACCATCCGGGACGATTTGTGAGATGCCATCGTCGCCCAGCCCTTGCGCGGTTCGAATGCGGGAAAATTTTCCATTCTTGAGCCGGCCGATACCGTCCGTGGCGAAACCGATCCACAAGCTGCCGTCGGGCGTTGCCGTGAGGCAACGGATGGAATCCGGCGCGCCTAAAATCCGGGTCGTTTCATCGAAAACCCGGTTGCCGGTCGCACGCATCAGATAACCATTGGCGGTACCCAGCCAGATGTTGCCGGCGCGGTCTTCGGCCAAGGCGCGAATCAATTGAGCGCCGCGCGGGATTGAAATGGTTTTCAAAACGCCGCCGCGCATCCGGTCCAGCGCGCTGCCACCGATCCATAAATCTCCCTTGGAACTGAACAGCAAGGCATGAATGATACGGTTGGCCAGGCCGTTGGTCGCGGCCCAGAGGCGCAATTTTCCGTCACGCAGGTAAAAAAGCTGGTGGCGTCCCCCAACCCACACGCCGCCAGAATCGTCCGCGGTTACACATTCGACGGATTCTCCGAACCAGTCGGAATTGGTCGAAATTATCCGCCACCCTCCGTGGAAGCGATTGATGAGCAGGCCGTTCCGAGTCACGGCCCAGATGGTTCCATTGGTGTCCTGGCAAAGGGATTGGACGGATTCAAAGGGCAGACCGGAGTCAACGCCCTCCAAGTCAATGGCGCGCGGTTGGATTCGGTCCAGGCCGCCGCCTGCGGTTCCGGCCCAAATGTTTCCCTCCCGGTCTTCAAGCAGACATAAAATATCGCGGCTGGACGTCGGGACAGTTGTAATCCGGGAACCGGCGTAACGAAACAAGCCGGAGGATGAAGTGCCGATCCAGACGGCGCCGAGGCGGTCTTCGACGAGCGCGGTGACCATGACGATCCGGGACGTTTCCAGACTGCCCAGTTTCGTCATTTTTCCGTTCCGGTATTTGTAGAGATCAGGGCCGGAACAAATCCACATTCCTCCATCGCGGGCGCCGGCGAGGCGCGTCGCCACATTTTGGGGCGGCAGCACCATTTGAAATCGTCCGCGGCGATACACGGCAACCTGTCCGCCTTTGGCGATCCAAACGCGACCCTGATTGTCTTTGGCGAGAAAGCAGCCCGCGTTCATGTTCGGGAAGCCCTCCGTCGCCGAGAAATTGAAAACGCGTCCGTCCTTGATGCGGCACAATGTGCCGCCGCGGTAACCGACCCAAAGAGCGCCCCGGCCGTCCTCGACCGCTGTTTCGACGACGAGGCCCGGCAAACCGTTGGAAATAATCTGGACGGTTGAGTGGCTTAAGCGGATGACCGGCCCGCGGTCGAGCGGCAGCCAAAGGCCGCCGTCGCGGCCGCGGACGATGATGGTGAGGCGTTGGGCGTAACCGGCGCCAAAACGTTTGAGTGGAAAGGCTTCGAACTGGTCGCCGTCGAAACGGGCCAGACGGCCGGGAGTGGCCAGCCACAAATAGCCATCGGGCGTCTGGGCCAGCGCGGTCACGTTGTTATTGGGGAGGCCATCGTCGGAGCGCCAGGCGCGGAAGGACCAGGCGGAATCCGCGGAGGCAACGGCGGTTCCGAAGGACAAGAGCGAGACCAACGCCGAAAGCCACAGGGCAAACGTGTTCTTCCGCGGGGTCATTGAGATAGATTAAGCCCCGGACAAAATTCGGCAAGTTTGGATTCGGTGGCGCGGGAGACAAAGGAGGCGGAAATGATATTTTTGCCTCGAACAGGCAAAATCACGCAAAACCACTCAAAATCAGTCAAAGTTGACTGGGCTGGTTGTTCGTTTCCAGCCCTTTGCGCCCAGCGGCAGTTTCGCCCTGTTGTCATGGAGACAGGCGGTTCGTGATGTCAAAGAGCAGGCCAGTGACGGCTTTCGGGTGCAAGCGTAGCACGTCTCGTGGAATAGTGCAACAACTATTTTCAGATTTTTTACAGATGGGGCGCGTCCGGTCCAGGGTAACAGTTACTTTTGGCGCAACGGGGCGTCTCAATTTTCAGGCATACAGGTCCGCCTTCATTCACCGAAGAATTGTCCGCCTTCGTTCGCCAAGGAACTACGGCGAGGCGGGCGGCATTTTACGGCAATTGGAGGAGGTAAAACAAATGGGGCGAGTTGGTGGTTACGACATTGGTAAAGTTGAAATTGCCGGCGGCGTCAAATGGATTCGTTTCGACGGGGGTCCATAGCGGGAGCGGGAGGGCGATATTGGTGGAAGTCAGGAGATAATAAATCCCGCGGGGCAGGCCGTTGGAGCCGGCGGCGATGAAGTTGGTTCCGGAAAGGAGTGCGGAGGCGACGCGTGGGACAACGTTTGTGGAGGCGGCGATGCTCAAATCGAGCCGATGGGCGGCCGAATCATCCACGAGGCTGGCGGTGAAGCCGGCGGGGAGGGCACCCTTGACGAAATTGGCGGCGGAGCCGGCGAAGGAATTGTAGGCGATGAGGGGGAAGAGGACGGGGCCGGAGACGTTGGCGATGGAATCAATGGAAATGGTATTGAGGCCGCCGGCGACGAGACTGGCGACGCACAGATTGGTGGAAATGGAATTGCCGTCGAGATTCAGATGCAAGGTGGAATTTGTCAACGCGAGCGTGGCGATGGGGGCGGCGGGCGCGCCGGCGGTATTGGTGAGGATGAGAACGCCGTCTTGCTCGGAAATGGCCGAAACGCCGCCGCCGGCGACGATGGTATTGGCGATGAGCGTACCGCCCTGGACGGTGACGGCGCCGGATGGAACGCCGGTTCCGGGGCCGGTATTTTCGGCGAGGGCGAGGGCGCGGTTGACCTTGAGGGTTGCGGGTCCCAGGATGTTAATCACGCCGCTGCCGATGTCGGTACCGGCGTTGGTGCTGGTTCCGATGCTCCAGCCGTTGGTGAGATTGTCCACATCCATGATACCATAACCCAAATTCAACGCGCCGCTTCCATTTCCGGAATTGGAGCCGGCGCCGGCGCCGGTGGTGGTGACACCGATGGTCATGGTTTTGACGAGGGCATCAATGGCGCCGGCGGTGAAATCGTTGGTTCCGGAGGCGCTTTGATTGCTGTTATTTTTGGTTGAGGCGTCGCCGATGCCCCAATAGGAGACGCGGCTGTTGCCGCCGCCGACGCCGCGGAAGCGGGCGGTTGGATTGCTGTCGTTTGGATTGAAGGCGAGCAAACAGCCGAGAGATTTGTCGGCGCCGACGCAAACGGCATCGGCATAAACGGCGTTGGAGGTTCCGAGGAACAAGGCGCTGCCATAGTCCAGCGGGTTTTGAACGCCCGATGAGTTGCCGTTGCCCTGGTTGTCGTTCCAGCCGACCAAAATGCCGTTGGTGACGCCGGTGGAAGAGACGGAAATGAGATTGGTTTGGGCGAGGTACAACACGCCGCTGGAGCGCTGGCCGCCATTGCCCGACTGGGCTGGAAATTGATAAACGCCAATTCCGATCTTGGTGGCATTGGCGCTGAAGTATCCCAGTCCCGAGAGGTCCAGAACAGCCTGATGGGGGCCGTCTTTTGCGCTGCCCTGGGTCACGGCGATGATCCCGTTGTTCAAGGCGAGCGCGCCACCGCCGGAATTTCCGAAGATGGCGGCGTTGACAACGACATTGGAGCCCGCATCGCCGGTGGTGCCGACGATGAGGCCATTGGTGATGGTCAAGGCGCGTCCGGAGGCAATGAGCGTATTTTGATAGTTTGGCGAAGAGTTGAGGGCGTTGTTGGCGTATTGCAACGACTGGATGGTGAAGTTGGCGTCCACGACGTTGTTGGGCGCGCCGGCGGAAGCGACGGCGGCTATGTTGGTGAAGAGCACTTGATTTACCGGCAGCGGCGGGCCGTTGGTGGCAATGGTGACGTTGGTCCAATTCAACGCGGTGGACCAGTTCGAGTCGGCGCCGCTGGCGGCGGTCCAGACGAGGGTTCCAAAGTTGGGCGCATTGGAGAGAGCGCCATAGACCACCAATTGGCTGGCGCCCGGGGCATAGACTTTTCCATTGGCAATGGTGGGGGAGCAAAATTTCGCGAAGCCGCCCAGGGAGTCGCGGGCGGCGTCCTGCTGGCTGTCCCACAATTCATTGGGCATGTTTGCGGCATCGTAGGCGCGGAGAGTGCCGCCATTGTTAGCGTCAATGACCCAGAGGATGCCGTTGGCGCTGCCGTTGGCGGAGAGGGAGATGCCGCCGGGGGAACCGGTCTGCTTGACGGCGCTGACGGCGAGGACATTGGTTTGGACCAGGCCATTGGTGTAAACGTAGGCCAGGGTGTTGGTATTGGCGGTGGACAAGAAAAGGAATTGATTGGCCGGACCCTGCCAATAGACGGGCGACTGGCCCATGCGGTCGGCGGGAAGGGTGGCCTGAAATTCTTCGACAACGTTGGTGTCACTGCTGCCGTTCTGGGACATGCGGCCCAGGTTATTCCGGTCCAGGACAAACATGGTGCCGGATTTATCCAATCCCACGACGCGGCCGCCGGGGAGCAACACGGCGCCGCCGGTGCCAATGTCGCGGTCGCCGGCGCTCAAGGTGGCTTCGTTCCAGGGCGAAAACCAATCGGCGACGGCCAGGCCGGGGGCGGTGCTGAATTTGAGAAAACATTGGGCGTAATTCGAACCGCCGGAGGAGGCGTCAAAGGCGCCGTTGCCGGTGGTGGCGTAAATGTTGCCGTTGGTGTCGGCGGCGGGGGCCATGCCGCAGGCCCAGATGGCGCCTTCGCCATTGGCGGAAGAGGGGGTAACGTTGAAAACGGCGACCTGGGAGAGGGTGGAGGCGTTGTAGCCGATCATCCAGCCGTTGTAAGGGGTATCATCGCAATGGGAACTGTAGGAGAGATAAACGACGTTGCTCAACAAGAGCAGGCCGGCCCGGTCGTTTTGGTGGAGGTTGTTGAAGGTGATGGCGCCGGCGGTTGCCTGAACCGTGACGGGGCCGCCGAACTTTTCAGCGCCGGTGATGATGTCCAGGGCATGCAATTGGTGGAGATAATTGGTCGTGCCGCCGTTAACCTGCTGGCTCTTGGCCTCGACATAGAGCGTGCCGGAGCCCAAATCAATGACGGGGGTGGCGGTGATGCCGATTTCGGGCGTGAGATCGTGGCAGGAAAACAAGGTGGAGGGGACGGAGGCGCCGAGGTTGGTTTCCCAGAGGGGAGTGCCGGCGGATGGATCGTCGGCGTCGAACGCATAAACGGTATTGTGTTCGGTGCAGACGAAAATGACGTTGCGCGCCTGATTGGAAATGGTCAATCCCTGTACATAGAGCGGCTGGGCGAAAATCTGGCCGTCCACGGCGCGGTTAAATAGTTTGCCGAAATCGGCGACGTTGACATTGGCTGTTGTGAGGCTGGTTTCAGCGAGATTGGCTCCATCGCGCGACAGGTCGTTGTGCTGGGTCAGCACGTCCACGGCGCCGGCATGGAACGCGAAGAAGAGGCCGGCCACGAGGGCAAAAGCCGGATTCGAGGCAAAAGAGCGGAACCGCGACCAGGAAAATAGGCAGAATTTCGTTGGCTTCATAAAAGCAGGAAAGGGGTATATTTCAGTATTTGACGGGTTAAAGGGCGACTTTATTCAGATTATGGCGGGAAGTCGCGGCTTGCCAGGAAAGGGAATCCGTCGAACAATGCCGGAAAAGAAGAACCCTGACGTGGTTGTGACACACGCAAACCAAACTGTTGTGTTCACGCCACGGAATCGGCGGGTTTTGGAATGGCTGCATCGGCGTTGCGGCTTGACTTGCGAAAATATCAGCGGGGACACCGAAATTCGCGTGCATCCCCGAAAATGCCAAACAATCATCGCCGATTTGAGGGCGGCGGGATTCGCCGTCGCCAGCGAAACGGAGGCGTTATGATGGAATTTGTCGTGAAGCCATTTGAGGCGCGCAATTTTGCTTGTTCGCTTTCGTCCCACACCCACTTGGTGAAAGCAGTCCTGCTGCCGGAAAACTCACCGGCCTCGTTCTTGAATTGTTTCGGCATCCGCAATGAGCCGTGAAAGCGACACGTTCAATGCCTTGGCCAGCGCCTTTGCGACGTTCAAAGTGGGATTTCGCAAGGAACGCTCCAACATCCCGATATACGTCGGATGCAGGTCCGCTTTTTCCGCCAGGGCTTCTTGCGACAACTTCCCGGCGACCCTGTGCCGCCGCAGGGCAAGGGCAAAAGCTTCCGACATTTCCAAGCGCCGCATTCCCGCAGAATGCGGCCAGAAGCAGGGAACTGACACAGACAGTTGTATTGAATACGATAGTCTGTTTTTATGCTTGCACCCCACCCGGACAACCGTTAGAAACCAAGCGGCAATGAATCGGAAACCCAACGCCATCCAGCCTTGCCCGCCACACGGTCAACGCTTACGAAGAACGCGGAATTTGTCCACGCGAAAGCTTGACGCGGTATTGCGGGTAAAGCCCTTTGAGTTTTCCGCCAATGCCGCGCGGAAACAGATTTTCCATTTTCACGCCAAGCACGCGGGCGATGATAAACAATTCGAGATCGGGAACGCGCCGCTGCTGGTTTTCCAGGCTCGTCACCGATTCCCGGCTGGTGTCCCAGCCGAACAATTGGAGTTTGACGGCGAAATCATTTTGCGTCCAGCCTTTGCGCTGGCGGAACTTTCGCACCTGGGGGCCGACGATGTTCAGTTGTGCAGGCGGTTTTTTGATGCTTGCACGTTACCAACACGCGGCGGATCATCGCGGAGGCCTTACCTGACATTGAATGAAAAATGTCACACGGATTTTACTTGAACATAAATAAGACGAATTTACAATCGCACTGTAATGGGTATGCAAAACAAATAACTATTATGAGAACCATAATTGGAAGGAATAACGTTTCCCGGAAACCAGCCGTCCAGTTGGCCCGCGTTCTTGTTGTCGCGGGCTTTTTGTTCGGCGCGGCCGACGTGCTTGCGCAGATGCCGCCGCCGGGCTTTGGGGGCGGCCCCACCAACACGCCGCTGGATTCGTGGTCGTTTGCCGACCACACGAATTGGACGAGCGACCTGGGCGAGTCGCCGGCGTCATTCAGCAATCTGGCTTTCTCCATCCTTGGCGACGGGGCGTCGCTGGTCGTGGCCACGAACGTTCCGGCCTGGCTGCAATTTAACGCGGTTGAAGGGGATAACACCACAAACCTGACCGTTGACGTTGGCAGCGTCAGTTTTTGGTATGCGCCGGCAAATTGGGCGAGCGCGGATACGAACGCGAACGGGGCCGGGCCGGGCAATTGGGCGCAATTGATTGACGTTGGCGAATGGACGACGAACGCATCAGATGGCTATTGGGGATTTTGCATTGATCCGGGAGGCACAAACGTCTATTTCGCGGCGCAGGACGGTTTGGGAGACACCTACGCGGTATCGTCTCCGATTTCCTGGACGACCAATTATTTTCATTTCATTGCGCTGACGTATTCGGGCACGAACGTCTCGCTTTATCTGGACGGCCAACTGGCGACCAATGACCCCGGCGGCTTGAACGTCTGGCCGGGTTCAAGCGTTTTGGCGGGCGGGATTTATTTCGGCTCGGACACGAACGGAAGCGAGCAGGCCAACGGCCTGTTCAACACGATTGAGACCTACAACTATCCGCTGGACTCCAACGACGTGGCGCGAATTTACAACCACCAGCGCACCGTTTACGAGATCAATCCCTACAACATCGCCTACATGGACATCAATCAGGCTCCGTCCAATCCCTCGACCAACATGGTGACGCCCGACGTGATCACCGGGGCGGGTTATCTACAGGCCAATGGCGCGGCGGCCAACAACGTTTATGGCACCAACGCTTACAACGTGTGGATTACGAACGTGACGGCGACGGTGGTGGGCAACGGCACGACGGCGGTTTCGTTCACGATAGAGGGTGGAAGCGATGGGGCCATGTATGATGTATTTGCCACCGGGAGCTTGCAAGGGGCGCTCACCAACGACGTTTGGTTTTGGATGGGGCAGGGCGGGCACTTCACGAATTACACCGTCAATGTCACCAGTCAGAATGCCTTCTTGATTTTGGGGACGCCGGTGGACTCGGATAACGACGGCTTAACAGACGCATACGAAAAACTTGTTTCCCACACCGACCCGAACAATCCTTACTCCAACCTGGACGGCATTCTGGATGGATGGGAGGTCTTGCTGGGATTGAACCCGCAGGACAGCAACATCACGGACCCGGTGGAACGGGCCAATTATGGCTACACGCTGGCGGACTGGCTCAATGGCGTTACCGGCGTCAAGAGCGGAACAATCGGCCTGGACAACGAAGGCAACGTGCTGTCGGTTTCACAATAATTTCGGGAGGAAATAAAAATGAAAACACTGCGATTCTCAATTCTCGGTTTGTTGGCGACGGCGGCCATTTTTTGCCGGGCGCAAGATGGGGTCATCAGCACCAACGGGGGCTGGTATAGCATAGACGCCATCGTCGCCGCGGGAGCCACCAACAGCACAAGCGGCGGGGATGGAAGCCAAACCGTTCAAGTGATGGCAAACTTGCAGCCACAGACGCCGCCAACGCCACCAGTTATCGCCGAAGACATCACGCCGGAAATTCAGGCGCTGGCTGACGGGTTGCAGGATGACCCGCTGAAAATTTTCAACTTTGTTCACGACCACATTCGTTATGTGCATTACTTCGGCTGCAAAAAGGGGGCGGAACTAACGTTGCTGGAAAAGAGCGGCAACGATTTTGACCAGTGCGCCCTCCTGGTGGCGTTGCTGCGGGCGGCCGGATACAGCGACGCCAGTTACCAATTTGGCTGGATGCTGTTGCCCTACGACAGCACCGACGGCAGCGACCGCGACCTTCACCATTTGCTCAATTTGGATTTGACGAACAGCAACTGGTCCACGACGACCAGCTTTCTGGATAATTATTTTGGGTTTGAACGCGGCTATCCGATTACCGCGCACAATTGGGGGAACAACATTTATGGCTTTCAAAGGGTGTGGGTCACGGTAACGGTTGGTGGAACAGTCTATAACCTTGATCCGTCGTTCAAAGTGACAGAACGGATTCCAGGCATTGATTTGCCAACGGCAATGGGGTTCAGCAGCAACGCGTTGATGAACGCCGCCGGAGGCGTTGATTTCGGCAATTTTACCACCGATTTTTATACGACGAACATCAACGAAGCTGCCATAGGCGGCACGCTGACCGGTTACACCACCAATCTTCTTAATTACATTCAGAACAATTACCCCAATGCAAGCGTGGAACAAATTTTGAGCGGCCAATACATTGTTGCTTCGACAAACACCATGTTGAGTCAATGTTTTCCGTTCCAGCCCACGAATTGGAGCGGCACGATGCCGGTGATCAGTTGGGTCAACGAGCCGACCAACATGATGGCGACGTTCGCCATCAGTTATCTTGGCGCAACGTATCAATGGTTCACCCCCCAGTTACAGGGCCAGCGGTTGTCATTGACCGTCAGTTCCGGTGGTTCGGCGCAGCTTTGGCAGGATGACACGAACGTGGCGACGGCCAGCACGGGCGGCGCCAATTTCTATGTCACAGTCACCACCTATTATCCGAGCTTCCAAAGCAGTTGGAACACCGTCTCAAACACGTTTAATCCCGGGGTTTCCGGCCAGCCGTGGGAGTCCGCAACCAGGGTCTATCAGGGGGCCAATGCCAACTACGCGATTCTGTATGCGTTTGATCCCGATTGGGGCTGGTTGCAGGAGCGCGAAAACAAACTGGACGCTTATTTGGAAGAGGGACTGACCAACGGTTCGCGGCAGGTGACATGCGAAACCTTGAACGTCATGGGGCTCAACTGGCTGGTTCAGGTTGAGGCTATGCAACAAATGATCGCCCAGCAGACCGGGGCATCGCCAATGTTTTGGCATCGTATCGGGCGCATGGGCCAGGAGAGCGGGCATGGTTATTACGTGGATGTTTACCTCCTTGCAACGGCGACCACTTCCAGTTCCAGCCAAAATGACAACCACGCCACGCGATGGTTCGATCAATTCTCTTATTTCGGCAGCGCAATGGAACATGGAATGATTGAACAACAACAGTCCACTAATCTTATCGCGGCTTCAACGGTGAAGATGCTGGAGTTGGCCAATACGAATCATCAGGCGATTTACCTTGCTAACAGCACTAATTGGGCAATCGTCCAGACCAAGCTGGTCAATTATACCATAAGCGACTTGACCGGCCTGATCAATTACGGCTACCAGCTTCTCCTGCCGCAAAACGGCAGCTTTGCTGTCTCCGGGTCGGGAAGTCCCTGGAGCGGTTATGGATTTATTGCGCGTTACGGACCCGGCGGCGGCACGCAAATGTTGGTAGGCCCCGGCATTTTTGGCGGTTACTCCGGGGATTTGGGCGCGACGATCAATACGACCTGGGTTGATTATTCTTACTATTCGCAGCCGCTATACTTCAGTTCAGCGCCAGTCTCCGTCCCCAACGTCACCGCCGCCGACCCTGTAAACATGGCCGACGGCACATTCCAAGTGCAGGCCACCGATTTGTCTTTGGGACAGACCGAGCCGCGTGGCTTGAACTTTTCCCGGTATTACAGCAGCAGTCGGCGCAACAGCAATCTGGCGGGCATGGCGCCGGGCTGGCTCCACAATTATTATCTCAACGCGGCCACGATTAGCTCTCCGCAGGCCGGGCTGGGCAAGACAACGCCCGCGCAGATGGCTTCGATGATGGTGGCCATAACCGCCGCCAACGCATTTTACAACTGTGACCGGCCCGACCCTGAAAATTGGGTGACTACGGCTTTGATTGCCAATTGGGGCATTGACCAGCTTACCGCGAAAGCAGTGTCCGTCAGCCTCGGCAAGGACACGGTTCAATTCATTAAGCAGCCGAACGGCAGCTACACACCGCCGGCAAATTGCACGATGACGTTGTTGCAAACCAACGGCGATTATTGGCTGCAAGAACGGCACGGAAGAACCTTCCAGTTCAATGCTTCCGGTTGGGGCACCAATATCGTTGACCAATATGGCCAGTCCGTGAGGCTCGGCTACAATTCGAGCAATTGGGTCACGTCGGCAACCGATCTGAAAAATCACAGCCTCGCGTTCACTTACAGCGCCACCAGCCCCGTCCGCCTGGTTTCCGTGGCTGACAACGCGGGCCGCTCGATTTCATTGGGGTACAGCAGCAGCAACGATTTGGCTTACGTCACCGACCCGGAAGGCAAAACGAACACCTACATTTACGACACCAATCATCAAATCACGGCCACCTTCAACGGCCTCGGCCAGTTGGTCGCAAGCAACATGTATAATGGCTTTGGCCGGATAACGACACAATACACGCAGGGCGACACGAACAAGACGTGGCGTGTTTTCTGGTCAGGCTGGCGGACCGTCTCGCAAGACCCGGCAGGCGGGCAGAAAATTTATTTTTACGATGACAAAACCCGGCTTATCGGGCAGCAGGACGCCTTGGGTAATTTGAGCCGGAAAATTTACGACGGGCAGGATCATATCGTGGCAACCGTTTCGCCTTTGGGCGAAACCAACCAGTTCGTTTACGATGCCAGCCACAACCTGCTTGAGACCATTGATCCGTTGGGATTCACCAATCAATTTTTCTACGACGGCCAGAACAATCTGATTCGCGCCGTGGATGCGAACGGGAATCCTTCCACCTTTGGCTACAACAGCCAGTTTTCACTTATTGGCCAAACCAATGGCGCGGGGGATTGGGTGAATTTCTCCTACAACCCGGATGGCACGCTGGCCAGCCGCACCGATTCCGGGGGCACGATTCAATATAACGGTTATGA
Organism: Verrucomicrobiota bacterium; assembly: GCA_028872915.1. Taxonomy (GTDB): domain Bacteria; phylum Verrucomicrobiota; class Verrucomicrobiia; order Limisphaerales; family UBA11358; genus UBA11358. The sequence goes on from JAGWNY010000057.1 coordinate 15,694, forward strand.
TGCTTATGGCGGGTTGACGCACATCACCTACCCGAACGGCGACCAGGAAAGTTTCGTGAACGATCCGTTTGGCGACGTGACCAGCCACACCGACGGCAACGGGAACGTCACAACTTTCAGCTACAACAATCGGAGGCAGTTGACCAACTCCGTTGCGCCAACAAACGTCATTGTAAGGCTTGCTTACGATGCCGCCGCCAATGAGTTGAGCGCCACCGACGCGCGGGGCAACACGGCAAGCAACATTTGGAGCGCCACCGGCAAATTGCTGGCGGTGATGCTTCCCTCCACTCCGCAGGGAACGCCGGTCACGACGAACAGTTATGACAACCGCGACTGGCTGGCGCAGACGCTCGATCCGCTCCAAAAGGCAACGCAATTTACCGATGACTCCGCCGGGCATTTGCTGGTGATGACCGATCCGCTCTCGCGCGCGGCAACTTTGGGTTACGATGCCGACGGGCGCACGATTGCCGCGACCAACGCGGCGCGGGAAGTGACGCGCCAAACCTGGGACGCGCGGGGCAAGCTGATTCAACTGACCGACGGCGCGCGGCACACTTCGTCGCGGGGATACGACGGCGCGGGCAATCAAATCGTCCTGACCAATCGCAACGGCCAGGTGTGGCAGTTCCAATTTGACGGAGCGAATCGTCTGCGCACCATGACTTCGCCGGGAAATCGGCAAACCGTGCTGACGTGGAATCACCAGGGTTTGCTGAACACCGTCCAGGACCCGGCCAATCAAACCACAACGCTCTATTACGACGGCAAACACCGGTTGACCAGCCGCGTTGATAACGTGGGCGCCACCGCCTTCGGTTACGATGCCAACAACAACCAAACCAGCGTCGTCGAAAATGGAAAAACCAACCTCTGGACTTACGACGCTTACAATCACGTTTCGAGTTACAGGGACGTTTACGGAAATCTCATTCAGTATCGTTATGATGCGAACGGAAACCTGACCAACTTGATTTATCCGGGCGGTCGGACAGTCGCTTATTTTTACGACAGCCTGGACCGGCTGACAAACGTGACGGATTGGGCGCAGCGCAAAACCACGATTGTTTATGATTTGGCTGGCCACGTCACGAGCGTCACGCGACCGAACGGCACTTACCGGACGATGAATTACGATGCCGCCGGGCAGTTGACGAACATTTGGGAACAGATGGCGAACACCTTGCCGATTGCGTGGTTCCGGTTTAACTGGAATTCCAACGCCACAGTGAATTGGGAATTTCTCGCGCCGCTGCCGCACTCGGTGACAGTGCCGACGCGAACGATGACGTATGATAGCGACAACCGGCTCCACCAATTCCAAGGGCCGAGCATGGGTAGCCTTCAAAACGTCGGCGTTGATTCAGATGGGAACTTGACCGGCGGCCCGCTGACCAACGACACATTCATGGCCTACACTTATGATGCTCGCAACCGCCTGTGGAATGTCGGCGGCGTCACAAACACCTATGACCCGGCGGGAAACCGGATTGGCATCACCAGCGGGACGGATTCAACGG
>JAGWNY010000102.1 GCA_028872915.1 Verrucomicrobiota bacterium
CGCCCTGCTTGGCCAAAATCTCCGCCTTCAGGTGCAGGATCTCATAGGCGATCCGCGGCTGGTCCGCCAGTCCGGCATTGACCCAGTCGAGGGCTTTCTTCAAGTCGAGGTTGTGATTGTAGTAAAACGTGGCGGCCTGAAAATAAAAACCGTCCGCCTTTTTGCCCGGCGCCGCCATGGCGGCCTCGATTTGCGGCACGATCTTGCCGACGATATCCACTTCCAGCCGGATTGGAACCACCGTCTTGTCCCAGACCAGATTGAGCATGGCCGAGTCGTCGCGGATCCGGTTGAATTCAATGGTGAAGGCGTCCACCATCGTGTCGGTCAGCGTCACCGGCGTGACTTGGAACCGCGCGACGTCGTCCTTGGCGTCGTATTGAAAGGCGCCCCACTGGTGGGCGTCCTTGTTGAGGATGATCGTCCATTCGTCTTCGCCCGGGATGGTGAACAGCGCGTAGGTGCCGGCGGGGATCTCTCGACCCTGCAGCTTGACCGGCGTGCTGAAGGTGATGCGCGTGGCTTGGTTGGCGCCGGTGCGCCACACCTGGCCGTAAGGCACGATGCCTCCGAAGATGGCGCGGCCCTTCACGCCCGGGCGCGAATAAACCACTTCGATGTCCGTGAGACCGACGCGCTGCTTGAGGGTGCAGGGCGGGCTGGCGGCGGGAAACTCAATTCGCGGAGTTTGCGCGGACGCACCGATGGCCAAAGCCAGACCGGTCAGGGCCGCGGTCAATGAACAGGCTGCCTTGGGTTTCATAGGGAGACATTTATGAAACGCCGGTCTGAAAGAAAAGAAAAAAAGTTGTTGCCGTCGAGATCCGGTCTTGAAGCTGCCTCCTGGCATCGTTTCGCGGAAACTCGGCAAAAATGTCTGCGAAAATGTCTTGCGCACTGTCAGCCCCTGAGTCATGCTCTAATTTCCGGGTCGCGGGGTGGAGCAGCCTGGTAGCTCGCAAGGCTCATAACCTTGAGGTCCTGGGTTCAAATCCCAGCCCCGCAACCAAATTTCCCTTGAAAAACGATGGAAATGAAAAATTCCGCACAGATTCCTCACAAAATCTGGCCGCTTTTGAGGACAAAACCGTGCGGTTCCCAAAAGTCATTCGACATCGGAAAGCCGTGGCGACGATCTACGGCAAGAGCAAGAATTATCCCTACTACCGGCTGGCCTATTACACCGCCGGACAACGGCACGTCCGGCACTTCAGCGCCTATGGGCATTACTTCAACCTCGTGCGCCCCAATCGCGGCAAAGAATGGCAAAGCCCCCTTCAAATCTTAACTGCCTCGGCTCCGGCCTTGGCCGGAGCCGTGTTAAACTGGGTCCCCTTGAACCTGACTCAACGTCACCACTTTTACTTGCCCAAACCCAACCACCAGGGTCACGATGTCCCCAGCTTTCCCTAACCCGGCGAAGCCGGAACCAAAAGGTAGATGAAGTATGTTAGTGCTTGGGGTAGAGAGAGGGCATGAAAACTCAAACGCTGGTGGAGCGGCATGCCAAGGATATCAAGGGGGTGATCGAGTGCTTTGACCGGGTGGTGCTCTTTGGGACTTACAAGGCCATCGGCTGGACCGGGGCGATGGAGCAGCATTTGCGGGGACGTGGCACGAGTTTCATGGAGTTCAACAAAGTTTACGCCAACCAACTCCGGCTGGAGATGGCCGACCATGTCCGCACCCTGGCCCGGGCCGAGGGCATCGCCATCCGGCAGGTCAACTACGGCCAACGCAAGGAGTCTCTGGTCGAGGAGATTCTCGCGCAGCGTGGAGGGCGCGAAGGCGTCGTCTGCGTCCTGGGGGCCATCGAACGCTGCCGGTGTTTCAAGGTGGGCAAGCATCCAACGACGGGCTTTCTCCAACTCCAGTGGAGTCCGGGCAAATGCCAGCACTTCTACGTTTACTTCATCGACGCGGAATTTGGCGTGTGCCATTTGCGCATCCCGACGTGGGCGCCCTTTCGCCTGCAGTTTTGCTGCAACGGCCACGACTGGCTGGAACGGCAGATGAAGCAGGCGGGACTGCGTTTCAAGAAGGCCGACAACTGTTTCACTGCCGTCAGCGATTTTGCGGCGGCGCGGGCGCTGCTCCAACAATTTGAACCGCAGCGGCTGCATCGGATGCTGGAGCGGATGGCGGCGCGTTGGGTGGCGGTGCATCGACGCTTTGGGCCTAGTTTGCACTGGAGCGTGTATCAGGCGGAGTGGAGCACCGACATCGTGTTCGGGAACGACCGCCTGCTGCCGGAGCTTTACCGCCAGATCGTGCGCACGGCGGCGATCGAAGTGGGCTGCGCGGACATTTACCGCTTCCTGGGCAGGCAGCCGCGCGCCAACCGCAAGGCCGAGCCCAGCAGCCGGCTGCAAACCCTCGTCCAAGGCACGCGCCTCAAACACACGCTGGGGGCGACTTCTCTGAAAATGTATGATAAGGTGGGCAGCGTTTTGCGCATTGAATGCACCACCAGTGACGTCACGACGTTCAAACACCGCCGCAAGGTGGAGCCGCGCCGAAGCGCCGGTCCTGGCCAAAACCAGTCCGACGCCGGAAGCCGCGGAGCAATCAAGTGGGCACCGATGCGCAAGACCTTCTACAGCCTGGGCGCGGTGGCCGGGGCGATGAGTGCGTGCAACCGGCGTTATTTGGCCTACATCAGCCAGTGGCCAGACCGAACCGGCCAACGGCACGCCCTGGGCGAGGTCACGGCCTCCCGGCGGGACAAAAAAGATCGCTCGGTGCGGGGCGTCAACTTCTTTCGCGCCGACGACCTCCAGTTCCTGCGGGCGCTGCAACGCGGCGAGCACCAAATCCAAGGCGTGCGCAACCGCACACTCCAGCCCCATCTGCCCGACTGGAAACCGGCGCGGATCAGCCGCACCCTGCGACGCTTCCGGGTCCTCAAGCTCATTAAACCCGTCGCCGGGACTCGCAAATACTATCCGACCGCACGGGGCGAGAGCCTCATCATTGCAGGCTTGCAACTCACCGAGCGCATCATTCTGCCCGCCCTCGCCAATTGATTTATCGTCGAAAACCTGTTCGTTGTTTGGCAGAGAGATACTAAA
>JAGWNY010000103.1 GCA_028872915.1 Verrucomicrobiota bacterium
GGCAACGGCAATAAAACGGGCTGCGCGGCAGGCGGTTGGGCAATGGCCGGAGTCAGGCCGCCGGCCGCGGATACAGCCGCGGACCCGGCGGCGGGCGCCGGCGCGGCGGCGTTTTCAGCCCGGGAGTTGAAATTTGGAACCGGCGAACCGCCCGCCGGCTGGGCGAGCGCGCGGAGGGTTTCGGGCGCCACGGCCACAAGCCGCGCGCCGCGCGCTTTCAAATCCTCGAGATGGCGAATCGTCGCCTCCAGCAAGTCGTCGTAAGCGGACATGGCCTCATCGTAGCCGGAGCGCGCCAGGGCGCAAAAATTATTTGTTCAATTTGAGCCTGCCCGCGCCGGGCGCCGGCGCCGAACGCGAAGCGAGACCAGGATTCCGCCGGCGACGAAAATTAGAGACGGGGCTGGAGGCTCGGGACTGGGTTGGGAGGAAAATTGGATGTCGTCTAGGAAACCGGTCCCCGCAAATGCCAACGATTTGGTCTGGCCGGCAAGGCCAGAGATATCCGCCGCATATGCAGTATATTTTTGACCGTACACATTCACGCCGTTATAAATGGCCGAGCATGACAGGTAACATCCACCCAAAGAAACTGACATTCCGAAATATGGAGAAAGAACGGCTTCAAAGAGTAACGATTCAGTCCCGGTCGGAATCAGACCGAGCTGACTAATAGCGCCGCCGCCCAGCACCACGCTGAAATTACCAGCAAGTGCCGCATTCGATGATTCCAAGCCCACGGAAACTAAGGCCCCACCAGCGTCACCATAGTATAGAATTGAGGATAGCTGATTTGTTCCGGAGAAAGCTGACCAACCCGGCAAAGCATTTGAAGTGGCGACTATATTCCCCGGCGCCGGTAGGTCATGGGCTGCCTCGAAATCTAGATTTTGAAATGTGCCTTGGCTGTATGCTGGCACTGCAAAAGCAGCAACGAGAGATGCCAACCAGACTAGTCTTTCTTTCATAATAATTTTTCACAGCCATCCCATAAGAATTGACGAAAAAGCTGGAACGATTTGCTTCGCCCTGCCACAAGGCGGGGATGAAAAAGAAAAACAAGACCGTTCCAGCTTCGTCCAAACTGAATCTGTTGCGCCAGATTTGCGACTTCATTCCTGATTTTCTGGTTCCCCATCTCGCCCGTCAAACCGGCGTGGACAAGAAAGTCCGCACCTTCAGCGCCTGGAGTCATGTCGTCGCGCTGCTCTATGCCCAACTCACCCATTGCATCGGCCTCAACGATGTCTGCGACGCCTTGAGCCTGCATTCCGGGCCGCTCTCCAGCATCCGGGGGGCCAGGGCGCCGACTCGCAACAATCTCTCCAACTCCAACAAGGTGCGCTCCGCTGAAATGGCCCAGAAACTCTTCTGGGCGGTCTTCGAACACTTGGGCAATCTCTCTCCGCGTTTTGTCAGCGGCAAGGCGGGAAAACGATTTGCCCGAAAGTTCAAACGGGCCATTCACGTGGTGGATTCGACCACCATTCCCCTGAGTGCCTCGTGCATGGACTGGGCGCGGCATCGCCGGCGCAAGGCCGCCGCCAAGTGTCATCTGCGGCTGGACCTGCAAAGTTTTCTGGTTCACCATTGTTTGTAATGGGCAGAAAGGCTGGAATCGGGCAAACTGTCGGCTGATTTTCATGATTCCCGAAAAAGTGTTTCATCACATTTTGGCGCTGGGCGAAGGCTGGCGCGTGCAACAAGTAGATTACCTGGACAAAGAGAGCAAGGTGTTGATCCGGGTGGAGAACACGCCGGCGTTGTGGGTGGCGGAGCGGTGTCCCCACTGCGGGCGGACGGGCGTGCAAGGTTACGATCATGCGCCCGAGCGCCGCTGGCGACATCTGAATGTCTGCCAGTTGCAATCGGAGATTGTCTGCCGTCCGCCGCGTGGCCGCTGCGGTGCCTGCGAAAAGATTTACACGGTGCGGGCGCCTTGGGAAGGACGGAGCCGCGGGCTGACGCAGGAGTTTGAAGCCTTTGCCCTGACCCTGATGCGGGAGATGCCGGTGAGCAAGGCTGGGGAGATTTTGGGCGAGACCGACACGAAGTTGTGGCGGGCGCTGTTTGCGCATGTGGACGCGGCCTGGTCGGAATTGAGCTGGGAAAACGTGGTGTGGGTGGGGGCCGACGAGATGAACCGCAAGAAGGGGCACAACTACCTGACGGTGTTTGTGGATTTGCAGACCAAGCGGGTGCTGCTGGCGGTCGAAGGCAAGGACGCGGGCGTGTGGGAACGCTTTGCCGACGAGCTTTTCAGTCACAACGGCCATCCCAAGGCGATCACGCAAATCGCCATCGACATGAGTCCGGCCTATGTCCGAGGCGTGCGCGAAAACTTTGCCAACGCGACGGTGGTTTACGACAAGTTTCATGTGGTCAGCCAGGTGGCCAGGGCGGTGGAAGAAGTGCGGCGCAAGGAAGTGCGGGTGGACGCGACGGCGCGGGAACATTTGGAAAAGACCTGCTGGTTGTGGCGGAAGAATCCTGAAAGCTGGACGGAAAAAGAAGGCCGGCGCTGGGAACAATTGAGCGACAAACCGCTGGTGACCGGGCTGGCCTATGCCATGCGTTTGGAACTGCAAAAGGCCTATGCGTCCGGCAGCGCGGCGGTGGCCCGGACTCGATTGGTGAACTGGTGCCGCTGGGTCAAAACGGAGGCCGCTGAGATGACCAGCGGATTGTTGGCCCCGATGCGTCAGGCTGCCGAAATGGTCGAGCGTCATCTGGAAGGCATTTTGGGGCATTGGCAGAGAGGTTTGACGACGGCGTTTCTCGAAGGACTCAACAGTTTATTCTCGGCGACCAAGCGCAAAGCGCGAGGTTATCGTTCCACCGAATATCAGACCGCCATGCTCTACTTCGTCGCTGGCAAATTAGAGATTCCATACTATGGCTAATTACCCATTACAAACGTCGAAGAACCAGTTTTCTCCCGCGCTTTGCCATCGCAGACACGGCCCGCCACAACGACGCCAAGCGGGCCCGCGAACTCTGCGCCGGGATCAAGGCCGGCGAAATCGTCATATTTGACAAGGCTTACGT
>JAGWNY010000104.1 GCA_028872915.1 Verrucomicrobiota bacterium
TCGAAGTGCGCCGCCGCATCCGGACGATGTGCGCCTTCACCACCCGCAACAGTTGTGAACGCATCCTTTTCAGCGTCTTTGACCGTATGAACATTTACTGGGATCAACACCCTCTCAAACCTTTTACACAATTGTCGTGACACTACCCTGGACGCTGGCATGGGGAATTTTGCCGCGCCCGTTTTTGGAATCAAGGCAAAGCTGACAGACCTAGGTGTTTTGCGGCGCGTGTATTTTGCCGCGCCCGTTTTTGGAATCAAGGCAAAGCGAATGTTGCGTTGCAGCAACCATTGTATCTATTTTGCCGCGCCCGTTTTTGGAATCAAGGCAAAGCATCGGCCAAGGGCGGTATTTCCGCGCGTGACGGCGAGCGGCACCGTTGAGGCAGGGACACGCTTTGGGGACATTCAGTTCCTTTGAAGCCAACTGGAATTCGGGCCATGCTTGGAACCGGAAAGCATGATCTTATGTTGAATGTTCCTGAAATCACCAAGACGCCGCCGCCTCAAGCCGTGCCGGCAACCGCGCCGATGCCTTGCGGCCCCGGAAAATCCGCCGATTCGCCGGCCATCATCTGCGACCTCGCCGATTCGGATGCCTTTGTTGAGACTTATCGCAAGCCGCACGTTCCCGTCATGTCTTCCTTTGGCGCGGGACGATTGCACGTGTGCCGGCTAAATGGCTCGTTTGATCTGGACAAGGCGGCTTCGGAGAATGCCGACGCCATGTTCCGCTCGATCCGCTGGATTCATGTCCAAAATGCCAAAACGAACAACGACTATTGGGATGACCTCACGTTTCAACTTGGCCGCCGAGCCTATGTCTATATGGATGAAGGCCGGACGATTGGTTTTGCCATCACGCCGGGCGAAGCCGAGGCGCTGGCGAAAAAATTTGCCAGGGCTTACAGCCAACCGCCGGTAAAATCCGATGCGGGCGGCGATTTTTATTTGATTCAGGTGGAGTCGTCGGACATCAAATGCCACAAAGTGTCATTGCCGCAGGACACTGTTCTGACCGCCGAAGCCCTCAACATTCATTACGGGCCAGGCAGCCACGATTGGCATCAGGGTTTTGTGGAAAAACTCCGGCGCAAAGATCGCGGGCTGACCCTGTTTGAGGGCTTGCCCGGCACCGGCAAGACCTTCTATATCCGTCATCTCATGGGCGTGCTCAAGGAATCGCACCGCTTTTACTTCATTCAAACCGCCAATCTGGAAATCCTTTCCAGTGCCGAATTCATCAAATTCTGGGCCGACGAACGCCGGCGGTATGCCGACCGGCAATTTGTGGTGGTCATGGAAGATTCCGACGCGGCCTTGATGACGCGCGGCTCCGACAATCGCGAACTGGTCGCCGCCATCCTGAATCTCACTGACGGATTACTCGCCGATTTTCTCCGCCTGCACATCATCTGCACCATCAATTGCACCGCGAGCGACATTGACCCGGCGCTGCTGCGTCCGGGCCGGTTGCTTTGCCATCGCATCTTCAACCGGCTGGACTACGCGGACGCGCTCCGACTGGCCGAAAGCCTGGGCCGGAAATTGCCGACGGCCGGCGACTATTCGCTTGCCGAAATTTTCGCCGACAACGAAAAGCATGACGCAAAAAGTCGGTCCATTGGTTTTGCGGGATAGCTGGGAAATCAAACGAACTGGAAAAATCATGCGCCTTCAAATTCTTAGCGACCTGCATTTGGAGTTTGGCGATTACAAACCCCCGCGGACCAACGCGGACGTGATTGTGCTGGCCGGTGACATTCACCAGGGCAGCCAGGGCATTGAATGGGCGCAAAGGCATTTTGCCAGGAAACCGGTCATCTATGTCATGGGCAACCATGAATTTTACGGCTACGAGTTGAAACCGTTGATGGAGCGATGCCGGGCCGAAATTCGGGGCGGCAACATTTTTCTATTGGAAAATCAATCCATTCAGATTGGCGGCGTCACTTTTCTTGGATGCGCGCTGTGGACCGACTTTAGGCTCTGGCCAAAGCCGGCGGAGGCAATGGAGGCGGCCAGGGATTACATGAACGATTTCAAGTTAATTAGAACCCCGTCCGGCCGGCTGCGTCCACTGGATACGATCCAATTCCATCAAACTTCCGTTGCCTGGTTGAAATCGCAACTCAAAACGAACGACCCAAAGAAAACGGTGGTCATCACGCACCATGCCCCAAGCGGAAAATCCATCCCGCCGCAGCACGCCGGCGGCGTATTAAGCGCCGCTTTTGCCTCGGATTTGGATTCTCTGGTCCGCGCCAGCCGGGTCCCGCTCTGGATTCACGGCCATACGCATTACAACGTGGATTACAAAATCAGCGCGACGCGGATTTACAGCAACCAGCGCGGTTATCCCGAAGAAAAATTGCCGCGTTTTGAACGCGAAAAAATAATCGAAATTTTATGAATGCAATTTGCGGCATGGGCCATTGTAGCGGGAAATTCGTCAGCATTGACTTTGAAACCGCCAATTATTCCCGCATCAGCATCTGCGCCGCCGGGATGGCGGTGTTTGAAAACGGCGTTTTGACCGAGTCGCTCTATTGGCTGGTGCGGCCACCCAAAGGCCACGGCTGGTTTCGGGAGGATTTTATTGAATGTCACGGCCTGACGCACTTGGATGTCTTGGACGCACCGGAATTTCCCGCCATTGCGCCGGAGTTTCTGGCCCGGCTGGCCCGCGCCGATCTTGTGGTTGCGCACAATGCGCACTTCGACATCCAGCATTTGCGCGAGACGTTGAACCATTTTGGCCTGGCTTGCCCGCCGTTCAATTATCTTTGCACCTGCCAGCTTGCCAAGCGCGTTTGGCCAGATTTGCCGAATCACAGGCTGTCCACTTGGTAGTGTCACGACAATTGTGTAAAAGGTTTGAGAGGGTGTTGATCCCAGTAAATGTTCATACGGTCAAAGACGCTGAAAAGGATGCGTTCACAACTGTTGCGGGTGGTGAAGGCGCACATCGTCCGGATGCGGCGGCGCACTTCGA
>JAGWNY010000058.1 GCA_028872915.1 Verrucomicrobiota bacterium
TGATGTTAGTCCATTGCTGTTCCATGTAAGCCGCGGCTTCCGGGTTCTCCAGATTCAAAAGGTACCCCGGAAGAACGAACCAATCAGTATGTTCCTTGAATGCCTGTGTCTGGGACCAATCACCCCGCCCACCCTCCGGTTCGGCGTAAAGCCCGAACAACATTCCCTTCCGATGCGCATAGCGGCGCAATGGGCCGAGGCCGTTTGGGAACTGCTTTTTCTTGGGGACCCAGTTCCCATATCCTTCCGCCCAAGTGGGGCCATCCACAATGAAGACCTCGCAGCCGGCGGCGGCGGCCACGTCCATGGATTTCTCAATGTTGGTCTCGTCCCACGCATCGCCGCCGTAAATACTCTGACGATCCCCCGGCATCAAACATTCAATGCGGTAAGCCCGCGCCTTGTCACGAACCGGCAGCACCGAACGGCGGATGTGGTTCTGCATCGCTTGCACGGTGCTGTCGAAGTCCCAGGAAAAACCGCCCACATGAACCGCCGGCGTGGCGATGGTCTCACCCGGAGCAATGACGCGCAACGCGTTATAGGTATATGGACCAATGCCGAAATTCACGCCGTCACCCAAGGCAAACTCCATGAAGTAACTCATCCCCCAGGCAAGCTCGCCAATGCAGAATTCCCCGTTGTCATCGTTCCGCAATACAAAATACGGATCATCATAAGCCAGCCCGTGAGGTTCGATGAAAGTGTTTGTTCCCAGCGCCAGATTGGTCCAGCCAAACCAACCCTCCATAGCTCGCCACTGCTCGATATTGTTAACCACCGAATGTCCGAGGACTACGCGCCCGCCACCACCCCACAGTTGCCCCGACCAGGGGGCGAGTCCCGTTAACGCGATGGGATGGTCGGAGGCATTGCGAATTTGAAGCCACCGGGTGAAGACCGGTGTGCCATCAAGGAGAGTATGGACGACCACCGTCAACGGAACGATGGAATTAGATAGCTCGATGGCAAAATGGACTTTCCCTTTCCGTTCGTCTCCAGATTTGGTCGAACCGATCCACTGCCATCCTGAACCAAGCGATTGTCCCGGTATGGCGGGCGGAGATGGTTTTTCTTTGATCTGGATTTGAAAAGCCGGACTGCCACGAAAAGCTGTCGAATCGCTCGGACTTTTCGGCGACTCAAATCGGCCATGGAGCATTCCCTCTGAAAACTGTTCATCATAAGTCGCGCCGCCGGAAAGGTAACGGATGTCATATCCCTCAGCGTTTTTAGATAGCAAAACCTTCACTGCTGCGCTCCCATAGGCCGTGTTGCGTACGCAGCCCACTCCGAATAGCAGACCGAAGGAAAGCCAGCCTAAGATATGACAATGGCGCAGCATTTGTGGTTTTATTAGAAGCGGTTTCATGACTTTAAATTTATTCGCAAGTTGTAGATCATTGAGCTTTATTTTATCGACATTCGAGGCATGGTAACGGGTTGCTTGGCGTTTGGCAATATAAATATGATTTTAAGTGCTAAAATACAATATCCCGACTGCTAGGGACTTGATCGGCAATCCGCTGCGGTCCCGGTTCCGCCAAAACGTGGTGTTGGCCGTGACGCCAGCTCGTTCTTGGTGCAGCTATTGATCGCACCATGCCGCTTCGGAGCACTTGGTCCACCAACCCGCCATGGTGGCACGCGGCGCGCAGATCTTTGCCCTCAAGGGCTGCCGGAATCCCCCAAAGACTCATGCACTGGTAGTAATCAAATCCGTAGATTCGGCGTGTTTTGCCGGGCTCGCCGCGCACCATATTGGGCATGTCCCAAGTCATCCCCTCCGTGTTCACCAAATTGTTCAGGCAATCGTGAGCGATCTCTAAACCGCAGGATCGCTGGCCGGCATACAAATAATTCATTGCGGTGATAAATACCGACGCGGGCATGGAACACCATCCGCCCATCCGGCCGCCGAAGGCGGTGAGCTTCCCGTCAGATTGGACCACATCGAGCAGCCCGCATGGGGTGATGCCACTGTCGCACTTGGCTTTGATGGTGGCGAGGGTCTGCTCGACGCGGCGCTGGTCAAAAACCCCCGGAAAGCCGTGAAATCGCGCCATCCACTCGCCATCGAGAGTGTAGGCGAGTATAAGATCGGACTTCTTGCCAGAGGCGGGATCGTAGTAAAGGAGATAGTGATCTCCGGTCCAGAGAACCCCTTCCAATGCCTTTTTTCCACGCTCGAACCAAACGCGGCATCGTTTCGCGAATGCAGCATCGCCTGTTTTTTCAGCCATCCGCTCAACCATGCACAGGTGCGCGAGGCGGATCCCAGCGATGTGGCTGGATAAGCCAATGATCCCCATGGACTCGTACCACTCCGATCCGGTGGTCGCGATCACCGAATCCGATCCAGGCACCAAGTTCATTGCAAACTCTGTGGCCTTGCGAACTGCCGGATAGAACTCCTTCAACACGCCGTCATCGCCGGTGCGCTGCCAGAGACGGTCCACCAGATCCACATAGACGCACGGGTTCAGCGTTTGTTGATAGGCATACTGATACGGCCCGGTCAGGTTCAGCCCCTGCCCAAGGGTCATGGGGGGACATCCATCCTGGCGCTGCTCATGAGTGTAGGCTCGAAGCGTACTCCTGGCAAGCTGCGGGAAGAAGTAGAGGATGGGCAGGTTACCATACCAATCGCACGGAATACAGGACTGCTGTCCGTCGGCATCCGTGCCTTCCACAAGCGAGAAGATGCCGCCCTCCGGATTGCACCAATCTTCGATGGGCGCCTTTGCAGCCGCCCAGTACGATTCTTCCGCGATAAGGTGAAGAATGTTCACGAGACCATCGCGCAGCCACCCTGGCAGAGATTCGTCGGCATAGACTGTCCCCTGCCACGCCAGAATGGAGCGCAAGATTGTCCAGTGATTCTTGGCAAGGAAGCGGGCCACATCGAGCGCATCTGAGAAGCGCCGTGTGTACATGCGGGTGAAGCTTTGCTGGATTCCTGCCGGAGTCCAGCTCGAGTGCCACTGGGGAGCATACCACGCCAGGACAAAACGAATGATTTTGTTAGAGTTGGGTGCAAGCTGGAAAGGCACGCTCACCGTTCCGCCGGATCGCGTCTCGTTGCCGGCCGGTCCATTGCTCTCTGCCACCATGGGAACGCCGATGGCAGCCAGAACATATCCGATTTTATCGGCTGTGCTCTGGTAGATCCCCTGCAGCGCCCCGCTGGTGATCCACCGCGGGGACATAGGCTTCCCTCCCGTTTCGCGCTCGCGCACCCCGGGGAAGCTGATCTCGAAAGTCCCCTGTTGGACGAAGTTTGAAATGTTCCCAAGCCGTGTCTCGAAGACACAGCCTGGAACGTTGGATCGAAGGACATCGCCGGGTATGAACGGCGCCCAGACCCGCATTCCCACCTGCACGGGCGCATCTAGCGTGAATTCCATGTCGGCCACGGGATAGTGGCCCCAGTATTCGATTCCTATTGGCCGGAGGGCTTCGCTTTCGCCAAGTCGGGTGCTGAGGATAAACCGGGTTTTCCCAAGCGTGATCGCTGCGAAAGGGGCGTCCATCGGATCTCGCGAGGGATCATGGAGACGTACAGTCCGCCCTTGCGCATTAACAATGATATCGCGCCAATAACGCCCGCCATCGTCGCCAGCTCCATGTCCCCAAACCGGTCGAAAGGCCGTGCAGTAACCCAGAGTGCCGTCAGCCTCAATGTCAATGCACCCTGTGCCGATGCCTCCCATTGGGACTCCGCACTGCGGTTTGTTTTTCGCATTGTAAATTACCCCGGTTACTCGACCGCGAAAGCCGGCTGCTTTAAAACACGTCCACCGGCGGTAAGGTAATCCAACAGGGAACAATCTCCCTCTTGCCAAGTCTGCCCTACCTGACTGGTGACTGTCACCAGGGGGGCCGGGGTCTTTCCGATTCGGCATGGCCTCTGTCCACTTGGGAAGGGCGGCGCCCAAAGCAGCGGCACCGGCTGCCTTCAAAAAATCCCGGCGTTTCATGGCCGGCTCTTTTTCCTTCAGGTTAGGAATCAATTTGGGAGTGTTCATTTGCGACTTGGTCATAAACCGAGGACACAGCATTTATTGGCTGTGTGCAGACACTGAAGAATATCGCGCAACACCTCGTGTGGCGCCTGGGTGGCGTCGATTAGATGAATGCGATCCTTCCCATAAAAATTCAGCAAAGGTACGGTGTCACGTTCATAAGTTTTGAGGCGGGCTTCAATCACCTCTAACTTGGCATCATCCAACCTGTTTTCCCGTAGCGCCCGCTGCTGTATGCGCTGAACGAGTTTCTTCGGGTTTGGACAGTGGAGGTGGAAGATACAGTGAATTGCCAGCGTGTCTCTCAACATCGCAGCTTGATGAATGCACCGAGGAATGCCGTCCAACACCAGGGAATCAGTCTTCGGGCAAAAGCGTCCACTCCGAACAGCGTGGCCGATTTGCTGCCGCCACAGTTCCACGGTCAGATCATCTGGCAGAAGTTCCCCGCGGTGGGAATATTCAAGAAAAGTGCGGCCGATTTGGCTGTCGGCTGACAAACTGCGAAACACGTCGCCGCAGGCACAGTGAAAAAAGTGGGGAATAGCTCCTAGAATTCTCCCTTGCGTGCCTTTCCCGGCGCCGGGGGCGCCGAACAATAAGATTGAGCGGTATTTCATGATGTTAAAATAAAGGCACGTCTAACAACTGCGAGCCACATGAATATCAGAGGTAGAGGTCATCGGTAAAAACGGGCGGCGAGAATAGCAGATCGAATCCTTTCAATAATGCTGTAATTTCACCGTTTCGCGTTTCGCCAGTCGCACAACATGGTTTCTACCCCGGCCAGCGTACCGATCGGCACGAGCATCCGGTAGGAATAATCGCCTGCCTTGATGCCTTTGGGGTTCCGCACGCGAAACACGCAATTCCATTTGACTACGCGCGCCTCGGGGAAACTCCAGCGGCCATAGGTTGGCCCACTCGTGTGGGGCTGGGATTGAGGCGGTGCGAAAATACCCATCGCAAACTTCCCATCCGGCGTGGCGAGGACGACGGGATTTTCTATCTCGCCCGGCCCGTCGCTCAACGGCTGGAGTTTTCCAGTTCGCGGGTTGAATTCCCAAAAGTGGCTAAACTCCGGCGGCATGTAACCGGTCAACGCCTCAAACTGCGCGAAGACATGATGTGTATGTGCCGGCATCGTGAACGTCACACGGTAATCCAGCGCCTGCGGCCAGCGCCGGAAACCAATGGTCACGTCTTTGGTGAGCAGATAATTGGAAAGCGTGTTGGTGTTCCGCGCGATCTGGCCGTTAGAGCGTTCGCCCGGAGCCAGCCAGAACGCCATCTGCGTTTTCGTGCGCAGGTGATTGCCGCTGGCGGTCAGTTCCAGCAGGCGGCTGGTAGGCTTGTTGCCGGCCCCGTCGCGTCGGGAGCCGGCCTCGGTGGGATTGAACGTCTCCGAGTTGGCTGTGGGTGTGTCGTCGAACGAGCAGGCGGATTGCAATTCCCTTCCATGATCGGTGGCGTTGATGAATTCCCTGCCGTTCCACGTCAACGAACCAATGGCCCCCGCCAGCCGCCGCGTCGTGGTGATGACAATTTCCGACCCTCCGGCGCGTGCGCGGATCTGCGCATCGCCATCCGACGGGAAGGCGGACGCAGTCCCCGTCACCAGCAGCAAAATTCCGATGATTGAGAGTTGTCTCATGCATGTTTAACGGCTTTAAGAATCCGGTCCACCAGCCCGCCCGTCCGCATGGGGGCGCTGAAATCCTTGCCTTCCAGCGCCGCCGGCAAAGACCAGAGCATCATATTTTGATAATAGTCATGGCCATAAACTCGTTTGCCGGTGTCCTTGTCCCCGCGCATAATGTTCGGCGTGTCCCAAGTATAGCCCTGAACGCAGACCAGGTTGTGCCAGACCCTGTACGCCAGCCATGAACCAAACTCGAGTGACCCCTGATACATGTAGGTCATGGCCAGCATCAGCGCTTCGGGCGGAAAGTAGCTGTAAGTGCCGTAACCGCCAGGATTGGCCACCGTGCCGTCGGAGTTGGCGTAGTTGACCGCGCCGGTTTTGGAGAGGGCGACATTGATTTTCCTGATCGTATCTAGCACCGTCCCCACGCGTCCATCTGGTAGCGGACTCTTGAGGCCGTGGTGGTCGAACACCCATTGGCCGTCAAGCTGGTAGCCAAAAACCAATTCACTCTTTTTCCCGCTGATCGGCTCGATCCAATTGAGGTGATAGCCGCGCGCGTCCCAGAGCAACTTCTCGATGCTCTCAGAGGCCAGATGGGACCACTCGGCGCATTGTTGGGCAAATTCAGCGTCGCCGACCCGCTCGGCGGCCCGCCGGCTGATGCCCAACTGTGCCAGGCGCAGGATGCTGATATGAGCCGCAACGCCGGTCCAGCCCGGCGACTCGGTTTCAAACCACTCCAAGTTTCCCTCGATGTTGGGCATGGCGATCACCTGCTCTCCCAACGTGTATCGCGGATTGCCCTTGATACCCAGGTTGACATTGTATTCCACGGTCTTCTTGATCACGGGGTAAAATTCACGGGTGTATTTCTTATCGGGGGTGTCGTGGCACATCAGAAAGCGATCAATCACGCCCTCCAAACTGATGCCATTAGTCGAAGCTTGATACTGGGTGTAGTTGGGAGCACACATATCAACCGGAGATCCAAAAATCCACGCCGGCCGACCATCCTTGCCCTGATAATGTTTATATCCGCGCATGGTCGAAAGCTGCAATTCCGGAAAAAAATACACCAGTGGCTGACTCCCGTAAAACGAGCAGGGGATGCACTCGATCTGCGGACAACCGCGCGGACATTCATTGAGACCGAAAAGACCATCCTCCTCGGTGACCCAGGGCAGCAGTTTCTCGTCACGCTGCGCCCACACGCCATCCTCAGTGATGCAGTAAAGGATGTTGATCAACGAGTCGCGCAACCACACGGGAAGTTTTTCATCCGTGTACACCACCTCCTGCCAAGCCAGAGTCTTCCTTAAAAGCGCCGCATGGCTGGCGGCCAGGAACGCCGCAGTTCCTGGGGCGTCCGGGTAATACTTGGCATACATGTGGGTGAAGTGGTGATCAGACCCGGTGGAATTATTTCCGCCGGCACTCCACATCGGCGCGGACCAGGCGAGCACAAACCTAACCATTTTTTCTTCACCGGGGCGCACTTGAAAATCCACGGCCGCACAAGCGCCCGGTTGCTCGTCGCTTGTGACCGGCAACGCACGCCCGAAGCGGCTCCATGCGGCTGGATCCACGCCTAGCTCGCCGCCCACGCGCAGGCGCTCTTTTCCAATCACACCAAGTGCATATGACGCCTTCGTGCCACTGACAGAAACACCATTAAAAGTCCCGTTAAGCTTCTGGCGGACGAAATTGTTGGTCCCGGCCTCGTCCATAGTCGGCCCCGGAAAGGTCAGCGCAATGGCACCGGTTTGGGTGGAGGCGCCCGGGTTGCGCAGATGCATTTCAAAAACGATCCCGGGAACCATGGAGTGAACTACATCTCCGGGCAGGAAGGGCGTCCAGGCGCGCATCCCCGCGCTGATGGGCGCGTCGGTCTCGAATTCGATGTCGAGCACCGGATAATGTCCCCAGTAGTGAATCTCGCGAGCCTGGCCGATGCTCCCCCTTTGCAGTAGATTGTGGAAACGGATCCACTCCCCGCGGCGACGGTCATCGTAAGTCCAGGGACCATTGGGGTCTTTAGCATCGCTCCAATCCTTGGCCGCATCCCAACTGCGGTCGCCGCCAGATGTCCTGATGGTGAGGTCCACACCGACAAAGTCGCCAACCCCATTCCCGCCTACGACAAGCTCAATGACGTCGCCTTCATTGACCGCCATGATCAAGCACGCTGCGCCACCGGTGCCTTGAGCCAAGTTCATGGGCTGAGTCGAGGTGGGTCCCCATTGCAAAAAGCCACTGCTCAGGAGACCACCGTTTTTCCACAGTTCCCAACGTTGGGGGCGATTGTAATTGCGCGCCAGCCAAAGTCCCCCTTGAATTCGGATGTCCCCGTGGATGGGACTGGTCCACCGCACCACCGTCGGCGAGTGGCAGGCGATTCGGCCAGCGGGCAGATCGTAATGGCTGCGCCCTAAACTCCTGAACCAGCCCGGCACCTCCGCCGTGCGGCTTTTCCAGGCCGGCTGGTCTGCCCCCAGGTCCCCGGGCAACCAGGCGGATGCCGGTTCCAAGTCTGTTCCAGGCGCACCGTCAGGCGGGTGGCACAAGGCCCAAGTTTTGTCCCCCACCGCCAGCCCCAACGCTGGCAGGTTAATCGGGCCCCGGCGCAGCACAAGCGAACTAAAAATCGTGCAATAACCCAAAAAACCATTGCTTTCGAAATCGAGGCAACCGGTGTCAATTCCTCCCAAGGCCAAGCCGTTGGTGACCGTATCATTTAAGCGATAGATGACTCCACTAGCCGGATCCGAAAACCCCTCTGCTGGAAACTGCACCCAATCTTTTCCGGGCAAATTGATCGGGAACAACCGGGAGTCGCCGCGCCATTTCTCTTTAGCAAGGGTCAGTTCCGGAAGGCCTGCGCACAACGTGGCCATCGTCGCGGCTTTGATGAATTCCCGACGCCTCATACCCGGTTTCAATGCCATAGGTTGTTTATGATCATTGGAATACTTCATGTTCGCGCTTCTCTTTATTATTTTTGTTTCATTGCCAAAGGTGTCAGAGACGTAACGGATGTCATACTCCTCAGCGTTTTCATTTAATAGATTGTTGAAGTGCACTTTTGTAACGGCGCACTTTAACAGCCTGTTAGGATCTCTTTGTTTATCGCAAAAATTCCATCCGTCGAACCTCCGAAACTTCAATTGGAGCTTCAATTGACGTCCCAGCCTTGTTTTGGGGTCCATCCCGTGCTCCAAGTAGGCAATGCAAACCAGTTGGCATCATAAGCCATCCCCGGGGACCGTGATTTGGGCACCGCCCATAGATGGGCGTGGCCATCGGCAAAAACCGCATTGATCTTAGGCTGGTGCGCTTGAGGCCCAGCCGATTGCCAGATCGCATAATCACCATAGTGGTAGGCCGCGATCTCATGATACACGATCTGTTGGCTCGGCTTTATGAAATCACCCGATTTGAGAGTGGTTCCCTTGGGCAGACTTTCAGTGTATACCGACAGAACCCAACGATACATCCAACTGGTCCAAGCTGTGGGGCTGTTGGTGGGATATATTGAATATGGCGTCTTATCCCTCCAAGACGGACACCAGAAAATCGGAGAAACACTCCCGTCTGTTCCGTGGTGGGACGTGTAGGGATTCAACAGCGTAGCCACTCCGCCCACTTCGTAACAGGCATATCGGGAAGCATTCCCCGTGCCCGGGGCGATGCCATTGGTGCCGTAATACATCTTGGGGTCTGGCCAGCCGTCTCGATTGTCCTGCACATACATCATCATGGCCAGGCCAATTTGTTTGCCTTGCGAAAGACATGCAATGGCCAGGGCTTTCGACTTCGCCTTGGCTAAGGCCGGCAGCAGCATCGCCGCCAGAATGGCAATAATGGCAATGACCACTAAAAGTTCAATCAAGGTGAAGGCTACGTGGCGATTTTTGATCCCTGTCCCTAAAAAGGGTTTGTTGAACGCTTTCATACGATTTTGGTGTACGGTTGACGAGGACTTGGATGTTGGGCGCAGGGCTGCCTCATCTCTTCCACTCGGCTCAACGCCCGTGCGCTGCTGGGAGCGGCTTGCGACAACTTCAAAAATTCAATGATTTTCACGGCACGGACATGCGGTCATTGGCAAAAGGAAACAACCACTTTCCCGCTTTGCCAAAGGCGATAACGACTGCATGTCAAACGAGTTTCCAACAGCATACAATAAACAATTTGCTCGGTCAAGGACATTCTTTTATTGCTTAAAATGTCCTTTGCGGCATGCTGAAGCAATATGAAAACATTTATGAAAAACTTATTTGCGGCGCGCTATGAATCAAGCGTCATCACTTTCGCTCCTTTTGCGCCATTTCCGCTGCAAAGGAGTCTGGTTCTCCTGGCCCTGTTATCTGCGTTTGTCTTGTTCGCCGCCGGTTGCGGCAGGGAAAAGGCTGCGGATAAAAATACGGGAAAACCGATGTCTGCAGCGGAAGTTGCCGCACAACTTCAAACTGCGTTTAAATCAGCCGATCCGCTGATCAAGAAGGAAGCCGACGTCGCCGTGGCTGACATTCAGCGAGATGATTACCCAGCCGCAAGCAATGCTCTGGAGAAAATGAGAGCCGAACCCCATCTGAATTTTGAGCAGGACACGGTCGTCAAGAATGCCTTGGATTTCCTGCGGGGATCGTCGTCAGGTAAGGCCCAGCACCAATCATTATCACGCTGAACCAAATTACATTTTGTTCGGGTCAAGGAAATCGTTCAGGTGGACCGATCGAAACAGCGCGGACTGATCCAGTTGAACATCAAAAGGGCCGATGGGCCATCGTTTTTCAGAATTTCAAGGCGCCGGCACCGGGGCATCCTCGGACAAGCCAGCCAGCACCTCCTTCAGACTGAACGCAGCGAGTGGGCGGCTGTCCCAACATTGAAAATTTCCTTTCCGAAAATCCTTCAAGGCCATCCGTTAAAAGTTTGAATATGGACCATTGCTGGCACAACGCAAGACGGACACAAGCATGGCAGGCCGTTCAATGCTGATTTTCGTTCTGCTGAACATCAGTTGCTTCGGGCTGTCAGTCGGGGCGGTGACCCGGGTGAGGTTCTCTCCGAGATTTATCCCAAGGTCATTCACAGACACACCCTGCTCCGAAATATAGCAAACCTTCCAAACCAGACTGGGAGTTTGAGGTTTCCTTCAATTTTTTTCCCATCGAGTCCTTGTGTCAGCATCTGCAACCTACTTTCCTTCAAATAGTTGAAGCCTCCAGTGAATTTTTATGCAAAATCATTTTGACGGCTTCTTGTCACCAAATCTTAAGCATTAGCAAGCCGTTTCCAGGATTTTCGAATGGTCCAGGCGTCGGATTTGCTTCGTCCCGTGCCTTGCCGAAGTAATCGGTGTCAATGCGAAGCGGCGCGCCATCGGGCTGTTCATACGGAACATCCGGGATGGCCGCCTTCCCCAGCAAAGCGGTGGTCAGGAGTTTGCGCGTTCGGTCGCCGATCCAAGCTTTGTCGAATTTGAGTTGGAGGAGGAAGCCATCGGCCTTTTTGACGAGCCGGAGCGCCGGATTAAAGTTTGTTTCGACGAGCGGATTTTTTTCAAACTTGGACGGCTTGGCGCCGTCGAGGAACACATTGCTACCCATCCATACGGGTAGCGGCGCGTCGTCATACTGTCTCAAATCGGCGCGTTGCACGAAGAGGTTGTTGTAATAACGGTCGTCGCCCCGCGGGTTGTCGTGGAATCCCGCAACCGCCGTGGAATGCGCCTGGAGAAACGGCGTCTGGCGCGCATCGAAAGAATTGGCGCCGATGGTCCCGGCGAACAGGTTGTGAACGTAAGCGCCGCCCTGCGAACGGCTGGCCAGCGACGCCGGCGAGAGGAAAAGGTTGTTGTCAAACAGGAACGGTCCGTGATCCACCTCGACGAAGACATCCCGGCCATTGTCGTGGAAGAGATTTCCAGAAATCCGCGTGCCCTGCGCCATCCAGTCCAGCCAGAGGCCGAGGCAGGTCCGGTAGATGTGGTTGTGGCAAATCTGCACGTCAACGGCGCCGTGGAGTTTGATGCCCGCCATCTCGGCGCCCGAAAACCAATTCCGGACGTGAATGTCATGGATGGTGTTGCCGGCGATGGTGCTGAAGGCGCCGCCCAGGCTCCCGACGATGCCCGCCTGCTCGCAATGGGAAATGATGTTGTCGCGGACGACATGGTGGCCGATGTTTTCCCTTGTCCAGCCGTTGGTGAGGGCGCGCTCGATGGTCAGGACGTAGCCCCCGGCGGTGTTGCCCGACGTGTTGTCCCATTGGTCGCCGTATTTGCCAAGCGAAATGCCCGAACAAATGGAATAACGAACCACGTTGCTTTCGATAATCCAGCCTTTGCTCCAGTGTGGGCCGATCAAACCGATTTGTTCAGCCGTTGGCGGCGCCCAGGGAGTGGCCGCATCCTCCAGAGTGAATCCGCGCACGGTGATGAAGTTGATGCCGGTCTTCTTCGGATAAAACACGGTTTGGCGAGCGTTGATTTCCGCCCGTTGCACGTTGGGATTAACGCCTTTGAACTGCGCCCAGATCGTAGTGTTTGTCTTATCCACCTGGCCAAACCAGAGCGCGGTGGTCCCCAAGGGCTTCAGCACATCCTCCAGTGTGGCCGCCTCGGTCAGCCAGGCGCCGTTGAGATAGACCGCGCCGGTATGATGCGGACGGCCCAAAGGATTGAACCAGTCGCCGTGAATGAGGTTGGTGTAGGGATTGAAGCTGCCAAAGAATGAATTGGGAAGCGTCACCTTCCAGACGCCGTTCTGAACCTTCACCCAGTTCTTGACGGGCTCCGAGCCGGTGATCACGACCTTCTCGCCTGGCGCAGCCTGATAGATGATGCGCTTCGCGTCGGATTCGCCGCCGCGCGGCGGGATGACGCGCTCGCGGTAAATGCCTTGATGCACGGTGATGACATCGCCCGGTTGTGCCAGGTCCGCCGCGCGCTGAATGGTGCGAAACGGCGCCGCCACCGCGCCAGGATTGGAGTCGCTGCCGCTGACGGCAACGTGAAACTCCGTGCCGTAAAGGGTGGCGGCGAATGCAACAAGGCCGAAAAATGTTCCGATTGCTATTCTCATTTTGCTCTCTTCATTTTCCAATCAGTGGTCTCACTGAAAAAGTGCTGTGGCTCGTATTTTGTGGCTCATCTCCGTAATTCTTTTCCGACCAGAGACACACCCGGCTGCTCCGCACCATTGCAGGTAAAAGGCCAGCGGTTTGATCCTGCCCGGCCGCGCCATTCTCGCCAGCAGCAAACAAAATAGCAAAACGGCCAATTTCGGGACCATGGCCAGAGCCAAAGATACGGTCTTCAACTTATCTGTTCGGTTTCCGATCCAGCAGGTGGTTTGGCAAACACCCATTTTATTCAGGAAAGCACCTCATCTCAAGCTTCGCCTACTGCTTATTACGTTTCGCAGAGACCGTATAGGCTTCCCAAGCGCCGAAGGCGTTCTGGTAAAAGTAAAACAGGACTTGCTTCTTCGGTCCTCCATCCATGCTAACGAGCACCTTGGCCGGAAAGAGTTTGACTCCCGCCGGCACACGTCCGCCCTTGCTCAGAACAGGGGATTCATACGAGATTTTACTGACTTTCACTGCCAGGCCCGGCCATTGCCCTTGGATGATACTACGGGTCACTGCCGCGGCCAGCTTGGACGGATTATCGCCTCCTTTCCTGTGGCATCCAAGCAGAAACAGACACGCCGCTGCGACAAGAACGGCAAACGAACAGTTCTTCTTTCCAAATGAAACCAGGTGACGTTGCTTCTGTTTCGAGTTGATTTGGTGGAATGAAAATTTCATAACCTTGGCCTGCCGCACCGGCTATTGCGCGTCCCAGCCGACGGCTGGGTTGTGAAACAGGATGGCCGCTCCGTCCCTGACAATCTCCGCCGGATTGACGCCTGAACCGGAGAGCAGGAACCAATTGGGATCAAATGCCACAGTGGATGACTTGGAGGCGGGAACCTTCCATCCCATCCACGCATGGCCGTCGGCATATAAGGCGTTGGCCCTGGGCTGGCCGTGGTTATTAGAGCGATACTGCCAGACGTAAATTCCGTTGTAATGATTGGCTTTGGTTTCGTGATAGACGACCTGCTGGGCGGGCTTGATAAAAGCCGGGAGCTTCACGTCGCCATAATATTCACTGTGATAGGCCAGGCACCAGCGATACATGTAGCTGGTCCAGTCGGTGAGATTGGTGGAGGTGGAGGGGTTAGAGGTTTTGTCACCTGGACACCAGAAAATGGCCGAAACCCTGCCGCCTTTACCAGTACCAGTGTACGGCTTTAGGACGGTGGCAACTCCGCCGACATCGTTACACAAATAGCTCACTTGAGCATCCCCCACGGCGGCTGAACCTTGTAGGGTGCCTGCACTTAAGTTTTTGGCGGACGGAAAAACTCCGCTGTTGTCCTGCGAGTAGAGAAAGAGGGCTAGACCGATTTGTCGCAAGTTAGAAATACAATCGGCGCTTTGACCTTCCTTTTTGGCTTTGGCCAGCGCGGGCAACAACAGCGCGGCCAGAATCGCGATGATGGCGATCACCACGAGCAGTTCGATCAAGGTGAAAGCAAAACGGCGGCGATTGCCCTTACTGCAACGACATGCGCTTATATTTTTCATAAATCAAAGAAATGAACATTTGATTGGTCAATTCTGTATTTTGATTGCTAACATACTTAGCATATACCACAGGCAATGCAGGCACACAATACTCGGTTTCACAATTCAATGCCTGCCATCACAAAAAGACTGCTCACAAACAGACCAACACGCCGGCACTGCTGATGCAGTGAGCCTCGAATTAAAGATCGGAGTCCGTGGAGTGGGTGCGGTGGCGAATGGCTTTCGGCGATTGCCCTAAATACTGCTTCACCAACCTCGAAAAATGAGCCTCGTCAGCAGAAACAGTGGGTTAATTCCGGCTCAGGAAGGCGGCCGAGCGTGTGATACAAAGCGATTTCCATAGCTTCGTAGGTGCGGAAGCCATACGAGCGTCTGGTGACCACCCGGATTTTGTTGTTCAGCCCCTCGACGGCGCCACTGGAGATTTCGCCCTTGGCCCGGAACCAGTTGAGGATCAGATCCTGATGGGTGCGCAGCATTCGGGCGACTTTCCCCATTGGCTCGATCCGGCTGCGCCAGGCGCGCCAGGTCCAATCCTCCAGGAAATAGCGCGCCCAGGTCAGGGAACGATAGTTCCAGAAAGGCTGGAAGATTTCCTTGAGAATCCAGGCCCGGGCGGTGGTCAGCTTGCTGCGGGCCAGGGCCTGAAGTTGGGCGCGGGCCTTGCCGCGCACCCGGCTGCCCCGCCGCAGCAGTTTCCAACGCATGTCCTTGAGCCGGGCGGCTTGGCCCGAGGCGGCAGCCCGCAATCGTCCCGCCTCGGCCCGCCGCACCTGATCGAGCGATTGATTCAAGTGCATCGTGATGTGAAACCGATCCAAGACCTGCAACGCCTGACCGGCCTGGGCGGCGATGACGTTCAGATAAGGTCGCCACATGTCGCTGCACGCGAAACGCAACCCCTGGACGACGTCTTGGCCCAACGCCGCCAGACCCCGCCGCAAAGTCGCCTGGGTGCGGCGTTTACCCACCCACAGCAACCGTCGGCAATGACCGTCAATCTGGTAGATCACCGTCGGGAAATTGTCCGCCCGGTGGCTCTTGGCCCAATGAATCTCGTCCACGCCGATGGCTTGGACGTTTTCGAGCCGGCGGTGCGCCAAACCCCACGCCACAAACCATTCCACCGAACGATAGACACATTCCCAACTGGTGTGGAAGGCTCGCGCGGTCTGGCGCCACGACAGCCGCCGCGCCCACCGGGACAGAAAACACATCATGGCGATGGTGACCGGCCGCTTGCCCTCGCTCCAAGGCAGGTGCTCGACCACGATGCCGTCCTGGGGACATTCCAGCCGCCGGGGCGCATACAAAAACCAGACCGCGATCCCCCACAAGGGCACCAAGAGCCACGAGCGTTGGGGCAGCCGGTCGTATCCCGGACAAGGCCGACGACACTTCGAGCACCGGCCCCGATGCCCGCGATGCGATTGGAGATCCACTTCAATCCGCAGTCGCCCGCGGCGGGTGCACAGCCGCACGTCCCGGTAAACAAAACCGGCAAAATGTTGAATCCGGTTCAAAATCATTTTAACTTCCAACTGCATCGCTGGTCTTTTGGTTTAAGCAATTCGATCGTTTCGTCAAAACGTCGAATAAACCGAAGACCAGTTTTTTTCTACCCCAAAGGTGCTATCTTGCTCTGCGGTTCGGGGGATAGGGCTCTGCAGGAGTGCAACCTGAGCACCGAACCGTCCGTGGATTGCGGATGCATCCGTCCGGCCCGCGGCTCCAACCGGGGCCGGACTTGTGCTGCGGTGATGCCTTCGCAAGCCATGGTCCAAAGCGATAAACTCGCCACCCTTTCGGCCGTCAGGCCGCCATTTTCATTCCCCATT
>JAGWNY010000059.1 GCA_028872915.1 Verrucomicrobiota bacterium
ACCAAGGTCTTGAAAGAGCAGGGGCTCTTCGTTACAGTCTGTGGCACAAGAAGCGGTGAGTGGCGTTTTCATTTGGCTGAGTGATTTCAAGCCTTCTGACCCTCTCGCCGCTTCTTTGTTCAATCCTACTATGAAATATCCGGGCTAAAACAGTGTCCCTAGCGCGGCTACCAAGCAGAATGCAGCGCCGCGCCAATTCTCTCGGAAATGTTGCCGGATGCCCGTTGCCGCTGGCATCAGGGCCAAGCATCCAAAAATTACGCAAGTTTGCGCCTGTCGTTTCCCGAACGGCTTCCGAATTGTAATAATAGGTTATCCCTTTCGACATCAGGAAAATTTCTTCCGTTGCACTCGTTGGCCTGTTTTTGACGCTCTCCGGCATTGCGGTTTTTTTCACCCACGTAATTCGAGACCGCAAAACCCATCCATCCGCTTGCAACGCGAACGCCACACGCCACGGCAGCCCCATCAAATCCCTGTCCTTCAATCCCCAACAATCGGGCACTTTGCAGTTGCGCTTTTGAATGAGTTTTTTCGTGTTTCCGACGATGGCGTTTGGACCGCAATTTCCTGTTCCACCATTGCGAGCATATCCGTCGCCGACATTCAGCCAAAGCGTTCCATCTTCACGCAGCACGCGCCGAACTTCACGGAATACTCCAACAAGGTTTGAAACATACTGGTCCGGCGATGGCTCCGCGCCAATTTGCGCGCTGTGTGCATAGTCACGCAAACCCCAATAAGGGGGCGATGTGACGCAACACTGGATAGATTCGGCGGCGAGATTTGGGAGAATTGTTCGGTTGTCGCCGGTGATTATTTTCAAATCCGAAATTTTATCATCGGGTTTCATTTATCTTTCCCGTCTTGATGCGGCTGTCAATTGACATTTTTACAGCCGTTTTCAGCGAATCCACTGGCGGAATTTCCAGAACGGCCACAAATCGTTCGCCAGCGCCAGCGGCCATTGCCGGCGTCATTCGGATTGCCTTGTGCGTCTTGATGAAATTGTAATACGCGAAAATGAGGGAAACAGCAGCATAAAAATTCCCGAATTTCCGGCTGAAAGTGTTGGTCAAGCGAGCCAGAGGGCGGGGCGAATCAAAAGTGGAAGCTGCTTTTGCAGCAAAGCCGAATTGAAATGCTTCGGGATTTTCGATAAGGTGCCTGGGACGGGCCTGTAGCTCAGCGGTCAGAGCAGGCGACTCATAATCGCTTGGTCCCTGGTTCAAATCCAGGCAGGCCCACTATGATTCCCATTGGGGCGAATCGCAGCGCGTCCCCATCCAAATTCTTTGCGTGTTGTTCTTGAACTTTTTGCCGCGGCCGCAATAATTTTTCACATGGCAAAACCGCAAGAGGGCACTCTGCTGAACCTGGAGCTGCCCGGCGTCAAGAAGGTTAAGAGCGGCAAGGTCCGCGAAATTTTTGATCTGGGCGACCGGCTGCTGCTGGTGGCCACGGACCGCATTTCGGCGTTTGACGTCGTCATGCCCAATGGCATCCCGCGCAAGGGCGAAGTGCTCACGCAAATCTCGCATTTGTGGTTCGCGCAGACGCAATCCTTTCAACCGAATCATTTGCTCAGCGGCCCGAACGAGCCGCTGCCGGAACGCCTGGAACCGTTCTCATCGGTCCTGGGGCGGCGTTCGATGGTGGTCAAAAAGTGCCGTCCGCTGGCGATTGAATGCGTTGTGCGGGGCTATCTGGCGGGCAGCGGATGGAAGGAATATCAAAAAACGGGGATGGTTTGCGGCGTCCGGCTTCCCGCCGGGCTACGGGAATCCTCCGAATTGCCCGAACCGATTTTTACGCCGGCAACGAAGGCGGAAGCCGGGCATGACGAAAACATTTCGTTCGAGAAGGCCGGGGAAATCACGGGCGAGGCGATTGCCGAAGAGGCGCGCGCGGCGAGTTTGAAAATTTACAATTTCGCGCGCGACTATGCCCGGAAACGCGGCATCCTGATCGCCGACACCAAGTTTGAGTTTGGCCTGGATGGAGAGCGGCTGATTTTGATTGACGAAGTGTTGACGCCGGATTCATCGCGTTTCTGGCCCGGAGACCGATACGAGGCCGGACGCAGCCAGCCCAGTTTCGACAAACAATTCGTCCGCGATTATCTCGAAACCCTGGATTGGGACAAAACGCCGCCCGGGCCAGCGTTGCCGGAAGAGGTGGTGGCGAAGACCGCGGCCAAATATGCGGAAGCCTACGAGCGCCTTGCGGGTATGAAGCTCTGACCCGGGATGCTAGGGCCTGTTAACACTAATTGACATTTCGGGTATTTCGGGCATCTTTAGCGGGCGTGGAGATTACAGAGAGTCAATTTCAGCGCATCGCTGATTGCTTGCCGCGGCAGCGCGGCAATGTGAGCATGACCAATTTGC
Source organism: Verrucomicrobiota bacterium (assembly GCA_028872915.1). GTDB lineage: Bacteria > Verrucomicrobiota > Verrucomicrobiia > Limisphaerales > UBA11358 > UBA11358. Next base: position 2,391 of record JAGWNY010000059.1, read on the forward strand.
AACTGCTCAATGCCCTGCTTTATGTGGTGGAGCACGGCTGCAAATGGCGGGGATTGCCGAAGTATTTCGGCAATTGGCACACGATCTACACGCGAATGAACCGCTGGAGCAAGGCCGGTGTGCTGGACCGGATTTTCGCCCGGCTGCAACAGGAGCAAATCCTAGCCATTCGCATTGAACATGTATGTTTGGATAGCGCCAGCATCAAAGTGCATCCCGACGGCACCGGGGCGCTAAAAAAAACGGCCCGCAAGCCATCGGTCGTTCCCGGGGCGGATGCACCACCAAGATTCATTTGGTTGCCGCGAATGCTCGGTGCGCCTTAATTCTCAAGCTCTCCCCCGGCCAAGCCGGAGACGCGCCGCACGGACGGGATCTCTTGCAGGCCGCAGGATTGGTGCCTGCGGGATTGCCGCTGATTATGGACAGCGCCTATCAAGGCGACGAAACCCTGCAACTGGCGCGCGAACTAGGCTACCTCCCGGTGGTTCGGCCGAATCCTCAGCGCCTGGAACCTTGGGAATATGACCGCATCCTCTATCGTCAGCGCAATGAAATTGAGCGGCTCTTCCGTCGGCTCAAAAGCTACCGGCGCGTCTTTAGCCGCTTCGACAAACTGGACGTTCTGTTCACGGGATTCATTGTCCTGGCTCTCATCGTGGAGGCGTTGCGTTAGTGTTAACAGGCCCTAATCCGCCTTTGGATAGGAACCGATTGTTCGAATGAAGGGGTATTGTTTTGCCATATAGCGAATGGCGGCGGCCAAATTTTTGTCATTGGCATGTCCGTCACAATCGATCAAGAAGAAGGGGCCACGCCGTTTGCTGCTATAAGATTCAATTCGCCTCACGTTGACGTTGTGCCGGCGGAAGGCATCGAGGGCCTTTGACGGTGGGCCAGCCTTCTTGACAACGCCCACGAGCAAGCTGGTCCGGTCCTGGCCGGTGGGCGGTCCGCAATGGCGGCCCAGCACGGCGAACCGGGCCGGCCCCGCCCTCCATGAACGCCCGGTTTGCGACTGCGTCCGTTTTTCGGCGGGCATGACGATTTGCGAAACGATTTTCAAATCGGCGTTCGCGAACAGTTCGAGCACCCTGGGCACGAGGCCGGTTCGGCCATCCATGGGAACGACTCCATAATCCGCGCGGCCCTGGGCAACGGCGGCGAAGACCCCTTGAACCGTTTTTTTGGAGGCATATCGGAGGCTCGACCCAAAGCGCCAGGTGGCGGCATGATGACTGACACCGCTTTCCGGGCCGGGATAGGCAATCGTCATCGTTTTTTCCAGCGCGAGAGCACTGGACATGACTTCCCGGTAAATGGCGCGCAAGTGTTCATCGGTCATTGGGCCACGGTTCGACCTGGCGACGTGATCGAGCACGGCTTGCTCCCGATGCGGCGCGTAAATTTCCTTTCCGGCCTTGCGTTTGATGCGCCCAATCTCCAAGACATGCCGCGTGCGTTGGTTCAAAAGCTGCACGATGCGGGCGTCCAGGTTGTCAATGACCTTGCGATGCCGGGGAATGTTCACAACGGGCGAAGAATGTCGAATTGGGGCCGAAGAATCAAATGGCTTTCTATCGGGGGCCAGGCGGCGGACGGTCAGGATGGCCGCGGGGTCTCCCTCAATGGCAGCGGGAAAATCCGCGCCGGATTGCCCACGGCCACGTGGCGAGCCGGAACGTCTTTGGCGACCACGGCCCCCGCTCCCACGATGGCGCGGTCTCCAATGGCCACCCCTTTGAGAATGATGGCGCGCGCGCCGATGAAAACGCCGCGTCCAATGGCAATGGGGCGGGCATTGGCCGTGACGTCGTCGTTCCATTCCCACTCACCTGCCGGTTGATGAAAATCGTTGTCGAATACCATGGCGCCGGCGCCCAAAATTGTATGTTCCCCGATTTCAATTGCGGTTGCGGCGCATATCGCGACGCCGCTCATTCCAACATTTCGGCCGAGAATGATGCGCGAGCCGGGCGCCATTGCCCGCAGGGCGCAGGGCTGGGAAATTCCCAGCGGATTGGCCCTGGGCGAACTGAAGATCCGCACGCGGTCTCCGAAAATAATCCTCCCGCCCTTGACGATGCTGATCATCGGCCGGCCCAGGATGTCGGCCCGTCCCTGAAATTCAACACCTCTGAAAGCGGCTTCCCACCGCCAGAAAACGGAAGGCCAGCGCCGGATTTTTCCCAGCGCCTGTGCAAGAAACGTGGCGGGCGTGTGCTCGCTCATGGGGCGCAGTCTGCCACTTCCGAAGCTCCGTGAAAAGCGATTAGGATTTTGGCCCGATGGGTCTGAAAAATCGCGAATGAAACGGTCGGAGCGGAATTATTGCCTCGACTCCGCGAGATCGCGCCCCATCGCCACCTGTCGCGGCATTTTATTTTTCGCGTAACTTCATGTTCGTCAAAGCCGTCTGGGAAGTCGCCAATGGACAGCGGCTTTTATAACCGAGACCGGTTCAACGCCTTTCGCTCTTCCGGCCGGCGAGGCCTTCGTATTACCATGACCACCATGACTCAAAACCATCGCAATTCCGCAGCCTCCCGAAATTTCCGCCGTTTTGCCTGCTGCCTCGCGCTGGCGGCGTTATGCGACGGTTGCGCGTCTCCTTGTGTTCGGGACCAACAGCGCGCGGTTGCCTTGGTCAATAAAATGACGCTGGCGGAAAAAATCCAGGAGCTTCATGGCATTCAAAACAAGAAAGACAAATCCAAACCGCGGCACTTGCGTTATGTGCCCGGTGTTGCGCGCCTCCATATCCCCGGTCTGCGCATCGCCAATGGCCCGGCGGGAGTCGGCCCGGCTGATGCGGAGCCTCAACCGCGGGCGACGGCTCTCCCGGCGCCCATTTCGCTGGCGGCCAGTTGGGATTGCCGGGCCGCCCGGGCCTACGGCGAGCTGATCGGCAACGAAGCACGCGATTTAGGCGACGGCCTGATCGAAGGCCCCGACGTGAACATCGCGCGCGCGCCCCAAAATGGCCGCACGTTTGAAGCGTTCGGGGAAGACCCATTTTTGGTGACGCAAATGGGCGTCCAAGAGATTGAAGGCATCCAAAGCCGCGGGATCATCGCTGATGTCAAGCATTATGTTGCCAACAACCAGGAAACCGACCGCCTTCGCGTCAATGAAGTCATCGGCCAACGCGCGCTTCACGAAATTTACATGCCCGCCTTCAAGGCCTCGGTCCAACAAGCGCACGCGGCCTCCCTTATGGCGGCCTACAACAAGGTCAACGGGGTGTTCAATGCGGAAAACACCAATCTCATGGACGGCGTGGTCAAGCGGCGATGGGGTTTCAAAGGCTTCGTGACGTCGGATTTTGGCGCAGTCCACAGCACCATTCCCACCGCCTTCGCCGGATTGGATCTCGAAATGCCGACCGGTAAATACTTCGGGGCCAAACTCCTGGCCGCCGTGCAGGCGGGCCAAGTGCCGATATCTGTGATTGACGACAAACTCGTCCGCCGGTTCGCCACCATGATGCAATTCGGCCTGTTCGACCAACCGCTCGAGGCCAAAGGCATTCCCGCTGCAATCGTCCGCCGTGACGGTCTCCAAGCGGAACAACTTGCCGAGCAGGGCATGGTGCTGCTAAAAAATGACCACGACTTGCTTCCCCTCCGGGCCGCCGCGTTGCATTCCATTGCCCTGATTGGACCCTACGCGACCAACGCGATGACGGGCGGCGGCGGCAGTTCGCACGTCGCGGCGCTTTATACGGTTTCACCATTGGAGGGCCTCCGGCGATGGGCCGGTCCAGGTGTAAAAATAAGCTTGTCAGATGGCCGGGACATTCCACAAGCCGCGGCGGACGCCAGGTCCGCCGATGTCGCCATTGTGATGGTTGGCGACCATGAACGGGAAGGCCATGATCATGCCATCACCCTCGCCGGGAACCAGGACGAACTGGTGGCCGCCGTGGCCGCCGCGAATCGCCATACCGTGGTCGTGCTCAAAACCGGCTCGGCTGTGCTGATGCCGTGGGTGGACAAGGCGCCCGCGATTCTCGAAGCGTGGTATCCCGGAGAGGAAGACGGTAACGCGGTGGCGGCGGTTCTCTTTGGATCCGTCAATCCCTCCGGGAAACTTCCTCTCACGTTTCCGGAGCGTCTCTCCGATCTGCCCGCCCATACGCCCGCCCAATATCCCGGCACCAACGGCGTTGTTGATTATTCCGAAGGCGTTTTCGCGGGCTACCGTTACTACGACCAGAACCATATCCAGCCCCTTTTTCCATTCGGCTACGGCCTTTCCTACACTACCTTTGCGTGTAAAAACCTCAAAATTTCCCGCGCGGCCATCGCGGTCCGCTTACCGTCAAGACAAATAATTCGCGTGACCTTTGATGTGGCCAACACCGGCCACCGCTTTGGCAAGGACGTTGTCCAACTCTACGTCAGCTTTCCATCCACGCCGTCCGCGCCGGAACCGCCGCGCCAGCTCAAAGGTTTTGCAAAAGTTTCGCTGAAACCGGGCCAGACACGCCATGTTTGCCTGAAACTTGAGCCTGAATCGTTTGCCCACTGGGACACGCAGGCCGGCGGGTGGCGCATCGCACCGGGGACTTATGGCATTCTCATCGGCCAATCCTCCCGTGACATCGTGCTGCGCGGACAAGTGACCGTAACGGGGGGATAGAGCGGTTTCTCAGGCTTGTTTTCCGACGGCACTTTTTTCCCGGCGCTCATGGGCCATCAAATACAATAGCGGCACCATCACCGGAGCAAGGATCATCGAAGCCAGGCTTCCAGCCATGAGCGACACCGCCAGCCCCTGAAAGATGGGGTCGAACAAGATTACGGTGGAACCCACCACGACCGACAATGCCGTGAGGAGGATGGGCCGGAAGCGGATCGTTCCGGCTTCAACGACCGCGTCGCGCAACGGTCGCCCCTCCGCCAGCCGCCTTTCGATGAAATCCACCAAAATGATTGAATTTCTGACCACGATGCCCGCGCCGGCCATGAAACCAATCATCGAAGTGGCGGTAAAAAAGGCGTGCAACAGCCCGTGGGCGGGGAGGATGCCCACCAGCGAAAACGGAATGACGGTCATCACGATCACGGGGGTGAGATAGGACCGGAACCATCCGACCATGAGGATGTAAATCAAAACGAGGACGGCTCCGAACGCAAAGCCCAGGTCGCGGAAAACCTGGATGGTAATGTGCCATTCCCCGTCCCATTTGACGACCGGCTGGTTGTCGGTGAACGGCATGTTATAATTGTAAATCTTCAGCGGCGAACCGTGCCCGCCAAATTGCCGCGTATCCAGCTTCCGCAACGACTTGTCCATCTTTAAGATGGCGTAAACGGGACTTTCGACGGCGCCCGCGACGTCTCCGATCACATAGGTGACGGGCATGAGGTTCTTGTGATAAATGCTCTTGTCTATAATGGTATTCTTGACAGCCACCAATTCCCGCAACGGCGCCAGGCCCGCCGTTCCCCGCACGCGCAGGGAGAGCAATTGCGGCGGCGCGACCCTGTCCTGTCGCGGCAATTGCAGGAGGATGTCCACGTCCTCCCGCTCGCGCGGGGCGTGGAGCAAGCCGACGGCCTGCCCGCCCGCGGCCATGGCGAGTGTTCGGGCGATTGTGCGCGCGGTGACGCCGCTCAACGCCGCTTTTTCCTTGTTTATCACGAATCGGGCCTTGGATTGGTCTGCTTCGATGTACCAATCGGTGTCCACCACGCCCGGCGTATGATGAAAAATGTCAATCACCTTGCGCGCCAGGGCCAGCCGGCTCGCCTCCGTCGGCCCGTAAATTTCGGCGACCAACGTCTGCAACACGGGCGGTCCCGGCGGGTCTTCGGCCACGGCGATGCGTCCGCCGTATTGCGCGGCGATGGGCGCCACTTTCATCCGCACCCGTTCCGCAATCTCGTGACATTGGGCGCGCCGCTGGTTTTTGGGCAAAAGATTGATCTGGATGTCCGCGACGTTCGCGCCCTGTCTCATAAAATAATGCCGTACGAGACCGTTGAAATTGAAGGGAGAAGCCACGCCGGCATAAACCTGGTAATTTGCCACCTCCGGTTCCGACCGCGCCGCATCCGCGATTTCCCGAGCCACCTCCGCGGTTCGCTCCAGCGAACTGCCTTCGGGCATGTTCAAAATAATTTGGAACTCGCTCTTGTTATCGAACGGCAGCATCTTCACCTTGACCCAGCCAACGGCCACCAGGGCCATCGAACCGGCGAGCAAAGCCGCCAGGCCGCCCAGAAAGAGATAACGCAGCCCCCGGCGCCGGACCAGCGGCCCCATCAAACCGCAATAGAGCCGCGTAAAAACATTTTCCGTCCCGGCCGCGCGCGCCGCGGGTTGCACGTTTGCAGCATCGCGTTCCGCGCCCGCCGTTCCCGCGGTGAGGCGCGCATATTTTCCGCCCCACCGCAACATCCGGATGCTTGCCCACGGCGTCACGATGAACGCGATCGCCAGCGAGAAGAACATGGCCGCGCTCGAACCAATGGGGATGGGACGCATATACGGCCCCATCATGCCGCCCACAAACGCCATCGGCAGGACCGCCGCAATCACGGCAAACGTGGCCAGGATGGTCGGGTTGCCCACCTCATTCACGGCTTCCACGGCGACGGCCGCCCGGTTTCGCCCCTTGTTCTTCGGCAAATGAAAATGCCGCACGATGTTTTCCACGACCACAATCGCGTCGTCCACCAGGATGCCGATCGAAAAAATCAGGGCAAAAAGGGTGATGCGGTTCAGGGTAAAGCCGTAAAGATAAAAAACCAGGAGGGTCAACGCCAGCGTCGTGGGAATCGCAATGGCCACGATGCCAGCCTCGCGCCAGCCCAGGGCCAGCAGCACCAGCAGCGACACTCCGGCCACCGCCAGCAGCATGTGAAACAACAGTTCATTCGACTTTTCCGCCGCTGTTCGCCCGTAATTGCGCGTCACGGTTACTTTTACGTCCGCCGGTATGATCCGACCTTTGAGCGTGTCCACCTTTTTCAAAACCGCGTTGGCGACGGTGATGGCATTTGCTCCGGGCCGCTTGGCAATCGCCAGCGTGACCGCCGGCTCGCCCCCGTCACCGGCCTGCTGAACCGTTCCCCGGCCAAAAAGCACGTATTGCGACGGTTCCTCCGCGCCATCCTTGATTGTGGCCACGTCCCGCAAATACACGGGCCGACCCTCGAAGACCCCGACGACCACCCGCGCCACGTCATCGGCATTTCTCAAAAACCCGCCCGTTTCCACGACCACTTCTTTGTTGTTGTCCGTCAGTTTCCCGGCGAGCGATTGTTGATTGGCCTGCTGGAGCATCGGCACGAGGTCCGCGAGCGTCAGCCCCCGCGCCGCCAGCTTCGCCGGGTCCGGCAACACCCGCACCTCCCGGCGCGCTCCGCCGATGATGGCGGTTCCCGCCACGTCCGTCACCTGCTTCACGGCATCGTCCACCTGCGCCACGAGCCGTCGCAACGTCAAATGATCGTAACGCGCGCTGTGAAAGGTCAGGCACAGAATCGGCACGTCATCAATGGACCAGGCTTTGATCAATGGCTTCGAGACCCCCCGCGGAATTTTGTCGTAGTTCGATTGCAGTTTCTGGTTCAGCCGGACCAGGCAATTGTTCATGTCGTCGCCCACGCGGAACCGCACAATCACCAATGATTGTCCCTCGCTCGAAGTCGAATAGACGTATTTCACGCCGGGAACCTCCCACAGCAGCTTTTCCATGGGGCGCGTCACGCGCTGCTCCACCTCGCTTGCGCCTGCTCCGGGCATCTTCACCAGCACGTCAATCATCGGCACCTTGATCTGCGGGTCCTCCTCCCGCGGCAGCAGGAATACCGCAAACACTCCGAGCAACACCGACGACACAATCACCAGCGGCGTCAGCTTCGAATCAATGAACGTGCGCGCAATCCTCCCGGCAATTCCATGCTGTGCATTCCGACTGCTCCCGCCTCGCAAATTGTCAGCCGCGTCATTTTCCATTTTCAACTGTGACGGCCTCGCCATCCGTCAAATCATCCCCGTTGGCGGCCACCACCGCTTCGCCGGGGTCCAACCCCGACACTATCTCCACTTCATTTCCTGTTTGCGCACCTGACTTGACAATCCGCAGTTCCGCGCGACCCGCGCGCACCACGACCAGCAATTCCATCTGGCCCCGGCGTATCAACGCTGATGCCGGCACCCGCAACGCCTTCACCGTGCCGTCAGGAACCGCCACTTCGCCGAATTGTCCTGACATCAATCCCGGCGCCCGGGGCAGGTCCAATTTCACGACAAACGTTCTGCTGTTCGGGTCGGCGGATGGGGCGACTTCCGCGACCATGCCCATAAAATTCGTTTGCAGCGCGCCGATCCGCACATTCAGTGTATCGCCCACCTTTACATTGCCCGCCAAGTCCTCCGGCACATTCGCCTCCAACCGCAGCGCCGTGGGGTCCTCCATTTCCAACAGCGCTTTGCCAGGCGTGGCGAGATCGCCCTGGTCCGCGTCTTTCCGCGTGATGATGCCGGTGAACGGCGCGCGCACTTGCGCGTAATCGGCCAACGTCCGGGCCTCCATCGCTGCCGCGTCGGCGACCCGGAAACGCGCCTGCGCCTGGTCAAACTCCGCTTGTGACAGGACCCGCTCGTTCAAAAGATTCGTCGCGCGCCTTAAATTGCTCGCGGCCAGTTGCCGCTGGGCCAGCGCCTGCTCATATTGGGCCTGAACCTCTCGCGCGCTGATGGTCACCAGCAATTCCCCCGCTGTTACCGGCTGTCCGGGCGACACCAGCATCGTCTCCACCCTCCCGCTGATCTGCGCCGCAATCACCGCGTGCAATTTTGCCTGAACCGTGCCCGCCTCTTCCTCGGTGGCCACCCGCTCCTTGCTCTCCGCGATCACAATATGCACCGGGGCCGCCGTCGTCGGGGCCGTTTTCGCCCCCCGCTTTGCCGCGCATCCGGCCAAAAGCGCCGCGGTCATCGTCAATACCAAACTGGAATGGAACCGGATCATGTTCAGTTGCGGTTTGGCCCGGCCGCCGGGCAATTCCCGTCTTCCCGCCCCACGCCCATTTTCTTCAAGACAATTTCCAATGGGCAGAAGTTCGTGAACGACGATTGGAACAGGTTGAGTCCGACAAACGCCGTGAACCAGAGCCAATACGCGTTCTGATAATGCGCGAGCAGGAGGCTGATGAGGATGAACGCGCCGGCGAAGCGGCGAATGATGAGGTGGATTTTCATAATTAGAAGCGTTTTTCTGCTTCCACTGTTACCGAGCCGGCAGGGCCGAAAAAGTTACAAAATCTTCCCTCATTGGCGCCGGACGAAAGGCGCGGCGGCGAACACGAATGCGGCCCCGGCGGACCATAAAGGAACCTGAATTTGCTTGAAATGATTTGATCGGGATGTTAACAAGTTGTTGAACAAGCGAAAATCCGATGGCCCCCGCCCGATTTCAGCAGAGCCGGCCGCACCGCTCCACCAGTGGAGCTTTCCTTTGGGAGGCCCCTGTCGGAATTAGGCTGCAAAGCCAGGACTTGGATTGATTCAGGATTATTTGGCAGCACGGCAGATTTGCCGGGAGCGCGGAATCAAGTTTCGCTGGGTGGCATGGTTCGGTTGGCTTTTGGTCGTAGCCGGGGTTTTGGCGGCATTGGTTATCGGCTATATTTTATTTTCGTTTTTTCGCAAATGAACCGGCTAACACAGCGCTGGATCGTCAGGCAGCTTGCAACACGAATAGACTTATGTTTATCACATTACTAATTGTGACATTCATTGTTGCGACAATCGTTTCGGTTATTGTCGCGCGTGCATTCTCGAAGCCGATTGACCAAATACTCGCGAGAATTATTGGAGACGAAATTAGCGGCGCATGGCGGCGCTACATTATGTTCGCGCTTTATGTGACTGGTATTTCCGCAGGTGTGCGGATTTACGATTTAGAGCAGTATATTACGGCACCCCAATTCAAGGGCGCCCAGATTGTTGAGCTTACGACCGACCGATGGATTTTGGAGGTCTATCGGACTATTATCGGGGCGCTTCAGGGGATTGCCTGGGTTTTGCTTGTCTTTTTCATTTTTGCGTTGCTTGCTTTTGTCGTGGTTCGTGTGTTCGAGATGAGGAAGCCAAAGAAAGAAGAGACCAAAGCCGCCTAACAACATTATGAACTCATACGACATTCAATTTTGGATACGCACCGTTATTTTGCTGATGGTGTTCCTCGTCCTTGTGACAACAAAGAAAGCCAGAGGCACAGGATGGTTATTGGGTTACGTCGGTATATCCTTATTTCTGGCGACGGCTTACTATGTCCCGGTCGTTCTGCAAAGAAATGAGACAATTACGCCAGACGCATTGGGCAGATTTTTGAAGAGCACAGATTTAGTGTTTGGCATCCTGGGTGTATGCGGTTCAGCGTTGCTCCTCGTTTACGTGATCGTCGTAAAGGGCGATGTCCAGCCATCCAACGCTTCCGGCGACGATCAGCACGTCAAGCAGCAGGCTGCCACGGACCACAAGGTCATGGGTGGTTGTGCGTTCGGTGGCGCGGTGGTATTCGCGGTTTTCAACTTTGCGACAGGAGGCGCTGTTCCTGGAGGCCTGGTTGGGGGCATGATTGGTGCAGCGTTGGGCGCGCTTGTTGGCATGGCCGTCAATTCGATGAGGCGAAAGTGAGGATTCCGGTTCAAGAGAGATGCCGCCCAAAACCGCGCCAACACCGACCGGCCCTTCCGCCTTCGCTCGGAGGCTATGGCGGGACGAGTGAGTTTATGGACGATTTGAATTATACAACGATTATCGAGCCAGCGGAGCCAATTGCCCGCCGGCGCGGATCAACTGGACGTTAGCATCATTACGCGCCGTGAAAAAACTCACGATTATTGGATTGTTGGCGGCTATTGTCATTGCGTGTATATTATTGATTCGGTATCACGACAAGGTCGCTACAGAGAGAGACCAAGCCTTTCGAGAGAGGTTGTCAGGCACTTGGTCGCGGGAGGAAGATAATCTTCCGCGCAGAGCAGGATTTGCACGGAGTATAACCTGGACAAACACGGTCGCGGCAGATGGCAGTTTTGTAGAGCTATCATGGTTCAGGCATTCTTACCGCACCAACACATACCAACGGACAGGCACATGGTTTGTTAAAAATGGACATTTGATTGAGACGATAAAGACCAGCACCAATCCAAGCGAAGTTACGCCATACTCCGAAGTCGGACGGATTGTTAATTCAGACGCAACCGGGTTTGCGGTGCGATGGCAGCATTCCACCAACGAGATGGCATGGCAGAGAGTCACCAAATGACACATCGCGCCGGGGCCGTTCATCCTCTCCGTTTCGCGGGATGCCGTTCCCGCCATTTTATGCGCAACGTCTCATGCAGCCGCTCCCGAAACTCAACGGGCATCTCGTAACGCTCGCCCTTTTTGTAAAGCGTGATGGTCTTGCGAATGTTGTCCACGACCACCTGGCACGGATTGCATCCGGCCATGTGCCGCTCAAATTCCTTGCAAATGGCCGGGTCAACGGTCCCGTCCACGTATTCATTGAGCATCGCCAGCAGTTCTTCGCACTTCATGCCGTTTCCTATGAGCCGCCGTCCGCGGGAAAGTTACAATCATTTCACCTCTTTTCAACGAGCGCCGTGCCCCGCCACCCGTTTCCTGGGGTCCCCAAATTCCCGTGTCAACCGTTCCCGCAATTCCAGGCGCGCGCGCAAGAGCCGCACCTTCACGTTTCCTTCGCTGATGCCCAGCGCCTCCGCCGTTTCCCTGACCGACAACCCTTCCACGTCCCTCAAAATAAAAACCACCCGGTGTTTTTCATCCAACGCCGCCAGCGCCTCGTCCAGCAACCGCCTCGTCTCCGCCCGTTCCGCCAGTTTCTCGGGCGTTTCCCGCCAGTCGGCGATGTATTCGGGATGCGGCGCGGCCATCCCGTCGGAATCTTCCGCCGCCCATTCCAATGAAACGGCGCCCTTTCGTTTGCGGAGAACTTTCAGCGCGGCATGAGTCGCGATCCGGAACAGCCAGGTGGCAAAGCGCGCTTCCCCGCGAAAACGGTTCAAATTCTCCAGCGCGCTCAAAAAAGCCTGTTGCGTCACGTCCTCCGCATCCTGTTGATGCCGCAACATCCTCATGGCCAGCCCAAACACTCGCTCCTCGTACCGCCCGGTCAATTCCTCAAACGCTTCCTGCCGCCCGGAGTTGGCCTGCCGCACCAATTCCAAATCGGAAACCGGGGGTGGATGCGCCTGGCTCATGCTGACTTCTCCCACCCTCCCAAACCCGCATCAATCCCGTCAATCATTTTAGGCCGCCGGCCTAACAAACGGACGGACGTCCGCTGGCCTTGCCGCCAATGTCGCGGCGGTAATGCGCGCCTTCAAAAGACAGCCGCTCCACGGCGGCGTAGGCCGCGGCGCGGGCGGCTTCCAGGTTTTCGCCCAACGCCGTTATCCCAAGGACGCGGCCGCCGCTGGTGAGAATATGGTCGCCGGATCGGGCCGTGCCGGCGTGGAAAATTTTTACATTTGGCAGCCGGCCCGCCTCGTCCAGACCACGGATTGGCCGGCCTTTTGCATACGCTCCGGGATAGCCGCCGCTGGCCATCACCACACAAACGGATGACGACGGTTTCCACCGGATGTCAACCCGGTCCAGGTTGCCACTGACGGAGGCGTCGAGCAATTCGGCCAGATCGTTATCGAGGCGCGTGAGATAGACCTGAGCTTCCGGATCGCCAAAGCGGGCGTTGAATTCCAGAACGCGCGGGCCGTGTTCGGTCAACATGATTCCCGGATACAAAATACCGCGAAAATCAATTCCCTCCCCGGCGCAGCCCCGCAGCCACGGAGTGACAATTGTTTCCCGGACGCGGGCCAGTTCGGCATCGGTGAGAAAAGGGGTTGGCGAATAAGCGCCCATGCCGCCGGTGTTCAAGCCCTGGTCGCCGTCGAGGGCGCGTTTGTGATCCTGCGCGGTCGGAAAAAGCCGGGCGTTCCTGCCGTCGCACAAGGCGTGCAAGGAAATTTCCATTCCTTCGAGAAATTCCTGCACGACGATGCGCGCGCCCGCTGCTCCGAAGGCGCGGGCGACGAGCATATCATCAATCGCCTTTTGGGCCTGGTCCGGGTTGGCGCAAATCAGGACGCCTTTGCCAAGGGCCAGGCCGTCGGCTTTGACGGCGCAACGGCCGTTCAAGCCGGCGGCAAACGACCTGGCGGCGGCGGGGTCGGAAAACGTTCCGGCGCGCGGCGCGGGGATGCCGTATTGTGTCATGAACCGCTGGGAAAAAACCTTGGAGGATTCGAATTGCGCGGCTTTTTGATTTGGCCCCCAGATGCGCAATCCATTTTTCTGAAACAAATCCGCAACGCCCAACGCCAATGGATTGTCGGGGCCAACGACCGTGAGTCCGATTTTTTTTTCCAGGGCGAACGCGAGCAGGCGGGGCAAATCTTCCGCGCCAATTGGGACGCATTCGGCCAGGGTGCCGTTCGCGAGGCGTTCGGCGCCGATGCCGGCGTTGCCGGGCGCGCACCAGAGACGGGTGACATGGGGTGATTGCGCCAGCTTCCATACCAGCGCGTGCTCGCGTCCGCCGGAGCCGATGACGAGGATTTTCATGAAAACGGCGAGGGTACGCGGGCGGCGCGGACGACGCAAGGCGTGGGGGAGGAATGTGTCGGAACTCCATGAGAATGTCCCCCTGGCAACTCGATAAGAATGTCCCCTTTGGCGCGGTTGCGGTAGCAACC
>JAGWNY010000060.1 GCA_028872915.1 Verrucomicrobiota bacterium
TTCGTGCCATTGCCCGCCGTGACGCTCTGGGAAGCGGGAGAGGCGGACAGGGAAAATCCGGGGGCGGAGGAGGCGGGCGTGTCCTCAACCAGGCTGAATTGCTGATAGGCCCCGCCCGTGGAGGACGCCTGATCCAATTGCGTGCCGGCGTTCGTGCTCGCGCCGGTCACGTCGAGGTTGAGGCCGCTCAAACGGTTGACAAAACTGTAAAGACCGTTGCCCACGGAGACCGGCATCCATTGGTCGTTTTGCGCGGAGCCAAAGGCCCATTGGATGATTGCCGCGCCTGCATTCATGGAAGCGCCTTGCACCGCCATCGTCAGGCCGCTGTTCTTGTTGACCACCTTGTAATAACCGCTGTCGGTGGGAATCAACTGCCATTCATCGTCGCCGGTCCCGTCGCCCAGCGCGGCGGGCTGGGCCGTGACAACCGCGGCACCGTTGCTGGTCGCCGCATTTTGCACCGCGACGGCCAGGCCGCTGTTGCTGTCGTGGATCTGCAGATTACCGTCCACGTCCGGCGAGTTGAAGAACACCTCGGCCCCGCTGGTGCTGATGGAGCCGCCGGACCGGTAATTCTGCGAATAATAATTTTGCGAGCCGTAATTCTGCGACGTGATGCTCGCGTTGACGAGAGAGTTGTCGAAATAGAAATTATCGGAAGACTCGACGCTCGTGCCGTCGCCGGTCGAACCATTGCGCAGGCCGCCGCCTGGGGCGCCCAGGATGCTGTTGCAGATGATGCTATTGTAAGCGGTCGCGCCGCGCGGCGTGGTGCTGTTGTTGTAGCACCCGACGCCGTAGCTGCTGTCAAAGTTGCAAACGTTGCCCAGAACCAAATTGTAAGAGGCGCTCTGTTCCACGAAGACACCGTAGCGGGTGTCATTGGTGAGGACATTGAACTTGACCAAGCTTTGGCTGGTGGACGCGTCGCAATCCACACCGTCCATTTGCACGTCGGTCACAAAATTGCCGGAAACGATGCTCCGCCGTCCGCCGTTTTCCAGCCAGATGCCGCGCGCCGATCCGCCGTTGATAGTGCAGCGCGTGACGATGCGCGGCGTGCCACCGCCGCCGGCGCGGACAACATCCGAGCCGCCCACGCGCTTGCTGTTCGTTCCGAAATGTTGCAACGTCACCGCGTCAATCTGGAACATCGAATTCCCGTTAAAATAAATGCCCTCGCGCCCGGTGGCCGGCGCACCCGAACTGCCGCCGTCAATCAGCCCGCCGGAGAAGGAGATGTAACTTGCGCCATTGGAGGTCGTGACCGCGCAACTGGCGGTCGTCGAGGAATTAATTTGAATCGTTCCGCCCAGCAGCACGCAGGTATCCGAACCGAGGGTCAATGGATTCGCCCCCACCGTATAATCCCCGTTCAGATGCAGCACAATCACGTCCCCCGGATGGGCGCTGACCGCGCTGTTGTATTCGCTCTGCACCGTGTCAATGGACGCGGTTTGGCTGTCCGTCAGGTCATACCGGCCCATGCCGTTGACGATGGTGGTGGTGTGCTGGTTGTCAATGAGCGGCGGATAAAAGTAATTCTGGCCCGAAGCGCTGATGGGCGCGGCGTAGGCAACCACGTCATCCCCCGAGCCGCTGTTGACGAAATTGGCCGCGTTGCCGCTGCCGAACAAATTGTCGCAGTAAATGTTGCCGCTACCGGCGGAGTTGACGCCGACCGTGGTGTTGCCGCTCAGGGCATCTGAAACGATCATATTGGCCGAACCGCCGACGTAAATGCCGGTGCCGTTGTTGTTGCAGGTGTTGTTGACGATGTAATTGTCATTGCCGCTGTTGCAATTGATGCCCGTCGTGTTGTTCTCGCAGGTGTCGTTGGCGATGTTGGCGTAGGCGCAACCGCTCAACCAGATGCCGACGGAGTTGTCGTGGCAATTATCATCCACGCAGGTGGCCTGCGTGGCGTTCTTCAGGCTGATGCCGGCATGGCCGGGACTGCCCGAAGCGTCGCAGCGCGACACGGTCAATTCGTTGTCAAACGTGGCGCTGCCGTTGCCGTTCAATTGGATGCAATCCTGCCCGCAGTTTTTGACCGTCACCTTGTCCACGTTCACGCGCGCGGCCGAGGAGGTGTAAATGCCGTAAATGTTCGCGCCAAGGCCGTCCAGCGTGGCTCCGGCGACCGAAACATTCGTTGAATTGGGGGAAATTTGAATCAAGGGCACGGTAACGGAGGAATTGGCGGCCTGTATCAAGGCACCGGAGGCGATGAGGCATTCCTGGGAACCCAATACCAAGCCGGCGCTGCTCACGCTGTAGGTCGCCCCGCGCAGCAGATGAATGACGATGATGGAATCGGGATTGGCGCCGCGCTCATTATCAATGCTCGCCTGCAACGTTGCGATCGAACCGGACGTATCGTTGAGGGTCACGACGTTCGTGTCGCCGGATGCATTCTCGATGAACGTGTTGTTCGGGACGGTATAAAGCATCCGTTGCGCGCCTTGCTGCGCGAAGGCGGCGCCGGGCGCCAAAACGACGAGGCAAAGGAAACACCACGCGACGACGCGGGCGGACAGTTGGTTAAGCGGCTGGTTCATATTCATCCTTGGGTTTTGATTCAGGGGACGGCTGGAGGTTCTTGCAAACAATGGCCGAAAACAACAATTGCGGCTGTGCAGAACAACATAGGTGATGGTTCTCTTTTACACCTCCGGCCGGAAATCCGCCATCGGCTTTTAGGCTGATACAGGGGATGGAAGGCCCGGTCAGGCAGGCTCCCGGCCGAGAAACTTCACCGCCGCCTCCGTGCGGGATTGAACGTGGAGCTTCCCATAAATATGCGCCAGATGCGTCCGCACGGTGCTCAAGCTGAGGCCGAGGTCATCCATGATTTCCTTGTAACGGCGGCCCTTCGCCAGCAACGCGAGGATTTCCTGCTCCCGCTTGGTGAGCTTATCCACGTTGAAAACCGGTTGCTGGATTTGATGGAAATGCTGCACCACCTTGCGGGCGATTTGCATGGACATCGGCGCGCCGCCCGAATGGACCTCCTTGATGGCCTCAATCAATTTGGCATGCGGCGTCTTCTTCAGCAAATAACCGCTGGCGCCCGCCCGGAGCGACCGGAAAATCAAATCCCCGTCCTCGTAAGTCGTAATCATCAGCACCTGCAACTGGGGCAATTGCCCTTTTAATTTTGAGACGCACTCGATGCCGGAGATGCCTGGCAGGTTGATGTCCACCAGCACCACGTTGGGCTTTTCGGCGGGGATGCCGAGCAGGGCGGCTTCCCCCGTCGGGTAGTTGCGCAAACACCGCAGTCCGGGCGCGCCGTTCAACAATTCGCCCAGACTTTCGCGCGTCTCGCGGTCGTCCTCGACAATTGAAACGGTGATGGCCATGCGCTGGTGTTATGGAATTTTAGTTTGGACGGCAGTTCATGCGCCAGAAAGTGGATTCATTTGCCGTTCCGCCAGGAATAAACAAAGGAAATTTTCGTGCCCGCCCCCGGCCGGCTTTCAATCCGGCACGCGCCGCTGACTTCCTCCATGCGCTGGCGCATGTTCCGCAGGCCGTCGGCGCAGGCATTGTCCGGCATTTCCGCGAAACCGCGGCCGTCGTCCTCAACGGTGACGTTCAGGGCGCCGCCTTTGACGGTGGCGCGCAAATGGACTTCGCGCGCGTGCGAATGGCGCACAATATTGTTCAGCGCCTCCTTCACGGCGAGGAACAGATTGTGCCGCACCTCGGCGGAAATGGCCTGCGCGGGGGGATGGTCCGGCAAATCCAGGTGGCAGCGGATGTTGGCCGTCTGCAAAAATTCCAGCGCGAACTGGCCGAGATAATCAATCAGGTCCACCAGCGTGTCGTTGCGCGGGTTGACGGCCCAGACGGTTTCGTCGAGCGATTGCATTCCTTCGCGCGCCGTGGTGGAGATTTGTTTCACGCGCTCAAGCGGGTCGTGCTTTCGGCCGGAATTCGACAGCGTCAATTCCGTCAGGAGGACGATTTTCGTGAGCCGGCAGCCGAGGTCGTCGTGGATGTCCCTGGCGATGCGCGCGCGCTCCTTTTCCAACGCGGCCTGCTGCTCGTATTTTTGCAACCGCAAACGCAAACGGCGGAAGGAAACATAGCGAGCGACGACAATGACCGCGGAGGTGAACAACACCAGCACCGCCAGCCGGAACCACCATGTTTGCCAGAGGAAGGGATCCACCGTAAACGCCAGCGCCGCGCCGGTCTTGTTCCAGACGCCATCGCGATTGCACGCCCGGACGCGAAACCGGTAATGGCCAGCCGGCAGGCGCGAATAACTGACGCTGCGTTGCGCGCCGCCTTCGATCCATTTGTCATCCAAGCCGTCGAGCCGGTATTGAAAGCGCACCCCCTCCGGCGCGGCCAGGCTCAACGCGGTAAAATCGAATTCGAGCCGGCGGTGGCCGGGTGGAAATCGCAGGGTCGGGAGGGAAGTCCGCAAATCCAGAGCGTTTTCGACTGGCGACGCGCCGCCATAAACCGCCACCACTTGTTCATCCGCCACCACGCGCGTCAGCAGCACGGCCGGAGGCTCCGGGTCTTCGCGCAGTTGGGCCGGATTGACCACCGCCAGCGCCGTGCGCATGGGAATCCACAACCGCCCGTCCCGGCTGCGCAACGCGCCGGGAGCGGCGCCGAAGTTGGCCTGCAAGCTCGGCAGGCCGTCGCTTTCGCCGTAGGGGACGGAGTGCAAATATGCCTTTCGCCCCGCGGCCACGTCGGCAAAATCCTGCTCGCGGATTTTGAAAATGCCGTGGTCGGCGCCCAGCCAGAGCCAACCGCGGCCGTCCGAGACAATCTGAGAAATCTGGTCATCGAACAAGCCCTGCCGGGAAGTGACGCGGCGGTAACGCCCGTTTTTGAGCCGGCCCAGTCCCCAGCCGGAATACCCAATCCACAGACTGCCGTCCGACGAAACGTACAAAGAGCGGATGGACCATTGTGTGCCGCTCAACCGGACTGATTCGTCGGTGACCGTGTCCCCGCTGATTTTCAGCAGCGTGCCGTTCGCCGTGCCGACCCAGACGTTGCCCGCCGCGTCCTCTGCCATTGCCCGGATGACGTGGACTTCCGGCGGGAGCCGAAAAGCTTGCAGGTGGCCGTCGTGGAGGCGCTGCAAATCGTCCGGAATATTGCCGCCAATCCAGAGGTCGCCGTTCCGAGCCGCCAGCAGACTGTGGATTCTGTGGCAGACAATCCTTTCGCCGCCGCTCCACATTTTGAAATGTCCGTCCTGCCAGGAAATCAATCTGCGATTCTGCAAGCCAAACCAGACGGCCCCGTTTGAGGCCGCGGCCACGCAATTCACCCTGCCGCCGGGCCAGCCAGCGTTCGTGGTCACCGTGCTCCAAACTCCATTTTGTCGGCAGGCGAGCAGACCGTTCTGCGTCGCGGCCCAGATCGCGCCGCGGGTGTCTTGACAAAGCGATTGGACGGCCTCAAAGGGCAATCCCTTGTCGGCGCCTTCCAGTTCGATGGCGCGCGTTTGGATGCGGTCCAATCCGCCGCCGCCGGTTCCCGCCCAGAGATTTCCCTCCCGGTCCTCCAGCAGGCTCAAAATTTCGCGATGCGATGCCGGAACGGCCTCCGCGCGGCCGGCCACAAAGCGAAACAACCCACTGTCCGAAGTGCCCAGCCAGACCGCGCCCGTGTGGTCTTCCACCAACGCCGTCGGCTGGGCGTCGTCCGTTTCCGGATCGCAGGTCCCGATTTTTTTCAGCCCTTTCGTCTCGTTGTATTCATAAAGCACCAGTCCCGAACAGATCCAGATTCCGCCATCGCTCGCCGCGGCGAGGCAGGCGGTCTGGTTTGGGACCTGTGCCACGACGTGGAATTGCCCGCGCTGGAAAATGCTGATCCGGCCGTCATTGATGAACCAGATGCGGCCCCGGTTGTCGCTGGTCAGCCCCTGCGAGCCGCCGCCCGTCCACATCGGCCGGACTTTTCCATCCTGGATGCGACAAAGCATTTCGCCGGGGCCGCCGGAAAAAAAAACCCAGACGGCACCTGCCGCGTCCTCCACCATTGTCTCGGCCACCATGTCCGGCACGCCGTTGGTGAAGACCTGGATTTCCCCGTCTTTCAGGCGGAGCACCGGGCCGCGTTCCATGCCCAGCCATAATCCGCCGTCATGAGCCTGGAACACAACGGTGATTTTCCGGTCAAACTGCGGCACGATGCTGCGCGGGGAAAAGGCCTCAAATTGCGTCCCGTCGAACCGCGCCAGCTTCGCCGGCGTGGCAATCCACAAATAGCCGTCTGGGGATTGCGCGAGACTGGTCACGTTGTTATTGGGCAGGCCGTCATCCGATTGCCAGACGTGGACTGACCAAGCGGAATCGGCCGGAACGGCGCCGGCCGCCAGCGCCCAAAGCAGGACCAAGCCCACGAAGAAGAGCGCGAACCTGGTCCTTTTTGGGATCACACTCATAGTTTAAATCACTTCCGCAAGCGTCGGCAAGCCCCTTAACCCGGATATTTCATAGCAGGATTTGATTTTGAGGAAAAGCGGGACGGAGGGATTAAAACAGGTGGGGTTGGAGGGGCCGTTTTGAGAAAGTTTAAGGCGTTTGGTTTGACGCAGGCTCAAAAATCATTTTTGGGCCGTTTTTGGAGACACCTCCGGCAAGGGGATGTTCTGGCAGGAAACCCGCTTGGCAGCAATGCGGTCGTCACCGTCCGGCTATGGGACAACGAAGGCGACGCTTCCACGCCATTCCTGCAATATCAAATCCTCGGTTCCGGCATTTGGCAGAACGCCACACTCACCGTTATGGACGGTTCGCCCTACAATTCGGCGACACACGTTGCCGCGTTGCCCGGCGGATCGGATTATCTGCTGACGTGGAACGCACTTGCCGATGTGGGGCCGAACGTCGAGACGAACATCCTGCTCCGTGTCCGTGCGCAGGATTTCATGCTAGTGGGCGACTGGTCGCAACCAACGCCATTCCAATTGAACACGGCTGTGGCGACCGTCACAAATCCGACCAATCCCCCGGTCAGTTTCACCGACATCGCGGCTTTTCAGGGTGGAATGGTATTCAACTGGCAGGTCAACACGAACGTCCCGCTTTATTTACAGCGCAGTCCCGCCTTGGCCGGAACGAACGCAATCTGGGTCAACATTCTGACCGCCACGCCGCCCCTGTCGGTCTCCGGCAGTTTCACTGATTCTATAGGGACGAATTTAATGGAGTTCTACCGGTTCAAAATTGGCGGCCCGTAATTTATTAAACAGTTTGCTGAAAAAGCCATGTTCTGGAAAATTGACCCTCGATTTTGTTGGGGTTTTCGCATGATTTTTGGGTCCACTTAACATAGTAATGTTAACCATTACTTTGAGGTTGGTTGTGAGTTGCGCCATAGCTGGCCAGCCACTCGGACAGCGATTCTCGATCTATCAGTGAGAGTTCTCTACCAACCGACCTTTCCCATGACTGCCACACGACGCCCGTGAATCGTGAATTCGTTACGAGCATGGCCTGGTCAGCAGTCTGTCTCCGCATCACACCCATGAGCCGGTCCACCATCGGCACGCCTACACTACGCCCGATGCCATACAATTTGCACTCCACGAGAATTGTTTCAGAAAATCCGAGCGCATCGTTGCGTATTCCGAGGATATCATATCCACCATCTCGTGTTTGCTTCGTTATCTCGATGCTCCAACCTTTGTCTTTGAGGACCTCTGCGATAATGGCCTCGAATGATCGCCAGTGAACACGATCAATATCTTTCGGCGTCTTCTTAAGCCAATTCATCACTTCTGCGTTTGCTCGCTCAAGAATCTTTGGCCGATACAGCTTCCCAGCGTTTGTAGTCGGACCCGTAAGCCCGCGAAGGATGTCGGCCGAAATTTGGCCAAGATCCAAACTAAGGTTCCAGCTACATGAGCGTCCGAAGTGAGGTCGTAGGCTGCGGTCGTATGGGCGAATGCCACCAACCGGAACCTCGAAATGTTCGCACCAGTCTTTGACGCGTTGAGCCAACTCACGTAGGTAAGTTGAAGTCGAAATCCGATCTTCAAAATCTGCTCCCTCATTGGCAACGGATTCAAGAAAATTGCGATGGGCAACGTCCAGCAGCGCAGACAGACGTGTTTCCAATTCGGCGAGCTGCATCGATGCCCATGAGAAGTATTCGACAGCCATATTTCGTCTGTTAAAGTGTCAAGATTCCGCTCCCAAAGTAATCTCGTCAATCGTCTCAAGCGCATTGCCCTCTGCATATTCACGCAAGCAGTCCCGCTCAAAGCGCGTCTTGGCGACCTTGCCGCGATATTCGTAGCGCGATGGCGTATAAAGCTGGTTCAGCCAGCCTTCATACTTCCATGACGATGTGCCAATGAACACGCCTTCAGCGGCGAGTTTTGCTGCTGCGTGCTTCATCTTTTCGCGGTCAAATGGCACGGTAGATCACGCTGGTTCCCCGGTTGTTAATCTTCTTCGAAACCCTGATTTTCAAATTTCAGCGTCTTGCAATTCTCCGATACGGTGCGAACGACATTTTCTGGAATACCGCTGGCAACGCGTGCCTGAATTTCCATCGTCACTTCGACGTCCGCGTTTAGAAGGCTTGTAATGTGTTGCAGCACTTCGGTTGACACTTGGGCGGCATCGCGGTTCAGTCGCGCCGGGTCGAGCTTGACGCTTCCAAAAAAGCGGGTCGGCTTCGTTGGCTGCGCTGATTTGAACGGCTCCGAACCGCCGGATTGAATTGCCGGGCTTGGAGCGGTTCCAGACGCGGCGGTCGCTCGGGTTGTAGGAGCGGCGGCCGGCTTTTCCAACGCCATTTGTTTCAATGCGACTTCCGGCTTAACCAACAAAGCTGCTGAATCGGTATCCAGCGAAACGTGGCAGTTGCCGCGCAAGCCAACATAGCGTTGCCCTTTTCCATCCCAGGCATCCGCGATGGCAAACGTCTCCGTTGTCCACGTCGTGCGCGATAAGCCGTCTTGAATCCCCGCGACAAGAACGTCAGGGGAACGCAAACGCTGCAAGTAAGGATATTTCGCGTAATCTTCAGCCAGTTGCTTGACGGAAATGTGATTGTCTCGCCAAAGAGGAATTTTATCGAGGTCCTGCCGGAGCAATGTTGGCGCGAATTGCGTCGCTATCTGTGTGTCAGACCGCAATTTTTTAGAAGCCCGCGCCGCCAGCGGGTCAGGGCCAGAAAGTTTTACTGCTTGCCATTCGACCGCCGCTTGAGGAGTCGGCTGCGCCGGAAACAGGAGCCAGCAAAAGGTCTCTCCCAATCGTCCTTTGATGGCGGTGTTCCAACTGGCCTTCTGGTTCGTGGCCTGACGCATGTGAAAACCGTCCAACCCCAATTCCTCCTTGTCGTTTTCAATCGAATCCCACGCGAGAAAAAAGCGCATCGCCTCATCGAGTTCAGCCAGCCGAGCACGATCTGCCGCAAGAACCACGAGTGCGTTCTTGAACAAACGCGGGCTGTTGCCGCGTGCGTCCAGGATGGCTTGCGCTTCGGCTTGCGCGGGGTTGCCTGTTTCCCGCGCATACGGATGGTCCACACCGAGGACAACAAGTTGGGTTTCCATTTCATCGGGAATTTCGCCGCTGTTTTTCGGGAATACGCGAATAGCGGGAAAATCTCCGCGCGAGCGCACATCTTCCTGCACGCGCTTTTTAATTTCCTCGGCTACGAGGTCCGCGTCACGCTTCAACTGTTCCGCCCGGTCTTCAGCGAGCTTTGTGACGGTGGGTTGAGTCGAATACCAATACCGTGCGTTATCCTGATAGAGATATGTGGCCGCCTGTGCCAGATGGCGAAGCGCGTCGCCAAAAATGGCCGGGCTTTCGCCGGGCTGCACGCAACCGAGCTTAATACGCCGGTCTTCCACGCCTCGATTTGCCGCGCCGGGCATCGGCGAGGATGCGAGAAATAAAGTGCGCGCAACGCGGCGACACGCGGAGTGTCTCCCAAGATTGGGTTTTTCCCGGTCGAGCTTGAGAGGAAGTGAACTTTCGCCGTCCACGTCCTTTTCAATCACCGCTTCCCAGCCATCCGGCAGAAAGTGGATAATTTCTGAAATTACGCGTTGATCGAGCAACGGAACGTGTGCCGGTTGGATGAGCGGGCTTTGATCGCCCTGCTCCCAAAGCGCGTGAATAACGGACGCCATCAATCGCAAAACGCCGCGCGTGCGTTGGAATTTCACGAGGCCCGACCAGTCCTGATACAACCGCTCAAAAATCTCCGGGTGAATCGGATATGCGGCTTTGATTTTGCGTTCGTAATCCGCCTCACGACATTCGGGCGGAAATTCCTGGTGTTGGTTCCGATACAATTCGCAAAACGACTTTGCAACATTGTCCCGCGCTGTGAACATTGTCGGATCAGTGATGGGTTGAAACAAACGCCGTCGAACAATCTCAAAGCTTTCCTCGGCGTTAGCGGGCCGCCATGAAGCCTCCACCCGGCCGATGGCATTCTTCAGCGCAACGAGTGCCTGTCTCCCTCGCGCGCCGCCGACTTCTTCGTCATGGATGGCCGCAGTTGGTGATGCTGTTGCCGCATCACTGGACGCCGGGACACTGATGACCAGCATGGCCTTGGGCGCGGATTTTGTTTCCTCGCTCAAGGTTTGGGCGAAGGTAAAATGCGTCTCAAAATCTCCGCCGGGCAAATCTTTCTGTTCGTGCAACTGACGTGCATAAGCAACCCATTCGTCAATCAGTATCAAGCAAGGCGAATACTTTCGCAGCAGTTTCCCAATGGCGTCGCCGGGGTTCGTAGCCGTTTCGTCCGCCTGTTTGACCATCGCGTATCCTTCCTTGCCTCCGAGTTGCCAGGCCAATTCACCCCAAAGCGTTCGCACCACCGTGCCGTCGTCTTTTCTATCGGGCTGACCCGGCGAAATTTTGTTGCCAACGATCACCACGCGGCGAACCCCTTTGGACAGTTCGCATTTTGAGTCCTCAAAAACAGATTCCAATCCCGGAAAATCCTTTTTCTGGTGTCCTGAAAAAAGGTGGTAAAGCGCCAGCATCGAATGCGTCTTGCCGCCGCCAAAGTTGGTCTGCAATTCGACCACCGGATCAGCGCCCTGTCCGGCCAAGCGTTGCACGGCGCGCATGAGCAAATCCTTCAATCCATTCGTGAGAAATGTCCTGCGAAAGAATTCAATCGGGTCGCCGTATTCGGAAGTTGCCCGCCCTTTATAGACTTGCCACAAATCAGCGGCAAATTCGGCTTGTTGGTAGCGGCCTGATGCCACGTCGGGATGCGGCGTTACCACTTCGCGCCACGGCTTCAACCCCGCCACACTCTGCCCTTCAAGCACGGTCGCGGCTGCCTTGCGCCGTTCATGGCGCGCCTGCTCGTCAAATTTTACCCGCAGCAATTCCGCTTTATGCCGGGCAATTTCCTCCGTTTCCTTTGGCGCAGACACCGCGTCGAGCAATCGCTCCATTGAATCAAGGGCGCGATAGGCGTCATCAGTCGTGAATGTTCGCTGATGCGCCCATTTGTTCCGCACATCACGAAGCTCACTCACCAAGCTGCGTTGAGCCGGGCCAAGTACTTTGCGGAAAACGTCGTTCCATTGATTCCACAACGTCGCCAGCAGGCTGGCGATGTCCCATTGCGGCTTGTCCGGCGTGCCGAGAAAATCAACTTGCGTGGCGCTCAAAGTCTTTCGCGTCTCCGCGAACCACTCGTCCTGATAATTGTTTTTTAGCTCGCGCTCGACAAACGGCTGCAACCCGGTCGTCAATTGTTCGAGACATTTTCCGATGCGTTCGTGGTTGGTGATGGCCATAATTCACTGCTGGTTGAATTCGGACTCCCACTGCTTGAGAGTGCCGAGCATTGTGTCAAAATTCGGCGGCTCGCCAAAGAACATTTGCTGCATCTTGCCGTAATCATCTCGCAACGCTTTCAACCGATGCTCCGGCGGCATGATTCGCAGCGTGCCCTTTGCCGCCTCGCCATACCGTGCCCATGAAGTTTTGAAAAACAGGTTTTTGTGTTCAGCCACGCGCGCCAGCAAATCCAGTTTTGCCGCCGCCGATTTTGCCACGCCTTTGCGAATCAATTCGTAGCAGTCGCAATAATGACGAGAGAACCGCTCCGGCATTGGTTTTTCCGCTGGCCGATGGAATTCCGCGTGAAGAATCGTCGCCTTTTCCCAAAACGTCCGCTCCACCGATAATACTTTGATGGCGCAACTTGGCTCGCGAAACCCTTTTGGAAATTGCTCCGCCACATAAGGCGTCACGGTTCGAGTTTCGCATGGCCAATGGTCTGCTCGTGCCCCCATTTCAATTTTCACGAGTCGCCGGATATAGCCCGCCGCTGCTGGCGCGAAGCTCGTCGGATAATCGAACAACACCGTTTGCTTGTCTGGGTCATCATCGTCCAAACGCAATGTCCACTTCTCGCTTTTGCCGGCCTTTGCTTTGATCGCCGCTTCCAGCGCGGGGAACAATTCAAGGGCAATTTTTTGCTGACAGGCTGTTTTCAACGCTTCAATTCGCCGCTGCTTTTCTTTGTTGCTTCCGCCTGCCCCTGGCTCATTCGCTCCGCCAAAACCGAGAAAGCCACGGTCAATGGAAACATCAATGTCCTCGGAAAATCGCTCAATGACCTTGAACACTTTCGACAATGACGTGCCGCCCTTGAAAATCAAATGCTCGCCAATCGCGGGCAGCCGGAACAATTCCTTCAAAGTCCAGCAGACCCAAAAATCTTTCTCGACTATGACCGCATCAATACCCGTTTGCTGCGTCGTTTGTTCAAAAAGCTCGACGCGCTGGCGTGGTGTGAGTTGAAGCACGGAGTCCATGATTATTTTGCGGCAATTTCCTGGGCAATCGGCTGCATCCATGCCGGCAATTTGGACGTGAGTTTTACCAAATCTTTTTTCGTGGCGGTATCCAAATCCCGTTTGAGTTTGGCAACATGTTTGGTCATATCCGGGCTGCTTTTCAGATAACGCAACGCTTGGATTACCAATCCCGCCCGTTTGCCTGCGCCCAAAAGGTTGCGGGGCGCGGCACGGCGAAACACCAGCGTGAGTTTGCCCAGCGACACCTTTCGTGGCACGCCATCCGTCAGGACGATGACTTTTGCCGGAACTTGATCCGACAAACCGAGCGCGTTTGCAGCGTAAGCGCCGGTGAACTGCCACTGCGCGTGGCTGCCGTCCATCAGTGCCTGCACCGTGGCCATGATGTTCGGCGCGGTTTGTCCTGTGATGGGATGCGTGCGCGGCAAATCGTAAAGCCCGCGCCGAATCCGCCGGATTTTTCCGGCCTTGACCAAACGATGCAACGCCACGCCAACAGCGGAATTGTTGCCCAAATCCAAAAACTGCCCCCGCGAAAACACGCTGCCGTCTCCGCTCTTGCGGATTCGCGCGAAAATTGACTGGTCAATTGGTTTCATGTTCTCATGCTCGGCTTTTTTGTAACAAATACTGGCTAGTTTTTGTTACAGGAATTCGCGTCCACTCACAAGCTTTTTGTCAGAAATTTGTTTGAGTTTTTCTGACAAAAGTTTTTGGAGCTTTATTATGGCTTTCGTGCCTTTCGTTTTTCCATAGAAGTTGGTAAGGCGGTTTCGTTCATACACGAAGGGCGGTTCACGATTACGACATCAAACAGCCCGCCGAGTCCTTTCAGGCCGCGCATCAACTCCGCCTGTTCTTCAGTGCGTGCGCCGTCATCCCAAATTGCCGCAATGACGGCTCGATACGGAGAATCTTTTCGAAGATATAAAGTCAAATCGGCGGCGATCTCCTCAGTCAGCTCCTTCACACTTTTGTTTCGATACCAGAATTTCACCTCGACAACGAGCTGTAATGCCAGGACACAAAGATCGGCGCGCGGTTGGTAAGTTCCTGTTGGTGGCAAATACTGTTCTTCTTCCAACGCGGGAATCAACGGCTTCAGAACGGCGTAGAGCAGACTTTGGTAGTGGTATTCGTTCTCAATGTGCCATCGCCGAGGTTGTGCCCCTTGTTTGGCCGTTCTCGGCTTGTCCTCCCAAGTCCATCGCTGAAAAGCTGTCGGCACGCGATGCAAAACCGTTGCCACGTCTGTTATTGTCAGCGCGGCAATGTCGAAATCCATCGCGCGACCGACCGCCCAATCTATCGCAGCTAAACGCAATCCGGCCTCGAATCCATCAGTCACGAGTGAGGCTTGATCGAGCGCAGACTTGAGAACAACGCTGACAGACTTCTCCGTCGGAGTGCCCCATCCTCGATGGTGCAACGCTGCCGCGAACCACAATGGTTCGTTGCGGTCGTCGCCGGTTGGTTTTGGAGTGGGAATTCGTCTTCCCAAGGTGTTCAGCAAGCCGCGGCGCCAATCCGCGCTTTGAATCAGGCTGTTCCCGTCTTTCCACACCGCTGCCGCCCATTGTTGAAACCGTTTACGATCCTCGTTAGCCAAGATGTTTTCCGCACCAGCGACGACTCCTGCAAAATTCAATGGGTCTGCAACTACGCCGCATGGTTCGCCGCCGGTCGCAAAGTTCGGTCGGCCCATCAACCATTCCAGTTGCGCGCGGAATTCGGCGGCAAAGCGGGATTTGAATGATTCTACTGCGCATCCAAACCCAAGCACCGCCACGTTTCGCGAATTTCGCTCCGCACCTTTCGCTGTTGCTGCTCGTCCAGCGGCTTGCTGCATCGCTGACATCAGGTCCTTACTTCGCAATAGCCATCCTAAAAAAGCTGTCGCAAGCGGATTTTGCGCGGCTTCGGTCAAGGCCGTCTTGAGCAACGCCTCGCGTGCGTCTGTTATCAACATGAGGCTTTCTGTTTTCATAAAAACCATCTCAATCGGTTGAGGCGTCCGTGTATTGAATCCACGCTGAAATGTGGCAGTGCGCCGAGCCGCCCCAGCAAGCGCGCAATGAGTTGCGAATACGCAATTGTTACCGGCATTCTTGCCATGTCGAAACTCCGCCACGAATGGCAGGCGAAGGTGTAAACCTGTTCGGTCAGATACTTCATGTCCGTGAACGTGGAAGAACGATGGAGATGAAGCAGCACCGGATACGGCAAGCCATCCGTCGGTTTCTTTACCTCTTTCGCTCCAGTTAGTGACAAAATTGCGTTGGATTTGTTGAGCATGAGATATGTTCCGCGCAGTGGCGCAAATTCGCCCTTCATCACATCCACACCCTTTGCAATGCCTGCGCTAAACGACTTCGCTCCGGGATTGTCGCTGTCATAGAGGACCGTATCGTGTTCTTGCGCTACGTGAAGAAACGCAAAATCAACATGGTAATCTTTCAGACTTTCAGCAACCGCTTTTACCGCGTCAGCTTCGGTGTCTTTCAATGGTTTGGGTTATTCACGGAGTTTAGTGGCTATTGTGGCAGCAGAAAGGGAAAGCTTTTAATATGAAATTGGGAGGATGGGTTTGATTTCAAGCTGGAGAGGGCTGGTTAGATGGTGGTTTTACCGCTTCGCGCCGGATTTCGCTTCGCTCCGCTGCGCTTCACCGGGCGACGGTTTGGGTTGGCGGGCGGCGGATGTTTTGGGAATGTTTCGGGCCATGAGCATG
>JAGWNY010000061.1 GCA_028872915.1 Verrucomicrobiota bacterium
CCGGCGTTGTAAGCCTTCGTGTCCACGTCAATTTCGATGAGTTTGACGCCGGGCTTGTCGAGGTTTTGTTTCACCCAATCGGTTTCGACCAGGACTTCAGGATGGGAATAATTTGCCATAGACTTGTTATGGTTGAGTCCCGGAACCGAGTCCGGGGATGTGTTTGATCATGTTCGAGGTGTATTTGAAAATGTTATCGGGGAAAATCATCACGCCGAAGCCGCTCTTGTCGCGTTTCACGATTTCCAGCGCGCCTTCCAAAATAAGCCCCGAACTGGGGCCGGCCAGCAGTCCTTCGTTCTGGCACAGATCCAGCGCACGGGAGTAAGCGAGGTGAAAATCCACTTCGATGAGGTCGTCCACGAGCGATGAGTCGAACAGTTTCGAAACACCAAGTTGGGAAATATTTCGCAAGCCCGGCACGTCGTGGCCCTCCGTCGGCTGCACGGCAATGACTTTGATTTTCGGATTCTTCTCGCGTAGAAATTTGGCCGTGCCCGTCACCGTCCCGCAGGTGCCCAGCGAGGCGAACAGATGCGTGATCTTGCCTTCGGTCTGCTTCCAAATCTCCGGGCCGGTGGTTTTGAAATGAGCCTCGACGTTCATGGCGTTTTCATACTGGTTGGGCATGGCGTATTTGTGGGCCGAAGCCTTGGCGTGCGTCTTGGCCAGGTTGATTGAGCCATCGCCCAAGCCGGGCGCGGGGCAGAGTTCGTCGGAAATGACTTCTAGGTCGGCGCCGGCGATTTTCAAAAGCACCTTCTTTTCCATCGGAATTTTGTTCGGCACGACGGCCAGCAGCCGATGGCCGCGCGCCCGCGCCAGGGCGGCCAGGCTGATGCCGGTATTGCCGGAGGTCGGTTCGACCAGACCGCGCCCGTTGGCCAGTTCACCACGTTCTTCGAGGTCGCGCAACAACGCCCATGCGGCGCGATCCTTCACCGAGCCAAAGGGATTCATCCATTCGAGCTTGGCGTAAAGCGGAAAATCGGCGTGCGGATTGAGCCGGTTGAGCCGGACCAGCGGCGTGGGATTCTCCTCGCTGGGCAGCATCTCAAAGATATTTTCGTAAACTCGTGTCTGATGATTCATGCGATGCAAAAAAACCTGGTTTGACAGCCGTCAATCCTTGTCAGGAAAAGTCCACAGATCGTCTTTGCCAAATTCCGGGCAGCAGGAACCGCATCCTTCGTAGCACTCTGGGCAAAGCGTTCGCTCGCCGAAATGGAAAGCGCCAAATCTTCCGCAGACGTCACAGGATGCCGCTTCGTCCAGGCAAACGCCTGCGCCTGCCTCCCGGATGCTTTGATCCTCAATCTTCATATCTCATATTCTGCGCCGCTGTATCGCCGGCGTGATGGGGCGGTGGTTTGTGTGCGGCAAATTCCCAGAGCCGCGCGCATCCGGGATGGCTGCCGGATGAGATCAGCCAGGGTATGGCGGTCCAGTGTCTCAAAGAATGCTCCCGCCGCTTCGTCCAAAATGCCCTTCAACTGGCAGGCTGGCAGCAAGCGGCAAAAGCGGTGCTTGCTCTCGTGACAGTCAATCACTGTGTCGCTTTCTTCGCCCAGCCGCACGATGTCGCCCAGCCGGATGGCTTCTGGCGCGCGGGCTAACATGAAACCGCCGCCAATTCCGCGTTGCGTGGCCAGATAACCGTGCCGGCCCAGGTCATGCACCACCTTGACCAGATGATGTCGTGAGATGCCGAAGGTTTCCGCCACTTCGGCCACAGTGGTCCGTTCCGGGCGGCACAAGGCAGTCTGCATCAGCACCCGGATGGCATAATCAGAATAAGCGCTCAGTTGCATCCTCGATGGGCAATATGGCCGGAGACGATTCCAAACGCAAATAATATATGCACCAGAAATACATATTTATCCCCGGCAGATTCCGCCCACGAATGTCAGCGCAGCGGCTTTCTGCCGTTCAGAAACAGGCAACGGCTAGAGTCTCAATTCTGCGTCCGTTACCGCCCCGAGCGACGCGCTCGTGACGTGGGCGGCGTATTTCGCCAGGACGCCACGGGTGTAACGGGGCGCGGGCTTTTTCCAGGCTCGTTTGCGTTTCTTCAATTCCGCTGCTGAAACCTCCAGCGTGATCTTCCGCCTTTCGGCATCAAGGGTGATGGGGTCGCCGTTCTTGACAAGGGCAATCGGCCCGCCCACATAGGCCTCCGGGGTGATATGGCCGACAACGAAGCCGTGGCTGCCGCCGCTGAATCGCCCGTCGGTGATGAGCGCCACATCTTTGCCCAAGCCCTTGCCCATGATGGCCGAAGTTGGCGAAAGCATCTCCCGCATGCCCGGTCCGCCTTTCGGCCCCTCGCTGCGGATCACGACAACATGCCCTGCCTTGACCGTGTCGTTGAGGATGGCCTGCAACGCCTTTTCTTCGGATTCAAAAACGATGGCCTTGCCGCTGAAATGCAATCCTTCGTAGCCGGAAATCTTCGCCACGGCGCCTTCAGGCGCGAGGTTGCCATAAAGGATGACGAGGTGGCTGTCCTTTTTGATGGGTTTCTCGAACGGCTGGATGACGGCCTGGCCGGCGGGATAGGGCTGCACACCATCGAGGGTTTGAGCCATCGTCTGGCCAGTAACGGTCAGGGTGTCGCCATGCAGCAGTCCTTTGTCGAGCAGCGTTTTCATCAAAGGCCGGATGCCGCCGATGGCGACGAGTTCGGACATGAGATGCTTGCCGCTGGGTTTGAGATCGGCCAGCACCGGCACGCGCTTGCCGATGCGTGTAAAGTCGTCGAGCGGCAATTTTACCTTGGCGGCGTGGGCGATAGCCAGCAGGTGCAGCACGGCATTGGTGGAGCCGCCGAGCGCGATGACAACGGTGATGGCGTTCTCAAAGGCTTTCTTGGTGAGAATGTCGAGCGGGCCGATTCCTGTTTTCAACATTTCCATCACGCAGGCGCCGGCGCGGCGGCAATCGTCCATCTTTGCTGGCGAAACGGCGTTTTGGGCGGAACTGTTGGGCAGGCTCATGCCGATCGCTTCGATGGCACTGGCCATGGTGTTGGCGGTATACATGCCGCCACAGGAGCCGGGGCCCGGAATGGCGCATTGTTCGACGGCCTTGAATTCGGCATCGGAGATTTTGTGATTCGCGTGCGCCCCGATGGCTTCAAAAACGGAAACGATGTCGAGCTTCTTATCCGGTGCGCTGGTAAGGCAGCCTGGCAGAATGGTCCCGCCATAGACAAATACTGCGGCGCGATTCATGCGCGCAATGGCGATGAGTGAGCCGGGCATGTTTTTGTCACAACCGCCGATGGCCACAAAGCCGTCCATTCCGGCGCAACCGACCACGGTTTCGATGGAGTCAGCGATGACTTCACGCGAGACAAGCGAATATTTCATTCCTTCGCTGCCCATCGAAATGCCGTCGGAGATGGTGATGGTGTTGAAGACGATGGCCTTGCCGCCGGCTTCGTTCACGCCTTTCTCGGATTCGAGCGCAAGCTTGTCAATGTGCATGTTGCAGGGCGTAACATTGCTCCAGGTGGAGGCAATGCCGATGAGGGGCTTGGAAAAATCTTCTTCTTTGCAGCCAACGGGATAAAGCATGGCACGGGCGGCAGCGCGTTCGGGGCCGTCAAGCAGCGCGCCGGAATGCGGACGTAGCGGATCGGAGGATTTCATCTTTTTCATGGCCGGCATGTTACGCGCCGACGCGCAGGCTGCAAACTTAAAAGATGCACTTGAAATACATATTATGCTCGGTTAAATTGAGACGATGAATTTGGAGGAGGAAGTTCTCTATCCAAAGACGTGGATGGGTTATTGCCCCTTGACCATTTGATACACAGCACATGAAAGAAATAACGACAGAAACTACCATCGGCGAAATTGTCCGCGCGGTTCCCGCGACCTCGCGGATTTTCGAAAACTTGAAGATTGATTATTGTTGCGGCGGCAAAAAATCCCTGGCCGAAGCCTGCCGAGGCAAAGGCCTGGACCCCGCGACCGTTATCGCGATGCTCTCAGCGCTGGATCAGCCCGCCAATGGCGCGCCGGCCAATGCCGACGCCATGGGTTTGAGCGAACTTTGCGACCACATCCAGCAGGCGCATCACGGCTATCTGCGAGAGGAACTGCCGCGGCTGGATTTCATGACGCGCAAGGTCGCGGCCGTCCACGGAGAGCACGAGCCTCGACTGTTTGAACTCCGGAAGACGTTCGAGACATTCAACGCGGAAATGACGACGCACACGAATGAAGAGGATGAAATTGTTTTCCCCGAGATCCGCAAACTGGAAGCAAAGAGCAATGGCGGGGCGGTTGTGATACTCAATCTTCCGGCTTCACTTGAAAAGCTGGAGCGTGAGCACGACAGCGCCGGCGCTGCGCTGGAACAGTTCAAGGCCCTGTCCGACAACTACACTCCACCGGACTGGGCCTGCAACACCTTCCGCGCCCTTTACGACGGGCTGGCTCACTTGGAGAAGAATATGCACCAGCACGTCCACAAGGAAAACAACGTGCTTTTCCCCAAGGCGCTGGCGGTTGCCGGCAAACCCGGGAAAACGGAGAGCAAGCCCCATGCAGCGTCGCAACATTTGTGATTCGCAGTTGGAAGCATCCGCTGCCGGTCCGGCGCGCTCAGCCCCGGTGATTGCCATGGAGCTCATGCCACTTGCCGAACTCTGCGCGAGGCTCGAAGACCGTCAGCGTCTCTTTCTGCGGCGCGGTTTGGCCCGTCTGGAGCGGTTGATTTGCTCGGCGACCCCGACCGACAGCCGGAACCGAACGCATCTGGCAAAGCTCCGGAAAGGCTTTGCGGCGTTCCGCGAAAAACTCACCGCTCATCTTCGTGAAGAATCTGAGTTCATCTTTCCATTGATAAGGCAATTGGAGGAATGCGCCACTCGCAAGGCTCATGCGCGACGCACTCTCCAAAACCGCGCCGTCCGCCTTGGGAAGCAGCACTTCGAAGCCGACGAAGCCATCGCCGAACTGCGGGCGCTGGTTGCGAATGGCCGTGCGTCGTTCCCTGTTTCCGCTCGCGTGCAGGCATTGCGCGACGGTCTTGCCAGCTTTGAACGGGACCTTCACCAACAAATTTATGAGGAGAACCGGTTTCTCTTTCCTCGGGCGCTGGCCGTCAGCCGCGCCTGAACGCCGCCACCGTGTATATTCCCCGCTGCCAGCGAGTTCATTTCACCATGAAAGTCATCGAAGCCATAGAACGTCGCCGGGAAATCACCCGCTTCCGGCCGAAACCAATTCCAGAAGAGACTTTTCAAGCGCTCTTGCACGCCCTTCATCTGGCGCCCGCCGGCAACAACGCGCTTTCACGCGAGTCCGTGGTCGTGCGGGAGCGCGGCCGTCTCGATGCCCTCGCCAATACCACACCATACATGGCCTGGTTGCGGGAGGCGGCGCTGGGCGTGGTCATTGTGGCCAATCCAACGGTGAGCAAGTATTGGCTGCAAGATGCGACACTGGCGGGCGGATTCCTCTGGCTGGCCGCTGTTGAGCAGGGATTGGGCATGGCTTGGGGCGCAGTTTATCATTCCGAGGACGTCGCTGAATCTGAGCGCCGCGAAAATTACGCGCGTGGATTGCTGGCGATCCCAGCCATCAAACGGGTCGTGGCCATTCTGGGCATTGGTTATCCTGCGATTGAACCGATGCCCAAAAAGCTTCATCCCAAGAATGCGGTGTTCCACTTTGAAACTTACGACGGCGCGTCAAAGCAAGCATGAAAACCATCGGCCTCATCGGCGGAATGAGCTGGGTGTCCACACTGGACTATTATCGTTTGCTCAATGAAGAAGTGCAGCGACGGCTGGGCGGACTGCATTCAGCGCGGGTGATCCTCAACAGCCTTGATTTCGCGCCGCTGGCCGAAGCACAAAAAACCGGCGAATGGGACAAAGTGGCCGACATCCTGACCAACGCCGCTATGGCGCTGGAAACTGCCGGTGCCGAACTGCTACTCATCGGCACCAACACCATGCACCGGGTTGCCGACACAATTCAGACCCGCATTCGCATTCCGCTGGTCCACATCGCCGACGTCGTTGGCGACGCCACCCGCGATGCCGGATTGCAGCGTGTGGGACTTCTCGGGACGCGGGCGACGATGGAACAAGATTTTTACGCCCAACGGCTGGCGGCAAAAAGATTGCAGATCCTGACGCCGCCGGCGACCGAGCGCGAACGTCTGGATCGGCTGATCTTTGAGGAACTATGCCGTGGTGTCGTGACGGAAGCTGGCCGGAACCTTGTGTTGTCGCTCATCCGTGGATTGCAACAGCGGGGCGCTCAAGGAGTGATTTTGGGCTGCACCGAATTGGGCGGCGTGGCTCCGCAACAATCTCCGCTCGTGCCGCTATTCGATTCGGCTCGCATTCACGCGCTGAAGGCCGTTGAACTGGCGTTTTTGGCTTACAACCAAAGAAAATCCAAATTTTCAACGAGGAGGCGCGTAGCTGGCCAACGCCATCAGACAAAAACCTGAAGACATGCTATTGGTTGACGCAATTTGCGGACGACGGCAGGATACCAATTGCTCCTTCATTGAGAGCCCAGACCGTGCGATCCAGTCCGTCGTCCGCTTCTCAATTGACCAGGTAAGGGGACGGCATTATTTATTGAGACTTCAGGTTAAGTTCGTTCAGCAAGGTCCGCAATGGACCGGCGGCTTTGCCCCGCTGCCAGACAATGAACAAATCCCAAGTTGCACCAGTGTCAGCGATTGGGACCATCACCGCGTTCGGAATGTTCAGGTGAGAAATGAAGGCTGGTTGAATCGAAATCACGTCTTCATTCGCTGACAGGGCCAGAGATTCCACCAGACCAGTTGCTTCATCAATCGTGGCCATGCGGGGACGGAAACCGCCATACTTGCGGCAGAACTGAACTATCCGATGGTTGTATCCCGGCACCGCATCATCCGATCCGCGAATGAACGCTTCGCGCTTTAATTGTGAAAGCGATACCTGTTTTTCGACCGCGAACCGGTGGCTCACTGGAAGCACGACCAGGCTCCCGACCGTCGCCAGTTTGCGGGCATAAAAATCGCGCGAGAGCAGGTCTGCGCCATGCAACGTCAAAGCCAGATCAATTTCACCTTGCCGCAACGCGGTAATCATCTCGCCGGGAGTTTGATCGAGCATTTTGACTTTCAGCTTCGGATAAACACGCCGCAGCGCGGCCAGAGCCGGCCCCAGATACTCCTGCGCCGCCGACGCAATATAGCCGATACGCAACCGTTCACTTTCTCCCCGAACCAGCCGGCGGACTTCGGCCATGCCGGAATCATAATCGGCCACAAGCGTTTTTGCCTTGGCGGCAAGGGCATGCCCGCCGTTGGTCGGACGCACCCCGGACGAGGTTCGTTCCAAAACGCGGCCGCCGAGATCGTGTTCGAGCAATTGGAGCTGTCGCGTGACGGCCGACTGGGAAATGCGCAGACGCTCGGCTGCGCGGCGGAGGCTGCCCTCCTCAAGGACCACCAGAAACAAGCGAAGTTTTTCCAGCACGATTGAAATAGTGATGCAAAATTCGCATCACCGCAATCACCAACCGGCAATAGCGCAAACATTTGGAAGGCGTATGCTGGCTCTATGAAAAATACGGTCACATTTGAATCCAGGCTCAACAAAACTGGCAAACAATAACCAAATAGACACCATGAAAATCGTAACTATTATTGCTCGTGGATTGCTCGGACTGATCTTTGTCGTGTTCGGCTCGAATCTGCTCCTGCATTTCATCCCCATGCCTCCGCCATCGGGCGAGGCCGGTGCCTTTATAGGCGCCATGTTTCTAACGCATTATATCTATGTCGTCGCGGCGGTTCAGATTGCCGGAGGGTTGTTGTTATTTACCTGTTACGCGCCGCTCGCTCTCACCCTGCTCGGGCCTGTGATTGTGAACATTCTCACGTTCCATATCTGTATGGCACCGTCGGGTTTGCCAGTGGCATCTATCGTCGCCGTTCTCGCGTCATTTCTGCTCTGGCGGTATCGGGAACATTTCGCCGGCCTGATAAAACCAGTTTCGCGGACTGAAAAAGCCGGCGCGAATTCGGAAGCAGCTGCTCAGGAGGCACCGCTCGCGGATATACCGGCTATCCTTTCCACGAAGAAAACCTGAATCCAAAACTGTAAAAACTGGAAAATTATGAAAACTCAACATTTCTTTATGGATCTGACGCAACGCCCGCCCCGAAGTTTTCGCGTTCGGTTGGGCAACTACGTGATTTTGGCCCGCATGCTCGACAAGGGCCGGGCGACCCTCGCCAGGAAAAACGGCGAGTATAACTACAATTCGCCAACCGATCAGCGCCTGGTGCAATTTCTTGGTTTTGATCCGGATGCCCTGCTCAAGGAATTGGCCACCGGCAAAGGCGACGGGGAAATACTTGAATGGGTCCAGGCTCATTCCAAAACGCCGCGCTCCCCGTGGGAAATCGAGGCCTGGTCTGCTTTCATGGAAAAACGCGGACCGGACAGCGACGCTGAAACCCTTGCGTTCTTTGCCGAAATCCTGGGCAAGTCTTCGAAAACCCGCGAAGACGTCAAAACCTGGTTTGAAGCCGGCGAACTCGACGACTATGTCAGTTTCGGTGGCAAAGCGTAGATTTCATATCAACAAAAACAACGAAAAACAAAAAAGGAGAAAAAATATGAGCACTAGCAATGGACAAAAATTGAAAGGAAAAGTAGCAGTCATCACAGGTGGAAGCAGCGGCATCGGGCTGGCCACCGCCAAATTATTTGCGCAGGAAGGCGCTTATGTCTTCATCACGGGCCGCCGCCAGGCCGAACTGGACAAAGCGAAAGCCGAAATCGGCAAAAACGTTACGGCGGTCCAGGGAGACGTGGCCAAATTGAGTGACTTGGACAACCTGTATGAGACGGTCAAATCCGAAAAGGGCGCGTTGGACATCGTCGTGGCCAATGCGGCCTTCGGAGAACCGGTCCTGACCAAAGACGCGACGCCGGAACACTACGACAAAACGTTTAATACCAACACGCGCGGGAGTTTCTTCACGATCCAAAAGGCATTGCCGCTTTTGAGGAATGGCGGTGCTATCGTTCTGGTTTCGTCGGTAGCCTACGTTAAAGGAATTCCAGTTTATGCCACCTACTCGGCCACGAAAGCCGCCATGCGGTCGTTCGTCCGGAGCTGGGCGGCTGACTTCAAGGACCGTGGCATTCGTGTCAACACGCTGAGTCCCGGACCGATTGACACGCCCATGATGGCTGCCCAGGGCGCGACAAAGGAGGAGGCCGAGGCTTTCAAAAAGCAGTATGCACAAGCGACCACCCTTGGACGAGTGGGCCGCCCTGAAGAAATCGCGGCGGCGATGCTGTTCCTCGCTTCAGACGATAGCAGCTTCATCACCGGCATTGACCTGCCTGTAGATGGCGGTTTGACGCAAGTCTAGCGGGCCATTCCAGAAGTGCGTCATCCCTGTTGGCCGAAACGTTCAGCATGAATTGGCGTTTTGATGATCGCTCTTGGATTTGGGACGTCTCAAATGTGAATCGCCGCGCCGAAGGCTTGGCCGGTGGCTTCGTGAACCGCTTCGCTCAAGGTTGGGTGCGCGTGGATGCTGGCTTCGATTTCTTCGTGCGTCGCCTCAAGCGTGAGAGCCAGGCCCAGTTCGGCAATCATCTCCGTTGCTTCCGAACCGATGATGTGCGCGCCAAGCAGTTCGCCGTATGGTTCGCCGAATAGCAGTTTGACGAAACCGTCCACTTCGCCCACGGCGCGAGCTTTGCCGCTGGCGCTGAAGGGGAATTTGCCGACCCGGAATTTCAATCCCTGTTCCTTCGCCGCGCGCTCGGTCAGGCCAATGCTGGCCACTTGCGGCTGACAATAGGTGCAACTCGGAAAGGCATTGATTCGCTTCGGGACATGTTCGGTGAACATTCCCTCGACGGCTTGAATCGCTTCGTAGCTGGCGGTGTGCGCCAGCAACGGCGGCCCGATGATGTCGCCGGCAGCGAAAACGCCCGGCACGCTCGTCTGATAACGATCCGTCGTTTGGAGAAAACCGCGTGGCGTGAGTTGAAGCGACAGGCCACCAGGCAGCAACGGCTGCACGCCAATCGCCACGAGACAAACTTCGGCTTCCAGTGTTTCTGATTTTTTGCCTTCGACGCTAATCTTGACACCCTGCGCGCTGGTTTCGGCTTTGACGACTTTGGTGCCGGCCAGAACATTGATGCCTTGTTTGGCGAACGCCTTTTCCAAAGTCTGCGAAATCTCGGTGTCTTCGAGCGGCAAAATATTCGGCATCATTTCCACCAGCGTGACCTTCGTGCCGAAGGCGTTGAAGAAGTAGGCAAACTCGACACCGATGGCGCCAGCGCCAATGATGATGATGTTTTTTGGCTGCCGCTCCAAAATCATCGCTTCACGGCTGCCAATAACGGTTTTGCCGTTGAACGGAAAACCGGGCATCGGCCGCGACACCACGCCGGTCGCGAGCAGAATTTTCCCAGCTTCAAGCTTCTGCTCTTTGCCATCGGTGCCTTTCACCGTCACCGCGTCGGGACCGGCTAGCGACGCCTCGCCGCGGATGTAGTCCACCTTGTTTTTCTTGAACAGATACTCGATGCCGGCGGCATTTTTGTCGGCCACGTCGCGCGAGCGTTTGATGATTTTGCTCCAGTCGTAACGCAGATTGTCGAAGCTGAAGCCGAACTCGCCGCCGCGCAGTTTCATCAAATGAAACAATTCGGCGTTGCGCAGGAGCGATTTGGTGGGGATGCAACCCCAGTTGAGGCAGGTGCCGCCCGCGCGGTCCTTCTCAACACAGGCAACGCGTTTGCCCAGTTGTGCGGCGCGAATGGCGCCGACATAACCGGCGGGGCCGCCACCGATAACAATTAGATCGTAACTCATAAATCAAAGTAGCATCCCGACGGGATTTTCCAGCAACTGGCGAAGTTCAACCAGGTATTGCGCACCGATGGCGCCGTCCACCACGCGATGGTCGGCGCTCAATCCGATGGCGAGGCGGTGGCCGGGCACGATTTGGTCCTGCGCGTTGAGCACCGGCTTTTTCACGATGGCGCCAATTGAAAGGATGACGGCCTGCGGCGGATTGATGACTGCCGAAAAACTCTTGATGCCATAGCTGCCGAGATTGGAAACGGTGAGCGTTCCGCCCTGATACTCTTCCGGCTTGAGTTTCTTGGTCCGGGCGCGCGTCGCCAAATCCTTCACTGCCTCGCTGATTTCGCGCAACGATTTCTTCTGCGCCTGTCGAATCACCGGCGTCACCAGACCGTCGTCAATCGCGACCGCGACCGAGAGATGGATGTCGGCGTATTCAATGACGGCGTCGCCGGCGAAGGAGGCATTAACACGTGGAACTTTCGTGGCTGCCGTGACCACGGCTTTTAGAATGAAATCATTGAACGTGAGTTTGCCTTGGCCTGATTTTTCCAGATGTTCGTTCAACTGCGTCCGCAGCCGAACGAGTTCGCCGGTGTCCACCTCGATGTTGAGGTAGAAATGGGGAATCTGCGTTTTGCTGGCGAATAGGCGCTCGGCGATGATTTTACGCATTCCGGTCAGAGGAATGCGCCGGTCGCTTGGACCCGGGGGCATTGCCGGAATCACTGTCGTCGGTTTGGGCGCGGGAGTCGCCGCAGTTGACTCAATGTCGCGGGCGACGAT
This sequence comes from Verrucomicrobiota bacterium, assembly GCA_028872915.1. Classification (GTDB taxonomy): domain Bacteria; phylum Verrucomicrobiota; class Verrucomicrobiia; order Limisphaerales; family UBA11358; genus UBA11358. Next base: position 11,661 of record JAGWNY010000061.1, read on the forward strand.
GCGTCCGCCGGGACCGGAGCCGTGAATCGAACTTAAGTCCACACCTTTCGCGTCGGCGATTTTCTTCGCCAGTGGCGAGGCTTTCACGCGGCTGCTCACTGTTGGCGCAGCGACTTCCAAAGGGTCTGCCTTGGCTTTAGGGGAAACGACCTGGCTTCGATTGGCGTCTGGCTTGCTTGCCTTCGCTGCTCTGCCGGCTTCACCATCGTGTTCCGGCGCGCTTTCGCCGGGTGCCAGCAGCAGCGCCAGTTTTTCGCCAATCCGCGCCTTGCCGCCTTCGCTGACATAAACTTCCTTGAGCGTGCCATCGTCGAACGCCTCCAGCTCCATCACGGCCTTGTCGGTTTCGACTTCAGCGATGACGTCGCCGGCGGTCACGGAATCGCCGACGGCCTTGCGCCACTTGACCACGGTGCCTTCGGTCATCGTGTCACTCAATTTAGGCATTTCAACGTAGGGCATAACGGCGTCAGGCAATGCTTAAAACTTTTTCTACGACCCGTTCCGCCGTGGGCAACTGGATTTTTTCCAGCGGCGGACTGTAAATGGCCGGCGCGTCGAGCGTGCAAACGCGCAAGACCGGCGCATCGAGGTCGTCGAACGCTTTTTCCTGGATTGTTGTGGCAATCTGCGCGCTGACGGCGCAAAACGGCTTGTTCTCGTCCACCAGCACCGCGCGATGCGTTTTGCGCACGGAACGGAGAATCGTTTCTTCATCGAGCGGGCGGATGGAGCGCAAATCCACGACCTCCGCACGGATGTTGTGTTCGCGCGCCAGAATTTCCGCCGCCTTCAAACTCGTGATGACGGCGCGACCATGCGCGATGAGCGAGATGTCGGCACCTTCGCGTTTTACGTCGGCGACGCCGAGCGGAATGAGATATTCGTCGGTCGGCACTTCCCAGGTTTCGCCGTAAAGCAGGGTGTTCTCCATCACGAAGACCGGGTCGTTGTCGCGAATAGCGGTTTTCATCAGTCCCTTGGCGTCATAGGCTGTGGCCGGGCAAACCACCTTGATGCCGGGATTACTCGCCAAAATGCTTTCGGGCGTGTGCGAGTGCGTGGCACCGACGTTGGTGCCGCCGTTGGCTGGGCCGCGAATGACGAGAGGCAGATTGATCTGGCCGCCGGACATATAGCGGATGCAACCGGCGTTGTTGACGATCTGGTCGTAGGCCACGAAAGCAAAGCTCCAAAACATCAACTCGACGACCGGGTGCAATCCCATCATCGAAGCGCCAACACTCAACCCGATGAACGCCGCTTCGGTGATGGGCGTGTCGAGCACGCGTTTGTCACCAAACCGTTGCCACAAACCCTCCGTCACTTTGTAAGCGCCGTTGTATTGCGCGACTTCCTCGCCGATGATGAAAACATTCTCGTCGCGCGCGAGTTCTTCCGCCAGCGCGTCGTTCAGGGCTTTGCGATAAGTAATGACAGGCATAAAACGACAATCAATCGTTGAAGAAAAATTTCCCCGTCTGGCCAGCCGGGGTCTGACGGTCCACTTCGCTGTAAACGTCCGAAAAAATGTCGGTCTTATCCGGCAATGGACTCTCCCCGGCAAAGCGCACCGACTCGGCGGCTTCGGCTGCCGCCGCCGCATCCAACTCGGCGGCCTGTTCCTCGGTCATAACGCCTTCGTCGAGCAATCGTTTTTGCCAAAGCTGAATCGGGTCGTGCAGCTTCCGGTAATTATCAATTTCCTCCGGGCTGCGATATTTCTTGGCGTTGGCGTCGGAAACCGAATGGCCGTAGTAACGGTAGGTGGCGACTTCCAGGACCGTTGGCCGTGATTCTTCGCGGGCGCGTTGAATCGCCGGCCAGGTCTTGGCGCGCACTTCGTAGATGTCCTCGCCATTAAAGCGGTCCCACTCGATGTTGTAACCCTCGGCCCGCGCCGCCAGACAATCCCGGTAGGCGGAAGAACGTTCCTGGCTGGTGCCCATCGAATACTGGTTGTTCTCAATGATGTAAATCACCGGCAGGCTCCAGAGCGAAGCAAGATTCAGCGTCGCCTGATAAACGCCTTGATTCACCGCGCCGTCGCCGAGGTAACAAAGGCAGCAACCTTTGATGCCTTTGTATTTCAACGCGAAGGCGAGGCCGAGTCCCAACGGCGTGTGGCCGGCCACCACGCCGTGCCCGCCCCAGTAATTTTTGTCCGGCGCGAACAAGTGCATCGAACCACCCTTGCCTTTGGAACAGCCCGTGGCCTTGCCGAACAATTCCGCCATACACTCGTTCATCGTCATGCCCATCGCCAGCGCCTGGCCGTGCGTCCGATAGCCGGCGATGACCTGGTCGTCCTCGCTACGGAGAGACAATGTTCCGATGGCGACGGCTTCCTGGCCGGAGTAAAGATGCAAAAACCCGCCGATCTGGCCGCTGGTCTGATATTGCTTAAGCGCTGCTTGCTCGAACCGCCGGATACGGAGCATCTGCCGCAGGAAATCAATTTTCCGCTCCGGCGTCAGGCCGTGGTTGACTTCCGCGCTGGCGAACGTTTCTTTTTCGAGCAGTGTTTCCATGCGATGCCTTATCTATCTTGTTCGAGGGACTAATTGTTGCATATCGTGCATCACCCCGTCAAATGTGATGGCCCCGGCGGATTGCAGAATACAGGAAAAACATGGTTGGGATTGAATACCCGAATTGGCGTCGAAATTGCAGGTGGTCCAATCCGACACGACGACGTGAAGCTGATTTTGAAGGACAACATTCATTTCGCAAACCTCAACACATTTCCAATGTAAATCTTACTCGGCGCTGGTATTTTGACCCAGGTCAAGAAAACCGCCTTCCGCGAGCCTTGGAATCACGTCGCTACGGTGACGTAAGCTGGTGGCGAAGGTGAAACGATTCCAGGACCCATCTTAAGCGCTCACCCGGTTTAACAGTTCGATAGCGGCTGAATCCAATCGCAATTGAACTGACGCCACCAGTTCGGCCAATTGATCCAGATTCGTGGCGCTGGCGATTGGCGCGGTAACGCTTGGTCGCGCCATTAACCACGCTAACGAAACCTGCGCAGGCGTGGTCTGATATTCTTTCGCCACTCGGTCCAGCGTCTGCAAAATCCGCCGACCGCGGTCATTCAAGTATTTTTTCACCATGTCGCTCCGAAGATTCGGCCGGAAGTCTTTTTCTGAACGATATTTGCCGGTCAGAAATCCGCTCGCCAGCGAGAAATAGGTGATCACGCCCAGACCGTTTTTCTGGCAGACTGATTCCAACCCGTTTTCATATTCAGCACGATCGTAAAGGTTGTAGCCCGGATATTTCATAGTAGGATTTGATTTTGAGGAAAAGCGGGACGGAGGGATTAAAACAGGTGGGGTTGGAGGGGCCGTTTTGAAAAAGTTTAAGGCGTTTGGTTTGACGCAGGCTCAAAAATCATTTTTGCGCCGTTTTTGGAG
>JAGWNY010000015.1 GCA_028872915.1 Verrucomicrobiota bacterium
TTCCACCACCCAATCCCGCGGCAGATTGAGCGGTTGCCACGAACGGTCGTCAAAATTCGTCTGCACAAACGAAACGTTCTCCCCCAATCCCGCCAGCGGCGGCCGCAACGTCTCCAAATTGGTTTCCGATGCGGACCCGCTCACGTCCCCGCTCTGCAATTTCTCCAAATCGGATATTTCGGGATAATAGGCGACGTTGGTTTCATCCGCGTTGGCCATGTCCGCCGGATCCCCCAGGTGAAACCGCCAGCCCGAATCAATCAGCGTCCGCTCCCGGGGCGAATCCGCAAGCGCGGCACGGGTCCAGGCAAAAATGATCAGGGCAAAGGTTGTGGCGATATGGAGTTTTTGTGGTGATGGTTTCATGGGGCTTTGGGTGCGTTTATCCACGGGCTGGAAAATCAAAAAGACGTCATGGCAAGTGGATTTGGCCTTTATCTTACAAGAATGTTTGCCCCGGTCTATTGTGAGTTCTCACAGGTATCGCCGAATCGCCTGAAGAAATAATGCAGCCCTGCGGCCCCGGCAGGACTGCCCTCCTGCGGGCTTGGAGCGTTTTAAAAAATAATGTAGCCGTTCGGAGCGGGGATTTTTCGTGTTTTGGCAAGGCTTCAGCGAAGGAGCATGTTTGAAAACCCTATAACCGGGCCGAAACGACGCCAAAACCCAAAAAGACCGCTTCCCATCCTTTTCTTCCCGAATGGCTGCAGTATTTTTAAAACCGCTCAATAGCCAAAAAGCCAAGTCGGCATTTATCAGGTTATCCCCGCCGGGCGCGAAAACGGGACACTTATTTTTGAAACAACTTGAACCGCCGGATCAGGCTCAGGCCAATGGAAATCAGAACCATCGCGCCGATTACAAGTTCCACACGGTGCCAAACAATCCTGCGTTCGTCCACGAAGCTTCCATCGGTTTTCGCCTTCTCCAACGATGCCAGATTGTTTTGCAGCGTGCTGATCTGGTTTTCTTGGCGCGGCAGCGCGGTGCGCGGCAGATTTTCCGAAAAGCCCTTGCCGTTCCAATAGCCGATTCGCCGCTCAATGCGGACGTCCACGACTGGCGTGCCAATGGGCATGTCCAGACCCGCCAGTGTGAAAGCTTTCGGCTCAATCGGCACGTTGTAGCGAGTGTTCTGACGAAACATGCGCGTCTCCCACGGGCGCGGGTCGCCACCGAAATGTTGCATCTCATCAATTTCAACCGGTAACGGATCATTCGGATTTTGGTGGTCAAACTTTGCCAGAATTGTTGTCCCGACATTAGGTGATTCTTCCTTGATAACGTGTGTTGGATGGTTGGCATCTATCCAAAATTCATATCTCCAAGTATCGCTGACTTGGACACGAATATGCCATGCCTCGATGCCGTCAACGATCTCTTTGCCCACCAAAGCGACCGATTGCGCAGTTCGATAACCCAAAAAATCTTCGATGGGACTTCCAATGGGCAAATTATCTGCAAGGCCAAAAGTTCGAGGATCAAAAATGTATGTGAAACTGCCTTTGGTTGGATCATCAATCGTTGTATCGAGCCGGGAGTCAAACCTAACGAGTGCCTTTCCATAATAGACCGTGCGATAGTGCGCATCTTGAAACCTGATCAGTCCCATCCGCGCCAAAGCATCATCATCGCCATTCAACTCAATGCGTTTTGCGTCCACAAGCTTTTGCGCGTTGGGATCGGTTGAAACGTATGCCGATTCTCTCTCCAATTGCTCAAAACGCCGCATCTCGCCATCGAAGGCTACTTTCAGCAGGCTGTAATTTGTTTGAATGTTCCATTTGGGATCGTGCCTGGCCACGAGAAATTCCATCTCACCCGATTTGATTCCTTCCCGCGCGGCCGCGACTCCTTTTAGCAAGGTCACCGGATTGGGTTGCTCCGGTTTTTTGTCGGTCACGGCGACGGTGATCAGGCTTCCTGCCAGCAAAACCGCCGCGCCCACTCCACAGGCGAATTTCATTTTGGCCCAAGCCATCGCCTTCAAAACTCCTTTTGCCAGCGCCAGAACCGGCCCGCTGGCGGTTACGCCCCTGGTCATCGCCGCCGCGGTCGCCATTTTTGCCAACACCGCGGGCGCGGTCTGGATGGAGTTGGCGGAAATTGCTCCTGCGATAACGGCGCCGGTGGATTTTATGCCGCGTTTCACAAAGAAACTGCGTAGTTTTTCCAACGCACGGGCGGTGCGTTTACGCGCCGCTGCTTCGCGGATGCCCAGCAGTGCGGCGGTTTCGGAGCCGGTTTTGTTCTCGTAAAAGCGCAACGCCAGCAACGTCCGATCGCGCTCGCCCAGCCGCGACATCGCCGCCTCCAGGTGGGGTGCAAGCTGCGACCAGAGGTTGTTGTCGCCCGGTTCGTCGAGGATGGTTTGCATGGAAGCCTCCCGTTCCCGCGCTTCACGCCGGATTTGCGCTCGCAGCAGCCGGCTGGCGGTGTGGCGCGTGGTTTCATACAGCCAGCCGGCGAGCACCGTGCGGGGTGACAGCCCGGCGGCTTTGCGGGCAAGAAGGATGAACACCGCCTGCGTCACATCCTCCGCATCGCCAGAATTGCCGGTGAAACGCAAAGCCACGGAATAGACCAGATGGATGTGGCGTTGCGCCAACTCGGCAAACGCCGCCTCCGAATTTTGGCCGGCAAATTCACGCAATAGGGCGATGTCGCTCGCTTCCGCCATTTACCCAATTATCCCCGCCGGGCGCGAAAATTGGACACTTATTTTTGGAACAACCTGAACCGCCTGTGCATGTGCGAAAGAAAATCGGAGCGAGCGAAGACATTCGAACCCGTCGCTTTCCAGTGTCGGATTTCACCGAATTGCGCCGAAATACCGTTCGCTGAACCGGCCCTTCATTGCTCATCATCGGCCTGGAGCTTCACGCCACGCAACGGCTGGCCGATTGGGTAAGCCTCGCACCCTCAATGCCGCCGTGAAATTATTTGCCGCTTCCGGCGCAAAACGGTATGTTCGCCCAGCCAGGCGCATGACGAGGCCGCCCAAAATCATTTGGATCATCGCGGGAGTGTTGTTTGCCGCCGCCAGCGTGGCGATCAACTATCAAGTGAAGTTCGTCATGCACCACCGAAGCGTCGGTTCGGTGCAGGAGATGGGAAACATCAAGGTCGGCCAGCCGGCGCCGGATTTCACCCTGCGCGATTTGTCAGGCCATGCTGTCGCCTTGAGTGCCTATCGCGGGCGGAAGATTGTGTTGATGGACTTTTGGGCGACCTGGTGCGGGCCGTGCCGCATGGCCATGCCCGGCTTGCAGGAATTGGCGGACAAATATCATGGCCACGGACTGGAAATTCTCAGCGTCAATCAAGGCGAACCGGCAGACCATGTCCGCGATTTCATTCAGCGTGAAAAATACACCTTCCACGTGGTCTTGGATCAGAATCAGGCGGTAGGGGGGCAATACGGCGTCCAGGGAATTCCCACGCTGGTGCTGGTGGACAAAAAAGGCGTCGTGCGCTGGATTCGCGTGGGATACTCGCCGAATGATGATGACCTGAAAAAACTGGTTGAGAAGCTGACCAAGGAATGACCGCCATGAGCGCCATCCGCACCGAAAATCTTTGCAAGACTTACACCGGCCGCTGGAATCGGGATGAAACTTCCGCCGTGCGGACCCTGAATCTGGAGGTCAAGGAAGGCGAAATTTTCGGGTTTCTTGGGCCGAATGGAGCCGGCAAAACCACCACGATCCATCTGCTCCTCAATTTGATCCGACCGACCAGCGGCGCCGCCCATTTATTTGATCGCCCGGTCACCGAGACCGAAGTCCACCGGCGGCTCGGTTATCTGCCCGAGTCGGTCAATCTTCATACCTATTATCGGGGCGGGGAATTGTTGAATTTTTACGCCGCCCTTTGTGGTGTGCCTGTTGAAAAGCGCGCGGATCGAGTCAATGAACTTTTGAAACTTCTGCAATTGGAGGACGCCGCGGAAAAGTCCGTCGCCAAATATTCCAAGGGCATGGCCCAGCGAATCGGCTTCGCCCAAGCCATGATCCACGACCCCGATTTGTTGATCCTGGATGAGCCGACTGCCAGTCTGGATCCCGTTGGGCGCAAGGAGTTCCGCGACGTCCTCTTGGGACTCAAGCGACGGGGCAAAACGGTGTTCATCAGTTCGCACATCCTGTCGGAGGTCGAAACCGTCTGTGACCGCGTGGCCATTCTTCAAAACGGCGAACTCAAGCGGGTCGGCACCTTGCGGCAATTGTCGGCGGCCAAGAGCAGCAAACTGATCGTCGATATTCTTCCGGCGCCCGTGATGGAGGCCCTGGCCGCGACGACTGCGGAAGTGACCATGGTGCAGGGCAAGATCGCCATTCGTTGTGCGGACGAGGCTCTCAGGCATACCGTCGAAGCATTGTTGCAACAGCACGGTGTCGGGATTTTCCAGAGGGAAACCGAGGCGCAATCGCTGGAGGAAATTTTCTTTTCCTCCATCACTCCGCCGCCGAAATTATGAAAACGATTTTCCTCATTGCCTCCGACAGCATTCGCGCCCTGCTGCACCAACGCCTGTTGCTCGGTGTAATGTTGGCATGGTTGGCACTGATTATCTTTTGTTCGGTCGAAATGTCGTCCGAGCGCAATGAAATAACCCAGCAATACAACTACCAGGCGGCCACCGATTCCACTGGAACGACAAACGGCATGAGCAAACGGCAGCAACAACGACTTCGTCAGTCCTTGAAGGCGGAATCGTCGGAATACCAAACTGAAATTTATGGGATTGCTGTACTGGGTGGCGACTTGGTGAGCTTATTTATCTTCAGCACCGCTGTATCCTCAGAAATTCGCAAAGGGACCATCCGATTAACGCTTTCGAAGCCAGTTTCCCGCATTCAATTTCTGCTGGGAAAATATCTGGGTGGCGTCGCGGTGATGGCGGGTTATGCACTCACGACGGCCTTGGCGATTGTCGCTTTTGCCCACATCCAATCTTTCAGTCTCAATCCAGCAATCAAGTGGGCGCCCTGGCTGATGTTCTGCGAACAACTCATGCTGGGCTCGGTGGCCATGCTACTGTCGCTCTTCGTGCATCCGCTGGTAGCTGCCGTGTTGAGCTTCTTTTCAGGAAATAGCTTTTATTCGGAGCATAATCCTCTTTACTATATTTTGCCTGGCTACCGGGATTTTCACATATTTTCGCAAGTCTATTACAGCAGCCTCATCAACTGGAAAGATGTCCTCTTTTTGAGCCTGTATGCCCTTGATTTTGTGATCATCATGCTCTTGCTGGCCCTTTGGCGGTTCCGCGCGAAGGAACTGATTTGAGCAATCTTTGAATGGCCCATTCCGATGATCTCCTTGGACAAGCTCACCAAACGCTTCGGCGCCCAGACCGCGGTGGATGCGCTTTCCTTCGAGGTGTCCCCTGGACAGATCGTCGGTTTTCTCGGCCCCAATGGCGCCGGCAAATCCACCACGCTGAAAATGCTGACGGGCATGATTGAACCCAGCGGCGGCCGGGCCGCCGTGTGCGGATTCGATTTGCAGACCCAACCCATCGAAGTCAAACGCAACGTCGGGTTTGTGCCCGAATCCGGCGCGGTCTTCGAATCGTTGACGGGCCTGGAATATCTGGAGATGGTCGGGGCGCTCTACGGCATTCCGCAAAACGCCGCCCGCGCCCGTATAAAACAGTTCATCGCCTTTTTCGATCTGAGTTTCGAGACGCTCACGGACAAGTTGTTGGGCGCCTATTCCAAGGGCATGCGGCGCAAAGTCGTCATCACCTCCGCGCTTCTGCACAACCCGCCGGTGGTCTTTTTCGACGAACCGCTCGATGGCCTCGATGCAAACGCGGCAGTCGGCTTCAAGGCACTCATCCAGACGCTGGCGCGCGAGGGGAAAACCATCGTCTATAGCTCGCATATATTGGATGTGGTCGAACGCGTCTGCCATCGGGTCATCATCATTGACAAGGGCAAGTTGCTGCTCGACGGCAAACCGGATGAATTGGTAGCCGCTCATGATTCCGGCACATTGGAAAAATTGTTCACGCGACTGACCGGTGGGACTGAACTCGAACGCCGTGCCGAGGATTTTGCCAGGACGTTCCGGCCATGAACGCGGCTGAAATCACACTGCCGCCCGTTTTGCCGGAGGCGCCTCCAATCCCCGAAAAAACTCTGCGCCGGCTGTTCCTGACCTTGTTCCTGCGCGGGCATGGCCTGCGGGGCCTGGGCCGGCAAGGCGCATCCGGCGCGCCCAAGTCCATCGCGGAGAAACTGGGGTTGGCGCTGCTGTTCTATTTTTTGTTCGGCTGTATGGCGCTGTTCTTCCTGCGCCAGCCGGTGTTCGCCCTGGCGGTTTATCTGCACGCCCTGACGTTTGTTTTTCTTGGCATGTTCGTCGCGGCTTCGGCGGGGGAAATTCTTTTTAACAAGGAGGAAGCCGACATCCTCCTGCACCGTCCCGTCAGCCCCAAGGCGATGTTGTGGGCCAAAATCCGGGTGCTGGTCGAAATCTCGCTGTGGCTGGCCGGCGCCTTCAATCTGGTCGGGCTGTTCGTCGGACTCGGTTCCGGCCGCAACTGGCGTTTTCCAATTGTCCATATTTTCTCCACTACGATGGAGGCGCTCTTTTGCACCGGTTGCGTCGTGCTGGTCTATCAGTTGTGCCTGCGCTGGTTTGGGCGCGAGCGCCTGGAGAATTTGATGACCATCTCGCAGGTGATTGTTTCGATTGCCGCGGTCATGGCCAGCCAAATCCTGCCACAAATGGTGATGCGCGTTGACCGTGTTCTCAACGTCAGCGAAGTCTCATGGTGGGTAAATCTATTGCCGCCCGCGTGGTTCGCTGGCTTGGATGACGCATTCTCCGGCAGCGCCATGTTGGGGTCCTGGATTCTGGCGGCCATCGGGTTGGGCGCTACCGCCTTGGTCCTGTGGATCGCCTTCGACAAACTGGCGCGGGATTATGAGATTGGGTTGCAGGCGCTCAATGAAACGGTTTCCACGCGGATCAAGCGAGGAGGCCGCCGCCGCTTGGCCGATAAGTTGGTCAATCTGCCGCCATTGAACTGGTGGCTGCGCGACCCCGTCACGCGCGCTTCGTTCCTCCTCGCCGCGGCGTATCTCATCCGAGACCGCGATGTGAAATTGCGGGTTTATCCCGGTATTGCGCCCATCCTCGTCATCCCGTTCATTTTCCTCATCCAAAATCATGGCCACGGCGGCTCCAATGATCCCGGCTTTGGTGTTCCATTCTCGGGCGTTTATCTGGGCATGGTGCCCTTGCTGGGATTGCAGCAGCTGCAATTCTCGCAGCAATGGAAGGCGGCGGATATTTTTCGCGCCGCGCCGTTGCACGGTCCTGCCGCCATCTGCCGCGGCGCGCGATGTGCCGTGCTTTGCCTGCTGGTCCTGCCGATGATGTTGCTCGTGGCGCTGATTGTCTGGCTGATGCGTGGAAATCTTTCGCAACTCGTTCTGTTTCTGCCGGGCATCATTGCGCTCCCGGTCTTCGCCCTTGTGCCCAACCTCGGCGGTCATGGTGTGCCGCTTTCACAACCGACGGACCCCGCGAAATCCGCCACTCGCGGTCTGAACATGATTGTGGTGATGATCATCGCCTTCGCATTGGCCGGCCTGACGTCATTCTCCTGGACACAAGGCTGGTTCTGGTGGCTGGTCCTGGGCGAAGCCGTCGTTGCCATCAGTCTGTATTCGGGCCTGCGTTTGGCGCTCGCCAAATCAACCTGGCCATCAAACGAATGAGCCGCCAGCAGGACCCCCTCCAGCCGATCATTCTCCTAAGACAGTGTGCCGCCGGCGCTTTGTAGATCGGCGATCTTGTCACCGGTCACTTCAAAACCAGCCAGCCGGAGTCGAATCAAAACCGGCCACTCTGAGATGCTTTGTTCATACGTGTTCACTCATCGGAAAACCTTACCCAAGCGGTTGGAGGTTTTAAAGCCGCCCCAGGGAAAAAGTATTTAAAATAGTTGTTGCATTATTTCACGCATCGTGCTACTCTTCCACACGAAAGCCCTCGCGGGCCTGCTCTTTGACATCTTCCATCAGGAAGGGATGGAAAAGACCCCCCCCAAGCTCCCGTCAATTTTGCGTGATTTTGAGTGATTTTGCCTGATCGTGGTAAAAAATCTCTTCCGCCCCTGGAACCTGGACATTTCACGTTCCGGACGCATTGGGAAACCGTCAGGAGCGGCCCATCTTGAACCGCCGAGCCTCTCTCAATCAGCGAACGGGCCGGTTTGCCATCCTGGAAATATCCGGCCTAAACTCGGTGTTCTCCGTGTCTCGGCGGCAAAATCAGTGTCAACTGCGCCGCAATCGCGGGACGATCCCAAAATCCTGCGCCCGATTCGGAACACTGGGAGCCGGGAGCAAAAGAAAAATTGCGCGTGCCAACACGGGGTAATCGGGAAGCGCGGCCGGGTCGAAGACCGGCCGCGGCAATCGCCGCCCCCCCTACTCGCCCTGATCAGCCTTTTTTTCGGCTTTGGCGGTTTTATGGGGCCGCGCCTTATGCGGCTTTTCGCCTTGATGCTTCGCCGTTTTTTTTTCGTCCGTTGCGTGGGCTTTTGGGGGTTCCGCGGCGTGTTCACCGGCGTGCTTTTCATGGGGGCGCCCGTGGCCCCGCTTTTCGGTCCGGGGCCGCCTGTCGGCCGGCGATTTGGTTTCAGCCGGCGCTTCCGCCGCCGGGACAGTGATGGGGGTGAGGCTTTCGACGCGCACCTTGAGGGCGCCCTTGACTTCCGGGTGCAGGCGAAGCTCCACTTCGTAGTCGCCCACGGCTTTGATGGAACGTTCGAGATGAATTTTTTTCTTGTCGAGCGAGATGTCGAATTGATGCTTGAGTTCGTCGGCGATCATGCCCGATGTGACCGTGCCGAACATCCTGCCGTCATCGCCGGTCTTGACCTTGATGAGGCAGATCAACTTTTGGACGCCCTTGGCGAGTTCGGACATGGCGTTGAATTCGTGCGCTTCGCGCTCGGCGCGGCGCTTCTTGAGGGCTTCGATCTGGCGTTTGCTCGCCATCGTGAGCGGGATGGCCAGGCGCTGGGGAAAAAGATAATTACGGGCATAGCCCGCGGCCACTTTGACCTGGTCGGACTCGCCGCCCAGGCCGACAATGTTATGGGTAAGGATGATTTCGGTTTTTGGCATTGGAAAAATCGTGATGCGGTTGGGGAGTAAAATCAGAATGGAACGTCGTCGTGTTCGGGCGGCGCGTCGCCTTCGTGCGCTTCGGGCGCGGCCGGCGCGGGGGATGCGGGCCGGGCGGCGCCTTCGGCGCGACCGCCGCCGGAATCGAGAAACTGAAATGTTTCCAGGACGACGCCGAGCTTGCTTTTTTTCTGGCCGGTTTGTTTGTCCTCCCAGGTGTCATAGCGGAGGCGGCCTTCAATCATGATGGGACGCCCTTTTTTGAGATATTGGCCGATGGTTTCGGCGGTTTTGCCAAAGGCGTCCACGTCCACAAACGTGACTTCCTCCTTCATTTCACCGGTTTCGCTCTTCCATTTGCGGTTGCAGGCGAGGCCCAGGCGGGCGATGGCGGTGCCCTTGGGGGTATAGCGCAGTTCCGGGTCGCGGGTGAGGTTGCCCATCAGGATGACTTTATTGAAGCTGGCCATAAGAAGGAGGAGGTTGAGGGGTTGACGTGTTGGACTGGTGAAATATCAGGTGGCGGGCTTGGGTTCCGGAGATTCGGTGAAGAGCACGCGGAAGACTTCCTCATTGAGCGCGAGGCGCGAGTTCAACTGGTGGATGATCGCCGGCGTGCCGTTGAAAATGACATTGGCGTAGAAACCCGCCCCGTGCCGTTTATCAGCCACGCGCGCAAAGGGTTTGCGGTCCATTTTTTGGATCGTCTCGACTTTGCCGCCGGCGGCCGAGATTTCGGCGGAGATTTTGTCGAGCGCGTCCTTGACGCCCTCTTCCCTGCCCGCGGTATTCAGTATAAACAAGCCTTCGTATCGTTTCATTCTGTTGTCTCAATCGTTACATTGTCGTAAAACGCAGGCAATGGCGATTCAATGCTTCAATGCTTCAACTTTGCCATTCCATTGCATGGCCTTTTCCACGCCCGCGTCGAGCCAGGTTTCCACCTGGCGGACGGCGCGTTCGAGGACCATCTGGAGCAGTTCGCGCTCGTTCGGCGCAAATCTGCCCAGGACGTGGCCCATAATCTCCCGCGATCCTTCGCGGCGGCCAATTCCGATTTTCAGCCGCGCAAAATCGCGCGAGCCAAGATGCTGCTCGATGGATTCCAGCCCGTGATGGCCGCCGCTGCTGCCGCCGGGCCGCAACCGGAGCGCGCCCAAAGGCAAATCCGCGTCGTCCACCGCCACCATCATCCGTCCCGGCTCCAGCCGGTAAAACTGTTGGAGCGCCGCCACCGTTTCGCCGCTTAAATTCATGAACGTCCGCGGCTGGCAGAGCAAAATCCGTTTTTCCGCGCGCCCGGCGCGCGCCAGCCGTGCCCGAAATTTTCGTTCCGTCGTCCAGACGGCCTTCCAGGCGGCCGCCAGGTTTTCTGCCAGCATAAAGCCGGCGTTGTGGCGCGTGTCGGCATATTCCGCGCCCGGATTGCCCAACCCCACGATAAGAAACGTATTTTCCATGCGCGCGGCCATTTCGTGCCGCCGGCCATCCGCCCCGAAGAACTGGCTCGGAGGCGGAAAGCGGCCTCGACAGCCGGCAAATTATTTCTTTTTTTCGGCTTTCGCTTCGGGCTTGGCCTCGGCCTTTTTCTCGGCGCCTTTTTCCGCGCCCTTGGCTTCGCCTTTGGCCGGCGCTTTTTCGCCAGGCTTCGCCGCCTCGGCGCCTTCTTCCTTCTTTTCCTTCGTCATCTCCACTTCGGCGGCGGTGGCTTCGGCCGGAGCGGCTTCTTCCTCGGCGCGCGGCGCAGCCACGGAGACCACCGCCCATGTTTTATCGCCCAAGATTTCGACGCCCAGCGGCGCATGGACGTCTCCAATATGAATGGTTTTGCCAATCTCCAGCGCCGTGACATCAATAGTGATTTGCTCCGGCAAATCCTTGGGCAGGCAGCGGACTTTGAGTTTGAACAGGACGTGTTCGAGCACGCCGCCGCCGGTTTTGACGCCGGCCGCTTCGCCTTCGGTCTCCACCGGCACTTGCACGATCACCTTTTCGTTCTCGGCGACTTCCCGAAAATCCACGTGAAGCACTTTTCCATCCACAGGATGATGCTGCACCTCCTGGACGAGGGCGAGGCGCCGGGCGCGGGGGTCCTTGTCCACCGAAAGGTCCACCAGAAGGTTTTCAGAGGCGGAATGATGGATGAGATCGCTGATTTCGCGGGCATTGAGTTCGAGGTTTTGGGGCTGGGTTTCCCGGCCATAAACGACGGCGGGCACGCGCCCATTGGCCCGGAGTTTCTTCACCGGGCCGCGTCGCGTTTGCGTTCGCGGAAATGCTGTCAACGGAACTGATTTCATTTGTAAAAAATAGTGTCGGGCGCGCCGCCCTTCAATTTCAAAGGGAAGAGAGAATATCAGGTTTTGGCGGTCCGTCAATAGGGGGTTTGCGGGTTTTTGGGGGCGCAGGGGCGTGGGGCGGATTTTTAGCCACGGATGCGGATGAAAGCCGCAGTGTTCGGAATCGGGGTTGGGAATCGGCGGAAATTAGAGACTGCTCACGTCGTCTCCTACGGGATGGCTTGGCGGGGAAGCGAACAACTTCAGATTCGAGAGTTGAGAGTTGAGAGTTCCACCGGGCAGGCCCGCCGGAGGAAAGGAAAAGCCGGCGGCGCGTGAGGGCACACGGCCTGCACGCCGGCGATTGGAGGCTGGAAGTTTGAAACCTTTGGAAAATCGGAAGCGTCTGTCAAAACGTCCCTTACGAATGAAAACCAACAATAAACGTTGACATCCCGCGCAAGGAGGCAAAGAAAACCGTCATGACCAGTTCCCATAACCAATCCTTGTCCCGACGCCGCTGGCTCGGACTCGCTTCCACTTCAACCCTCGCCGCCGGCGCCGGCTTGCTCGCCGGGCGCGCCGTCGCCGATGGACCAATTCCGTCCGACGCATCGGATGGCCATTTATCCGGCGCGAAGGTTTATAACATCCGCGATTTTGGCGCGGTGGGCGACCGCAAGACGCTGGACACGGCGGCGGTGCAGGCGGCGGTGGACGCCTGTTTCAAAGACGGCGGCGGCACGGTGCTTGTTCCCGCCGGAGTTTTTCAGATCGGCATGATCGAATTGAAAAGCAACGTGACGCTGCGCATTTCGGCGGGCGGAACGCTTCTGGGCACCGGCGACGGAAGGCAATATCACAACGTGGCAGCGGTGCCGCTCCGCGGCGACGCGACTGCGGGCGACGGCGACGTGGGACTGATTTACGCCGTTCACTCGGAGAACGTCACGGTGGAAGGCCCGGGGACGATTGACGGGCAGGGAACGTTGTTTCAACATCGGCGCGGCGATCCGAATCCATCGGCGGCGGGCATCGGCGGGAGCCACCGGCCGTATCATCTGATGTTTTACCAGTGCCGGAACGTGCGCGTGCGGAACATTTATCTGAAGGACTGCGCCTTCCATTCGATGCGGATTTTCCGGTGCAGCTTTTGCTGGTTCGACGGCATCCATTTGTGGAGCCGCGTGAACGGCAACAATGACGGCTTTCACTTCATCAGCAGCGAATATGTCCACGTCTCGAACTGCGACATTCAGTGTCAGGATGACGCCTGCGCCTTGTTTGGCAGTTGCAAATTTGTGACGGTGACGAATTCGTCGTTCAGCACCCGGTGGTCGGTGTTCCGGTTTGGCGGCGGCACGGCGGACAACATTACTGTATCCAACTGCATCATGGACACCGTGTTTGGCTGCCCGATTAAGATCGCCGGCGGCCCGCGTTCGCATTTTCAAAACATGATGTTCTCGAATCTGGTGATGAACAATGTGACCGGGCCGATCTCCATCAGCATGGGCGCGTGGCGCGGGCGCCGGCGGCGGCCGGGAATGTTCGGCGTCCGAACCAATGGCATGGCGGGCGCGGAGCGCGCGGTGACCGGCATAGAAACGAACATGGCGTCCGACATGATTGCAAATTCCGAGGGCGATTCGGCGGAAAAATTTGAGGCGGTGCCGGCGCCAGGCGAGCTGCCGGAAGTTGAAGGGCCGGGTTACGTTCGCGACATTGTTTTCAGCAACATCCGCGCGACCGTGGTCAAGCCGTTTCCGCTGCCTGGAACCAAGTGGCCCAGCGGTTACAATCGGGGCGAGGTTTTTTCGTGCATTGGACTTAATGCCATCGGCGAAAACTTCATTGAAAAAATTGTCTTTGACAATGTCCACATTACCTTCCCCGGCGGGGGAACGGCCGAGCAGGCGGCTGTGCGCGACGTTCCCAAAGTGGTTGGTGAATATTATGCCGTCGGCGTTTTTCCGTCTTATGGGCTTTACGCCCGGCAAGTGCGCGGCCTGACCCTCAACAACGTCCGCTTTGATCTGGCGGCGCCGGATTTGCGACCGGCGGTGGTTTTTGACCACGTGCAGGATGCCGCCGTGAGCGGACTCAATGTGCAAGGCGTCAAGAATGCTGAATCGGCCTTGCGTTTTATTGATTCCAAGGATGTTTTGTTAAGCGCTCCGCGATTGATCGCGCCCGCGCCGGTCTTTTTACAGGTGGAAGGCGCGGACAACGGGAACATCATCGTGGACGGCGGCGACTTGACGAAGGCGGCCAGGCCGCTGGCGTTCAAAAACGGCGGCGCCGAAAATTCGGTGAAACTGCGGGGGTAGCGGTCTCACCGGCGTTCATTTACATGGAGCGCGGCTCAAATTTCAAATTTGAAATTCCATTTATTCTTCCGGCTTTTGGGATGGCGGCGTATCTTTCGGAACGATGAGCCGCAAGAGCCAGCGCATTGCCGACATGGTCGGACCGTATTGCGTCAGTGGCCTGGACCCTCATTTTGCGGCGTTCATTGCGCTGTTCAACAAGGGGCAATTTTACGAGGCGCATGACGTTCTGGAAAACCTCTGGCTGGCCGACCGGCACGGCTCCAATGGCGCATTTTACAAGGGGCTGATCCAGCTTGCCGGCGCGTTTGTCCACGTTCAAAAGAAACGGCGCGGCCCATCCGCGGCGCTCCTGAAATTGGCCCGCGAGAACCTGGCAAAATACGCGTCGCCGCATGAAGGCCTGGATTTGCACGCGGCCCGGCAATGGATCAGCCGATGGCTGGAAGATTTGCAATCGCCGGATTTTGAACTGGCCTCGTTGGAGGGCAATGCGCCGCAGTTGACACTGATTTTGCCGCCGAGACACGGAGAACACCGAGTTTAGGCCGGATATTTCCAGGATGGCAAGCCGGCCCGTTCGCTGATTGAGAGAGGCTCGGCGGTTCAAGATGGGCCGCTCCTGACGGTTTCCCAATGCGTCCGGAACGTGAAATGTCCAGGTTCCAGGGGCGGAAGAGATTTTTTACCACGATCAGGCAAAATCACTCAAAACCACTCAAAATTGACGGGAGCTTGGGGGGTCTTTTCCGTCCCTTCCTGATGGAAGATGTCAAAGAACAGGCCCATGAGGGCTTTCGTGTGGAAGAGTAGCACGTGGCGTGGAATAATGCAACAACAAAATGAAAAAAAATTCAAGAACAGAATTGAATCCATTTGCGATTTCGCGGCGCGGCCAAGGCTCTCGAAGGGGGATGACGGGGCAAGGCGCGGGTTCACGAATTTCCGATGAGCACGCCGGCGAGAAAGACGAGCGCGCCGCCGAGCAAGACTTGCAGCAGCGCGGACGCCAGCGACGCGTCCATATAGCGATGCCGGACCCACGAAATGGCGGCAAGCTCCAGGAGGACGACACAGACCGCGATGGTGGTGGCGGTCTTCAGGTTCGAAATCAAAAACGGCAGGGTATGGCCGATGCCGCCGACAGCCGTCATTCCCCCGCATACAAAACCCCGCGCCCAAGGATGTCCGCGGCCCGTCAGAGTGCCGTCGTCGGAGAGCGCCTCGGCAAAGCCCATGCTGATGCCGGCGCCCACGGCGGCAGCCATGCCCACGAGAAACGTCTCGGGACTGCTGTGGGTGGCAAAGGCGGCGGCGAACAACGGCGCCAGCGTGGAAACGGAGCCGTCCATCAAGCCGGCCAGCCCGGGCTGGACGACTTGCAATAAAAACAGGCGCTTGGCCCGCGAGGCCTCGTCCTCGCTCAATTTCGCATGGGAAATCTGTTCGGCGGTTTGGGCATGATGCCTTTCCTCCTCGGCGAGGTCTCCGAGCAACTGGCGGATGCCGGCGTCCGTGGTGCGCCGCGCCACGGCCTCATAAAACCTGCCGGTCTCGACTTCCATGCTTTCGGCGGTCTTTTGGACGCGGCGCAAGCCGAGCGGGCGCACGAGCCATACGGGAGGACGGTTCACGAATCCGCGCACGTCCTGGCGGCGGATCAGAGGGACGTGTTCTCCGAAGCGCGCCCGAAACAAATTGAGGAGACGATGCCGATGTCCGTCTTCCTGCTGGCGCATTTCCCGAAATTTGGCGGCCTGTTCGGGATAATTGGCCTCCAGCGCCGCGGCAAAATCCTCGTAAACGCGGCCGTCCTCCTCCTCGAGGGAAATGGCGAGCGCGAGAATCTCGCGTTCGGTCAGGCTTTCAAAGGTTCTCATAAATAAGGGGAAAAGAGGCGGGCGGCGGCGTCCCGCAGTTTGGCCGGCACGGGACGCGCGTCCACGTCGGCCAGCGAGACCTCGCGCGCGCGCCGGATTTTTTTGCGCACAATCTTCTCCATTTCGTCGGCAAAGTTGCGTCCGTAACACTCGACGTTCAATTCAAAATTCAAACGGAGGCTCCGGGCGTCCCAGTTGGCGGAGCCGAAAAAGACCCAGTGTCCGTCCACGATCATCAATTTGGAATGGTCAAACGGCGGGGGTTGCAGCCATACGCGGCAGCCGCGCTCAAGCACCTGCCACCACATGGCCCGCGAGGCCCAATGCACAAACGGCAGGTTGTTTGCAGCGGGCAAGACGATGTCCACGCGCACGCCGCGCAACGCCGCCACGTTCAAGGCGGTCACGAGGGCGATGTCGGGCAGGAAATAAGGCGTCACAATTTGCACGGCGCTTTGGGCATCGGCGAGGGCCGCCAGCAGGGTGAGGCGCAGCTTGTCGTAGTCGGCGTCCGGTCCGTCGGTAATGGCGCGGGCAATGACGCGCCCGCGCTCCGCCAAGGCTGGAAACCAGCCTTCGCCTCCGAGCGCTTCGTTGGCGCAGAACAGCCAGTCGCTCGCGAATGCCTCCTGCAATTGGGCCACCACCGGGCCTTCGACCTGAAACTGTAAATCCTGCACGCCGCCCTTCGCCGCCGCGGCCAGGACGTGGCCGTCGCGGATGTTCATTCCGCCGGTGAAGGCAATCGTGCCGTCGGCAACCAGGGCTTTGCGGTGGTTTCTGAGGTTGATGGTGGCCACGCGCCAGGGCGTCAAGAGGGAGGCGGGGAGGAAGCGCGCAAACGGAATTTTGCGGCGATGGAGTTCGAACGTGATCGGCGGCCATGAATAGCGCAGGCCGGCGGCGTCCACGAGCACGCGGACGGCGACGCCGCGCCGGACGGCGCGTTCGAGCGCCGCGACAAATTCCCTGCCAACGCGGTCGTTGTCAAAGATATAGGTGGAGAGGGAGAGCGTCCGTTTTGCGGATTCAATGGCGGCGAGCATGGCGGGGAACGCTTCGTCGCCGTTGACGAGGGCCCGGACCGTGTTCCCGACCGTCAAGGGCCGTTGCACGACGCGCTGGACGACCGATGCGAGCGTCTTTAAATGTTCCGCTTCAAGCTGTGGCGATTCTGAAAATTCCGAAGGGGCTTTCAGCGGGGTCATCACCCCCAATGAAACGGCGCGGCGGCGGATGCGGTTGACGCCCAGCGCGATATAGAGCAAGGGGCCGGCGACCGGGAGAAACCAGATCAATCCGAGCCACAGGGCAGCCGCGCGCGAGTCGCGTTTATGGAGCAGCGCATGGAAAGATGCGAGCAGTGCCGCGACGAGGTCCAGGGTCGTCAGGATGCGCGGCCACGTTTCGGAAAATTTGTCGAGCCAGTTCAAGGCAGGTCGCCGTGAATGAAATGCTAGGCGCTGGAGAGCGCAAAGAAAAGCAAAGAGCGCAAAGACTGGGGGCGCATGGCGCCTTAACCCGGCCCGCCGAACGGAGACTCCGAGCGTCCCAGTTGGCGGATGCTGTCCGACGCCTCCCGAAACAAACCGCCAAACCGATGTCTTGGGCAATGGTTTTGAGCAGGACGAACACAAAATCAAGCCTGCCAGTTGCGAAATCTGCAAAAAGACCGGTGCGCCCTCGTCCATTGGGAAAGGGGATTTGAGAAAACCGTCCTGCCCGCGCTGGCACAGGCGGCACTGTAACAAGGGACGATAGGTCCGGGATTGGAAGCGGTGGTGACGGCTGGTTATCCATGTCTCGGTTAGGGCAACTCATTTTGCGCTATTGCAAATCGAGGCCCAGGCGCCGCCGGTATTTCCTCTCGAACCGTTCCTCGTTCATCAAATCGGCGTCCATGAAAATCACCCTGGCTGTCGTGTCAATAAACGCATACGCATCCCAGCGGCGGCGCAAATCCGCAAACGATTCAATTTTGAGTTTGAATTTTTCGAGGATCAGCCGTTCGATGTCCACGCGCCGCCCCTTGACACAAATTTTCGCATCCCGGAGGGCGTCCGCCGCGATCCGGTCCAGTTCGTAAAGCCGATAGTCCCTGACTTTAAGCGCCGGCCTTTTTGTATCGCCCACTTTTGAGGTCCTGGATGATGCCGCGCAACTGGTTTTTGGTCACCTTCTCATATTCCACGGTGCGCAACATTGCCGGGATGAGGTTGTTTCCTTTTACAATCCGCTCCACGTCCGCCGGGATTTCGTCCCGGCCATGGGCTGACAGGTCGTGAAACTTGGAGTAATCCGGCGTGCCTTTTTTAAGGCCGAGGGCCTTGCAGATACGGTCTAATCCATCGGGCGGCGGCGGGGGCAGCACATCGCTTTCGATGTTGCAGTAGTTGGAGGGCTGCATGCCGATTTTGCGCGCGAATTCGCGCAGGCTCAAATCCAGCGCCAGCCTTTTAACTTTCAAGAACTGTCCGAATGTTTGTTTCATGGCATTGCGCCTTGCGGCGGTTGGATGTTGTCGTATGTTCTAAACGAATATAACATTTCGGTTTTGTGGCGCAAGCGCAATCCAAAATTCTTTTGCGGGCGATTTTGCGGCAACTCAGGCCGGTTGGAAGCCGGGTGCGCTGCCGGGCGGCCAAAAAATCAATTGGCGCGTTGCAGGCGTTGATGCGGGCGGATTGCTCGCGCCGGAGCAGAAACCGCATTGGCGCGGCAAGATAAACCACCGTTTTCAATTCGGCTTCATTTTTGCCGCGGCTGTTTTTGGAATCAAGGCAATGGCGCTTGTTCCGGCTTTCATTGCACCTGGAAGTTGACCTTGAGGACGGCTGCATTTTTCGCCTCGTCGCGGGCGCGCACGAGCAGGCTGTGCGAGCCTTTTTCAAGGCCGTTGAGGGCAATCGCAAACGTTTTGTTGGTTGAGTCGAAAATCAAATCGTCCGGCCGCATGGCCACTGGCGCCTTGCCGTCCAGGGAATAGGATGCCGAGGCAATGACGCTTGCGCCATCCACCGCGCTCACGACAATCCGCGCGCTTCCGTCCTTGATGGTTTCCTGTTGCAGGGCGAGCGCGGGAGGCGTGTTATCAATGAGAAAAGGTTCGCTGAGGGCTTCGGCGTCGAGGGCGGTTGCCGGGGTGTTGGACGGCAGGTCCGACGCCCTGACGCGGACGACATAAAAGCCCTGGGGGAAGCCGGTGCTATCGAAGGAATAAAAGGTGTCGGTTGTCTTTTTGGCCAAGGTGGTCCATTGTTTTTCGTCCTGGCCGCGGATGGCGACGGAATAATCCAGCTTATCGCCATTTGGATCATGCGCCTCCCATACCACGGTGCAGAGGCCCGGCGCGCGCGTCAACCTGACGGGGGGCTGCATGAACATGGCGACGGCGCCGATGGCGGGATTTCCGCGCCCGGGGGCAGCCGGATCGCCGTGGAGCAATTCCTGGAGGTTGACCGATTGGCCGTCCATTTGAGGGATGGGCATTTTGGCAATTCCGAAGCCCTGGGTGATGACCTTGACGCGCGCAATGACGGGGGGCGCATTGAAGTTCTGGTAATAAAACCGGAGGCGGCGCAATTGAGGATTGGCGGCGGAATTGGCGCCGCCGATAAAGCGCACGCGGAACTGCAAGTAGCGCGCGGCGGGGCTGCTTACGGCCAATTCATTGCCGAAGGGCCGCGGCTTGGACCAGTCGCTCCAGGTCTTTCCGGGCTTTTCTGTATTGCCCGAACGGGTGGAAAATTCCAGGCTGCCGCCGGAGGCGGCCGTGCCTTGGGGATGCAACCTGCCCCACTGGCTTTTCTGCGTGGCATCAAAAGCCGCGGACGTGTACGTCCCGCTACGCGCCAGTGAAAAGTCGAGCCGATATAACTTTCCCGGATGACTGGTTGCGGCAAAATAGCGCCCGGGTTTTTCCCTGTCCGGCAACAGCGCCGCCACCTGCGCCCCATCATCGGTTTGTTGCAGCAACGTCCAATGATTCCGGTCGGAAATGGAATAAATCCGGCCTTTGTCACCCGTCCCGGCCAGCAACCGTCCGTTCGGCAGCAACAACATCGAATAAATGGCCTCGCCGGGAGCGCTCCAATAACGTTCGTAAAATCCATTGGTATTGATGCGATAAATAGCACCTTCGGAGGGTCCGCCCCCTTTCGTCTCATCAGATGGATGCAATAACGCGGCCATATTCGGCATTCCCGGCATCGCAGCCATGCCGCCTTGCGCCGGCACGGCCATTTTGGCGGCATCGGGCAATTTGGGATGGGTCGCATCGGCATTCGCGCCTGGAGTTTTTGGCCCTGTATTTTCACTCATAATCCCGCCGAAGGCCTGCCCGAGGGAAATTGTGAGCGGATGAGGGACTGATGACGCATTTTCGCCGGCTTTTCCGGCGAACGTTGAGACATAAATCGTCCCATCCTTTGCGACGGCGATTTGATGGATTTCCTTTTCCCCGGAATTGAATATGACGAAACCATGATCCGCCTTGTCAATCTGGTAAAGATAACCATGGGGGCTGGTACCGGCGAGCAGGCGGCCATTGGCGTCCCAGGCGAGGGCGGTGATGTTTGCCTCGGCGCATTCAAAGTAGGTCGCGGCCGTGGCCGGCGCGTGGCCGCCGGGGGGAATGCGGAGAATTTTTCCATGATCGCCCGTGGCGAGATACAGCGAGCCATCGGGACCAAATGACATGGCCCAGATATAGCGTTCGCCGGGGCTGCAATAGACTTGGGCGCTGCCGTCGGGGTTGAGGCGATAGACGCGGCCATCGGGCGAGGACGCGGCGTAGAGGCGTCCTTTCGCATCCACGGCGAGGGCATGGATCATGACTTCGTTTGGAGAAAAGAAAGCAGAGAGCTTTCCGTCAGGGGCAAGTTTATAAACGGTTCCCTTGTTGCCGGTGCCCAAAAAGAGATCGCCTTTGCGGTCCTGCGCGGCGGCCCAGATGATGGGATCGGTTACGGTGGCCAGATTCGTGATGGCGGGCGCCAATTTCAGACGGCCATCGCTGTCCAAGGATACGTTCTTGAATTTTCCGGCGCTGAATGCGGCGAAGGTGTCATCGGTCACTTTTTCGGTAACCACGGCCCTTGCGCATGGGGCCAGGGACGCGGCAGCCAAGGCCGCCATGAACAGCATCGTCTTTTTCATTTGATCCTTACTGGTAATGTCATTTCTCCGCTGAACGTTCCCGCGACCGGGAGGTTCGTCTCCCACAATGTCACGCGGCTGAGCGTGGGGATTTGTTCGGTGGCGTTTGGCGACTGAAACTGCGCCATGACGGATGGCGGCAGGTCCGGCAAATTTGTTCCCTCGACGGCCAGGCCGGGTGTCATTTCCACCAGCTTGACGCAGATGTCCTGATGGGAGCGGGTCAGCCGAAGGCGATCGAGGACCTGGGCGAACGACTGGGGCGGGACGGGAGGCGGCTCGTCCATTCGGAGGGCGGCGTCGGCATCTCCGACAAAGAGTTGCACCTGGCCTGGCTGCAAATCCGGGGGAATGGGCACTGAAACCGGAATGGCTGACGGCTCGCCGTGATAATTGCGGAGGCCAATGACGGCGTGAAGCGTATCGCCGGGCGCCGCTATATTTTGGTCAATGTCCAGGGATTGGAGCCAACTGGCCTTCTCGCCGTCCGCCTGCCGCGCGTCAAACGTGAGCGATGCCACGTCCGGAAATTTGCAGGGATTATTCAAAAGCGCGGCGTAAAGCATCATTTGCCGGATGGCCAGATCGAATCCGCCGCTCATTCCGCTGGCGGCGTCGGAAAGTTCGACGGGCTTGTAGCCGGGCACGGTCAGGGTCGTTTTCAGGAAAATGGTGCGCTGCTGCCGGGCTTCCACCGTTGCGTAAAAAGAGCCGAAAAGCGTAATGGCCGTCAACATTGGGGAAATCATCGGGTTTTGGAACATCTCGCCCTGGAACGTCCTGGTTTTTCCGCCGGGAGCTTGGAGATGAACTTCCACGTGTGTGGTGCGGGGCTTGCGCCCAATTTCTCCGGCGATGCCGGTGAGGCGGTCCTGGTAAATCGTGCCTATGATCGGGCCAATATTTGGCAACTTGAACGATTCCAGATACGATTGCACCACGGTGATGATTTCCGCCGGGGCCATGGGCATCTCTTCCGGGCCACCCTCCAAAAATGGATGCCCAAAGGCCAGAATCCGGTTTCCGTCCCGCCATGTCACGGTGCCGGTACCCGCGAAATCAAAATCGCCGCTCATCAAGACGCCGGAAACCGCGGAGCCTGGTTGCAAGTTTGTGTCCATGTCCATGGCTGGCGCGGGGCCTGAAGGGGCCTGCATCACCTGCAATCCCAAGGCGGCCAACCGCGATGAAAATCTGGCCAGGACGGCCGCGGGGACGCCGGAAACAAAAAGGGGCGTGGGGAGGGGCCGCATGGCTGACTGGAGGTCGGGCAGGGAGGGCGCGCCATCGGCTGCCGGACCACTGAGCCATTCGGGGCCGCCGGCCATGTTCCCTTGGGCCCACCCTTCGGTTGCTGGCGCCGGCGGATAATTGCTTTCCACTTCGAGCATCTGTTCAATGGGTGTGACGCCAAAAATATCCTGTTTTTTGGGCAGAAAAAATCCATAGGCGTAGGCGCCGATTAATTTGCCATGAATGAACACGGGGCTGCCGCTCATGCCGGCGACCGGCCCGGTGAGGATGTTCGCGGGGTCCAGCCCTTTGCAAATGATGACGGGACGCTTCGGTCCGATAAAATTCCGCGCGATACCGACCACCTGCATCGGAAACGTGTCGATCCGCTGTCCCGACACCACGGTATGCCATTCGCCTTTCATCCCGGCCTTGATATCCGACAGGGGCATGATGGGCATGGAGGCGGGCGCCGCCACGGGAAGCAGGAGGAATGCAATGATGGCGCCGACGGGAAAAATTGAGGGAGATACTTTTACTTTCATCACAGCTTTTGCGATTCAATCCAAATCCGCAACGGCTCTGAAAATCGGGGCGATATTGATTCGGTTCGTTCCCTGGCACAAGCACAAAAAGCCAGGGCACGGATTGGATGATTGCCTTCCGGCGGGAAGCTGGTTGAATGGCGGCATGGCCATGGAGGCGGCGGAATTTAAAAGGGTTGTCATCGTCAACAGTCTGCGGAGGTGCCGGCTTTTTGCCGGCCTGCCGGCGTTCGACCTGGAGGCAATCGCGGAGGTCTCCGTCTTGAAGACGCTTCAGGCGGGGACGAAAAGCGTGCCTAACGCCAGCAGCGGGTCGTCGGCGAGCGCGCCGCAGCTTTGGGTCCAGGAGCCGAAATGGACGCCCAACAACTATTGGGTCGTGGCGTATGGGCAGGTGGACGCCACCGCCAGCAGCCAACAGGTTCTTTGCGACCAATATATGATTGCAGGAGGAGTTGGCGACGACACCCAAACTGGCGGCGTGCTTGGCACGCTGGACCCGGAGGGTCTCAACAACAACGTGTCTCCCGGCAACAATCCTTCGTCAGGCACAGTATTTACGATGAATGACCAAACCACGAGGAATGAGCTGCGCATGTATCTGGCCAATTCCAGATTTGAAAACTTCTATTATTTCGGGCACGGCAGCGCCTCTTCCATTAGCGACTGGGGATCAGACGGATTGACGCGGGACCAGATTTCCTTTGCGCTTGGCAACGTGCCATTGGGCTATCCCATCATTCACGCGGCTCTGCATCCGTACCGTTTCGTATTTCTGGACGGCTGCGACACCGCCGCCGGCAACCTCAGTGAAGCGTTTGGCATTCCGGCCATGGCCTTGAGCACCAACAATTTTGCATCCCAAGGACTCGAATCCCGCGCCTTTGTGGGCTTTAAAGCGACGAAGCTGGACCTGAACTTTGCCACTTGGCAGGGTTATTCTCTCATGACGGGATTTTTCCTGTCCGATTGGTTAAGCGGGGCTGTGAATGTGCAAACTTGCGTAAACAACGCCGAAAATGACGCGCATAACACGGGCGCTAATATGGATTCGTCCGCAGTGGTTTATGGCGCTGCGGACATGTATAGCGGAACTATCACCCGACCGTGATCATGGCCAGAAGACTTATTATTACATTTCTCTGCTACGGCTGTGCTATGGCCCAAACCATGCTAGCCGGACCAGGTTCCAGGCTCACAGCCGCACAAAGGACAGAGATGTATGCGATGGTTACGGACGTCAACGCACCCTCATTGGCTTGGCGTATGGCAGTCATGCAGCGAATGATAACAGAGGCAAATTTCTTCGCAACTCGACTCCATTTGCCGATCCAGCATCCTATTCAAATGAACGATGTAGTATATGACTTTATCCCGCCTCCTTGGTTCTGCCATATCGAAGGAACCAATCATTTCCCGGTGAGCACTTTTGGAACAAATATCTATGATGCCCATATTCCGCGTGAAGCGAGATTGCGCGCCCTCGAATTTGGCCCCAAGGGATATATTGAAACAACCAATTTTCAATTCGGATTTTATAATGGAACCTTGTCCCACGTTATGCGCTTGAGCGCACATCAGGTGGAGCGCTATGCCAATAATCTTGATGGATTAGTTGGCAAGCCTTCGCTGATTGACACTAATGGCGCGTATCAATTTGCCACTCAATGGCTGGCCGCAGTGGATGTAGATGTGGTTGATTTGAACAAGCTGAAGTGGGATGTGCATCAATTAAGGTATCTGCCGCGCCACGCAACCAACAGTGTTCTTTTGCCGATTTACTACGTGGATTTCGGCAACAAACATTACCCTGCAATCGGCAACCTCCAGGCTTTTGATGCGCCCTTGGTTTCAGTTGAAGTTCTCGGCACGACCAAGGAACTTCAAGACCTGCGGATAAATGTAAATGATTTGTCCCTTTCGCGCCGCCCATTATTATTGATAACCAATGCGCTTGACCTCATTCGCGCACCCAATCCGCCGACGGAGCAACTAAAAAAAGCGCCAAGCCTCCAAACCAACTCGGTCCGGCCCTGAACCGGCATGAAAATTTCCGCAAGAAGTCGAACCTGGGTTTTGCTTCTCCTCATCCTTCTGGCTGGAACTTTTGTCTGGCTGCTTTTCGTTCTCTTTCGTCCTTTTGAACCGCGTTATCTGGGCAAGAGGCTTACGGAATGGGCAAGAGAGGTTTGCCTGGTCGAATTTTACTACCCAAAAGATTGGCGCTCGGGGAGCTTCGCGCGCAAAATGACCGGGCGGTTGCGGCGATTCGACAGATTGGAGCAAATGCAGAAAACGGTGCTTATAGCAGCTACCTCATGGATCCCTCCGCGATCCTTTACGGAGCCGTTGATTTGACTTACGGTGTTCGCACAAGGCCATGATCAAGAGCATTATTATTGTGTTTGCGGGCTGCATTCTGGCTCGCACGGCTCCTGCGGCTCCTGAAACATCAAGAACGGAAAATGCCGAGAGGTTGAGGATGGCAGTGATCCTCAACCGCGCTGGATTGGCCTTCCGTGCCGTTATGACGCAGAAGATGCTTGCCGAAGCCAATTGGGCTGCTGACCGGTTGAAACTTCCCACCAAGCGCCCCATCCAAATAACGGACATTAAAGACCTCTTTATTTCCATGCCTTCTGGCTGCGTGCTTCAGCGGACCAATCCGCCCTTCTATCCTGACACTGTTTTCGGAACCAATATATTTAACCCGAACATCCCGCGCGACGCCAGGTTGCGCGCCCTGAAAATCGGTCCGAACGGCCGCATTGACACCGCCAATTTTGAATTCAGATTTTACGGCGCCCAATTGGCGGGGATAATGCGCTTGAGCGCACCCCGGGTCGAGTATTACGCCGACAACCTTGATGCGCTTATTGGCAGGAAATCGCTCATTGACACGAACGGCGCCTGGCAACTGGCCACGCAATGGCTCGCGGCAGTGGATATGGACATGGCGGCCTTGAGCAAGCTCAAGCATTCCGTCAGCCAATTGCATTATTTGCTCCGAGGCGCCACCAACACGATCACTCTGCCCATCTACTACGTGGATATTGGAACCCGGCACTTCCCAGCTTGCGGACTGTTGAAGGCGTACGACACGCCGATGGTGACGGTCGAGGTTCTTGGCACCACAAAGACGCTTCAAAACGTGGATTTGGCAGTGGACTTCGGCAGCGACGGCATTCCCTACGATAATCGCCCTCCCCTGCTCATCACCAATGCGCTTGACCTCATTCGCGCACCCAATCCGCCGACGGAGCAACTAAAAAAAGCGCCAAGCCTCAAACCAATCGGCACCGGAATAAATCTTGGCTACGTTGATTTCAACCATGTGAATTTTATCACCCATATTCAAACGGACATGTTATTGAATGACGCAACAATAAAGGATGCTATCCAATTTGCCGCCGGCCAGCCTGATACAGGCGGCGAATTTAGTCCCAACTCCATGACGGTTTATGGATTTTGGGGGTTGACGTTTGGATTGGACAACTACTGATATTATGCCAATCACTCCCTTCATCCACGTTACTGCGGCCTTCTCCAATGCCGTGTTGGTGGCGATTCTGCCGCATGTCTCCGACTTTGCCAAAAAGTTGGATTTGCCGATTCCCCAGCCCATCACCACCAGCCAAGTCGGGCATTTCAACGTTGATCCCATGAAGGGTTTCATCGGAGGTGGCCTTTGGCTGACGAATCATTATCAGTTTGCTTTTGATGATGGGTATGTACATATATTTCGCAACCTGAATGATAATCCTTATGTGGTGTCGGATGATCCCGCACGAACATGGCCGCGCTTTGCGGGACCGGACAACATGACCACCAATGATGCCATTGAATTTGCGCGGGACGCCTTGCGCAAATTGGGTTACGACCCGAAGCTTCTACACGCGGACAGTCCGCCATTCTCCGTCCATGGTCCATACGATATGAAAGCGGGCTATCATTTTCCCTTTTGCGATATACGATGGGACGACGAGAGAGCGGGATTGGATTTTCAAATTGACATGAACAAGAAAATGCTGGTTGGCATGTCCCTGGTCAGCACGAATCTTTTTCGTCCCAATCCAAAAATTGATGTCGTGCCCGAACTGGAATCGGATTATCGAAAACGCATTCAGGGGCGTATGTTTTTCCGCACCAATGCCGCCCCTCATCTGCCTGCCGATAACCCTGCTGGCGCTCCTTCTGCAACACCATCTGAGTAATCCCTGCCACGGAGCTGAAATTTTCCCTGGCAATTTTTTCCGCACAGATGCGGCGCCTACGGCGCTACGCTGCCGCGCAACCTCTTCGGTCCCCACTGGACGATCGCGGTTTGGATGCAATCGGAAAATGAGCCATTCGCGGGGTTGCCCCTATTCGGCGGAACAAGGCACGGATTGGATGATTGCCTTCCGGCGGGAAGCTGGTTGAATGGCGGCATGGCCATGACGGTGAAATTAAATGCCGTGCATCGCCGGAATCCTGGCGAATAATTTCAAGGAGACGCGGCCCAAACGGGGCGAACTGGCTGTCAGCCGCAGGGCGCCGGCCTTGAGACTCGACTGCACAATAACCAGGGCGTGACCGTTGAAGGCGCTGCGCTGCCAGGCGCCCTGGCATTTGTCGGGTTCGTGGCAACTGGGATCGCCGTTGCCCACGCCGATAATTTTACCCGGCCCGGTCAATTGAAAATGAATCCGATCGTCCGCCGTGGGCACAACGCGGCCTTTCGAATCAACGACTGAAACCTTGACCACGCTGCAATCCTGGCCGTCGGCATGGATCGTGGCGCGGTCGGGCGAAAGACGAATTGCGGCCGGCGCGCCCGTTGTCTCAACCTTTCTTTCGGCGATCAATTTCCCCTCCCCATCAAAGCCTTTTGCGCTTAAAACGCCGGGCGCATATTTCACGTTCCAGTCCAAAAACGAATCGGGCTGCATCGTTTGCGTGCCCAGGCTTTTGCCGTTGAGGAACAATTCCACTTGTTTGCAATTGCTGAACACGCGCACGCGAATGTCGCGGCCGATTTTATCCGGCCAATTCCAATGCGGCAAAACGTGCAATACCGGCTTGTCCTGCCACCATGACTGATAATAGTAATAAATATCCTTGGGGAAACCGCACGTGTCCATCAAGCCGAAATGGGAATTGATGCAGGGCCATTTGCAAGGCGTCGGCTCGCCGCGATAATCGAAGCCGGTCCAGACAAATCCGCCGCTGGCGTAGGGGTGCGTGGCATAGAAGGGCCACCATTCCCACGGTGTCGCGCCCCAGTGGGGATGTTCATCGCCATAAGCGCCCAGGTAGCCGCGCTGCTTATCATCGGCATAAACGCCGCGCGTGGTGACGGTGCTGGCGGTTTCGGTGCCAATGATCGGCTGCTCCGGATGCCTGGCATGGTAACGGGCAATCATGGCGGTGTGATAATTAAATCCCTGAACGTCAATCACGGTGGAGATTCCATTGGTGTCTTTCACGCCGCCATACATCGCCACCGTGCAAAGCCGGGTAGGATCCAGACGGTGAGCGACGTCCTGCAACATGGCTGCAATCCGCGCGCCGGCGCCCGTGCCGGCCAATGGCTCTTCATTGCCCAGCGACCAGATGAACACGCTGGGATGGTTTCGATCGCGCACAATCATTTCTTCAAGGGCAGCCAGCGTATCGGCATTGGTGTCAAAGCGGCGATTCTCATCCATCACCAGCATTCCGAGGCGGTCACAGGCGTCCAGTAATTCAGGATTCGGCGGATTGTGGGCGGTGCGCCAGGCGTTGCAGCCCATCTGCTTGAGCTTTTCCACCCGATAAGACTCGATGGCATCGGGCACCGCCGTGCCGACGCCGGCGAAATCCTGATGATTGCAAACGCCTTCGATGAGGCAATGTTTGCCATTGAGCAAAAATCCCTTTTCCGGATCAAATGCAATCGTGCGGATGCCGAACGCGGTTTCCTTGCGGTCAACCGTTTTGCCGCCAATTTCAACGGTTGTAATCAACCGGTAGAGGTTGGGCGTTTCAGGCGACCAAAGTTTGGGGGAAGGAACACACAAAATGGATTCGGCGCGGCGGCCGGCTTTCGTGGCGTCGGCTGGCTGGGAAACAGTCGCCACGGCTCGTCCGCGGGCGTTGACGATTTTCTGCGTGAGCGTCACCGGGGAAGAACCGTTTGCATCGTCCAAAGTTGTCCGGACATGAATGGTGGCGGGGCCAACGGGGACGTTGTTGGAAAATTCGCTCCAAACGAAAATTCCGCGTGGCGCGATGGCAACGGGCGGGGTTATTTCGAGCCAAACGTGGCGATAAATGCCCGCGCCTTCGTAAAACCAGCCTTCAAAACGCGACGCATCCACGCGCACGACGATTTCATTTTTCCCGCCGTAATTGGCAAATTGGCTGATGTCGTAACGAAAACCGGTGTAACCGTCCAGATGCCGTCCAAGGAAATGGCCGTTGAGCCAGACCAATGAATTGCGATAGACACCTTCGAAATCAAGCCGGAGAACTTTTCCCTTGTCCGAAACTGGCAAATCAAATTGCTTTCGATACCAGCCGATGCTGTTTTGCGGAAAGAGCGGGCCAACCGGCTTGAAACCATGGCCGACAAGATTCTTTTCGTCCGCGCGGACGGTTTCAGCAGCGTTGCTATCGCCGCGTTCGGTCATGCCCGGCGGATTGGGCGGCGCGTTCGTGGCGAAGGGCAATTCCACCGCCCAATCGTGCGGCAAATCCAACTGCCGCCAATCGCTGTCGTCAAAGACGGGCTGAACAAAGGAAACGTCGGTTCCAAAATCCCCGGCAGGAGGGTCGAACCGGGCGGCTGTGAGGGCTCCTTCCAATCCAACCTGGCCGGGGCGGGTCTTGGCCAAATCCTTCACTTCCGGATAATCAAATTGCGCGCCCGCGCCGGGCGCGTCGCCCAGGTGAAATCGCCATCCGAAATCCATCAGGATTTTTTCGCGCGGTGAATCAGCGGCGGAAACGTTGCCGATGAGCAGCGCGGCCAAAAAAAAGATGAATCCCAATCGAAAAGCAGGCATGGATGAACGCGCGGGGATCATTGCTTCAAAATATAAAACGCATGGGCGTTGGTCGCGGCATTGGGAATATTTGTGGATAAATTGCCGTTGGCGTCAAAGGCAAAGACTCCACCGGTTTGCCATTGGTTGAGCGGCAACGCCAGATTGGTGGATTGGAGCAAGGTCCACGTTCCCGCGCCGCCATTCGTCGCGGTGATGGATAAATCGCCGTTTGAAACGGCCAGGCTTTCGATAACGGGCAACGGCGGGGGAGGGACGCGGGCGCTGATTTCGTCGGAATTGGCAGTGTCGCCGACCGGATTGACGGCAGAGATGACATAATAGTACGCAACGCCGTTGGTCACCGTCGCATCGGTATAGTTGGTGTCGTTCAACCCGGTGACGACTGAAGCATACGGGCCGCCGCTGGTTGTGGCGCGCATCACGTTGTAGCTTGTGGCGCCGGCGACGGAAATCCAGGACAGGTCAATCCGGCCATTTGTGACAGACGCCGTTACTCCGGTTGGAGGCACAAGGAGAGGAACAAGCTGCAATCCGCAGACGGCAATGCCATCGCCGCCATTGATATAATTGACGTAAAATTGAATGGAATTCGTTCCGCCAGTGGAAAGGGCCGGCAATTCAAGATAATTGACCAACGGCGACGACCCTGAATCCGTGCTGACGCTCGTGACAAAATTGCTGGAGGCGTTGAAGGCGGTAAATTCGGCAAAGTAATATGCCGTCGCGCCGGCGATGGCGCTTCCGGTTGCTCCGGAAATATTTTGCATGAAATAGATATACGCCGAATAGCCGCCATTGGGAACGTTTCGCAGCGTAATGCCCATCGTGCTCACGGACGGATTGGATTTTTTTGGATTTACCTTCCAAAATGTATTCATCAGCCGCTGATTTGGCGGCGAACTGGCGGAAGTGGCCTGGCTCTGATGCCAGCCATCGCTCACATTGGCAACGGTCACCGAGATTGGCGATGCCGCCCCGCTGAAATCCTTCAATCCGCTGATCGTCACGCCCGGTTGCGTGCCGTTGGTGACGGGCGTAATTGGCCAGACGTTCCAATTCGACACCGCATAAACGCCGGCGGTGTCCGATGGCGAGAGAAAAAATCCGCTGTAACCGGAATAATTGGTGAGCGTGAATTGAACGCTGACGGCCGGGGACGGCGCGCCAACCGATACATTGTTTAAAACCAAATTTGCCACCGAGCTGGTGATGCTGCCCGATCCATTGCCGGCCACCACGAAGAAACTTGCGCCGCTGACATCGTTCGCGCGCACCAAATGCGAATAGGAAGCATTTGTTTGTCCGGCGAGGATATTTGTCGCGTCGCCGAGAATTTCAAACCATTGGTAAGCAACGGGTAAATTGTTCGTGGCCATTGCGGAAAACACGATGGGCGTCCCGACATAGACCGTATTGGAACTGACAAACGAATTGGGCTGAACCAAAAAGTAAAATGGACTTTGCGGCGTGGCGGAGGCTTCGGAGGAATTGACACTTTCGCCGTCGGCATTGAATGCCGACACGACGTAATAATACGTCGTGCCATTGACGACGTTGCCGTCCACAAGGCCCAGGTCCGCCGTGTTGCTCGCAATGGTTGTGTAAGGCCCGCCGCTGGTCGTCGCGCGTTTGACATTATACGTGATCGCCCCCGGCACAAGGTCCCAGCCCACTGTCACCTGTTGATTGCCCGCCACGGCAACCAGTCCCACCGGCGCCGCCGGCGCGGGAAGAACGTTGGCGGCGGTAAGGGTGACGTTGGCGGAAGTCAAACCCGCGCCCGAAGCCGTCAGCGTGATGCTTCCCGCATTGGTCAGGGATTGAACAATAACCTGCCCCAGGCCGTTGAACACGGAGCGCACGCCGATATTGTTGGTGGCCACGTCGGATTCATGGCAATTGGGATCGCCGTTGCCCAATCCAAGCAGTGTTCCCCCGCCGCTGACGCTCAATGTCACCGTGTTGGTCGCCGTGGGCACCACGTTGCCCTGCGCGTCCACCACCGATACCGTTACCAGCGAAACGTCCCGGCCATCCGCCAGAATCGTCCCCCGATCCGGTTGCAACGTGATCGCCGCGGGCGATCCCGTCGTCACAATGGTGTTGGTGATGACGGGCTGGCCGCCAATATAACCCACCGCCTGGAGCGTCCCGGCCGCATACGGCACGCTCCATTCCAAATGGCCCAACACGTTCCCCGTTTGCCTCCCCTGGCTGACCCCGTTCAAAAACAATTCCACCGTTTGACAGTTGCTGAAAGCCCACACATCCATCGGCTGGCCTTCCATCCCCGCCCAATTCCAATGCGGAAAAACGTGCAGCACCGGTTTGTAAAGCCAATTGGCACGGCAATACCAGGCGTTGTCCTTCGCAAAACCGCACGTGTCCAGGATGCCAAAGTGCGAATTGATGCTCGGCCAGCTCGTCGGCGTAGGCTCCCCCCGATAATCGAAACCCGTCCAGTAAAAAAATCCCGCCACCCACGGATTGGCCTTGTAAAACTGCCACATCCCCTCCACCGTCTGGCTCCAACCCACCCCCGCATTCTTGATGTCATACGCCTCGACATACGAGTTGAGATTGGTGTAGATGCCCCGATCCCCCACCTGGCTGCCGTCTTCGGTGGCAATCGTCGGCTGGGTCGGATGGCTGCCGTGATAGCCCGCTTCATTGCCTTCGTGGTAGTTGAAGCCTTGAACGTCCACGTTCGTCGAAAATCCATTGCCCCAGCTTCCGTTCATCGCCGCCGTGGTCAGCCGCGTCGGGTCCAATTGATGAACCAGATTCGTCATCACCTGCATGATCGCCGCCCCCGTCGTCGTGCCTTGCAGCGTTTCCTCGTTCGCCAGCGACCAGATGAATACGCTCGGATGATTCCGGTCGCGAATCACATTGCGCCCCAACTGCCCCAGCGCCTCCGGGTCCCAGCCCAGACGCCGGTTCTCGTCCATGACCAGCATCCCCAGCCGGTCGCAGGCATCCAACAGTTCCGGTGTCGGGGGATTATGCGACGTGCGAATGGCATTGAAGCCCAGCGCCTTGAGCCTTTCGATGCGGTAGAATTCAACCCGATCCGGCAGCGCCAGCCCAACGCCCTCGAAATCCTGGTGATTGCACGCGCCCTTGACTTCCACCCGTTGCCCGTTCAGAGACATCCCGTTGTTCGGGTCCCAGGTGATCGTCCGCACCCCAAAAGGCGTTTCATAAACATCGTTCGTCGCGCTTCCCTGCGTCAGGATCGAATCCAGCCGGTAGAGATTGGGAAAGTCCAATGACCACAATTGCGCGTTCGTAATGGTGAGGGTCTGCGTCACAACGTTGGAACCGCCGCCGGCTATGGTGAGGCTTTGCGCGACCGAGGCCACCAGGTTGCCGCCCGAATCGTAAATCGCCGAGGTCAGGGCGGGCGTGGCGGAACCGGCCCCGTCGTTGGCGACCTGGGTTTGAATGGTGACAATGGCATTGGAACCCGAAAGCATATTGGTCACATACGTTCCCCAATGGGCCACGTGAACGGGATCCGTCGCCACCAGCCAGACATGGCGATAAATCCCCGCCCCCTCGTAAAACCACCCTTCAAACCGGCTCGCATCCACCCGCGCCACCAGGACGTTCGTCCCGCCGGCGTTGGCATATTGGGAAACATCAAAATAGAAACCGCTGTAGCCGCTCACGTTGCGCCCCACCACGTGGCCGTTGAGCCACACCAGGCAATTGCGGTAAACGCCGTCGAACTCCAGCCAGAGGCTCTTGCCCGCGTCCGACGAGGGCAGCGTGAACGTGCGCCGATACCACCCGATGGTATTCGAACTGGTCACCCCGTTGATCCCTTCCTTGTAGCCGTGCCCCTTGTCCCCGCTCGAACTGAACGGCAATTCCACCACCCAATCCCGCGGCAAATTGAGCGGTTGCCACGAACGGTCGTCAAAATTCGTTTGCACAAACGAAACGTTCTCCCCCAATCCCGCCAGCGGCGGCCGCAACGTCTCCAAATTGGTTTCCGATGCGGACCCGCTCACGTCCCCGCTCTGCAATTTCTCCAGGTCTGAAATTTCCGGGTAGTAGGCGACGTTGGTTTCATCCGCGTTGGCCATGTCCGCCGGATCCCCCAGGTGAAACCGCCAGCCCGAATCAATCAGCGTCCGCTCCCGGGGCGAATCCGCAAGCGCGGCACGGGTCCATAGGCCGCAAAACATCAGGCAAAGCGCGAGCGGGCAAAATTTTCGAGGGCGAAATCGCGCGGAGATTCTTCCAGGTTGAGGCATACAAGTTTGGGTTGAGCGTTCTGATCCATTGCATTGACGCATTGATGACAGGCGTTATTTCCCCGGCTGATGCTGCGAAATACTCTTTGCGCTCCACGCCAGTGTCCAAAGATTGAAAAGTTTTACCGTTTCCGCGTGTCCATCGGTAAAACTGATGTTAATTGCCCCGGGCAGGAAATTGCCGCCGCTTCTCGATTGTATGTTAAAACTCCTGGGCGCCTGATCCGGGCGGAACGAGCCGTGCCGCGCGATGAGAAACCGCTGCATGGTGTAATTTTGATAGGTAACAACCGGATCATACAAGTCCGCGGCTCCCAGACCGGTGGAAGTGTAACCGGCCGGGTCCAACCCGGCGCCGGTGGTTGCGCTGTTTTGAGGCCAGCTATCCTCCTTCGTTCCGTCCCCAAAAAGCGGCGTGTTGGAAGGTTGCCGGATGTTTGTGTCCCTGCGAAAGAAACCATCCGGCGACGTGGGGGCTGGGGCATACGTTGCCCCCGTTTTGCCTTTCGTACCGGAACCGGGATCGTAGAGCCACCCGTTTATGGTATAACTGCACCAGTTTGTCGGGCTGAATTCGGAGGTTGAACCGCCGGCTGTAACATAAGCGCCGGCAACGTAACCGTGTCCAACGATTGCGTTATACGCGGCGGCCGTCGGGCAAGATCGCGCCTTATAGACCTTGGGTTCATATTGGCCTATCGCGTCCAGCCAGGTGACGTATTTTCCATTGACTACTCCCCCGTAGGCGATGCCGGTGTGATGGTCCTGCATATACATGATGCCGGCAAGGGCAAGTTGCTTGGTATTGCCGAGGCAATTGATTCTTTGCGCATCCCGTTTGGCCGCGGCCAACGCCGGCAGCAACAACGCCGCCAAAATCGCGATGATGCCGATGACGACCAATAGCTCAATCAAGGTGAATCCAGATTTATCCAAGCTGTTTCTTGTCCTGCTGCGCATAAAATCTAGGGCCGCCGGCGCGCTCCCAGTATCGCCCCGGCGGCTTTTATCACAGAGTTGCCAGAGGTCTGGCTCTGCGAAATTATTGTTTCAATATGTAGAACTCCTGGGTGTTCGTGGCGGTATTCACAATGTTGGTGGACAGGTCGCCGCTGCCGCCAAACGTTCCCGTCCGGTTGGTTTGCCACTGGGCCAGCGGCAAGGCGATATTCGTGCTTTGCAACAGTGTCCATGTTCCACCGGGCAATCCGTTGGTCGCTGAAATGGACAGCGACGTTCCACTCACGTTAACGCTCGTGATGTATGCCACTGGAACCGTTATCACATTCAAGTAAAGTTCACTGTTGCTGATGGACAACGTGGCCTCCGTATCCGCGGCAAGGCCGCCGCCAATGACAGCCACCGATGCCGGCGCCGTTCCGGCAACTGATCCGCCCGTTCCCGCGGAAATGACCTTGTAACCGCCCGCCGCCAAAGCCGAACCGGTGTTGTCAACGGTGAATCCGGTGGCGGCGGCCAACGTCAGGGCGCCATTTTGGGCGGTGAGCGACGGCGTTCCCGAGGCATACGTCAATGAAATGCCTCCCGTGCTTGCATTGACATTGCCGTTGAGCACCGCTGTCGAAGTGCTGTTGCTCAACGTCTGGCTCGCGCCCAGCGCGAATCCGGCCAAACCGGAGACATCAAGCGTGGCGCCGCCGGCGACGATGATGTTTCGGCTGTTGGTTATTGTCGTATTGCCGCCCAAGGCCAGCGTGCCCTGGCTGATGACCGTGTTGCCGCTGTATTCATTGGTGCTGAACAAGGGAACCGCGCTGCTGAACAACATCGTTCCCAGGCCGGTCTTGGTGAAGCCGCCCGGGGCGCTGCCGTAGTCGCCTGATTGATTGATCAGCGGACAAGCGACCGTCAGGTCGGGTCCACTGCCGCCGGTCACGGGAACATCAAATACCGTGTTGGTGCTTAAATGGTCGCCCCAATTGTCGCCGTTCGTGATGGTGATCGGGGTCGAACCGGTTACAGTCACAGTGCCCCGGAATTGATAATCGTAGTATCCGCCGTACTTCGAGCCATCCGTTCCGTTGGTGCCGTGATTGGCGGTCAAGGAAGCTCCGTTTTCCAGGGTGACGTTTCCAAGACCGGTATAGCGCGGACTGAAGACCGTGCCTCCATTGATGATCAATGCCGGAAAACTGGCATCATTCGCTGTCTTTCCTCCAAACCAGTTGTTTTTCCCATCAGTCAACGTGGCATTGGTATAAACCGTGATGACACGGCCGGCATTGGTGGAGGCGCCAAAGCCGCCCGTGCCGCCGTCACTGGCTCCCGTTACATTATTGCTCAATGTCCCGCCATAAACCGTAATGTTGCCGGCAAATGAATTCGCGCTAAAGAGGGTAATGGTATCCGCGTTGGTCTTAATCAAACTTCCGGTCGCCGCGCCGCTGATGACGTTGCTGACGGATAGATCGTCCGTGCGGTTGATCGCCAGCGTGCCGTCCATCGTGATGGAGCCGGAGGGCAAACTGCCGAAAGTATCATTCGCGCCGGCTTGCACGCTGGAACCGGCGCCGATGGTCATGTTGCCTGAAATCGCGCCAATCTGGTCCAACAACACGCTGCTGTTGTTGGTGACGGTCAACCCGCCTGAAATGGCCACGGTGCCAGTGGAGTTGGAATAAATCA
This sequence comes from Verrucomicrobiota bacterium, assembly GCA_028872915.1. Taxonomy (GTDB): domain Bacteria; phylum Verrucomicrobiota; class Verrucomicrobiia; order Limisphaerales; family UBA11358; genus UBA11358. The sequence continues at coordinate 36,522 of JAGWNY010000015.1, forward strand.
GCGTTCCGCCGCCGACGACGATGCCATTGCTGAAACCGTCGGACCCTTCGGCCATCAACAGTTCGCCCGACCCCTGTTTGATCACGCCGCCGCTGCCAATGATACTGCCGCCACCGGCGCCGGTGCCGTCATTGAATGTGTAAATCCCGGTTGGCGTTCCCGCGGTGTTGCTGACGACGACGCCGGCCGGTGAGAGGGCCGCTTCCAGATTGACATTGGTGGCGTTGAGACCCGTGGCGGTATCATCGAATCGGACCGTGTCCTCCTGCCCGTAAACGAGTCCATTCCGCCATTCCAGTTCGCCTGCGGTGTCCCACTTGCTGTTGCCGCCGGCATCGCCGTTCCACGTGAGATACACGGCCACCGTCAACGGGACGTTGTTGCTGACGGTGTACGACGCGGAGTCCGTGACGTTGATCGGCAGCAGGTAGTTTCCCGCATTGGTGGTCGCCACGGCCACTGTGTTTGTATAAACATAACCAACGCCCGGCGTGACCCCGCTGCCTTGCAAGGCAAGGGCCACGCTTGAAGAAGCGCCTATGGCGGACGCATTGACAGTGACGTTATAGAGCGGCGTCCCATTCGTCACCACGACAGTCAAGAGCACGTTTTCACCATTGGTTGCGGGAGATGGCGCAGCCGCGGCCGAGGTGACCAGCGGCACATAATTCGGACGAAGGATTACGTTATTGCCTGAAATCTGGACCGAATAGCCGCCGGCATTTGCCGGGACGGTTCCATCCCATGCCGGAGCCGGGTTCACCGAGCCTGAAGGAGGCGAACTGCCTTGAATGAGGACGTAGTCCGCGGCGGCCAGGTTCGCGGAACCGCCGAGCGCCTTGAGATGAAATACCGTGCCGCTGCCCAAAACCAGCGCGCCGCCGACGGCAATGGAATCATTTCCAGAAGCGGCGGAAGTGACTAAATCGAGGGAACAATCGCCGCCGGCGCTCATGTCCAGATTGCCGCCAATGGTCAACGTGCCCGCCGCGCCGGTAATCAAATAATTTGTCTCCTGATTGATTTGCGCGGCGCTGCTGACATCGGTCACGGAACCGCTGATCGAGTTTGAGCCGCATAACGCGCCGCCCGCGTTCGTCACCATGCAGCTTGAGGGCAAAGAGCCGCTGATCACCACCGTGCCGTTGCTGATGGTAAAACCAGTGACGCCGGAATTGGCTCCGGACATTTCCAACGTCCCGTTGCCGGTTTTGAAAACCAATCCGCTATGACGAAGCGTTGCGGAAAACAGCATGTCCACTCCCGGATAAGGACCGCCCGTAACGGTCCCCTGCGCCACGCTCAGCGTCAGAGGCTTGGTATTGTTCCACGTGCCGGCAGCCGCGCTCGGATCGGCGCCCATGATCGCGGTCGCGCCCGATGGGAGGTTGGTAATGCCGCAAGCACTGCCGTTGCCATTGAGCGTGCCAAAAGCGCCAAAAACCTTGATCGTACCGCCATTGACAAAGCAAATGTTCGGGTAAGTGCCTTTGTAGCTGTTAATGGCGCCGCCATTGACATAGATGGTGGGCACCGAGCCCGATCCATAACCATAGCCATCGGCATTATCGGTGACCATTGCGCCGGCATTGACGGTCAAGGGGCCGGACCCCAGACAGGTTTTGCCGCCTTGTGGAGGTTGACTGATCTGCAATGTGCCCGCGTTGACCGTTACCCCGCCTGTGAACGTGCTTCCATTGGCGCCAAAGGTCGTGTTGGTTGCCAGTATCAAAGTGCCGGCGCCGTTGTTGGTAAGGCCAAAGTTGCCGCTGATGAGGCTGGCCAAAATCGTCGTTCCACCGGCTTCGGTATCAACGGTTGCATTGCCTCCCAATACGATATTGTTGCTGATGGTTTGAGTGACGCCGGAACTATTCGTCATGCCGCTCGTGATGCCGATGCTGTTGCCAAAAAATGTGAACGCGCTGGCGCCACTGTTAAACGTGATGCCGGTGAAGAACGTGCCGGCGGCAATATCGTTGGTCAGATTCGCTCCAGCCGTTCCTGCAAGGCCAAACAACAGATCATCGCCAGCCACCGGAACCGCCGCCGGATTCCAGTTGGCGGCGGTGGCCCAGTTGATGGAGGTGTTTCCCACCCAGGTATCGTCGGTGGCAAAGGCGGGTTGGACGGCAAGCATTCCAAGAGCCAGGATCGTGGCCGAGACGCTTGATTTCAGAGGACAAACGATGGAATTCATACGGTGACGTGTGGTGACGTGTTTTTCGGATATTTGAGCGTTCAGCTCTTATTATTAGAACGTTTTTCCCCGGCCTGCTATTGTGAGTTCACACAGGTGGCGGGTGTGAACGGCTCAAAGGGCGGGAAAAGTTCCCGGCGAGGAAGTGAATGGCCGCAAACGGTCAAATCTGGCCGAGAAATTTTGCCGTGGCCGCCGCGCGCGACTGCACGTGCAACTTTTCGTAAATATGCTGCAAGTGCATGCTGACGGTGCTCATGGAAATGCCGAGCTTGTCACTGATTTCCTTGTAGAGAAAACCCTTCACCAGAAGGCCAAGAATTTCCTTTTCGCGCGCCGTCAGTTTTTCCACGTCTGACGCGGGTTTTCGAATGGCATGAAAATGTTCCACGACCTGCCGCGCCACTTGCGCCGTCATCGGCGCGCCGCCGGCATGAACGTCGGCAATCGCCTGGACCAGGTCATCGTAGCCGGCTTTTTTGAGCAAATAACCGCTGGCGCCCGCGCGCAATGAATCAAAAATCAAATGGCTGTCGCTGTAAGTCGTCAGCATCAACACGCGTAAATCCGGCAACTTCAGCTTCAATTTCGCCACGCATTCGATACCGCTCATTTTTGGCAAATGAATGTCCACGAGCGCGACATCGGGCTTGTCCGCGGGAATCCCGCGCAACGCGTCTTCGCCATTTGAGTAATTGCCGATGCAACGGACCGCTGGCGCGCCGCTCAACAATTTCAGCAGCGCCCCCCTCGTCGGCGAATCGTCCTCCACGATGGAAACAGTGACGGGCATGGATGATTTTATGATTTACGATTTGCGTTTGAAGGTTTTATTGGCCATGAATCGGCGCAAAATCATGGATCATGAATCCAAAATCATAAATGAACTTCCGCCGGCCAAAAAAACGTCAGCCTGATCCTGGCGCCCGTTTGGGGCGCGCTTTCGATCTCGAATTGCCCGCCGATGGCTTCCATCCGCTGGCGCATGTTTTGCAATCCGTCGGCCGTCGCGCCGTTTGGCGCGCCGTCAAAGCCGCAGCCGTCGTCCTCAATCGCCAGCACGAGCGATGTTTCGCTGATCGCGGCGCGCAGCCGGACTTCCGTGGCGCGCGCGTGACGGACGGCGTTGTTCAGCGCTTCCTTCACGGCAAGAAATAAATTGTGCCTGGTCTCGGCGGAAATCGGCCGCGCGGGGGGATGATCGGGAAAGTCGAAACGACAACGCACGCCGGCCGTATTCAAAAATTCCCCGGCGAAGCTGCCCAGGTAATCCAACAATTGGGGCAATGTGTCGTTACGCGGGTTGACGGCCCATACCGTTTCATCCAGCGACTGAATCATTTGCCGGGCAGCCGTGGAAATTTCGCGCGCGTGCTCCATGACGCCGCCGGGCGAAACGCGGTTTTGCAGCGTCAATTCATTGAGCAAAACCAATTGCGTGACGCGGCTGCCCAGGTCGTCGTGCAAATCGCGCGCGATGCGCGTGCGCTCCTGCTCAATCAAATGCTGCGTGCGCGTTTGCACCAATTCATTTTCCGCGCGCCGGCGTTCGGCGATTTCATTCGTGAGCGATTGGTTGGCGGCGGACAATTGCAGCGTGCGTTTTTCGACCTGCCGCCGCAACATCCCTATCCAAATGATCGCCAGCAAAATCAGCACCGCCATGCCGCCGGCCACAAACATGGCGTGCGACGCCGTCCACCAGGACGGCAATTCCAGCACGCGGATGTCCGCCGGCGAATTGAGCAGCAGTTCAAATGGAACCAGCCTGTCGCTGCCAATGGCATAGACACCGGTCAATTCCAAACGGCTTCCCAAACGCAATGGAGGCATTTGTCCGGAACGGATGTTGATCCGCGCGCGATACACTTGCGCGCCCGTTTGCAATTGCAAGACCTGCTCGCCGGGATATTCGTTCACGCCAAGCAGGTTCGCTTCGGTTTGCACCCGCGTTGAATCATGCACCCGGTCGAGCAGATTGGCGGCGGATATTTTTACCGGCCCTGGCAATGGTTCATGACCGTTCCGGCGAACATCGGCGTCGCGCACGGTCAGCAATGGTTTGTCGAATGGGCTGTCAACCTCGGGAAAACCGACTGCTTCAATCGTATCGCCAACTCTCAACTCCGTTTCCTCCTTTGGAATCACCCGCATCCCATTGGCCCCGTCCATCACGTAAAGCACGCCGGCGCGTTGTTGCACGACTTGGCCAAAAAATTTGACCCGTTGAAAGGCATATTCGTCGGGATTATACCTGAATAAATCCCCGATCCGTATCGCCGGAGCGGAAAACGGATCGGCGGGCGCCGGCGATTGCATGGAAATGAATCGTCGGGACGGCACCATGATCCGCACGCCGATGGCGTTGCGCTTGGGGCCGTGCGGCACGAGAACAACGCCGCGAACCTTCACCAGAGCGCCGATATATTGGTCCAGCGGGCCAGACGCGATGCACGGGATGACTCCGCCCTTCATGCGAACGCTCAACGTGCGATGTTTGACCGACATCCCGACGCCTTCGATTTCCACCCACTCCGCATCCAGCGCGCCGTGAATCAATTCGTTCCAGCCTGGATGCGCCGGTTCCGGAAATTCCGCCGTCCCCAAAACAACGAACCTGGACGGGATGATTTGCGGCGAAAAATCGCCCGCGTCCGTCACGCCCGTCACTTCGCACAAATCGCCGGGTTTCAAATCGGCCACGCCCGGAACCAATTTTCCCCGCCTCGATCTTGCGTGCCAGACCCAAACTCCCCCCGTGCCATCCTGGACATCGCCGCCCAGCCGGTCTTTGCGAAAGTACGTGATGACGCCGCGCACTTTTACCGGGTACTTGCGCGCGGCTTCCTCCGGTTTTAACCACCGGATTTCCGCCGCTTTCGTCAGCAACGGCATTGACGCGGCGCTCCCCGCCCTGGACAACCTCGAAAAAATGCAATCAAAAACCCGGCCCCGGCCATTTTCGCGCCAGCCGCACAACGCTTCCACGTCCGTTCCCGCCGTTTGCGGCGACGCGCCTGTCAAGTTGATTTCCATCTGATTCGTTCCATCTCCAATCACAAATGATTGCCCGGCCTTGACCGATTGCACGATGCCACGCACGCGAACGATGGGGGCGGAAAAATTCGCGCCCGTCAGCGAACCAATGGCCTGCAACGGATAACGCCGCCACGTTTCTTCCGGCAATTGCAAAATCGTGATGTCGCGAAACGTCCCCGCCGACAAGCTGGCTGCCATTTGTTCCTCGTCCACGTTGTAAACCGCCTCGCAAACCCCTCGCACCCGGACCCGGCTTTTCAACAGCAGGTCCGTCAAATATCCGGTTCCATGGTACATCATCACCGGCATTGACCCGCTCTCCGAACTGATTTCCAAATAGGTGGCCTGCCCCAGCCTTCCCACAAACGTCACCGTTCCTTCCGCTTCCACCACCCGGTTTTCCTCACGCCGTGTGACTGCCTGGCCTACGGTGATTCGTTCGAGGGCATTGGTGGGGGCGGCCGGGCTGTGACCCGGCGCCAGAAAAAAAACACCCAAAAAAAATCCAGCGGCTGCGCGAAGGCCTGACATGCTTTTACTGAAACTAATCCAAATACGAATTTGTCGCAAGAACGGCGCTGGAAAACGCCCGACATCACAGCGAAGGCGAAATTGGGGGAAGGGGCAGGATGCGCGCGGCGGAAAATAATTTTCAATTTTTCATTTTCCATTTTCCATCCTCCTTTCTACCGTGCCCGGGTGTCCGTCAAATTCACGATCCTGGGCAGCGGTTCGTCCGGCAATTGCGCCTACCTGGAAACCGATTCCGCCCGCGTCCTCATTGACGCCGGTTTTTCACCGCGCCAGATTCGCCAGCGCCTGGCTTCCATCGGCCGCGCGCCGGAAAATTTGTCCGCCATCCTGATCACGCACGAGCACGCCGATCATATCTCTGGATTGTTCGGCCTTGCCCACCGTTGCGGCATTCCCGTTTATTGCAATCGCGGCACGCAGGACGCCATCCTCTGGTCCTTCAAAGGACGTTGGAACGGCAAAAGCGGACCGCTTTTTGGCTGCGTCAAGAACAATTCAACGGCTCCCTCCGATTCACCCCCCAAACTCGACTGGCGCCTGTTCGCCACGGGCGACCATTTCGAATTGAACGGCCTCGCCGTGGAAACGTTTGCCGTTCCCCATGACGCCCAGGACCCCGTCGGCTTTCTCATCCGCGCCGGCGCGTGGAACTTCGGCATTGCGACCGACCTGGGCCACGTGACGAAACTCGCCGTCGAACGCCTCCGCCCGGCGCACGTCCTGGTTTTGGAATCCAATCACGATGTCAAATTGCTTCAGGATTCGCGCCGTTCCTGGAGCCTCAAGCAGCGCATTCTGGGCCGCCACGGCCATCTCTCCAACGCCGCCGCGGCCGATGCGGCCGAGCAAATTATCTCCCAAAACTTGCAGCACCTCTACCTGGCCCACTTGAGCCGGGAATGCAACCGGCCCGAATTGGCTCATGGCGTCATGGCCGGCCGCCTGCGGCAAATCGGCGCAACGCACGTGCAGCTTCAAACCGCCCGCCAGGACCGGCCCGGCCTGACGCTCGACCTTGCCTGAATCGGTCGCTGTCTCCAGTTCGCCTTCGTTTTCCCCGCGTGACAAGGGCGTCGCGCAAAATGGGCAAAGGGCGGCTTGTCCGCGCCCGCGCGGCGCGTTATTCTGGTTGAAATAGATTGAAACGGATTGAAATGAAGGAAACATTGCGCAGATTGCTGCCTTTTGCTTTTGTCGCCATACTGGCGCTGGCACGGTGGCCAAAGCTGTTCCCGCCGGATTTCAGCCCCATCTATGGCGTCGCGTTTTGCGCCGGGGCCTATCTTCCGGGACGGATGGGCTGGGTGCTGCCGTTGGGAACGATGCTGGCCACCGATCTGGTCCTGAACGTGTTTTTTTACCACGCCCCGGCGGCGGGACTTTTCTATCTGGCGCCGAATTACGCGCTTTATGCCGGCATCATTTGGTTTGGGCGGGTGATCGGGGCGCGGGCGGCGTTTTTGAAATTACTGGCGGGCGGGGTCCTTGGTTCCGTTGTATTTTATCTTGTCACAAACACGATGTCCTGGCTCATGATTCCCGGTTACCCCAAAACCGTTGCCGGCTGGATTCAGGCCCTGACCATCGGCCTGCCGGGCATTCACCCGACGAGTTGGGAAATGTTCCGCAACACGCTCTCCAGCGGCGGCCTTTTTACCGCGCTGGTTGTCGCGGCGGAAAAGTGGGCCGCGGCCGGCGCCGAATCCCCGGCGGACAAGACCGCCGGCCCGCGGGAGCCGGCGGAAGATGGGCCGGAGGAAGAAACCGCGGCGGGAAAGGTATTCTGAATCGGTGTCCGGAATCGGCGAAGAGGTGCTCGCGCAAAGCCATGAACAGGCCGCTTCCAATAGGCCCTTCTTACATCCGGTCGTGCTGCCAAAGCGGCGCGAGATTTACGTGTCAATTTGACGGGTGAAATAGCTCAGATTTTCCAGTTCGATGGCGAGGTTCACGTTATTGACCATGACCTCTTCGGGCACCGAAAGGACAATGGGCGCAAAATTCAAGATGCCGGTGACACCGGCGGCGACGAGCCGGTTGGCTGCCTCTTGGGCGACGGCAGCCGGGACCGTCAGGATGGCCATGTGGATATTTTGTTTGCCCACGAAGTCGGCCAACGCGTCCATGCCTTGAATAGGCTGTTTGGTTTGCTTATCTCGTTTGCGGCGCGGCTCGATATCGAACGCGGCCACGATTTCAAATCCCTCCTTTTCAAATCCGCGATAGGACAGCAAGGCCAGGCCAAGATGGCCTACGCCGACCAAAATGACGGGCTGAAGCCGTGAAGTGCCCAGTTCCTCGGAGATTTTTGCGGATAATTCGGCGACATCATAGCCCAGGCCGCGCGTTCCAAACGTGCCGAAACAGGCGAGGTCCTTGCGCAGTTGGGTGGGTTTCACTCCGGCGGCCGTGGCCAGCGCCTCGCTTGATACGGTGCCAATGCCATTCTCGCGCAACCGCGCGAGACAGCGCAGATAGATCGAAAGCCGGTAGATCGTCTTGCGCGGAATTTCGGGTCGTCCGTTCTTCTTCAAGCGGCGCAAAAGTAGGGAAACGGCCCGACTGGAGCAAGCGCGCAACGAAGGAGATGAACATCTACCGGGTGGCAAAATAAAGGACGAAGACACCCGCGGCAGCAACCAGGCAGTAGTAGCCGAACCACGTCCAACGTCCGCCTTCAAGCCAGCGGGACAGCCATTTGAGGGCCAGCCAGCCTGCGATGAAGCTGAAAATTATTCCGACGACACCCGGCGCAAACAGGCTGACCGTGGATTCATGGCTCAATGTCGCGCTCCAGGCGCGGTCTTTCAGCAGACGCCAGGCCTCGCGGCCCACCACCGCCGGCGTGAGCACCACGGCGAGCGCAAAGCTGAATTCCTCAAGTTTTTGCTTGGGCAGGCGGCAAAGCAGGCCGATGGAAATCGTGGCGCCGGAACGCGAAAATCCCCGAAATGGAAGACAAAAACCCTGGATCAATCCCATCCAGATCGAATGGGGCGTTTCAACCTCGGGATGGCGCGCGGATTTTGCCTCGCGCCCGCCGGAATAAATAATCAGGACCCCGACAGCCGCGAGCGAGACGGCCATGAGAGGCAGGTTGGAAAATATATCTTCAATCTGCGCGTGCGGGCGCGCGCGGAGAAAAACCTTTTCAATGATTTCCTTCAATCCCAGGCCCACGATGAGCGTGCAAAACGTGGCGACGGTGATTTGAATGACAAACCATCGGAGTTTGGCCGGCACGGAAAAATAATCGCGCATCCATCCCTTCCAGAAATAAGCGATGACGGCGAACATGGTGCCGGTGTGAAGCATGACCAGGAGCATGGTCATTTCCGGGCTGGAGGGGTTCAGCCGCATGAGCTTTTCTGCGGCAATGACGTGGGCGGAGCTGGACACCGGCAGCAATTCGCACGCGCCCTGGACGAGGGCCAGGATAAAGACCTGGAGATAATTGGGCACGGAATTATTTGGATCCCCAGAAGGCCTTGCCTTCCTCCTCCAATTGTTTGACCTTGAGCTGGCCAAGAATGGCGTGCCAGGAAATATAGATTTTGTGCCACTGGCTTTCCAAGGCGCGCATGGATCCTTCATTCATGTCGCTGATGGAGCGCAATGAGGGCGTGTTGGTCAGAAGACCATGCACCTCGTCGCGGGAGGGGGACGGCACCTCCACCGAGGCAAAAATTAATTCCAATTCCTGGACGATGACGCTTTTGATTTCGAGGAAATGATTCTCATCGGCCGCGGCGAATTTTTTCGAGCGGCCCATGGCAATAAAATGGTTGAATTGTTTCCAACATTCGATATGCGTTTCGATCTGGGTGATGAGTTGGTTGACATCTTTGCTTTTCATAGGCTTGGTCAGTTCTGGGTGGGAGCGGGTTTGGTGGCCGGCAGGAGGAAAATCACGGCGCCGTTGCGCATTTCACGCGCGGTGATGCGCAGGCTGCCAAAATGAACGGTAAATTCAGCGAGCGGCAGTTGCGCTTCCCGCGCCTCGCGGAAAATGCCCAGGACTTCGCGGGAAACGTCCGTCAACAGCTTGCGGGAATAATTGGAAGACACGGTGGACGTGAGCAGGTCTCCTTTGGCATTGACCGTCATGCTGCCGGTGGGCAACTCCTGGACCCGCGCCTGGCGCTTGCGACGAAAAAATTTTTTCAGGATTCCCATGAGGCAACAAGTTTCTTTGTTTTCTCCAGCAGGTCCGTTTCCGCCTCGGACGGCGGCCAGGCCACCAGAAACAGTTTGTCATCCCGGGACAACATGACCATGTTTCGTTCGGCGCTGCAGCCGGCGATGTGGGAGAGCGGGCCGGCTTCGAGGCGGTCGCCGAGATGTTTCCCGGCTTCACTGACCTTGCGCGTCCATCCGGCCAATTGCTCCGCAAACGGGGCGCCCCAGACCTCGCCCTTGTCCACCGGGCCGCCCGCGGGAACGCTCACCACGAATTCGGCGCCTTCCCCGGCCATCAGCGAAAGACGCCACACGGTTTTGCGATGATCGGCGCGCTCCAGCATTTCGGTGGGCGCCGTCTCGGCGGTTTCGTCAATCGCCTGCGCCGTTTCGAGCAGCAGCGCATTGATGGACCGCGAAATCGTCCGTTCGTGGTCGGGCTCGGCCGGCAGGTTTTCGAAGGTTCCCGATTTCCATGCAAGAATTTTTTGAAAGGCGGGTTCGCCGCGCATGTTCCCCACCTGCGCGTCCAACAATTCGCCATCCTGAATCCAGATTTTGGCCACCAGCGGCCCCTGCGTAATGCGTAAGGCCGTCGAATTGCGGGACATACATTCCAACTGGATGATGTCCATCAGGCTCTTGCTTTGGATGCCCCGAAAGCCCGAATTGCTCTCGCGGCCCAGAAGAGACTCGATGCAGTCCGAAAACATTTTCGGGTTCTGCTGCATGTCGTGCTTGAGCCAGAACAAATCCACGCCCAGGGAATACGAGCGCGAGCGGATTTCCTCGCCTTCCAGCCCTGTGAGCACCACCGTTCTCAAATCGGGGTAGCGCTTGTGAACAAGCGACAGAACCTGGATGCCGTCCATTTTGGGCAGCTTCAGATCGCAAATCATCAACCGAAATGGCGCCGCGTCCAACATGGCAAGCGCCCGCGGACCGTTGTTGGTCGTCCGGATTTGCGGCTTGCTGGGAAGCTGCGAAAGGGCTTCACGACACACGTCCAGCCAGTCCGGGTCGTCGTCCACAATTAGAATGTTATGTCGGGATTCCATCGGCAACTGCATCACCGCTAGCGGCATTGCCGAATAAATACAAGTTGAAAACGTCCGCAATGCCGGCGGCAACAAGCACTCATAAGCAATTGGCATTCCGCCTTTGAAAACTTTACGTAATGGAATTGGGTGAGCCGTAACCGGTAGTCCAACATTGGGACAACCTCCAATGGCCAGCGGCCCTTTCGTTGCGTCACTCAATCCCGTGGCGCGCTTCCTGCTTACTTCTCTGTGAAAGGTAACAGCAATTCGCCGTCAAACCACGTCTAATGGCAAACATCGTTAAAACCAGATTCGCCGGGATGCTCCGGGGCTGGCTGCGGCGCTTGGATGAAAGCGAAGGACCGCCGGCGGCAACCCCCGCAGCACAACCAGCCGCTTCCCGCCCGCCACGCCCGAAGGTTCCACCGGTTCCACAACCACCAGAGCCGAACCCCGCAAATGTCGAACCGGCCGAAGCGGCCTACGAACCCCAACCGTTGCCGCCGGAAGCGTTACCGCCGGAAGAAACGCCTCCTGCATACCCGCCCGCCGCAGCCGCGCCATCCGCCGAGGAAAGCGCCGAGGCCCAGGAAGAAGCGGTGGAGATTCCCCTGTTGCCGCTTCTCGAAAAGCTTCCCGGGGAGTTGCGGGCCAGATTGAACGCCCGGATGGCGGACCTTTCGCAGGGCAGCCTCTCGATTTCCGTGAGCGAAATTCTCCCGCAGTTGCCGTCCGGCGCCGTGAAAATCACTTTTGGCCAACTGCGCCAGGCCATCCCAGACCTCTTTAGCGTGGGTGACGAATATGATTTGCTGCCGGTGGGCATCCCATTGAACGCCATTCTTCCCCGGCTGAACATCAGCCTGCTCCGGCGCCAGCACGAACAACGGACGCTCAACGTATCAGGGGAAATCGCCGATCCATTCAACACCACCATCACCGGAATCAAGAGAACGGTAATCCAGGGCAAGCCGATAACTCCCCCGCAGCCGCCCCGGCGCGCTCCAATTCCGCCGCCCGCCGCGCCATCGGCCCCCCGCACGAACGGAATATCCGCCTCGGCGCCCTCTCGACCCGTGATTCCATCCGTGCCGCCACCTCCCGTCGTGCGACGCCCAGCGGTGCCGCAATGGAGAATGGCTGTTCCGCCCGTCGCACCCCCTTCCCCACCGTCAATGGAGCGGATCTCGCCGCCTTCCTTTTCTTCGCCGCCCGCCGAACCGCAGTCGTTTTCACGGCCGGCTTCGGCGCCTGCCGCACCAGAGCCGGCGCCGGTTGTGCCCAAGCCTGCCCCTGTTCCGCCGGCGACCGCCCAAACGACGCCATCGGCCACGGCCCCGGTCCCCGGCAGCGATGGCGCAGCCATTCTTGCGACGCTGGGCGACCTTCTCGAAAAATGGCCGGAAACGCTCAAGGGAGAAATTGTGCGTGAAAGCATGAACAACATGCAGGTTGCCATTCCCATGGAGGTGATTGAGCCGGCGCTTAAACGCGGACGGGTCATCTTTTCCTGGTATCAGTTGCGGTCGTGGACAAACATGCCCACGCGCGGCAGCTCTCCCAACAATGGCGTAGAACTGGAACTGCCGCTCAAGGTGATTGTGCCGCTCTTTCTGGAGCGGCGCGGGCCCCTCCGGAGCAATGCCTCCGGGCTGGCCATGGATTCCGTAATTCCGAATTTGTTCTTTGGGTTTCCCTCGCCCGAAATGGAAGCCACAGTCCCCGCGGCTGCCCCGCCCCACAGCGCTCCCCAACCGCCACAAACCGCTCCAGCCGAGCCCGTTGCGCCGGAGCCGGCCCCGCGCCCGCATTCGGCGACCAGCGGCGCCATGCCCGGGTCGGCAGGCCCGGCGGCGGATACCAACTTTTTTGGGGCTGATGATGCGCCCCAGCCGGCCGCCGAGCGTGATGACACGGATTACCGGGGCGCGCGGCCCGGAACAGACTTTACCCAACGCCAAATGACGCCCAAGGACATTGTTGCGGAGGCAATGGCATTGCAGGGCGTGAGCGGCGCCGTGATCGCGCTGCCCGACGGGCTGAAAGTGGCCAGCGAAGTGCCGCCGGAATTGAACGCGGACACCGTTGCGGCGTTTCTTCCCCAAATTTTTGATCGCGTTGCCCAAAGCACCCGCGAATTGCGGATGGGGGCGCTCAACAACTTGAAATTCACGGTCGGCAACGTTCCCTGGAGGATTTTCCGGGTGAACGCCGTTTATTTCGCCGCCATGGGCCGCGCCGGGCAACGCCTTCCAGGCGCGCAACTCGCAAAACTAGCGGCCGCGCTCGACCGCAAAAACTCATAACGTTATGGCAATCATCAATCAAGCGACCAAAGAATTACAGGTCAAAATCGTCTATTACGGACCCGCCATGGGCGGCAAAACCACCAACCTTGTCCAGGTCCACGACCACGTGCAAACCGCGCAGGGCAGCAAGGGCAAACTCGTCTCGCTGGCCACGAGTTCCGACCGCACGTTGTTCTTCGACTTCCTGCCCATCGAAGCCATGACCATCAAAGGATTCAAGACAAAGTTCCAATTATACACCGTGCCTGGACAGGTCATTTACAACACCACCCGGCAACTGGTGCTGCGCGGCGTGGATGGCATCGTTTTCGTAGCCGATTCACAATATGAAAAAATGCCTGAAAACGTGGAAAGTTTTCAGAACATGGTTGACAATCTCAGTTCCCTGAAGCTTAATCTGGCGGAAATTCCCTACGTGCTTCAATACAACAAACGCGACCTGCCGAACGTTGCTCCGGTGGAATACATGGAATTTCTCCTCAACAACCGCGAGGTCCAAGTGCCGTCGTTCACCGCCACGGCGCATCGGTGCGAGGGGGTCTTCGACTCGCTGAACATGATTACCCGCCTCCTGCTCCAAAAATTCATCAGCCAAAGTCAAAGCCACTCTGCGCCCCGCGCGGCGCAACCCGCATGACATGGGCACTCTTCCACAACTCACCGAGGAAGACATTCACAAGCTCGACGCGGTGCTTCGTGAATTCCTCACCCAGACCGAGGCGACCACGGCGCTGGTGATTGACAAGGGCGGCTTCCTCATCACCCACCAGGGCGCGGCCAACAGCTTCGACCTGACCACCCTGGGGGCGCTCGCCTCCGGCGCGTTCATGGCCAACCAGACCATCGCCGGTCTCGTCAATGAGCCAAACTTTTCGAGCATCCATCAACAGGGCGAAAATTTCAGCCTTTACGTTTGCTCCGTGGATGAACATGCGCTGCTGGTCGTCATCTTTTCCTGCCACGTCGGAATCGTGAAATACTTTGCCGGGAACGCCATCAAAAAACTCGCCGAACAACTCAACATCGCCCAGCATCGGGCGCCCGACAAGGGATTCGACCTTTCGGCCCTGAACGTCGCCGATACTTATACCGTCTTCCGCAAAAAGGAAAAAAAGAGCGCTTAGCTTGGGCGGAATTATTTCCACACCCCCAGCGCCTTCAACTGCCGCGTCACCGTTCCCGCCCAGTCCCGATTGGCCGACGGATTGGCCGGACTGGGATGCAATATTCCTCCTGTCCTGAAGAGGCCATCCTCGGCTGCGATTTTTGCCCGGCTGGCCGCAAACAAACCGATGCCGACAATCCATTCAGGTTCCAGCGCCTCCGCCACACTCCGCAAATGGTCGTCGCACGCCTCAAACAGCCGGTGGCATTCCGCTTTGGGCAATTGCTCCGGCGTCAGGTTGCAACCGCTCCTGCCGCAAAACACCAGCGGACAATAATTGGCCACGAAATGTTCCTGAAAAAAATTCTCCGCCGGGCCAAACCGCTCCGCAAACAAGCGCCATAGCCGCCGCCCGCTCACCTCCGAGCGCGCGCAGGCGAAACCGGCGACTGGCCGCCTCGGATGCTCCCGGCGGGGACGTTGAACCGGCTCCTCGATTCCCAGCCAGTTCCGCACCGCCGACACTTCCCCGAAAGGAACTCCCGTTTGGGCCATTCCAAACGGCCCCGGATTCATCCCCAGAAAAATCACGCGCTTTTTGCCGTTGCCAAATTTCCGCGCGTAAGCTTCATACGGCTGGCGGGCATAATCGAGCGGGTTATAGACATGCGTGACCGGTGGCTTGAATTTCAAGCAGTCCACGCGCGCAGCCAAACGGCGCGCCGCCGCAATCAGTTGCCCGCTTTGGACCGACATGCCCGCAACCACCGGTCAGGCCTGACGGGGACCTTGCAATTGCCGAAGCAAACGGCGCAGCGATTCGATCTCGCGCTCATCGGCAATCTTCTGTCCTTCCGCTGTCTCAATGAGTTCCAAAACCTCCTCCATCTGGTCCAAAGCGCCCCGGAGCGAATCAATGATCGCCGCTACTTCGTCAGCCGCCTGCAAAAGCGGTGAACCGTGCCGCGGCGCCTCTGGAACACGCTGTTCCATCCCTCCCTCGCCAGCCGGAGCGGGTTCGGATTCTTCCACCGGCGCCGGGCCTGGCGGCCGCGGCATTCGACGGCGGCCCCGTCCGCCGCGGTGTCCCCGGCGCCTGGGCCGGGGCGAAGACGGCATCGGTGACGGATTCGGTTCAGGCTGATGTTCTTCCTCTGGCATTGGCCCCGGTAGCATGGCCTTCCTGCAAACAAAAGCAAAGCGAATTGCGGCGATTGCGGTTACTTTTTTACAAACAACGCGAGTGAAGCTGTGAAACCATGCAAATAATTCCGCCCTCCCACCGGCCCGATCTCGCCATTGCAGAAAAATCCCGCCAGCCCGGTCGGCCCCATTAACTGCTGCACGAGGTCCGCATCGTGGTTGGGCCGTCCAAAAAGGTTCCGGCCACGCCCGTTGCAGCAGCACAGGCAGCCGCCGTAAATCGGGCCGCCGCCGATTTCCTTTTTCCTCCGCGCCAGCAATTCGCTCATGTCTTCATTCGCGGCCGCCGCGTCGCGCCGCTGAAACTGCATCATCTGGCCCGCCCGCGGTTGCGCGCCCACGGCCAGCACGCCTGATGCCGGGTCTCCGCCTATGAGGTTGCGCACGAGAAAATCTCCCCGCTGAAAGTCTTCGAGGTATTCATTGACGACCAGCCCAATCAGAAGGTTGCCGCGGGCCTTTTGTTGCTCGTCGGGCGGCAGTTTCTGAAATGTCTCGGCCAGGACGGCATAGGCCGGGCGGTTGGCGATCTGGCGGATAAGATTGTGCTCCACGCGGGTAAGCGTCCACGTCTCCCCAATGGGCGTGCAGCCTTGTGAAATCACGCCCTCCATCTTGACCGCGCCTCCCACGCCGATCGCCACGCCGCCATCCTCGAATACTTCGCCGTCCAGATAAATCTGCGTCGTCTGGTCGGAAAAAATCCCGCTCGCCAGGCCGCCATACACCGGCGCCTTTGGAAAGGATTCATTCCACGTTTCGAGCCATCCTTCGGCATCCAGGTGAAACGGATCAATGAACGCGAGCCAGCCGTTGATCCCATCCGGCTCCAGGCCGCTGTGACTGCGCCAGTAATTCCCGCCGGCTTCCTGGACCTGCTGCTGTGTAAAGCGAACGGCCCTCACTTCCGCGTCCGGCAGCCAATACAACGCCAGCACCACGCCCGAGGCGTTCTCCACTTCACTCCCGTTGCAAATCAGCGCCGTGCTGGAACAACCCGCCAGCAATGGAATCCGCGCCCTAACGCGCAAAATCTCAAGCACTTGGCGCGCCTGTGGGAAAAAATCGGGCGCCATGAAGACCAGCCCCAGCGAAACGGCCGGCGCGTCCAATTGCCCCCACAAATCGGCCGCCCACTTTCCGAGCCGGTCCTCGTCAAAGCCATCCTGCCAATGCGCGGCAATGGAAAATTTGGCGCTCACAAATTCAGGTTACCCCGAACGGTGGGGATTGCAAACGAGAACGCCGGAGGCTGGAGATGGAGTTGGTTTGCCGGAGACCGGCGGATTTGAAATTTGCCCCGAAATGCTCGCAGGCATGGCGCGAAAACTCGCAATTCAGCATCCAGGAAGCGGCGCAAAACCGACGCGGGAAAGGTGAAGATCGCCACGCGACCGGGAAGGGAGACGGTGATGACGCTGGGCTGGATTGCCGAATGCTTGCGGATGGGCGCCGGCATACATCGGGCAGGTTTTGAAGGGTCAGGCCATGCGCGATTTTCATCCATAGCCGGGACTTTTTTGCGGGACCTTTTCGCGGTTGCGGATCGGGTTTAACGATGCCAGATTTTGGAACATTGAAGAATGAAAACAAGATTTTGGGCCGCGAGATGACGCCGGCATCGGTGTATTTCACCCGCCGGAACTTCATTCGGGCGGGGGTACTGGCGGCCAGCGCGGTGGCGACGGGCGTGGTGTATCGCCAGCTGAATCCGGTGGGCGCCGACACCGGCCCCGCGGTGCGGACGGCGAAAATCAAGGGCGTCCAAATACCGGCCGCGACAGCCACAAGCGAGGACTCCGGATTCATGGTGAACGAGCCGGAGACGCCCTTCGAGGACATCACGCATTACAACAATTTTTACGAATTTTCGACCGACAAGGAGGAGGTCGCGACAGTGGCGGAGAATTTCGAGACGGCTGGCTGGACGGTGTCGGTGGAGGGTTTGGTGAACAAGCCAAAGATTTTCGGGCTGGATGACCTCCTGAAAATCGCGCCGCCGGAGGAGCGAATCTACCGGATGCGCTGCGTGGAGGCGTGGTCCATGGTCATTCCATGGGTGGGCTTCTCGTTTTCCAAATTACTCAACGTTGTTGAGCCGTTGAGCAGCGCCAAATACGTGGCGTTTCAAACGCTGCTCGACCCGGCCCGGATGCCCGGCCAGCGCAGCGGCGTGCTCAACTGGCCTTACGTGGAAGGCTTGCGCATGGACGAGGCAATGCATCCGCTGACCATTCTGGCCAGCGGCATTTATGGGAGGGCGCTGCCGCCGCAGGACGGCGCGCCTGTTCGGATGGTCATTCCGTGGAAATACGGCTTCAAAGGGATCAAATCCATCGTGAAAATCAAGTTGGTGGAAGCCCAGCCGCCTGCCACCTGGAATGTTTACGCGCCCAATGAATACGGCTTTTACGCGAACGTAAACCCCCACGTGGACCACCCGCGTTGGAGCCAGGCCACGGAGCAGCGGATTGGCGAACCGGGCCGGCGGCCGACACTGATGTTCAACGGTTACGAGGCGCAGGTCGGCCATTTGTATGCCGGCATGGATTTGCGAAAGTATTTCTGACGCCATGCAGCAAGGCGACATCCGGTTTGTCAAGATGCTGGTGCTCGTCAACGGCCTCACGCCGCTCGCGCTGCTGGTCTGGGACCAGTCGCGCCATCGGCTTGGCGCAAACCCGCAGAATTTCCTCATCCTGACGACGGGTATGATGACCCTTATTTTCCTGATGCTGACAATGGCCGTGACGCCCGTGCGAAAGGTTTTCGGCTTGAACTGGCTCATTCAGTTGCGCCGGATGTTCGGCCTGTTCGCCTTCTTTTACGGTTGCCTCCATTTTCTCTGCTTTTACAGCCTTGACCGCGCGTTCAGCCTGTCGAGCACGCTGCATGAGATCGTAGCGCGCCAATACCTTTGGTTCGGGATCACGGCATTGTTGGCCATGGTTCCGCTGGCGATCACGTCCACGAACGGGATGATCAAACGGCTCGGTGGCAAACGCTGGCGCGCCCTGCACCGGCTCGCGTATGTGGCGGCGATCGCCGGCGCGGTCCACTTTTTCATGCAGGTGAAGGCGGACGTGCGCCTGCCGCTGGCGTTTGCGGCGCTGTTGGCCGTGCTACTGGGCTACCGGCTGCTGGATTGGTGGCGGCGGAGCAAACGGGCGCCGGCAACCGCGGCGGCAGTCAAGTCATAATGGAATCTTAGCCGCTCCTCCCTGCCTTAAGGACCTCCAGGCTATTGTGGATTTTGGTATTGATTGTGCCGGCTTTTTTCACCGGCATGGCGCAGAAAGTCGAATACCATAATGGACGGGCATGGGCGCGAATCGAATTATTTGAGCCACGGCACAATTGTTTCGCCGGACCAAATTTCCTCCACCACTTGCCGTCGCCGCGCCAGCGCGAATTTCCTTCCATTTACCAGCACTTCCGCGGGAAGCGGACGGGCGTTGTAATTGGATGCCATCACGAATCCGTAAGCGCCGGCGCTTAATAATGCCAGGCAGTCGCCTTCCCGGATTTGTGCAATCCTCCGGTCCTTGCAGAAATAATCGCCGGATTCGCAAATGCCGCCCACCACGTCGGCCTTCAGGGTGGCGCCGGTCCGGCGGCGGACGGGAACAATCTCGTGATAGGCGTCGTAGAAGGCAGGCCGTATGAGGTCATTCATGGCCGCGTCCACGATGACAAACGTCTTGCGCGCCGTCTTCTTGACATATTCCACCCTGGCAATCAGAACACCGGCATTGCCGGAGATAAACCGGCCCGGTTCGAGCAAAATGTTCAAGCCAAGCGGTTGCAACAACGGCAGAAGACTCGCCGCGTATTTTTGCGGCGTCAATATGTCCCTGGCGCCCGGCAACCGCCACCACTCCTCCTGTCCACTGGCCAGCGCCGGTTGATACACGATGCCCAGGCCCCCGCCGATGCTGAAAAATTCCAGTTCATAGGTTTCGGCCAGCCGCCGCACCATCGGCAGCACTTTGCGAACAGCCTTTTCAAAGGGCGACACGCGCGTCAACTGCGACCCGATGTGCATTTGCACGCCCCGCAATCGCAGATTTTTCATCTTTGCCGCCCGCGCATAAACGGCCTCCACGTCTTCGAGCGGGATGCCAAATTTATTTTCGTGGGTGCCCGTGGTGATCTTTGAGTGGGTAAAGGCTTCCACGTCCGGATTGATGCGCATCGCCACCGGCGCGATTTTCTTGCGCCGCCCGGCAATCCGGTGGATGCGATCGAGTTCCGGCACGCTTTCCACGTTGAACGAATAAACACCCTGTTCCAGGGCGAATTCGATTTCCGCTTCCGTCTTGCCCGCGCCCGCGAAAACACAGTTGGCCGGATTGCCGCCCGCCGCCAGCACGCGGCCCAATTCGCCGGCGCTCACGATGTCGAATCCGCCGCCAAGATTCGCCAGCACACGGAGTATCGAGACGTTTCCGTTGGACTTGACGGCGAAGCAAATCCGATGTGGCACGCCGGCCATCGCCCGGTCCAGCTTATGGAAATGGTCCGTCAGCGTTTTTTGGGAATAGACGTACAGCGGAGTTCCGAATTTCCGCGCCAAGCCCTCCACGGAAACGGATTCGCAGAACAACTGCCCGCCAACGTACTTGAAATCATGCATGACGGTCCAGTCTAGGGCAGCCCGGCCCAACCTTCAATTCGCAATCAAATCACGATAAGAGGGCCTGCCTTAAACCGCTTCAGGGCTGCCCCGTGTATGGCAGCCGGCCGAGAATCCGCGCGCGCTCCTGTTGATATTGTTCCGGCGTAATCTGGTTGGCCTCGTAACGTTGCAACAATGCACGCAATTCGGCGTCTTGCTCCGCCGAAATCGGCGGCGGTGGCGCCTGCATGGGCGGCAAACCGGCAACGGAACGGGCATAGGCGCGAGGCTCAGGCGCGAAGAGCGTCACTGGCTGTGCAGCGGATTTGACCGCGGGGGCGACCGGCCCCGGGACCATCGGCGGCACGGAAACAGGTTCGTTGCCCGGCTGCGGCGTTGGCGCCTGATTGCCGGGCAGCGGCCCTGAAAGGCCGGGGGAAGTTGGCGCCGCGGACGACGAACCGGCGCCGGCAACTGATGACGTCATCGCTGGCGGCGATGACGTAGCCGGTTGTGTGGAGGCTTTGGCTGAGAAAGGAGTGGAGGTGGATGTTGTAACAACGGTTGCAGACACTGCGCCTCCTCTAGTTTCAGCCGGCGCGGGATGGTTCGTGGCCATTACGGAAGCGTTTCCTGCCGCCGTATGCTTTGCAGCCGCCTCCGCTTCCGTCACTTGCCTCAAAGCTTCCTCCCGTGCCGCCGCTTGCGCCGCAGCCTGCGCTGTCACCTCTGCGGCTTCTTCTGCGTTCTGCTGTCTGGCCGCCTTCGTCGCCGGGACAGATGCGGATGCCGGGGCGCTGTTGGAAGCGGCGGATTGCGCATTGGATTGGATCGCTGCTTCAGGCGGCATGGCCGCCGGTTGCGGCGCAGCGGCAGCCGGGCTATTGCCCGGCACATTGGCGGATTGTGGCGCAGTGGCCGGCTGTGGCGCGGCATTCGCGGCGCCATTGCCACCCGCCCCGCCCATGGCGCGCAATAATTCCATGCGCGCGGCTGCCTGCGCCGCGTTATCCTGTGTGTTGCCTGGCGCCAGCACGGTTGGCCTCATGGCAGGCGTCGCAGGCCGCGCTTCCGCCGGTTGTGGCGGATTGGCCGGCGGTGTTTTTGCCGGCGCGGGACGCGGCGCCGGTTGAGGCGAAGCTTGCGCGGGTTGCGAATTGGTTTGGTTCATCTCTGCCATCAATGCCGCCCGCGCCGCGGCCTGGGCAGGATTGTCGTCAGCGCGGGCTGGAAGACACGTCCACAGAATGGCCATGCACAGCAAGGGCCGAAAATTGAAGAGTTTCATAATAATTTTTTACGTCAATTTTCCCCCGCACGCAACAGCTTTTGCCGCGGGAAGAAGATTTCGCCACCGTTGGGGAAACGGATACACCGCTATGGAACCCACGATAATTCGCCGGAGTTCCGCGCGGCTGACCTTGATGCGCCTTTCCGCATCCAGGACGTTCCCCGCGCGCAGCCGTCCGATCGTCCGGATTCCGATGAGTAACGGCCAGGCGCACGCCAGCCGCAATCGCGGCTGCGAAAACGGAATTTGATTCGTATAGTTCCATCCCGCCGCCAGATGCGCCTCCGCCAGGTCCAGATAACCGTTGTAAAGCGGACGAAACCTGTCGTGGCTTTTGCGATCCAATAAATCCGCCGGCGACAAATTGAACGCCGCAAGGCTTTCTTCGGGCAGATAGCACCGTCCGCTCCGCAAATCAAACGGCAGGTCGCGCAGAACGTTCACCAATTGCAATCCCTTGCCAAAACGGATGCCCTCCGCAATGAATTGTTCCACATCCAAACGCGCATTCGGAAACAGGCGCGCGCGGCACAGCCGGGTCCAAAATTCTCCCACGCACCCTGCCACCCGGTAAATGTAATCGTCCAGTTCGGCGTCCGTCTTCAGCGCCACAATCCTTCCTGCCGCCTGGCCGGCCCGTTCCCGCGCCGTAGCGCCCCCAAACCGGCGCAAGTCCAGTTCCTGCCCGCTCGTGATGGTTTGCAGAACCTGGCGAATCAATTCCCGGTCCGCCGGAGCGCGGCGCTGCAACGCCGCCAGGCTTTCGCCAACCCGTTCCAAAAGCAATCTTTCCGGCCCTGGTTTCCCTCTAAATTCCGCAAGGTTCAACCGCGTCGCATTTGCGCCAAGAATTCCTTCCCGCAATGCCCGCAGCGCCTCAAGCCGGCGTTCCAGAGGAACGATTTCCGTGTCCGCTATGGTGTCCGCGGTGCGGGCCAGCAGGTAGGCAAGGCCGATCAGCGGGCGAACGCCCCCTGGCAATACCCGCAACGTCAGGTAAAACGAACGCGACGTGGATCGCAACAAGCTGTTCAAAGCGTCAGCCATTGAAACGTCGTTGAGAGCGCCGCGGCCTGCGCAAATCCCGCGCGCCGATCCGCCGGGCCATCAAGATGATCATGGGCGCCAAGCTAAACGCTTTCACCGCCAAGACAAGCGGGGAAACTTGAACGGGAAATAAAGGTTTGCATCTGCAAAAAATTTATGCCAGTTCACACCCATGAACCAGATTCGCTACGCGCTGCCTGTCCTTCTCACAGCGGCCTTGTCCATCCCCGCCGTCCACGCGGCGCCCCCGGCCTCCACCCGGCAAGCCGCCGTTTCCATGGATGTCGCATCCATTGATCACGACCGCATTCTCAAGGCGGCGAATGCGGCGCTGAACGTCGCGCCCATCACCATCACCGCCTACCGCGCCAAGCTAAGTCCCGGCGGGCCGAACGACTTTTATTCCAACGGCGACTATTGGTGGCCGAACCCCGACACATCCAACGGCCTGCCTTTTATCAGGCACGACGGCCGCACCTATCCGGGCATCTTCAACAAACATCGCGAATGCATCTGGCAGTTGAAGGACGCCGTGGCCGCGCTGGGCGCCGCCTACAAAATCACGGACGACGATCGCTACGTCAAAAAGGCGGTCCAACTGCTGCAGGTTTTCTTTGTGGACCACAAAACACGCATGAATCCGAACCTGCATTATGCCCAAGCCATTCCCGGGGTGTCGAACGGGCGCGGCATTGGCATCATTGACACCCTCCATTTGATCGAAGTGCCAAAGGCAATTGAAGCCATGCAAAAGTCCCCGGCGTTTCCTCCCGCCGTCCTGGCACCGTTAAAACAATGGTTTGCGGATTATTGCGCCTGGATGTTGGCCAGCAAAAACGGCCATGACGAAGCCCGGGCCGGCAACAATCATTCCGTCGCCTTCTGGCTCCAGGTGGCCGTGTTTTCTCAATTTACCGGCAACCAAACCAATCTGGCGCGTTGTCGGCGGCAGTTCGAGCAAGTGTTTTTGCCCAGGCAAATGGCCCAAAACGGCAGCTTTCCCCGCGAACTGGCCCGCACCAAGCCGTTCGGATACTCCATTTTTCAATTGGACAATATGACAACCCTTTGCCAGGTGCTTTCCAATTCCAAGATTGATTTGTGGAACTTTACCCTCCCGGACGGCCGGAACATCCACAAAGCCATGCAATTTCTTTATCCTTATCTGGCCGACAAAAATAAATGGCTCGCCGACGGGCATCGAAAAGACGTGGAGGCCTGGAACAATTGGCCGGCGCGCGAGCCATGCCTTTTATTCGCGGGCCTCGCATTCCAGGACAACCAATATCTTGCCCTGTGGCAACGGCTCAATCCCGATCCCGCCAACCGGGAAGTCCGGCGCAACATGGCCATCACGCAGCCGGTGTTGTGGGTCAAGTAAGGCAAACGATCAGGCCGATAGCGCCGTGATGGGAAGTTCAGGCTGATGCGGTTGGGAATTGCCGAAAACGGATAAATTCCATAACCGTTGAGCAAGCAATGACCGTATTGGAAGCCATTCAGAAAAGCTCGGATTTTCTTTCCAAAAAGGGCATCGAATCGGCGCGCCTTCAAGCCGAACATCTGCTGGCCCATTTGCTCAAGATGCCCCGAATGAATTTGTATTTGAATTTTCAGCGGTTGCTCTCGGAGGGCGAAACGGCGGCGCTACGCGCCCTGGTGCAACGGCGCGGAGGGCGCGAGCCGTTACAGCACATCGTGGGAACGGTGTCCTTTTGCGGTTTTGAACTCATGGTCAACCGGAACGTCCTGGTGCCGCGGCCTGAAACGGAGGTCCTGGCCGAATTGGGCTGGGAATTTTTATTGTCGTTGGGCCGTCCGGCATTGGCCCTGGACGTCGGCACGGGGAGCGGTTGCCTCTCCGTGGCCCTGGCGGCGAAATGTCCGAATGCAAAAATCACGGCCACGGACGCCGCGGCGGCGGCGCTGGCATTGGCGCGGGAAAATGCGAAGAAAAACGGCATGGAGGAACGCATTGATTTTTTTGAAGGCGACGGTTTTGCGGCGTTGCCGGACGGGAAGACGTTTGATTTGATCGTCAGCAATCCGCCTTATGTTCCCTCCGATGAAATTGGCCGGCTGGAGCCGGAGGTGCGCGATTTTGATCCGAGGGCGGCGCTGGACGGCGGGGCGGATGGACTGGACTTTTACCGCAAGTTTGCCGCACAGGCCGCGATCATTCTCAAACCATCGGGGAAGTTCATGGTGGAATTTGGCGATGGCCAGGCGGCAGCCGTGCGGGCGATTTTTGAAGCGGAAAAGTGGATTGTCGAGGCGGTGAAGGACGATTACTCTGGGCGGGCCAGGGTTCTGGCGGCCTCGCCGAATCGTTGAGGTTCGGGAGGCGGCGTTCAACGAACATGGACAGTTTCTTAATAAGGGGCGGTGTGCCCTTGCGCGGCGATGTGGCGATCAGCGGTGGCAAAAACGCCGCGCTTCCCATCATGGCGGCGGCGTTGCTCACGGACGAACCGTGCGTAATCCGGGGCGTGCCGGACCTCAGCGACACCCGATTCATGGCCGATATCCTGAAATCGCTTGGGGCGGAGACGAAATGGGAGGGCGAAACGCTCACGATTCACGCCAGGAAAGTGCGCGGCTACGCGGATTATGAGCTGGTGCGGCGGATGCGCGGCTCCATCTGCATTGCCGGGCCGTTGCTCGGCCGGCTGCGAAAGGCGCGCGTCTCCCTGCCGGGCGGCTGCGTGATCGGGGCGCGGCCCATCAATTTGCACTTGAAAGGGTTCGAAGCGCTCGGGGCGGAAGTGCGGGTCGAAGAGGGTTACGTGAAGGCCTCCGCGCGAGCGTTGAAGGGCGCCACGCTGTTTCTGGGCGGGCGGGCCGGCTCAACGGTGCTGGGGACCGCAAACGTCATGATGGCGGCCGCCCTCGCCGACGGCGTGACCATCATCGAAAGCGCGGCCTGCGAGCCGGAAGTGGTGGACGTGGCGGCGTTTCTGAACGAAATGGGCGCAAACGTTTCCGGCGCGGGCAGTCCCACCATCACGGTGACCGGCGTCGAAAAATTGCATGGCGCCGAACATCAAATCATTCCCGACCGGATCGAAGCGGCCACGTTCGCGATTGCCGCCGCGGCAACCGGCGGCGATGTGACCATTCGAAACGCCCGGCCCGACCATCTGCGGGCCGTTCTGGATAAATTAAATGAAGCGGGCGTGGCCGTGGCCGAACGCGGCGCATGCCTGGTCGTCCGCCGCGCGGGAACTTTGAAGGCGTCGGATGTCACCACGCTCCCTTACGCGGGTTTTCCAACGGATGCCCAGGCGCAGATGACCGCGCTCCTGGCGCTGGCGCCGGGCATCAGCATTGTCACGGAACGCGTCTTCGAATCGCGTTTCATGCACGTCAGCGAACTGGCGCGGCTGGGTGCCGACATTGAGATCGAAGGTCCCAGCGCAATTATAAAGGGCGGACGGCCGTTGAGCGGCGCGCCGGTAATGGCCAGTGATTTGCGGGCGTCGGCGGCGCTGGTCATCGCCGGGCTGGCGGCACGGGGTGTCACGCGCGTCAACCGCATCTATCACCTGGACCGCGGATACGAAAAAATGGATGCGAAATTGCGGAAGCTCGGAGCGGAAATTCGGCGCGTCCGGAATGCGGAACGGGGATGACAAGCGCGGAGGCGCGAAAAATTATCAATTGATTGGATTTTCTTCCGGCTGGAGCCGGAACACCGGGACGGAGAACGCGCGCCGCATTGCGGCGCG
>JAGWNY010000016.1 GCA_028872915.1 Verrucomicrobiota bacterium
CTTCCACCCGAAAGCCCTCACGGGCCTGCTCTTTGACATCCCCGGATCGGGAAGGGCCGGAAATGAACAGCCCAAGCCCCCGTCAATTTTGCGTGGTTTTGAGTGATTTTGCCTGATCGTGGTAAAAAATCTCTTCCGCCCACTGATGGTCACGTAGTACCCGTCCGGGTCCCGGAGCGAGAACTCCACCGTTCCCGTGTTCGGATTCACGTGAGGTTCCTCTTCCAGCCGGGCGACAATCACCCGTGCCGCGAAAACCCCAACTCGCTCCCATTCGGCGGCAAATCTGCCCCTCGAAAACGTCCGCGCAACCATCCGGCTTGATTCGCTTGCTTGATTTGGCTTGACTTGGCGGCGCTTGGAGGAATAATTTTAATGTCCGATGTGCTGCCGCGACTGTGTATGCCGTCTTTGGATTTTGCCGATTGCCCTTGCTGTTGGCGGGACGCTTTTTGCCCGGCAAACCGGCGTCACTTGGAACGGCGGACAGGGGATTACCGAGAGCGTCGCCCAAATCATGGCCCGGAAGCCCGCGCCGGAGACCTTCCGCGTTCGGCCCGTCCTGCCACGGTTCATTCGCAGTCCGAATATTCCGCAAAATCCCAATTCCCCCGACACCGCGCAATGGCCCGCGCCAAATGCCAAAACGCCTGTCCTGACGCCGTCGCAGACGCCCCTGTTCACGCCGCAGGTCGTCGGCACGAGCTTTCTGGGCGCGCAGATTTCCGATACCATCGGTTATGTGCCGCCCGACAGCATGGCGGACGCGGGATGGAGCCAGATTCTGGTGTGCGTCAACGGGCGGATCCGCACGTTTACCAAGGATGGCGCGGCTGATGGCGTCCTCAACGCCACTACCGACCAATTTTTTTCATCCGTGCTCGACAGCAGCAGCACAGCCGACCCGCGCGTGCGATTTGACCGGCTCTCCGGGCGATGGTTCGTCACCATGATTACCACGGTCAATTCCAGTAATCTGGTCCTGTTGGCGGTCAGTTCGGGGCCAACGATCACGACCAATTCCAGTTTCACTTTTTTTTCCTTTACCGCTGACCCGGTAAACTTCGGCGATTACGACACGCTCGGCGTGGACGCCAATGCGCTTTACATTGGCGTGAACGTCTTTGACTCGAACAATAATCTGGTCAACACGACCGGCTTTGTCGTGAACAAGACGAACTTGATGAACGGCACGCTAACGGTGACCACGTTCACGAACCTGATTGACGGCACCGGCGCCGGGCCGGAGACGCCTCAAGGCGTGAACAATGATGATCCCAACGCGACGGAGGGTTATTTCATCGGCGTGGATGCCAATGCATACGGCACATTGGTCGTCCGGCGCGTTTCGGACCCCGCCGGAACGCCGGTCATTTCCACGAATATTCTTATTACCGTTCCGGCGACGGACCCGCCGATGGGCGGTGTGCCGGCGCTCGGCAGCACCAATCCGCTGGATGATTTGGATGACCGCTTGTTTGCCGCGCGGATGCACGATGGCGTTTTATGGACGGCCCATAACATTGAGGTGAACAGCACCGGCGTTGCCAACAGCCACGGCGGACGGGATGGCTCGCGCTGGTACGAAATCACCAACATGACCGGCACACCGTCAGTTCTGCAATCCGGAACGCTGTATGATACGAGCAGCAGCAATCCGACCAATTATTGGATTCCCAGTTGCGCGATGTCCGGCCAGGGTCATATGGCGCTGGGTTGCAGCGTGGCGGGAAAAAATGAACACGCGGAGATTGCCGCCGCCGGGCGGTTTGCCACCGACCCGTCTGGAACCCTTCAATCCCCTACCGTTGCGGTGACCAGCAGCAGTTCGTATAATCTCAAAACACCGGGGATCAACGTTTATCGCTGGGGCGATTATTCGGTTACGACGGTGGACCCATCCGACGATATGACGATGTGGACCGTCCAGGAATTTTGCAACCGAGCCAATTCCTGGGGCGTTCAAGTGATTAAATTGCTCGCCCCGCCTCCCATCACGCCCGATGCCTGCAATCCATCCACCGAAACCGCGGGCGCCACCAAC
The DNA here is from genome assembly GCA_028872915.1 of Verrucomicrobiota bacterium. Lineage (GTDB taxonomy): Bacteria > Verrucomicrobiota > Verrucomicrobiia > Limisphaerales > UBA11358 > UBA11358. The sequence goes on from JAGWNY010000016.1 coordinate 2,045, forward strand.
GTGAACGTGGTCGTGACCGGGTTCTCCACGAACGATTCGGGCTTTTTCGATCCGGGTAGCGGTTTTCCAAATCATATTTCGGCGTCCATCAGCGGCAATGGTGTCATTGTCAACCGCGTCACCTACAATAATCCCACGAACATCACGCTGAATCTTACCATCGCGTTTGATGCGCAAAATTTTGGGCGGACCATCACCGTAACCAATCCGGACGGCCAGACGGCGGCCAGTCCGGCAATTTTTTCCGTGACGGGCGGCACGACAAACACACCGCCAACTCTCGCGCCAATTGCCAACCAAACGATCTACGAATCCCTGACGCTGACGTTGACGAACACGGCAACCGATCCGGACCTCGATCTGCTGGCGTACAGCCTGGCGCCGGGCGCGCCAACGAACGCCACCATCGGCGCGTCATCGGGTGTTTTCACCTGGACGCCGCTGGCGTCGCAGGAAGGCACCAATGCCATTACGGTGAAAGTGACGGACAACGGCCCGCCGCCCATGAGCGATACCCAGACATTTGACGTGATCGTTGAGCCGCCTCCGGCATTGGGAGCCGTCACGGTTTCCAATAATCTTGCGACCCTTGCCTGGAACGCCATCTCGAACCAGGCATACCAAGTGCAATACACGGACAATTTGAGCAACACGAACTGGCTGGACCTGACCAATATAACGGCCACAGCCGTCCAAGAGACCGTCAGCGTGCCGGCCGGGACCAATGAACACCGGTTTTATCGCATTGTCTCTCCCTGAGCCAATCATTTGCCCCGGTGGCTCGAAACGTGCTTTTATTGGCGATATGGGAAGATTGACCCTGTTCGTTACGGCATTGGTGGCGCTGCTTTTTCCGCACGCATCGCCGGCGCAAACGGCCGGCCGAAAGACGCTGCCCGCGCGGACGCCGGCCATCATTTCGCGGCTTCATCTTCACTCCATCCGCGACCTTGGTCCGAGCAACCGCCTGCGGCTGGCCGTGGCGCTGCCGCTCCACCACCAGGCCCGGCTCAACCAATTGCTCCAGGAAATCTACGATCCGGCCAGCCCGGAATATCATCATTACCTCGCCCCCGGCCAATTCGCCCGGGAGTTCGGCCCTACAACGAACGAATATGATTCAGTCAAATCATTCTTTAAGACCAACGGTTTCACAGTCGCGGGCGAATACTCCAACCGCGCGATTGTGGACGTGGAAGGCTCCGTTGGAGACATCAACCGTGTTTTTCATCTGACGCTGCGCATTTACCGGCATCCGTCCGGAAAACGGAATTTTTACGCGCCCGACACGGCGCCAACCGTGAGCACGAACCTCCCGATTGCTGGCGTCAGCGGATTGGACAATTTCACCATTCCGCAGCCGGCCATTGTAAAAAAAAAACCGGCCGCAATTAGCCCCAATCCAGTCCAATCCGCCGGTGGTTCCGGTCCGGGGGGCCTGTATATAGGCGGCGATTTCCGGGCGGCTTATACGCCGGGCGTGACGCTCAATGGGCAGGGGCAGGCGGTGGCCCTGGTGGAATTTGACGGCTATTACGCCAGCGATATCACGGCCTATGAGCAGCAGGCCGTGCTGCCTTTCACGCCGTTGACAAATGTCCTGGTGGACGGTTTCAGCGGCACGCCGGGCCTGGGCAACAGTGAAGTGGCGTTGGACATTGAAATGGCCGTGGCGATGGCCACAAATCTTTCCCAAGTGATCGTCTATCAGGCGCCCGATTCGTCCGCGGACGTGGCCGATTTGCTCAATCGCATTGCCTCGGACGACCTTGCCAGCCAGATCAGTTGTTCATGGCTGATTGGCGACGCTGCCACGTTCGACGCCGCATACAAGCAAATGGCCTTGCAGGGGCAAACATTTTTCCAGGCGTCCGGAGATGACGGCGCCTATTACAGCCAAATTGAAAGCGTGGAGCAAAACGCCGATGACACCAACGTAACGGTTGTTGGCGGCACAACGCTCTCGAGGACCGGGCCGGGCGGGGCGTGGTCCTCGGAAACGGTCTGGAACTGGTTCAGCACGCGCCAGGGTTCATCGGCCAGCGGCGGCGGGACGAATTTCAACGGCATCCCGATCCCACCCTGGCAGCAGGGCATCGCCATGAGCACCAACAAAGGTTCAACGACACTGCGAAATTCGCCGGACGTGGCGCTGACGGCTGACAATATCTTCATTGTGGCCGACAACGGCCAGAAGGAATCCATTGGCGGCACGAGCGCGTCGGCGCCTTTGTGGGCGGCGTTCGCGGCGCTGATCAATCAGCAGGCCTCGCAGTTTGGCAAACCGGCAATCGGTTTCCTGAACCCGGCCCTCTATGCCATCGGCAAGGGCGCCAATTACACCGCGGATTTCCACGATATCACGACTGGCAACAATACGAACGGCACGGTGGCCAACAGATATTTTGCCGTTGCCGGCTACGATCTTTGCACGGGGTGGGGCACGCCTGATGGACAAAATCTTATCAATGGCCTTGTAGTTCCCGATACCTTGGGCGTGCTCCCGGAAACGGGTTTTACAGCGGTTGGTCCGCCCGGCGGACCGTTCGGTCCCGCGTCCCAGGTTTTTTCGGTGACCAATTCGACCGCTGTTTCTTTGGGCTGGACACTCGCCATCCAAGGATCATTGTCTTCCTGGCTGAACGCCTCCACTTCAAGCGGCACGTTGGCCGCGCACAGTGCGCAAAACATCACATTCAACGTGAACAGCAGCGCCAACAGCCTGGCAACGGGGAGTTATCCGGCAAACGTTGTCTTTTCAAATCAAACCACGCACGTGACGCAGAAATTGACTTTCACGCTAATCGTGCTGGAACCATTGTCCGTGCAGCCGGCGTCCGGCTTTGACGCGAGCGGCGCGCCGGGCGGACCGTTCACAGTCACGAATCAGGACTTTTCGTTGAGCAACCTCGCATCGGCGGGACTCAATTGGCAACTGGGTAACGCGCCATCCTGGCTTGCCATTTCGCCTTCCAGCGGCAGCCTGTCGGGGCATGGCGCAACAACGGTGACCGCGATGCTCGGCACCAATGCCTATGGCCTCAACCCCGGCGTTTATTCCGCCACTATTTTCTTTACGAATAACAGCGACCACATTGTCCAAAGCCGCGCGTTTACCCTGTCCATCGGCCAATCCATCGTTCGAAATGGGGGATTTGAAACGGGTGATTTTGCCGATTGGACAGTCAATGAAGAACCGTCCTTGCAAAGCCTTGTGGACGATGGCACGACCAGCGGACTCACTCCGCATTCCGGCCAATATTTTGCCGCATTGATGGACATCACTGGGATTGGACTCGTCTCCCAGACGTTGCAAACGGTCCCCGGGCAAACGTATTTATTGTCGGTGTGGTTCAACAGCCCTGATATTTCGACCAACCAACAAGCAAACAATGCCAACTTCACCACCAACACGCCGAACACCTTCACTGTGTCGTGGAATAACAACACACTCTTTGATGAAACCAACATTCCGCCCCTGGGCTGGACGAACTTGCTGTTCGTGGTTCAGGCCACCGACACCAGCACCTTATTGCAGTTCGGCGAATACGTTCAGTGGGCTTTCGGCTTGGACGACGTGAGCGCCGCTCCGATGCCCGCGGTCGCGTTTCGCAGCACTGCGATTGCCAATAACCAATTTCAATTGTCATGGAACGCCATGACCGGCCTGGTTTATACGGTCGAATATAAGACAAACCTCTTGCAGTCCAACTGGATCGTCTTGAAAACGGTGACTGCCACGAATACGCCGACCGTTTTCACCGATACCAATCCGTTGACCGCTTCCCCGAAGCGTTTTTATCGGCTCGTTCTCCAGCCTAATTAGCCGACGTTGGCCAATTCTTCATTGTTGTCCACATTCACGATTTTGAACTGTTCGGCGTGCATTGCCGGGTCGGCCCGAAACGATAATTTTCCGAAATAGCGTTTTTCCATTTCGATGAGATGTTTTTCGTCCTCCGACCGGAGCCGATCCAACACAACGGGATTGACGACAATACGCAGTTGAAAATCGGACTCATCGCGGGTGCGTTTTTTGAGGATTTCCTGAAGTTTGCGCTGGATTTCGACACTCATGGTGAGCGCGCTTTTAACCTTGCCGCGACCCTTGCAATAAGGGCAATCGTCATAGACGGCGGCGCGGACGCTTTCGCTGTGGCGCTGGCGCGTCATTTCCATGAGGCCCAACTGTGAGATCGGCAGGACGTGAGTCTTGGCCTTGTCACGGCGCAGGCCCTCCCTGACGCGTTGATAGACCTGCTGCTGGTCCCGTCGCGATTTCATGTCAATGAAGTCCAGGACGATGAGGCCGCCCATGTTGCGAAGGCGAAGCTGGCGGCAAATTTCGGCGGCGGCTTCGAGGTTGACTTTGAGGATGGCCGCCTCCTGGTCGCGGCTGCCTTTGTGGCGGCCGGTGTTGACATCAATGGCGACGAGGGCCTCGGTTTCGTCAACGACGATGTAGCCTCCGCTCTTGAGGTGGACCTGGCGCGAAAACGTGCTTTCAAGCTGGCGGGTGACATTGAAACGGTCAAAAATGGGCTGCGCTTCCGAATAGAACATGACTTTTTTTGCGGCGCTCTTGGCCTTGACTTTAAGAATCATGTCGCGGATGCGATCGAACGCCTTTTGGTTGTCCACAATGACGCGGTCCACGTCTTCGGTGAGAAAATCGCGGACGGTCCGTTCAATGAGGTCCGGCTCCTGGAAAACGCAGGTTGCCGGCGGCTGGGATTTGATTTTTTCCTGAACCGAGCGCCATTCCTCCAGGAGAAGGGCGAGGTCCCGGATGAAGTAGGGTTTGCGCTGGCCTTCGCCGGCGGTGCGCATGATGACACCCATGCCATCGGGAATATTCAACTCGCGCAGAATTTGTTTGAGACGGCGGCGTTCTTCGGAGTTTTCGATTTTGCGCGAAATGCCGGATTGATCGGAATTGGGCAGCAAAACCAGGTATCGTCCGGGAAGAACGAGATTGGTGGTGACGCGGGGTCCTTTGGTGCCGATAGGGCCTTTGGTGACCTGGATGATGATTTCGCTGCCCGGAGGATAGACGCGGGGGATATCCTTTTGGGTGATCTTGGGCTTGGCGGGTCTGCGGTCGCGGGCGGCGGGTCGCTCGACGATTTCAACGCCGCTGTCGAATGGATTGGGAACGATGTCCCAATAATGGAGAAAGGCGTTTTTTTCGAAACCGATATCAACGAAAGCGGCTTTGAGGCCGTCTTCAAGGTTTCGCACCCTGCCCTTGAAGATGCTGCCAACGAGGCGTTCCTCGGTGGTTCGTTCGATGTTGAATTCCTCCAACCTGCCTTCTTCGATGATCGCCACGCGTGTTTCCAGGGTCTCGGCATTGATGACAACGTCTTTGTTGCTTCTTTTTTCGGGACGGATCAAACGCTGAACCTTTCTGGCGAGGGTGGTGGCGGCGGCTTTGAGGGTTTCCAGGACGCCTTGCGGCCGCGGTTCGGCGATCTTGACCGGTTCATACGGCTTTTCTTCCCGGACCTCGTCGGGCACGCCGTCATGAGGCTGGCGAAAATCCTTTTTTTCAGGAATATTGGCAGGCGTTTCAGGTTTTTCCCGTCCTTCGGGCGGGAGGCCCGCGGCAATATTTTCGGCTCGTTCGATTTCGTTAAGATGCTGGCGCTCAAAGATGCGTTCGGGGCCGCCCTGTTCGGAGACCGCCTCGACGCGGGCCTGCATGGCATCGCGATCCGTTTTTTGGGGTTGCTGGCCCAATCCGCCCTTCGGGCGAAAGCGAAATCCGCGCCGGCGGCGGGAAAAGTTTTGGTTGCTCATAGTTATTTATCCTCTTCGATTGATATGGACGTTTTGCATCAGACCCATGGCGATCAACGAGCAGAGCACTGAAGACCCGCCGTAACTTAACAGCGGCAGCGGCACACCCGTCACGGGCATGATGCGAATGTTCATGCCGATATTGATGAAGACATGGCTGAAGACGAGGGTTACGACCCCCACCACCACCAGCCTGCCCAGGCGATCGCGCGCCTGGCCGGCGATTCTCAGTCCGGTAAAGAGAACCACCGCATACAGCGCGAGGACGACCACGCTGCCAACGAAACCTTCCTCCTCGGCAATGACGGAGAAAATGAAATCGTTGTGCGCCACGGCCCGCGGCAGGTAGCCGAGGGCATTTTGTGTTCCCTGCCGCCAGCCTTTGCCCATCAGCCCGCCCGAACCCACGGAGATGAGCGCCTGCCGGACGTTGTATTCGTCGTTGAATTGCTGTTGCTGGAGGCTTTGCAACTCCGCGGCCGTGGCGTGCCGGGGAGCGAAATTGGTGTAATCGCGATTGAAATAAACCAGCAGGCGGTCCCGCTGATACGGTTGCATCGGAATCTGCAGGCCGCGAGGCGCAAAGAGAATGTCTCCAACAAACAGGGCGGCAAAAACACCGACGGCACCCAACAGTCGGATTAAATAGCCGCGGGGTGTGCCGGCTGCAAACATCATGACCAGGCCGGTCGGCAGAAGAACGAGAGCCGAGCCGAGGTCCGGTTCCTTCAGAATGAGCACGAACGGGAGCATCATCATGCCGATGCCCTTCCAGAACACCCCAGTCTCCTTCAATTCATCTTCGGGCCGGCTCAAAAAATGTGCCGCCGCCAGAATGAAGGCGAGCTTGGCAAACTCACTCGGTTGAAAGAGAAACACCTTCAAATCAATCCACCGCCGCGCGCCGAAACGCATGGAACCAACGTGGGGAATCAGAACGATGATCAGAAAGAAGATGGTCGCCCAATAAATAACCAATGACCATCGGGCGAGGGCGTGATAATCCACCAGGCAAATGGCCGCGCCGGCGCCGATTCCCATGATGTACCAGATGACCTGGTGAAACCATGTCTGGGCAAACCACGGCCGGGCCACCTCATCGGGGTTCACCATCGTCGCACTGAAGACGAATGCGGCGCCGATGAACATGAGGCCCGCCAGCGCAACCAACTGAAGTTTGTCCAGGCGGCCGTCGCGCTCGTTGATGGATGGATCAACCACGTTGAGTTAACGCCGGCGTTAGCGGCGGCGTTTGTTCTTTTTTCAAGAGTTCTTCGTAAATGTCGTGTGCAATCGGCGCGCAGGTGGGGCCGCCATAAGTCCCATTTTCGACCATGACCACGACCGCGTAACGCGGATGGTCATAGGGCGCAAAGGAGGCGAACCAGGTGGTGCGTCCGATTTCCCGGTTTTGCGCGTTCATGACCTGTGCGGTGCCTGTTTTGCCGCAGATACGCATGGCAGGACCGACGACGGCGGCGTGGCCGGTGCCTTCCGGGTCCTCGGTTTCACCCAGCATGGCCGTGTGGAGGATTCGGAAGTAACGCCGGGGCAAGTCCAACCGGTCGCGGAACAGTCCGGGTGGAAAGCCGGTGGCGGCCTGGCCGGAGACGCCCTGTTCAGGCTCGATGCGTTCGACGAGGCGCGGCCACAGGACGGTTCCGCCGTTGGCGATGGCCGAATAAGCCACGGCGATTTGCAGCGGCGTCACCGACATTTGGCCCTGGCCGATGCAGATATTGGCTGTATCACCATCATGCCAGTCGGGCGAATTGACCTCCTTGAGCGAAGGAAAAGACCCGGCAACCTCCTGGCGCGTGGGCAATCCGGCGCGCTCGCCGAAGTGAAATTTCTTCGCCATCCGCACAATGTTTTGAATGCCCGCGCGCAGGCCGATGGTGATGAAATAGGTGTTGCAGGAAAAAATGATGGCTCGGCGAAGATTGTATTGGCCCACGGGCGCCAGATCGCCGACGCGCCGACGTCCGACCATGACGTAACCCGGGTTGTCCACGAGGGCATTGGGGTCGAGTCCGTCTTCCAGGGCGGCCAGGGCGACAATGGGTTTGAAGATGGAGCCTGGGGCGTAGATGGCCTGAGTCGCGCGGTTGATTGCGGATCGCAATTCAGGGTCATTCATTTCCGCCGTTTGCTTTTGGAATTCCTGCGGCGAGAGGCCGCCGACAAAATAATTTGGATTGACGGTTGGCGAGGAGACCATGGCCAGGATGTCGCCAGTGTGGACGTTCATGACAACGATCGCGGCGCGGGCGTCGGGGCCTTGATGGGCGGCAAGCGATTCTTCAGCGGCGCGCTGGATGTCCAGGTCAATGGTCAGGACCACGTTGTGACCGGGAACGGGAGCGTCCCATAAGCTTTCGGATTCGCGGTAGCCGAGGTTGTTGACCAGCACGGATTCGTCGCCAGCGTGCCCATGCAACACGTCATCGAACCCTCCTTCAATGCCCACCACGCCGCGATAGTCCGGCAGGCGATAGTTAAAGGACGCGCTTTCGTCAACGGTGGAACTGTTGTCTCTTTGAACGTAACCAAGCAGGTGGCCCGCCAGGTCTCCGAACGGATACCAACGAATGGATTGGACGTCCACGTCCGCCCCGTTGCCGCCGGGGTTTTGTTCTTCAAAGCGCGCCAGTTGGCCGGGTGTCGCGTTACGGACCAGAACGAATGGAAGGGCGCGTTGCTGGTTATAGGCGCGATCAAATTTTTTTTCATCCAGCGGAACGGGCTGGCCCAGTTCCCGCCCTATTTGCGCGGCGACCCCGTCGGCAACCCGGTATCGCGCGAAGTCCTCAAATTGCCGGCGCCGTGGGAAGGAGAATTGGAAGGCTGATCGTTCCGCGGCCGTCAGGGAACGTCCCAACTGTTTTTCACGCGCGGCAATGGCCTGCTTTTGCCAGGCGAATTCCTGCCGCATTAACTGGCGGTAGGCATCCCGGAACTGGCCGCGCAAATCGTCGAGGTAAAGGCTGATGTTGTAGCTGGAGACGTTTTGGGCGAGCACGCGGCCTTCGCGGTCCATGATTCTTCCACGCACCGCCGGAATCCGGATCGTGCGGTAGGATTGGATTTCCAGGTGGCTTTGGTATTCGCGGACGGAGACGATTTGCACCCACCAGAGACCGGCAAGCAAAATAAACAGACCGGCGGCCAGCGCCGCGGCGACGGCGCGAAGCTGCGGATCGTTTCTTTTAAGCTCGTCGAAGATCAGCATGTTATTTCATTTGGTGATTTCCTTGCGGGCGCGGGAAATTTCGCGATCGGGACGAAACGTCGTTTCCTTGATTTCCTGGTAGCCGAGGGCGGAATGGCACCACTCGAACAGTGAAAAAACGATGGGCGTGGCAATGGCGCCGCCCGCGGTCATCACGATCCATTGCCACAGCGATCCCCACCCCAGCAACGGATTTTGGCCCATGCTCAACAGGAGCAACACCGTCAGCGCCGGCGTCAGGGCGCTGGCGGCGCCGCCCAGAACAGTTTGCGCGAACGGCAAATCCCGAAGGATCAAGTCGCGCCGCAGCCAGATGGGAAAACCGACTGCAAAGAGTGGAAAGACGGTGACGCCGGGCGGGTTGGCCGAAAGGGAATCCAGGAACAATCCGCCCAAGACTGCCAGAAAGGAGACGGTGACGATGTCGGTTTGCAGCGCGGCATAGATCATGAGCGCCGGCAACAAATCCACCTGGGCGCCCAACAAACGGTGCGGCAGCGAAAAAGCCGCTTCGCCAAAGGCGGCCAGGAACGCCGCCGCAAGCACCAAAATGGGATCAAAGAGTTTCATGTCATTGTCACCGTATCAGGACCCAAACGGTGTTTAACGCGCCGAGGTTTGCCGAAGGTTTGACGCGAGCCTCCGTGTAAAGGCCGAAGTCCGCCTGGTGAAAATCGTAAATCCGGCCGACGGGAATCCCGGCCGGGAAAATCCCGCCCTGGCCGCTGGTATAAACGTTGTCGCCGGGCTTGAGCGTGGCGCCGCCGGGCAGGTAGGTGAGGGTCAACAACGAATAGTCAAGCGGACCGCCGGCTGCCAGAACGCCGATGTCCCGCGCGGGGTCGTCCACGGATACCGATACGCGGCAGGATGGGTCTCCGAGCAGCACGACTTGTGAATTGTATCTGCTCGTGAGGGAAACGCGGCCTACCAGTCCCTGTGGCGTTAAGACAGGACAATCGTTCCGAATGCCGTCCGCGCTACCGGCGTCAATTTGCACCATTCGCCACCAATTTGCGGGATCGCGCAAAATCACGCGGGCAGGCTTGAGCTTCCAGGGTTGCTGTCCGGCCCAGCCGATGGCCGCCCGCAAGGCGTCATTTTCGCGGGCAATGGCGTCGTCCTGTTGTTGATGAATTTGAAGTTCCTGGTTTTCGCGCTGGAGACGATCAATGTTGCCCAGAAGAACGCCGCGGGGCAGAAGGGCGTCAACGGCCTTTTTGGGGAGTTGTGGCGCGCTGGCGGCGAGTCCAAAAAATGGGAGGTAAAGGCTGCTGACGCCTGTTTTGAGGCGCAAAGCCAGCGGCACGGGCAGTTCCAAGAGAACCACGCCTGCCACGGCGACCGCGCCCAGCGCGATATAATGTCTTTTTCTCAGCATCCTGCATTCGCCGGACCGGTCAGTCCGGGCAGCAGGCAAACGCGGGGTGTTGGCCCCGCCGGGAAGAATCAATACTTGGCGGAGGCAGCCACGCGTTTGAGGAACTGAATTTCCTGCAAGACGCGGCCGGTGCCCTCAGCCACAGCGCTCATGGGGTCGTCGGCCAGATGAACGGGGAGGCTTGTTTCCTCCGCGACCAGCCGGTCTATTCCGCGCAACAAGGAGCCGCCGCCGGCCATAACCAGGCCGCGATCCACGAGATCGGCGGCCAGTTCGGGCGGGCAGCGTTCCAAGGTCAGACGGACGGATTCCAAAATGCTCGAGAGCGGTTCCTGCAATGCTTCGCGAATTTCCTCGGAACGAATCGTCAATGTCTTGGGCAGACCCGTTCCCAGGTCCCGGCCCTTGACATCCATGGTTAATTCCTGTTCCAGCGGAAACGCCGAACCGATGCGTATTTTGATTTCTTCAGCGGTGCGTTCGCCTATCATCATATTGTAGGCCCGTTTCATGTGCGCGACGATGGTTTCGTCAAATTCGTCTCCGCCCACCCTCAGGCTGCGGCTGAAGACGATCCCGGCCAGCGAAATGATTGCGATTTCGCAAGTCCCGCCGCCGATATCCACGATCATGTTTCCCGCCGGTTCGTGAACCGGCAGACCCACGCCAATGGCCGACGCCATGGGCTGGTCAATCAGGATGACGTCCCGGGCGCCGGCATGCATGGCGGAGTCCTTGACCGCCCGCTTTTCGACTTCTGTGATTCCCGAAGGGATGGCTACGACAACACGCGGCGCGATCAACTTGCGGTGATGCACCTTCTGGATGAAATGCCGCAGCATGGCCTCGGTGATTTCGAAGTCAGCGATCACCCCGTCCTTCATGGGGCGGATGGCAACGATGTTGCCGGGCGTGCGGCCCAGCATTCGTTTGGCTTCTTCGCCGACGGCCAGGACGTTGGTCGTACCCGCTTGGATTGCCACCACGGAAGGCTCGCGCAGGACGATTCCGCGGTCCCGCACATAGACGAGCGAATTGGCAGTGCCCAAGTCTATTCCAATATCGTTGGAAAACAGGCTCTTAAGTTGCGCAAACATGAATTTGCCTACTGTCAAAGGCCAGTAAAACAGATTGGCTGGCGCGAGGTCAAGCGGTGAATAACTTTTTTCGCGCCCTGATTTCAAGGCGGTCTGGCGAGCCGGACATTGATTTGGAGAGGGCCACCGAATAGGCTGGGTGCGCTTTGAGAATCCTTGCCCTGGATTATGGAAGCAAGCGCATTGGCGTGGCGGTCAGCGATGAGACCGGCACGATCGCGCAGCCCTTGGAATCGGTTCCGGCGGCGCCGTTTGCGGATTTTCTGGCGCGCCTGAAGGTGCTCATTGCCGAAAAAGAGGCTGACCTCATTCTTATTGGCCTGCCGCGGAACATGGATGGCAGCCATGGCCCGGCGGCCCGGCGCGCGGAGGCGTTTGCGGCGGCATTGAAGACAGCGGTGCCGACCCCGGTCCGGCTGCGGGACGAACGCCTGACGACGCTGCAAGCCTCGCGGGCGTTGATCGAAGGAAACGTGCGGCGGGCGAAACGAAAAATGAAAATAGACAAAATGGCCGCCGCCATTCTTTTGCAAAGCTATCTTGATGAAATTCATTTTATGAAAGAGGCGCACGGATCGTGAAGTTCAAGCTGGTGATTGCGTACGACGGAACCGCTTACGAAGGCTGGCAGGCGCAACGGACGGGAACAGGCGTGCAGGAAGTCGTTGAAGGCGCGCTGGCCCGGCTCCTGCGATCCCGGCCCGCCTTGCACGGGTCCAGCCGGACGGACGCGGGGGTTCACGCGCTGGGCATGGTGGCGCATCTTGAAGCGGCGCCGGGGGAGTGCCGCATGTCGGGAAGCAAGCTGGCGCTGGCCATCAATGCGCATTTGCCGGAGGACATCCGCGTACTCTCGGCATCACGGGCGGCGGCGGGGTTTCATGCGCGGTTCGATACGACTGGCAAGCAATACCGTTATTTCGTCTGGAACCATCCCGCCATGAATCCATTGATGCGCCACCGCGCCTGGCACGTGCCGCGCCATCTCGACATGGCCCGGATGCGCGAAGCGGCAAAATACTTCGTGGGCCGGCTCGACTTTCAATCTTTCGCCGCCAATCCAGGCTGCAAAAAAAATTCCACCATCAGAACGATCACCCGGTGCGAGGCAAAAAAAGCCGGGCCGCGCATCACGTTTATCATCGAAGGCGATGGATTTCTCTACAAAATGTGCCGGGGCATTGTGGGAACGATTGTGCAGGCCGGGCTGGGAAAGTTTCGACCCGAAGACGTCAAGAGGATGCTCGCGCAAAAAGACCGGCGGGTTGCGGGAATGAGCGCGCCGGCCCACGGGCTGGTTTTGTGGAAGGTTTTTTACGGCAGGCGGAGGGAGGCGCGGGGATTGGGATGAACATCGTGCTTGTGGAGCCGGAGATTCCGCCGAATACGGGCAACGTGGCGCGGCTTTGCGCCGCAACGAATTCGGCGCTGCATTTGATTGAGCCACTGGGATTTGGGCTGGACGACCGGCGGCTGAAGCGGGCGGGAATGGATTACTGGCGGCACGTCCAATGGCATCGGTGGAAAAGCTGGGAGGCTTTCGTGAAACAACTTCCCGCCGATGCCCGGCTTTGGCTGATCGAATCGAACGGGCCGATGATTTACAGCCACGCAAAATTCCTGGCGGGCGATTTTCTGGTGTTCGGGCGGGAGACGGCGGGTTTGCCGCGGTCATTGCTGGAACAAAACCGCGGGCGCTGGCTGCGGATACCCATGTCGAATCCGGTGTCGAGGTCATTGAATCTTTCAAATTGCGTGGCGCTGGTTTTGTTTGAGGCGCTGCGGCAGCAGGGATTTGGGAAAACCGGAAACAGCGGCTGAAGAGTGCGTCATTTTCTGCCAATCCAAGTCAAACGAATACCAGAGTGGGAAACAAAAAACCCCGCCAGCCCGTCATGCCAAAATCAGCACAAGGGCGACGCGGGCGCCCGCTTCCCGCGATGAAATCCTCCGGCGGTTGCGGAGGATCAGTGGCTGGCCACGACGGCCGCGACTGTCAGGACAAAGATGAATGCCATGCCTGTCTGGGCCACCGCCAGGGTGCTCGCAAGGATCGGCAGAAACAGCATCGGATGCATAACGTTCCTTTCGTTTTTTTGGCGGCATTCGGTTGCCGCCATGAGCGGACCGTAAAGGCGGCAGTGGAAAGAAGCAAGCCTGATTCGATGCAGTGAAACACCTGATGTCGCCGCCTGATTACTTGCGCCGCGGCGGGGCGTGGATGCATTCGCCGTGAACGGCGTGGGCCGCTTCCATCCACATTTCGCTGAACGTGGGGTGCGCGTGAATGGCGCGGCCCAAGTCGCGCGCGGTCAGTTCGGCGCGGATGGCAATGGCAGCCTCGGCAATGAGGTCGGTGGCGCGCGGGCCAACGGCGGCGGCGCCGAGCAACTGGTCCGTTGCGTCATCGGCAATCCATTTTACAAAGCCGGTGGTTTCATCCAGGGCAATGGCCTTGCCGAGGGCGGAGAAGCGGAACCTGCCTGTTTTGACGGCGCGGTTTTGTTTTTTTGCGTCGTCTTCGGACAGGCCCACGGAGCCGATTTCCGGCGAGGTGAAAATCACGTTGGGAACGATGGTTTCATGCTTGCGCGGCTTCGCGCCGACGGCATTTTCCGCGGCAGCGATGCCCTGGGCGGTGGCGTAATGGGCGAGTTGGATTTTTCCGGTGACGTCGCCGATGGCGAAGATATTCCCAACGGCGGTGCGGCAATAATCATCGGCCTCGATGAAACCGCGTTCGTTTGTCTTCAAACCGGCATTTTCCAACGCCAGGCGGTCGGCGACGGGTTTGCGGCCAACGGCGCACAGGAGCAGGTCGGCGGAGAGGGTTTCGTCGCCGCATTTGCCGCGAACGGATTGGTCGTCGGCCGAAATATGTTCGAGGGGCTTGCCGGCAAGGATGCGGATGGCGAGGTTTTTTTCCACGTGCCCGCGGACTTCGCGCCGCACGTCGGCATCGGCGAGCAGGAGGATGTCTTCGAGCAATTCGACGATGGTGACTTTGACGCCGAGCATGGCGGCCATGCAGGCAAGTTCGCAGCCGATGAAGCCGCCGCCGAGGACGATCATCGAGGCGGGCAATTGCTTGAGGTCCAGAAAGGCGCGGCTTTCGACGACGCGCGGATGTTTTGGCAAAAAACCCGGCATGGCGGAAGTGGAGCCGGTGGCGAGGATGGTTTTCTTTGCGCCGATGCGGACGGGGCCGTCGGCGGTCGCAATTTCAATGGTGTTGCGGTCCACGAATGAGCCAACGCCTGCAAATGATTTGACGCGGTTGCCGGCCAGCAACTGCCGGATGCCGTTGCGGAGAAGGCCGACGGTCTTGTCCTTGTGGGCAATCATGGCGGCGTAATTCACCGCGGCGCCGGTGACGGTGATGCCGAGCGCGGCGGAATGCTTGATTTTCTCGAAAATTTCGGAGGCGCCAATGAGGGCCTTGGTGGGGATGCAACCCCAGTTGAGGCAGGTGCCGCCGAGTTGTTCCTTTTCGATAATGGCGGCGCTGGCGCCGAGTTGGGCGGCGCGGATGGCGGCGGGATAGCCGCCGGGGCCGGCGCCAATGACTACGATGTCAAATGTTTCCATAATTCGATGTCCTCAAGCTTTTGTTTTATCGCGTTGACGAAGCGGGCGGCCATGGCCCCGTCCACGATGCGGTGATCGGATGAAAGTGTGATTTTCATGATGGAGCGGACAACAACGCGGTCCTCGAGCACGACGGCTTTTTTGACGGTACTGGATACGGCCAGGATGGCGCTCTCGCCGGGATTGATGATGGCGGTGAAATTTTCCACGTCCATCATTCCCATGTTGGAAATGGTGAAGGTGCCGCCGATCATATCGTCGGGGCCGAGTTTTCCGGCGCGGGCTTTGTCGGCAAGCTCCCTGGCGGAACGGTTCAACTCCAGCAGCGTCAATTCGTCGGCGTTGCGAATGACCGGCACCACGAGGCCCTGCTCCAGGGAAACGGCAATGCCCAGGTGGACGCGGCTGCGCCATTGGACGGTTTTTCCGTCGGTGGTGCTGTTGACGTCGGGAAATTCCTTGAGGGCGAGCACGACGGCTTCGGAGATGAAATCGGTGACGGTCAAGGGCGCACCTTTGGCCTTCAAATCGGCGCGCAACGCGAGCAAATCGGTCATGTCCACGGCCACGGTCACGAAGAAATGGGGGGCGGTAACGACGCTTTGCCAGAGGCGTTGGGCAATGGTCTGGCGCATCTTGCTCATGGCGCGGGGCCGTTCGGCAAGCGCGCGATCCACGTCTGCCAGGGTGACGCGTTCGCCATCGGCGGCGCGGGCAACGGCCAGAATGTCCAATTTTTCCAGGGCGGCTTTTTGTTTGGCGGCGGGCGAAATGCGCAGATTATCGTAGCCGCTCTGCCGCAAATAGTTGCGCACGTCTTTTTCCACCACTCGGCCTTCGGGGCCGGTTCCGGGAATGCCGGAGGGATCAATGACGCAATCGCGCGCCAGAGCCGCCGCACGCGGACTGATGCGGAAAATCGCTGGAGCCTGGGGGCTGGCGGCAGGCATCCTGGATTGGGGAAGAATGGCTGCGGCGACGGGGGCCGTTATTGGCTGCATGGCAGGACGCCCCGGCGCTGGCGCTGCGGCTGGCTTGGGCGCGGCGGGGGCCGGAGCGGGCGGGGTGACGGCGGGAATCGGTTCGCCGGGAGTTCCGAGAAAGCCGACGGTGCTTTGGACGGGCACATTCACGCGGGGCGGGACGATGATTTTGAGCAAGGCGCCTTCCTCGAAGCTCTGCACTTCCATGACGGATTTGTCCGTCTCGACGGTGAAGAGGACGTCGCCTTTGCCTACCTTGTCGCCTTCCTTTTTGAGCCATTCGACGATGGCGCTTTCTTCGGTCATTTGACCGAACTTCGGCATGATGATGGGGGTAGCCATGATTTCCTTCTTCCTTTGCGCCTGATCAAAGAATTTCGTTGGCGGCTGCCAGCAGGTCGTTGACGCTGGGCAAAAAGGCCGCTTCCAGGATATGGGATTGGGGCGCAATGCCGTTTTTTGCGCCGACGCGTTTGACGGGAGCATCCAGGTAATCAAAGACGGCGTCGGAAATCGTGGAAGCGATTTCGCCGGTATAACTGCCAATGTGAATGGCCTGGCTGGCGACGACGCATCGCCCGGTTTTTTGCACGGAGCGCAAAATGGTGTCCAGGTCGAGCGGCACGAGCGACCGCACATCAATGACTTCGGCGCTGACGTTCTTTTCAGCCTTCAACTTGTCGGCAGCTTTCAGGCAATCATGGACGACGGGCCCCCAAGCCACGAAAGTGATGTCAGAGCCTTCGCGTTTCACGTCGGCCACGCCCAAGGGCGCCAGATATTCGGTTTCGGGCACCGGCCCCTTGAGGCCGTAGAGTCCCTGCGATTCGATGAACATGACGGGGTTGTTGTCGCGGATGGCTGATTTGAGCATTCCCTTGGCGTCATAGGGCGTGGCGGGATAAACGACGAACAGGCCGGGGATATGGCAGAACATGGCTTCGAGTGTTTGGGAATGCTGTCCGCCATAGCCTTTGCCGGCGCCGGCTGAAACGCGGAGAACGAGGGGCACTTCCGTTTGCGCGCCGCTCATGTAATGCCATTTGGCGGCTTGATTGCTGATCTGGTCGGAGGACATCAGGGCGAAATCGTAATACATCAGTTCCATGACGGGGCGCAGACCGATCATGGCCATTCCGATTGCGGTGCCGCAGATGCAGGCTTCGGAGATGGGCGTGTTGAAGACTCGGTCGCGGCCAAACGCTTCGAGCAGGCCCTTGGTGGCCTTGAACGCGCCGCCGTAGTCGGCCACGTCTTCGCCATAAAACAGGACGCGCCGGTCCCGCTTCATCTCTTCGATCAACGCCTCGCGGATGGCGTCTTTGTAGGTGATCTCGCCGTTGGCGCGTTTGATTTCGGGCGGGGCCTGGATGATCTGCACGCGGGCGAATTCGGCGGGCACAATTTCGCATTTGGTGTCCGTGTACATGTATTTGATGACATCGGCGGCGAGGGGATCGGCGGCGGTGGCGGCGCGTTTGGCGGCGCGGGCGTTGCGGTCGCGGGCAGCGGCTTCGAGCGCGGCGAGTTCCGCGGCATTCAAAACGGCATTGTCCAGCATCAGCGCCTTGAACGTTTCCACCGGGTCCACGGATTTCCAGGCGGCTTCCTCCTCCTTGGTGCGGTATTCGTTGCGCGGATCGCTGAGGGAATGGCCCCAGTAGCGATAGGTATCGCAATCGAGCAGAACCGGGCCTTTGCCTTCGCGGCAAAGTTGCGCGGCGCGGCGGACGGCGTCGCGCACGGCCAGCGGGTCCATGCCATTGACGATTTCGGCGTGCATATTGTTGTCGGCAAAGCCGGCGGCGCGCCGGGCAATGCGTTCCACGCCCATCACTTCGTCATCGGTGCGGTGGGTCATGCCGTAATGGTTGTTGATGATGAGGAAGATCAGCGGCACGCCGAACTTGTGGTTGCCGGCCAGATGGTTGGTGAACTGTGCCTGGGTGGCGAAATTCATGGCTTCGAGCACGACACCGTTGGCATACGCTCCGTCGCCGGCGAAGCAGCACACCACGCCGTCCTGTCGCTGATAGCGCAGGCCGATGGCCGCGCCGGTGGCGATGGGCACGCCGCCGCCGACAATGGCGTTGGCGCCAAGATGACCGACGCTGAAATCGGCGATGTGCATGGAACCCCCGCGCCCCTTGCAATAGCCGTCCTCCTTGCCGAACAACTCGCAGATCATGCGGTAAACGTGCTCTTCGAGGGCGGCTTCGAGCAGGTCTTCGCGCCGGTTGGAGGCGCATTGGGGCACGCGCTGTTTCAACTGCGAATCGTTCATTTCGCGGATGGCGACCGTGCCCTTGGCCAGGCTCTCGCCGTGGCCGCGGTGCGTGCTGGTAATCTTATCGCCAATATGCAGCATGGAACAGGCGCCGGCGGCTGTGCCTTCCTGGCCGACGGAGACGTGGGTGGGACCGCGATAATTGAAATCGCGGATTGGCTCGTAGGCGCCCGACCGCAGCTTCACGATCATCTCCTCCAGCTCTCGAATCATGAGCATGTCTTCGAGCAAGGCGATGGCCTGTTGTTTGGTGATGCCGCCGGACGCCAGTTCCTGTTTCAAGTTGCCTTTGTAGCGGTAGGCGGGGATTTTGCCGCAATCAATCTCGTACGGCTCAAATTTGGGCCGCATGTCGCTGAGATAAGCGGGTGAAAACATTTCAGCGGATTTGTCCGCGGGTTTTTCGGTGGGTTTTTCCAGCGTGGTTGTCATGATTTTTTGTCGGTGGGGCGAAGGCTCAGGCTTTGACGATTTTCATTCCTGTTTTTGCGAGTTCCCTGGCGTCGGCCCGGGTTAATTGTTTGTCCGTAATCAGCACGTGCACGTTTTCCAAGCCGCCGGCGCGGGCAAAGGAAACCTTGCCGATTTTGCCTGAATCTGCCAGGAGGATGACCTGGCGCGCGCGGCCCATGACGAGTTCCTTGGTAAAGGCCTCGCCCGGATCGGTGGTAGTCAATCCTTCCCTGGGTGTCAGGCCGATGGTCCCCATGAACGCCTTGTCGAGGTGCAATTCCTCCAATAAAAGCCGCGTCAACGGCCCGACCATGGTCTGGCTTAGCCGCCGCAATTCCCCGCCGACAAAGATGAGACGCGGGCCGCGGCCGGCCAGTTCGTGGGCGGCGCGGAGCGAATTGGTGACCACGGTCAGGTTTGCGCGGTCGCGCAGCAGCCGCGCAAATTCCAGCACCGTGCTCCCGCCGTCCAGATAAATCGTGTCGCCCGGCTCGACGAAGCGGAGCGCCGCGGTCGCAATCCGGTTTTTTTCGCGGGCGGCGATGGACGCCTTGTCATCGAACAGCGGTTCTTCGAGCCGGCTTTCCACGCTGACGGCGCCGCCATGCACGCGCCGGACGGCGCCGGAGGCCTCGAGCTGGTCGAGATCGCGCCGGACGGTGGCCGGCGAAACGCCAAGCCGCCGGCAGATTTCCTCCACGCGAATGACGACGCTGCCACGGATCAATTCGCGCAGATTATCCTGGCGCCGTGGCGCCAGTTCTTTGTGGTTGGCATTCGGCATGGCCTGATTGATAACGATTGAATTTAATCAAATTATGGAATAAGTCAATCAAAATCGCTCATAACGTTGCGCCCATTTTTGAGGTCGTGAGGTTGCCCCGGGAAAAAATCAAAAGGGCGCGGATGTTTGCATCCGCGCCTCCCCACTCCCGCGCTTTGCCGTCTCTTGGCTAAAACCAGTACCGAACACCGACGCCGCCCGTCACTTCGCCATGCATGTCGGGAGCCACGTCAATGGCTGGCGCAATTTCGGCAAAAATATCCACGGGTATATTGTCGAACATATACGAAACGCCCACGGGCACGCGGATACCGGCGTCGTTGCCTTCGCCGTGATTCCGAAAGCGCAGCAGGCCGCCCACGCCGAAGTAGAGCGGCATCCGGCCCATGACGGGAGCAAAGTTGAAGACGTTGAAATTGTGCCACAAAACGTCTGCATGCACGTAAAGATCGGAATGGCTGTGGCTGGAAACGCCCGCCGCCGCGTCCACGGCCATGACGTCGTTGAGCCAGTATTTGGCCGACACGCCCACAGGCTCGCCCAGGATCAGCCCCACCCCAATGCGCCGGGGCAGGACCGGATAGGCCCGGCCAATGTTGTTGGTGGCGTAATAGGCCGAAGAATAAGACTGATTGGTTTGGTAGCCGGTGGCATTGTAGGGCGTCCCGTAAGGACCGCCGGCTTGCGCGAAAGCGCTCAATGCCGCCGATGCGATCAAGATAGCGATGGCCGTTCTCCTCATAACGTTTGCAGTTGCAATCACCGCAACGTTAGTTTTCCACCGCCCGGTGCGCAAATGGGGTGAAACCCTACTGTTGCGGTTGCTGCCACGGAGAGATTTCCCCGAAACGTTCCCGCTTTGAACCGGGACCATGCAGTTGGGGGGAAAGTGGTTGCGCGGCGACCGGGCCAACCGCATGGTTGAACCCCTGACCCGTCATTCGCCCTGCTTGCAACCCCTCCGCCGTGGCTTCAGCGAAGGCCCAAGCCCCGCGCCAGCGCGAATCGAATCCGCGGCGGAAATTACTACCCCATTCGGGGAGGGACGGGGTGAGGGGGTGTTCCCGGTTCATGGAAAGGGCGGAAAATTTCAGATTGAATTCCCCCGGCGGCCCGCTACATTGGCCGCATGGACGATTTGGCGACGCAACAAATTGCGCAATATATTCCGGTTTTGATGTTGCTGATGGTTGCCGTGGGGTTTGCCGCAGGGGTATTGATGGTTTCCGTGTTGGTGGGCTACCGCTCCCGTCATACAAAAGCCAAGGACCTCGCTTACGAGTGCGGCAAGGACCCGATTGGCGAAGGGGGCGCGCGATTTTCCGTAAAGTTTTATCTCGTGGCGATGCTGTTCATCCTTTTCGACATTGAAGTCGTCTTCCTCTACCCGTGGGCGGTTGTTTTCCGCCGAATGCTCGCCGAAAATGCCATGCGCAACCTCATCCTCGGTTCCATGATCAGTTTCATCGTGATTTTGTTCGTCGGCTACCTTTACGCCCTAAAAAAGAAGGCGTTCGAGTGGAAACGCTAGTTTTCCGGCGGCAATGATCTCCTTCATGGTGGGAGGCTTGATGAGATGATTAAATTCGGCACGAGCGGCTGGCGGGACATCATCGCCCGCGAATTTACCTTCGATAACGTCCGTCTGGCGACCCGGGCCATCGCCGATTATCTGGCGGCCATTCCATCCCCCAAATCCGCGGAAGTGATTTTAGGTTATGATACGCGCTTTTTAGGGAAGGAATTTGCGTTGGCATCGGCGGAAGTGCTGGCGTCCGCCGGTCTCAAACCGATTCTTTGCGACCGCGACACCCCCACCCCGGTCATCGCTCATGCCATCCGGCGCCGGGGAGCACTGGGCGCAATCAATTTCACCGCCAGCCACAATCCTCCCGAATATCAAGGCCTCAAATTTTCCGTCAGCAACGGCGCTCCAGCCCCGCCTGAAGTCACGCGACACATTGAGGCGAACGTCATTGAGCTTCAAAAGGCGAATTTTTCGTTCCAAGGGGCAGTGATCGGCGCCGGGTCCTGGCCGGTATTCAATCCGCAGCCCGATTACTTCAAACAAATCCAAAAACTCATCCGGTTCGAGGTGCTCAAAAAAGCCAAACTCAAAGTGGCCGTGGACCTCAGCTACGGTACCGGCCACGGCTATCTGGATACCTTGCTGGAAAAGGCCGGCGCCAGGATCACGCTCTTTCATAACGAAATCAATCCCCTGTTTGGCGGGCATCATCCGGAGCCGAATGCGGAAAACATGGCGCAGGCGGCCCGGTTCGTCCGCAAGGGCGGCGCCCACCTCGGCTTGGGCTTGGACGGCGACGCCGACCGGTTCGGCATCGTGGACCGGGACGGCACGTGGCTGACGCCCAACCAAGTGCTTGCGCTGACATTGTATCACCTGAAAAAGAACCGCGGCTGGACCGGAGCCGCCGTGCGCACCGTGCCCACGAGCCATCAAGTGGACGCGGTGGCGGCGTTGCTCGGAGTGACGGTGCATGAGACGCCCGTAGGCTTTAAATACATTGGTGAATGGATGGAGCGCGAGGCCGTGATCGTTGGCGGGGAGGAGTCCGGCGGCCTGAGCGTCAAGGGCCACGTCCCCGAAAAGGACGGCATTCTGGCTTGCCTGCTTATGGCGGAACTCGCGGCCACGGAACGAAAATCACCGGGCCGGATTTTGCGCGATCTCTCCAAACAGATCGGGGAATTTTATACCGATCGCATCAATGTGGCCATCGCGCCTGAGAAGAAATACGCCCTCCTGTCCAAACTGGGAGGCGGTTTGCAGGCCATTGGACCGTTCCGCGTGCGGAAATTCATTCCAACGGATGGGGCAAAGTTCCTTCTCCCGAACAACGAATGGGTGGCCTTCCGGCCCAGCGGCACGGAGCCGCTGGTGCGTTGCTATATTGAAGCCCGTTCCAGAGCCAGTCTCAAACGCCTTCAGGCTGCGTGCCGCGGGTTGCTGGCCGTTTAGGAATGTTCCGTTTTCACTGAACAATTCGCCGTCGGCGTGTATCCAATCCATGTGAAGCTCCCGATGGCAGCGGTCTTACTGGCGGCCCTTGCAGGGACGCCGGTTGCCCTGTCGCAAATCGTGGCGTTGGATTCGAACGGACTCGCTTGCCGCCCAAAGGCGCCCCGATGCTTTTCGCGATGCGACAAAATGTTACCCTTTCAAAAGCAGTTGGCGCCCGGAGTTTATCAAACCTATCCCTATTCCTGCATCGTCATGGTCCCGGGACCAACGCATGACAACTGTATAAACCCTTGCTGGATCGGTCCCGGCTGCGCGAAGTCGAAAAACGCCATGCCCATCCAAAAGCCTCCCCTGATATTCGCGCCACTACGGCGGTTTGGGAAGTAACGTTGCGGGGGGTTGAATAGCCAACCTGGCTGTTCTCGGCGGCAGCTTGCCGCTCCATCCAAAATTTAATCCCATGGTTACAGCCGAACCCCCATTGCGGTTTCCATAAAATCCGACATTCTGAAGCCGTTGCGCATGGGCTGTGTGAATTTCATCCTGAACGTCGCGGCGTTGCTGCTTTGGCTCAACTGGCGCGTGGCCAGAACGGACCCCGTGGGCAAACGAAAACCCACCACGCTCGTGGGCACGCTTCGCCGGGCGGATGGCAGCCGCCCGGAATGGCGGCTGGCGGCGTTGATCGGCGGCCTCCTCTTGTTGCGGGGATTGTTGTATTGGAAAATTGGTTCGCTCGCGCGGTGGCCGGCGGAACTGAATTTCGGTGTTCTCACGCTTTATTTCTCAATTCCCGACCAGACAGCGGCGTCCTTGGGACGCATGACGCTATTTTCCATTTTGAGCTTTGGCGCGGGGCTGGCCGTGCTGTATCTGTGGCTGCTGTTGCTTTCCATTTTGCAGGGACCGGAGCCGATGCGGTCCTTCGTGCGCTCGCAGTTGGGACGCGCGGACGGCTGGCGGCGGAGAACCAAATTGTTGCTGCCCCTCTTTGCGGGCGCGGCGTTGTGGTGGGCGATCAGCCGGCTTTTTAACGCATTGGGCGTGCTTCCATGGCCGGTGTCGGAATGGCGGCGGCTGGGCGAGGCGTTTATCGTTGGAGCGGGCGGTTATTTGCAATGGAAATATATCGCCGTGCTCCTGCTCGTCCTGCATTTTCTAAACAATTACATTTATTTCGGCAAACGCCCGCTTTTGGATTTCGCGAACGCCGCGGCGCGGACGTTGTTGGTTCCATTAAAGGGCGTTCCATTGCGCGTCGGGCGGCTTGACCTCGCGCCGCTGCTGGAAGCGGCGCTGATTTGGGCGGCCGCGGGTTTCGGCGGACGCCTTCTGGCATACTTTTACGTGCGATTGGCTGCTTGAGACCATTTGGCGGCCACTTTCGCAACTCCCGCTCCGGCCACGATGGAATCGCCCAGCGAAACGCCGTTTCGATAATGCCCCGCAAAGAACAGTCCCGGTGCCGATTTTTCGACGTTCTCGAGCGTCTCTTTGAATTTGCCGTAGCCCACGTTGTATTGGGGAATGGCCCTGCGATGGAATGCCACGCGGCTGAATACCGGTTCACCCGCCGCGCCGATCAACGCGCGCAAGTCCGTCCGGGTCAGCCCAATCGCCTCTTCCGCGGGCAGAAACGCCAGTTCCGGCGTGCGTTCGCCGCCGAGATAGCTGGTCAAGGTCACCGAATCGGCCGGGGCGCGGTTGGGGAAGAGAGACGACGAAAAAATGGCGCCGAGAATTTTGAAGTTTTCAATTTTTGGAATCAACATGCCAAAACCATCGAGGGGATGTCCAACGTCCCGGCGGTGAAAGCCCAGCACAACGCTCGCAATCGGCGCGTACCGGATTTGGCCCAATGGCGAAAGGTCCGGCAGCCCGGGCGATTCGATGCGCAATTGCGCGAGTTGATACGCGGTTCCACAATAAATGATCGCGGTATATTCCTGGAGTCCGTTCTCACAATGGACCTGCCAGGCTCCGGCCGTTTTTACTGCTTTCAAGACGGCGGTATTGAGCCTGACAGCCTCGCCCAATTCCGCCGCCAGCGCATCGGTCAGTACTTGGAGGCCTTCGTCAAAGGAAAACATAGGGGCCTTGCTGCGCGGGATTTCGCCGCGCCGTTTTCGGTCACGCCCGCCGAAAATCTGTCCCCGGATCAGCGAACCGTACCGTTGCTCTTGTTCGAACAATTTGGGCAGTGCATGGCGAACGGAAAGCTTGCCAGGATCGCCGGCGTAAATGCCGCCCACCAGCGCGTCCACGGCGCGATCAAGAAATTCACGGTTGAGACGGCGCACAACGAAATCGGCCACGCTTTCATCCGCATCGTCTCGCCGCCGCGCCACGAACGGCTCGCGCAGAACGGCCAGCTTGGCGCCGGCGGAGAACAACGGCGTGGTGAGAAAGGCGCGCGGCGACGAGGGCAGCGGCAGCGGCGCGCCGTTGCGCACAATGTAACGCTTCTTTGCAAATGGGTCGGTGTAAAGCCGGCGGCTTTCCAGGCGCAAATCCCGCACCAAGTCGGGTATTTCCGGTGATGTTTCCAAAATCGTGTTTGGACCAAATTCAGCCAGAAATCCATTCTCGCGCGCCGATCGAATGACCCCCCCGCAACGCGGGCCGGCCTCGAATACAGTTACGGGAATCCCCTGCCGCTTAAGATGGAAAGCGGCAGTCAGACCCGTGATGCCGGCGCCGATGATGGCAATGGATTTCAATTGGCCCGAAAATAAACGAATCAACGCCATCTGCAAAGCGCATGGTTGGCGTCCTTGCATTTCGCAAATGGCAGATCGCCAAAAAGCGGCTTCGGGAATCATCCGAGTCAAAAAAACCGCCATTTTCGCCGCTGGCATGATTTGGGCTGAAATAGGTTTTGAAAGAAAGGAGAAATTATGAAAACGACTATGAGATGGATAGTGGGGGTAATGGGAGCAGGAGCGTCGTTGGCAGCGGCAACGGCGTTTGCCAGTGATTACTACGCGCCGCCGGCCAATCCTCCGCCCCGGACCGTCTTTCTGTCTCCCCGGCAGTTTGTCAACGACGCCATCTGGGGCGGTGACAAGGAAATTGCGATGGGGCAACTGGCAATGGTCAAGAGCCGGACGGAAGCCGTCACAAATTTTGCCGACCGGATGATTCGCGATCAGACTCGGGCCAATGAAAAAATCATGGCGATTGCCGATAGCGAAGGTCTCAGTTATCCGCCGACCAACGTTGTTTATTTCATCGTCAATCCGTATCCGCCGAGCCTGACGAATCCCAAAGGGTTGCCCGCGGAAGCCTTGATGCAAACTCCCTGGGAGATCAAGACAAACGGGGACATCCTGACGTTTGAACAATTGCAAGCCCTCAACGGGCCGGACTTCGACCGCGCCTACGCCGCGGACGCCGTCGCCGACCACGCGGCGACAGTCGGTGAATTTGAGGACGCCGTATCGAACCTCTATGATCCGCGTTTGAAAGCCCGCGCCCAGCGGCTGTTGCCAGTGCTTCAGCGGCATTATGACAAGGCACAACGGTTGCAACATGAGGTGGCCCTTGCCACCCCGGCTGTTCCGCCCCCAACCCCGCCATGAACAGGGGGCGAAATGGGGGTGACTAAAGGTATATCAGACCGCGATGGGCGCTTTGATCGCCGGATGAGGATCGTAGCCGGTCAGTTCAAAGTGCTCGAATTTGAAATCGTGGATGTCGCGGATCGAAGTGTCCAGGTTCATCCGCGGCAGGGGGCGCGGCTCGCGCGATAATTGCAGTCTGGCCTGTTCCACGTGGTTGGCGTAGAGGTGAAGGTCGCCAAAGGTGTGGACAAAATCGCCTGGTTTCAAATCACAAATTTGCGCCACCATGCAGGTAAGCAATGCGTAGCTGGCGATGTTGAAGGGCACGCCCAGGAAAAGATCCGCGCTGCGCTGGTAAAGCTGGCAGCTCAGCTCGCCCTCACAAACGTAAAATTGAAACAAAACGTGGCAGGGCGGCAGTCGCATCTGGTCCAGTTCGCCCGGATTCCACGCCGTGACAATGTGGCGGCGGCTGTCCGGATTGGTTTTGATGCGCGCGATGACGTCATCAATTTGGTGAACGGAGCGGCCGCCGCTTGTGCGCCAGTCGCACCATTGTGCGCCGTATATGCGGCCGAGACCGCCGTCCGATCCCGCCCATTCGTCCCAGATCGTCACGCCGTGGTCATGGAGGTATTTGACGTTCGTATCCCCGCGCAGAAACCAGAGCAGTTCGTAAATGATGGATTTGACGTGCAATTTTTTGGTGGTGAGCAGCGGAAAACCGGCGCGGAGATCAAAGCGGCATTGCGCGCCGAACACGGACCGCGTGCCAGTGCCAGTGCGGTCGGCTTTGAATCGGCCGCGGTCCAGGACGAGGCGCAGCAAATCGAGGTATTGAGTCATTCGCGCGAATTTTAGCGGGCAAACCCCGCATCGTCCACACCCAGCCGATTCATGGACTTGGGCAGGCGGGGCGATTTTTGTTCGCGCGGCGCCAGATGGCGAGCATGCCGCCAAAGCCGCACAGCAGCAGACCGCTTACCGCCACGGCGCCGCTGTTGGCGAATTGCGGCAGAAATTGCAGCGACAACGCGCCAACGGCCGGCCCGGCGCAATTCCCGGCGCCAATCGCCGCCTCATGAATGCCGCCATGTTCGCCGCGCGCTTCGCCGGCGTCCATGGAATAAAATAACGATGAATAATAAATCAGGCCAATCGCTCCGCCAAAGATGATTTGGGCGGCAATAAGCGCCAGGAGGTCCGGCGCCATGAGAATGGTGGCGAACGAAAGGATCAAAAGGGCAAAGGAGCCGGCCAGGCGGCTGAACCGGTAGTGCCAGTCCGTGCGTCGCCACAGCCAGACGAATGCGGCGAGACGCGCAAAACACCAAATCGAGCACACAAATCCCGCGAGCATGGGCAAGAGTTGAAATTTGGCCGCCACCCCGGGCATGACGGCGACCAGCGTATTGATCGCAATATAGGCGAAGGGATTGGCCAGCCAGGCCATTCGGAGAAACGCCGCGGCTTGCGGCGAACCGGGGCGATGCGGCGCGGCGGCTGTTTTTACCGCGTTGCGGGCCAGGACGGCGGCGTGGCGTTGCAGCCACCATGCCAGCGCCAGTTGCAGCACCACCATCGCCAGCGGCAGCGTGAAGATGATCTCGTAGCCGAAAGCTTCGATGAGCGAGCCGCCCGCAAAATAGGCCACCGCATTCGTGACCGCCCAGACGACGTTGTAAATGCCTATGGCGTCCGGCAGCCGCGCTACGGCGGCGCCGTCGCTCACGAGCGCTTCAAGTGTGGGCCAGATGAAACACATGCCGACCGTCACGCCCGATGCCGCAAGAATTTGGCCCGATACTGAACGCACCATCCAGGCCGCGACGAGCGAAACGGCCATGAGGGCGAAGCCGACTTTGACCGCGGTTAAGTAGCCGTAGCGCTGCCCGAACCGCCCCGCCTGCCACGCGGCGAAGACGTAAATGAAGCCCAGAAAGGCCGCGAGCATGAGATTCTGCTTATTGCCAAACCCGAAAGCCTCGCGCATGAAAAAATACAGGTAGTTGAAATAAAGAATGGTGGCGAAGGAGTTCAGCCCTTCGAGCGTGAACAAGGAAAAAGTCATTTTTCTGTCAGATGCCGGAAGAAGATGCCAAAGCGGCTGTCAAAAGGCGAGGCAGGAGATGATGCGCCAGTTGCTTCGCACCGGGGGCTTGCGTATGCTGGCGGCATGGACGCGCCAGACCAACTCCGCGAATTGTTCCGAATGCAGCAGGCCCTCAATGAACGCATCGGCGTCAAAACCCGCGACATGAGCGAGGCCGAAAAAACCGCGTGGATTCTCAACTATTGCCGCGCCATGAGCCAGGAGATCGCTGAACTCACTGACAGCGTTCCGTGGAAATGGTGGGCCAAATACCAGAAGTTCGACGAACAAAACGCGCGCGTTGAAGTGGTGGACCTCTTTCATTTTCTCATCAGCCTCGCCCAGGTCCTGGGCATGAGCGCCGATGATGTCTTCAACGCCTATTGCAAAAAAAACGAGTTGAATTTCAAACGCCAGCAAAGCGGTTACGCCGTCAAGGACGAAAGTGACAACAAGCACATCTGACGTTCGTGCAGCGGGGAGAGCAAACAAGTTTGCGCGCCGCCGGACGGCGGCTGCCTTCCGAAACGCTTCGGCAACCCCCGTTCCGAGCCGATGGCGAAAAGAGGTTGATCGCGTCCTGATTACAGAAGGCCAAATCGCCCGGCGCGTTCAGACCCTGGCGCGGCGCATTGAGCGCGATTTTCGCGGGTGCGAACTGGTGGTCGTGGCGGTGCTGAACGGGGCTGTAATGTTCCTGGCCGATTTGATGCGGCATTTGGAGCTTCCTCTCCGCCTCGATTTTATTGGGGTTTCCAGTTACGGGCCGCGCAGGGTGCCTGGAGCACTGGTCTTCACCAAGGAATTGCGCCTGGACGTGCGCGGGAGGGACGTCCTGCTGGTGGACGATATCTTGGATTCAGGCAGGACGCTCTCTCGCGTCGTGAAAAAAATCCGGCGGCTCAAACCACGGCGCGTCAAAACCTGCGTCTTGCTCGAAAAAACCGGACGGCGCGCCAAGCCAATCCACGCGCACTATGTGGCGTTCCGCGTTCCCGGTATTTTTGTGGTGGGTTATGGGCTGGATATGGCGGAGCATTACCGCAACCTGCCGTTCATCGGAGTGCCGGTTTAAGGCCATCAGCCGGACTTTTTTTTAAAACCGCGTTGCCGGTGAAGGACTGGCGGAATGGATGATGATCGCGGTAGAGTTCCAATCGCTTTTGGAGAGCGGGCGCCTCGTTGGTGATGCCATATTTCCGCGAGAGGGTAATGGCGCTTTGGGTCTCCTGCTGCGCGTTCGCGAAGCGGCCTGATTCGGCATTCGCCATGGCCAGCACATCAAGCACCGCTGGCTGGTCTCCGCCGGTGAGCGTGTTGGCGCGGGATGCCAGGGCCAGGGCGGACGGACCGTTGCGGACCCTGGAATTTTCATCCGAGGCGAGGACCTCGGCGAGAAACGCCAGCACTTCCACATTGTCCGGTTCCAGATCGGCGGCGTGTTGAAGGGATGCCAGCGCTTCCGCGTCCCGCCCTTGCTTGAGCAGCGCCTTGCCCATGAGCCAGGGGGCGTGCCAATCCCGCGGCGCAGCCTCTTCGGATTGAGCATACAGCTTCATGGCATCGCCAAACCGCCGTTGTTCCACAAGCATCGTGCCGAAATTGTTCAGCGCGGCGACGTAATGGGGGGAGAGGCGCAAGGCATCTTCGTATTGGGCCATGGCCTTGTCCGTCTCGCCGGCGTCATCCAACAGGTTGGCGAGGTTGTTGTGCCCTTCCAGGCTGTCAGGCGCGATTTTGAGCGCCATGCGGTATTGTTCCATGGCCTGGGTCTTGTGGCCGGCCTGCTCCAGCGCCACGCCAAGATTGAGATGCGCGATCTCATTGTCTTTCGTGACGGCGATGGCATGCGAAAACAACCCGATGTCGCTCCGCCAGTAACCCAATTGCCTGTGGGTCAATATCAGGCAGCCAGCCAGAACCGCCGCGGCGGCCACCGGGACAATGGCTGCGGCAAGGCCAAATCGCCGCGCGCCATCACGAACACCGAACGCCACCGCCACAAAAATACCGATGGATGGCAGATAGGTGTAGCGGTCCGCTAATGCCGCGCCGCCGACCTGGACCAGCCCGATCACCGGCACCAGCATCCCCATAAACCAAAGCCAGCCCACCAGTGCGTAAGGAGCGCGTCGGCGCCAAATCCAGGCCGCGACGGTGATCACAGCCAGGGCGCCGGCCGCGGCCATGGCGTGCAATGGCGCAATCCATTTGGGAAGCGGATAAATCACCGCAAGCCGCGCCGGCCAGAACGCTTTTTCCAGGTATTCAAAATAGGCCAGGGGCGCGTTTTCGAGACGATGGACCAGCGACACCGCTTTCAGCGGCATCACCGCCCCGCCGTGGCGTTGTGCCAGAAAGGTCACGACACATGAAACCGCTGAGAGCGCAAAAAATGGAACTTTTTCCGCCAACAATCGTTTGAAAGTTGCAACGCCGGAGTCATCGAATCGTTTCAACGGCCAAAAATCCAGCAGCAGCATCACGAAGGGCAGCGTAACCAGCATCGGCTTGCTCATCAGCCCCAGCGCAAAAAAGATGCAGGTCAGGGCGAACCACAGATGCCTTTTGGCTCTCCGCGCTTTGGGCTGGCGGACGTATCGAACGTAACCCAGAAGCGTCAGCAGCCCAAAGAAACCGCTCAACACGTCCTTGCGCTCCGCAATCCACGCGACGGATTCCACGTGAAGCGGGTGCCAGGCGAACACGGCCGCCACAAACGCGGCGGGCCAAAGCGCGTCAGTCCGCTCCTCATTTTCCATCAATCGCAACAGCAGGACAAACAGCAGAACGGTATTGGCAATATGAAAAAGGACGTTGACGGAATGCGCCATGCCGGCATTGAGGCCAAAGATCTGGCAATCCAGCATGTGGGAAAGCCAGGTCAGCGGATGCCAATTGCTGGCGTGCCAGGTGCTAAAGGCCCATTGGACGCCATCCAATGTCAAGCCGTTTTCTACCATCGGATTTTGTGTCACGTAATCCGGGTCGTCGTAGAGCGAATACCCGTCCCGCCGCGCGGGCAGATATACGGCCAGTGTGCCCAGCACTATCAGCAGCGCGATGAACCGCGGTTGGAACACGCGAGCGTTTTAGTCTTTTTAGCCGGAAATGTCCCGCAAGAAGCGTTGTCGGTCCGCCTCAACCAATCATTCCTCGTTGGACATGCAGGGCCGTCTATGCTCACCTATGCCTGCAACATGGCCTTTCTCAACGATCATTTTTTGAAGCTCAAGGCGGGCTATCTCTTTCCCGAAATTGCCCGCCGCGTCAAGGCGTTTTGCGAGGCGAATCCCCAAGGCGCGCGCCGCCTCATCCGCTGCGGCATCGGCGACGTAACCGAACCGCTGCCCCCAGCCGCCATTGCCGCGATGCACCGCGCGGTGGACGAAATGGCGGCGCGCGAATCGTTTCACGGTTACGGCCCGGAACAAGGCTACGAATGGCTGCGCGCGGCGGTGGCGGAAAACGATTTTCGCGCGCGCGGCTGCGAAGTCGCCGATGATGAGATTTTCATCAGCGACGGGACCAAGTGCGATACCGGTAATTTTCTGGACGTGCTGGGACCTCGGAACAGGATTGCCGTGAGTGATCCGGTGTATCCGGTTTACGTGGATACCAATGTGATGGCCGGACACACAGGCGAGCCGAACGAGGCTGGCGCTTACTCTAAACTCGCTTATTTGCCCTGCCGTCCCGGCAATGGCTTTGTCCCCGAACCGCCCAAACGGCACGTGGATGTCATTTATATCTGTTCGCCAAACAATCCCACCGGCGCCGCCGCGAACCGGGCCCAACTGGAAGCCTGGGTCAAATACGCATTGGAACACAAAGCGCTGATTTTGTTTGATGCGGCTTACGAAGCCTACGTCACCGAACCGGGCCTGCCCCATTCCATTTATGAAATTCCCGGCGCCCGGGACTGTGCCATTGAATTTCGGAGCTTTTCGAAAAATGGCGGATTTACCGGCGTGCGTTGCGCGTTTACAGTGGTCCCCAAATCGCTCCAGGCCCGGACCAGGGCCGGCGAATTCAAGCCGTTGCACCCGCTCTGGCTCCGCCGAATGACGACCAAATTTAACGGCGTCAGCTACATTGTCCAGCGCGGCGCGGAGGCGCTGTATTCGGCGCAAGGCAGGCGGCAGGTGCGCGCGCTCGTGGAATTTTATCTCGGAAACGCCGCCGTTTTGCGGGACGGCGCTGCCGCGGCGGGGCTGAAGATTTTTGGCGGCATCAATGCGCCGTATATCTGGGTCCGCCCGCCCCGGCCCCTCACAAGCTGGCAGGCATTCGACAAAATCCTCAACGAGGCCAACGTGGTCATCACCCCGGGCAGCGGCTTTGGCGCCGGGGGCGAAGGTTATTTTCGCATAAGCGCCTTCAACAGCCGCGCCAATGCCCGCGAAGTCGCGCGGCGCCTCCAGGAATTGAAGTGGTGAAACGCCACGGCGCACGCCGTTTTAAAAAATCAAATCCAAATCTTTTGCCGTGTCCGACCTGATTGCCATTGTGGGGCGCCCCAACGTCGGAAAATCCGCGCTGTTCAACCGCATCGCGGGCAGGCGGATTGCCATTGTCCACGATCAACCCGGCGTCACGCGCGACCGCGTCATGGCCGCCGCCCAATGGCGCGGCAGGCCCTTGACTATTGTGGACACGGGCGGCATCGGGCTGCTGCGCGGCGAAAACGCCAAAGACGCCGTGGCGCGGGCGGCGCTGGAACAAGTGGAATTGGCCATTGAATCCGCGCGGGTGATTGTGCTGGTGGTCAATGTGCGGGAGGGTGTCACGCCGCTCGACCGGGAGGCGGCCGCCCGACTGCGCCGAAGCGCCAAACCCGTCCTCGTGGCCGTAAACAAGGCGGATAATGAGCAAGCCGGACAGGGAGCCGCGGAATTTTCCGAACTTGGTTTTGAAAAATTGTTCCCCGTCAGCGCCATCCACGCCCTCGGAATCGAGGAATTGATGGAAGCGGTCATCACGGAATTGCCTCCGGCCCCGGACGCAGCCGTCACGGAGGCTCAAGGGAGCGCGGAACAGGTTGCAGCGCAAACCGATATGCCGGTCATTAAGCTGGCTGTCGTTGGCCGGCCTAACGTCGGCAAATCATCCATTATCAATGCCCTCACCCGGTCCGCGCGCGTCGTTGTCTCGCCCACTCCGGGAACCACCCGCGATGCCGTGGACGTGCCCCTGGAAATTGAAACCGATGGCGTGCGGCAAAAATACCTGCTCATAGACACGGCCGGCATTCGCAAAACGCGGCGGGTGGGCGATTCAATTGAATTTTTCAGCGTGCAACGATCGGAAGTTTCAATTGCCAGAAGCGACATTGTCGTCCTGGTTTTGGATGCCGACGCCGGTGTCACCGAACAGGAAAAGAAAATAGCCGACCGCATTGTGGAAAACCGCAAGGCATGCATCGTAGTGGTCAACAAATGGGATTTATTCGAAGAAAACGTTCGCCACGCGCGCGAAGAGGAAATCCGCAAGCGCAACAGAAAATACCGGACCGAGGGCCAGGAGAAAAACATGACCACCCTCTCCGAATTTGGAGCGTGGGTGCGGAAAAAGCTGTTTTTCCTGGATTATGCGCCGGTCATTTTCACGTCCGCCAAATCCGGCTTTCATCTGGAGCGTTTGCTCGACGCCGTCCGTTACGTCGCATCCCAGTTGGGCCGTAAAATTCCCACGGCCATTTTGAACCGCGCGCTGCACGATGCCGTGGAGCGGCGCCAGCCCGTCACGCCTCAAGGCCGCCGGCTGAAGTTCTTTTACGCCACCCAGGTCAGGCTGGCGCCGCCCACGTTTTTGTTGTTTGTAAACCGTGACGACCTTTTTTCCGAGCCGTACAAAAAGTACCTGGCGGGCGAATTGCGCAAAGCCTTCGGATACGAAGGCTGCCCCATCCTGCTGGCCCCCAAGCCCAGGCCAAAAACAATTGAGCCTGTGCGAAAACGCGGACATTCACGCTCCAAGCGGTGAATTTCCCGCCTGTCTTGGGAGAATTCCGGCCAAGCCGCCCGCACCCCCACGCCCCTTCGGTGAACTTCTTATTCACAGGCGGGGAATAAGATGATTCTGTGCAATCCCAGAGCGCTCATTTCGCTGGTTCTCCTTGCGAATATTTTTTTTGCAACTTTTTGGCCGATTTTTCTTGAACACACAATTTGTGGTGGTATGATGGCTTGGTCGCCCCAATTAGTGGGGGTTCGGATTTGCAGTAATTTGCACCGATTTGCAGTAATTTTGAGTATTTGCCTATCGAAATAAAAACGCCGCGCCGCCTTCGGCATCCCTTGAATCAACCAACAAAAACGTCTAACTTTTCAAAATGGAGCAATCATGATTGACGCACGCGAGGAAGTCCTGGCGCCGGTATCACAACATGGCCCCCGCCGCCGCGCGGGAAATATTTCAGCCGGCCGGACCAAACGAAACAAAGCAGCCGAAAAGATTTTGAAAATTGAACGGATATTCAGTGACGGGCGCGTCAAGCCCTTCGACCAAGTCCAATGGGACCGCCGCACCGCGGAGATTACCGACGACGCGGGAAAGGTGATCTTCAAGCAGGAAAACGTGGAGGTGCCCAAGTCATGGTCCCTGCTGGCCACCAAGGTCGTCGTGTCCAAATATTTTTACGGCGAACAAAATACCTCGGAACGCGAGGTGTCGGTCCGGCAATTGATCCACCGTATCACCCGGACGATTGCCGACTGGGGCGTGGCCGACGGCTATTTCAGCAAGGAGGACGGCGAGGTTTTTTATGATGAATTGACCTGGCTATGCCTCAACCAATACGGGGCCTTCAATTCGCCGGTGTGGTTCAATGTCGGCTTGTATCATCAATACGGCGTGGGACGCAAATCCGGACGGGGCAACTGGTTTTATGATCGCAAGATCGGGAAGGCGGAACGCGGCGCAACCCAATACGAATATCCGCAGTGCAGCGCATGCTTTATCCAGTCCGTGGACGACAACATGGAGGACATCATGCGCTTGGCGGCAAGCGAGGCGATGCTCTTCAAGTTTGGTTCGGGCACGGGCACCGATTTGTCGCCCTTGCGGTCGAGCAAGGAAAAGTTGAGCGGGGGCGGACGCCCCAGCGGGCCAATGAGCTTTTTGAAAGTGTATGACCAGGTGGCAAACGTCGTGAAATCCGGAGGCAAAACCCGCCGGGCCGCAAAGATGAACACGTTGCGGGACTGGCACGGGGACATCGAGGAATTCATTGACGCCAAGCAGAAGGAGGAAAAAAAGGCGTGGGCCTTGATCGAGCAGGGTTACGACGGCTCCTACAACGGTGACGCTTACGGCAGCGTCATGTATCAGAATGAAAATCTGTCCGTGCGCGCTGGCGACGAATTTATGGAAGCGGCCCTGGCCGGAAAGGAATGGTGGACCCGGTCGGTGACAAACGGCGGCAAACCCCTGGAGAAAAAAGATGCCGCCAGGTTGCTGCTGAAGATTGCCGAGGGCACGTGGATTTGCGGCGACCCCGGAATGCAATACGACGGGCCTATCCAGAAATGGCACACCTGCAAGGGCACCGAGCCGATCCATTCCACAAATCCGTGCAGCGAATACGTTTTTATCAACAACACCGCGTGCAACCTTGCCTCCCTAAACCTCATCAAGTTTAAACGGGAAGACGGGACATTTGACGTGGATCGGTTCAAAGCCGCCGTGCGGATTTTTATCACCGCCCAGGAAATCGTCGTGGACAACGCGAGTTATCCAACGAAGGACATCGCCGAAAATTCGCACATCTTCAGGACCCTGGGGCTGGGCTACGCGAACCTCGGTTCGCTCATCATGAGTTACGGCTTGCCGTACGACAGCGACGAGGGGCGCGCCCTGGCCGGCGCCATCACCGCGATTATGACAGGCCATGCCTACGAGCAGAGCGCCGAAATTGCCGCCAATATGGGGCCTTTTCCGGGGTATCGGAACGCGCGGTGCGCCCACGTGCGCACCCCGCCCCATGCCGACAATGTCAAATCCATGTTGGGGGTCGTCCAGTTGCATCGGGACGCAGTCGAAGATATCCATCCAAGCGCCGAGTTCGGCTATCTCAAAAATGAGGCGCGCCATTGTTGGGACCGGGCGCTGGCGCGGGGGCGCGAATCGGGCTATCGCAACGCTCAGGTCACGGTGCTCGCGCCGACCGGCACGATCGCCTTTTTGATGGACTGCGACACCACCGGCATTGAGCCGGACATTGCCCTCGTCAAATACAAGCTGCTCGCGGGCGGCGGCATGTTGAAGATTGTCAATCGGGGCGTGCCGCAGGCGTTGCGGCGGCTGGGCTACAATGCCAAGGAAATTGAAGGCATCGTGGCGCACGTCGAAAAATGCGACACGATTGAAGACGTGGAAGAAAATGGGGCGGCGATTTCATCAGGCCTGAAGGCGGAGCATCTGCCAGTCTTCGATTCCGCGTTCAAGCCGCATCGGGGGAAACGGAGCATTGGATACTGGGCGCATTTGAAAATGATGGCGGCGGCGCAGCCGTTCATCAGCGGCGCCATTTCCAAGACAGTCAACATGCCCAATGAGAGCACGGTTGAACAAATCCGCGACACTTACGTTCAGGCCTGGAAGATGGGATTGAAGTGCGTCGCAATTTACCGGGATGGCTCCAAACGATCACAACCCTTGAACACCAGGAAGACCAATGAAGGCGGTGAAAAAGGCGGCCACGCCGGAGCTCTTGAGAACCGCATTCAGGAATTGGAGGCCGAAGTGGCCAAATTGCGCGCGGAGGCCGGCAAACCGCTGCGCCGGCGCCTCTCCGATACCCGGCCCTCGCTCACCCACAAGTTCGACGTAGCCGGACATGAAGGCTATCTGACCGTCGGACTCTTTGGGAACGGCCAGCCCGGTGAATTATTCATTACGATGGCCAAGGAAGGCTCCACAATCGGCGGATTGATGGACGGAATCGGCACGCTCACGAGTCTGGCCCTTCAATACGGGGTCCCGCTGGAGGCGCTGGTGAAAAAATTCGCCCATCAACGCTTCGAGCCAAGTGGTTTTACCAGGAACCCCGACATCCGCAACGCAACGTCCATTACCGACTATGTGTTCCGCTGGCTCGCGCTGCAATTTGTCCCGGGATACCGGGAAACGGCGGCGGCAAGCCGAATGCAGCCGGAACTGGCCATGCCCGGCCTCCATGAGGAGGTCAAAAAAAAAATAAACAGGCCGGTGCCTGAACTGCCGATTGCCGAGGAAATGGACGTGTTGGACGTAAAAAATGGAAACGGGCACGGCGGCAGCCAGGGCATGACCCTCACCGCCATGATCACCAACCAGCAGGATGCGCCCACCTGCCCGAACTGCGGGCACGTCACTGTGCGCAATGGTGCCTGTTACAAATGCCTCAATTGCGGCGAAAGCCTGGGATGTTCCTGACAAGCCGGGTCGGAGGTGGAGGCCGGAGAAGCGTTGTTTTCTCCGGCCCTTTTTGTCGAATGAAAACAACCGTCCGCGCGAGATGCGGCGATGGAACGGAAAACTACGATTGCGCCCGCAATTTTTCGAGCGCCGCCCGCGCCGCGTCACTTTCAGCCGCTTTTTTGGTCTTACCCCGGCCGCGGGCCAGTTCAACGCCCTCATGATGCACGGTGCATTCGAATAATCGGTCATGGTCGGGGCCGGTTGCCGATATGAGGCGGTATTCGGGTGCTTGAGGGGAATGCGCCTGCAGCCATTCCTGCAATTCGCCCTTGGGATTGTCAATCACCGGCAGCCCGGCAAGTTCGCCGAAGGCATCGCTGAATTGGCTCAGGATAAATGCGGCGGCCGACGCCACGCCGCCATCCAGAAATATCGCTCCCAGCAGCGCTTCAAAGGCGTCCGCCAGCGTTGAGGGCCGCTCGCGTCCGCCGTGCCGCTCTTCGCCCTCTCCCAGTATTAAATGTCCCCCCAAGCCCAGCGACCGCGCCCGTTCCGCAAGGGTGCGGCGATTCACCAGCCGGGCGCGCGCCTTCGTCAAGGGTCCTTCATCAAAGCCGGGAAATTGTTCATAAAGCTTTTGCGTGAGCACGAGTTGAAGCACCGCATCCCCAAGAAATTCCAAACGTTGATTGTGTCCCGTCGTCGCCCCTTCATGCGCCACGGACGGATGGGTCAGCGCAAGCCGCAACAAATTTTCATCATGAAATTTGTAGTTCAGGCGGCGTTGAAGATCGTCCGGCGGCATCAGGTTTCGGACACGGTTGCCGTCTGGTTTTCCGGCCTGGGTTCCAATCCGTGTTCCAGCAGGTGGGCGACCTCCTGCTGGATTTGTTCAAGTTGGTCCAGTCGCGGCGCCGGATCGGGGATGGTGAAGACGTCCCCGGTGCCCGGCTGCTCATAGATAATGATGCGTCTGCCTTCGTGGGCGGTTTGTTCCTTGACTTTCAGAAGGCGTTTGCGTTCGAGCATCACCGCGAGAATGTAGCCGGCGGGCGCGTGGCGCGGATCATTGAGCGCCACCAGTTTGCGCAACAACGTTTCGGCCGTGTCGCGCTGGATTGGCTCCGCCACGGGCGTGGGCGCCTCAAAAAGTCCCTGCCAGTGTGAAATGAAGCCTTTCCGGTCGCGCGCGCCCTGGCTGAACTGGTTCTGCCAGCATTCCTGGCAAACATCCAGGCGGCGCAGAAACGGCGGCTCGTCAAACAGCAGCGTATGAAGCGGCTGCCGGTCGGCAAAGGGCCGGGCGCACGATCCACATGCGGCGGCGCGGCTTTGTATGTTCCATTCGTTCGTCACGCGATGCTATCGCCGGTTGCCTTGTTTGTCATGCGCCTTGCCGTGCCGGCTGGCAGGAAGCCGGACCGTGAACGTTGAACCTTTGGCAAACTCGCTGCCGACCTCGATCGAACCGCGATGCGCGTGAATGATGCGTTGCGAAATCGCCAGGCCCAGTCCGGTGCCGTTTTTTTTCGTCGTAAAAAATGGCCGGAACACTTGGGAAAGATTTTCAGGGGAAATGCCGATCCCGGTGTCGCGGACCTCCACCCGCACACAACGCCCGGTCTTCTCTTCCGCCAGTGCCGTGGAAACCGCCAGCGTGCCCCCGGCGCTCATTGCTTCCAGCGCGTTGAGCAGAAGGTTCATGCACACTTGCTGCAACTGCGCCGCGTCGCCCTCTACGGCGTCCGGGTTGGCGCGGAAATCCGTGGCCAGTGAAATCGCTTTTTCCCCGATTTGGTGCTGCAAGAGCCGCAGGCAATGGTCGAGCGCCTCATGCACCCGCACCGTCTCGTAAGAAGGCGGTTTGGGCACAGAAAACCGCAGTATCTGGCCCGCCAGCAAATCAATCCGTTTCAATTCCCGCGCAACCACTTCGGCCATTTCACGATCCTCCGCCTTCTGCAATAGCAGGTCAATAAACGTCTTGACCGCTGTGAGACTGTTCTTGATCTCATGGGCGACCCCGGCCGATAGCGTGCCCAAATTGGCCAGCCGGTCAATCTGCCGCATCTTTTCCTCTGACATGGCTGAGGCGTTCCAGAAATTGGAATCGTCCCGGCCACCTTTGTCTGGTGAATCAGTTGCTGACATATAAACGACGATATGCCGCCCGCAATTTACGTTTGACTGCGTGCGCAGTCTAATCAAGCGGCTCCCCCCAACCAACAAAAAACTGAACAAACCGCATAGACCCATCTTTGGGGATATTGACAAATCGCCGCCCGGGGTGTTTCGCGGTCACACCGGTTGCGGAATGGATTCAAGTTCGGGCTGATCCCCTTCATATTCATCTCCAGTCACGCTGTCCAACCTCGCTCTCTAACTTGGCCCCGGGCATGTCGAACTTGGCATTGACTCGCGCCGCTTCCCTGCTAGGATGCGCCGCCTGTTTCTTAAATTTTTCGACACCTCAAAAACATCGGTTATGGCAAAATCATCAAAATCCCGCAAATACGTCTTCCTTTTTGGCAATAAAAAAGCCGATGGCAACGGCTCCATGAAGCCTCTGCTCGGTGGCAAAGGCGCCAATCTTGCCGAAATGACCCGCATTGGACTGCCGGTGCCGCCCGGCTTCACCATCACCACCGAGGTTTGCACCCACTTTTACGCCAATAAGCGATCTTATCCAAAGGAACTCCAATCGCAGATTGCCGCCGGCATCGCCAACATGGAAGGCATCATGCGCAAAAAATTCGGCGACCGAAACGCAATGCCGCTGCTCGTGGCCGTGCGCTCCGGCGCGCGGGATTCCATGCCAGGCATGATGGACACCATCCTCAATCTGGGATTGAACGACGAAACCGTGCTGGCGCTGGCCGCCGCCACTCAAAACGAGCGCTTTGCCTGGGATTGCTACCGTCGCTTTATTCAAATGTACGGCGACGTGGTGATGGGCGTTCAAAAACGGCCCGGAGAGGACCACGAACCCTTCGAAACCGTCATTGCCCAACTCAAGGAGGAACGCCACGGGGACGCCGAAATGGAAGACCCTAAATTGACGACGGTGGATTTGAAGGAGTTGGTGGTGCGGTTCAAGCGGCTGGTCAGGCAGCGGACAGGGCGGCACTTTCCCGCCCATCCATGGGAGCAGCTCAAGGGCGCCATCGGAGCCGTTTTCGGCTCCTGGATGAATGACCGGGCGATTGTCTATCGCCGCAAATACAACATTCCCGGCGATTGGGGAACGGCTGTCAACGTCCAGGCGATGGTGTTTGGCAATACGGGCAATCATTCCGGATCGGGCGTTGCCTTCACCCGCGACCCCGCGACCGGCGAAAAGGTTTTTTATGGAGAATTTCTCATGAACGCCCAGGGCGAAGACGTGGTGGCGGGAGTCAGGACGCCGGAGCCGGTGCAAAAACTGGCGGAAAAACACATGGCCTCCTATCGCGAACTGGAACGCATTCGGGCCATTCTCGAAAAGCATTTCAAGGATGTTCAGGATTTTGAGTTCACCATCGAGGAAGGCCGCGTATTCATGCTTCAGACCCGCAACGGCAAACGCACGGGCGTGGCGGCCGTGCGCTTCGCCTGCGACATGGTCCGTGAAAGGCTTATTGATTGGAAGACAGCCATTCAGCGGGTGCCGGCGGAGCAATTGGACCAGGTGCTGGCCCCGATATTTGACCGCGCGGCCCTCAAATCCGCCCAAGCCATCGCTTCGGGCCTCCCCGCCGGCCCGGGGGCCGCTTCCGGCAAAATCTACTTCAACGCCGATCGCTCGGTGGAAGCCGCCAACGCCGGAGAGAAGGTGTTGCTGGTGCGGGTCGAGACCTCGCCCGAAGACCTGCGGGGAATGATTGCGGCCGAAGGCATCCTCACCGCGCGCGGCGGCGTCAGTTCCCATGCGGCTCTGGTGGCCCGCCAGATGGGCAAGGTCTGCGTGTGCGGCGCCAGCGCCCTGCGCGTGGATTATCATGCCCGGACAATGTCGGTTGGCGAACGCGTCTTTCGGGAGGGGGACCCTTTGTCCATTGACGGCACGAGCGGCGGCGTCTATGCCGGCGAAGTCAAAACCGCCCACAGCGAAGTCATTCAGGCCCTCCTCGAAGGCCATCGCGAAGCGCGCCGCAGCATTTCTTTCAGGAATTTCGCCCAACTGATGAAGTGGTGCTCCCAGGTGGCCCGGCTCGAAGTGCGGACCAACGCGGACAGCCCGGAGCAAACCCGCAACGCTGTCGCTTTTGGCGCCCGAGGCATTGGCCTGTGCAGGACCGAGCACATGTTTTTTGAAGGAGATCGCATTGACGCCATGCGCGGGATGATTCTGGCGGAAAAGACGGATGATCGGAAAAAGGCCCTGGCGAAATTGCTGCCATATCAGCGGGAGGATTTCGCCGGCATCTTCCGCGAATTGAACGGGTTGCCCGCCACTATCAGGTTTTTGGACCCGCCGCTCCACGAATTTTTACCCCACGACCATGCCCAGCAGACGGCGCTGGCCAATAAAATCGGCATCAGCGCCGACAAGATCGCCAAGCGCGTCCACGAGTTGCACGAGTTCAATCCCATGCTCGGCCATCGCGGCTGCCGCCTTGGGATCGCGTATCCGGAAATTTCCGAGATGCAGGCCCGCGCGATTTTTGAAGCCGCCGCCGAGGTCCAAAAACAGGGGATCAAATGCAGGCCCGAAATCATGATTCCACTGGTCGGCTTCAAGAAGGAATTGGACCTTCAATTGGACGTCGTCCATCGCGTTGCGCGCGAGGTCATGGCCCGGGAGAAGATCAAGTTGAACTACCTGGTCGGCACTATGATCGAAGTGCCGCGTGGCGCTCTGCGAGCCGGTGAAATTGCGCGGACGGCCGAATTTTTCAGTTTCGGAACCAACGACCTCACTCAAACCTGCCTCGGGATGAGCCGGGACGATTCCGGCTCGTTCCTGCCCCATTACGCCGAGCTTGAGATCATCAAACGGAATCCTTTTGCCACCATTGACGAGGATGGCGTGGGCGCCTTGATGAAGATCGCCGTTGAAAATGGCCGCAAGACTCGGCCGGGCATCAAACTGGGAATTTGCGGTGAACATGGCGGCGATCCGGATTCCGTCAAGTTTTGTCATCGCCTCGGACTCACCTATGTCAGTTGCTCTCCGTTCCGGGTGCCCGTCGCGCGACTGGCTGCCGCCCAGGCAGCCTTGCAGGACCAGAAAAAATAATTGCCGTTCACGGGCAATGGACGGATGGCCTTGCAAATTTGTCCTTCCTGGGTTCTTCTTTTGCCATGCGATTGAGGTCCGGTCTTGCGGCGGCGTGCGCGTTGGCAGCCTTCCTCGCGGCCGGCTGCTCTCGGAATCCGGGCATCGTCTTCCAAGGGTATATTGAGGGCGAATACGTCTATATCGCGCCGCCCGTCGGCGGCACCTTGACGAATCTGGCCGTTGCCCGTGGCAGCCACGTTAAGACAGGCCAGTTGCTTTTCATCCTGGACCGCAGCCCCCAAGCCGCCGAACTCCGCGCTGCGGAGAAAAACCTGGCGCAGGCGCGCGCCAATCTTGCGCTGGCACAAGCCGAATACGTCCGGCGGGTGAATTTGCGCGCCGTACAGCGCGTCATCTCCGCCGAGGAACTCGACCGTGCCCGCGCCGACCGCGATGCCGCCGCCGCCCGCGCGGGTTCCATGCAGGCCAACCTGGACAAGGCCAGATGGTCGTGGGAACAGAAAGCCCAATATGCGCCCGCCAACGCCTTTGTCCAGGACACGCTGTATCGGCCAGGAGAGTGGGTCCCCGCGGGCAGTCCGGTGGTCGTGCTGCTCCCGCCGGCAAACATCAAGGTCCGGTTTTTCGTGCCCGAACCATGGTTGGCGCGGCTTCATGCCGGCGAAGTGGTCGCCGTGACTTTTGACGGAATGCCCCATCCCTGCTCCGCGACCATCCATTATATCTCATCGGAGGCGGAATTTACGCCGCCGGTCCTCTACAACCGCCAAAACCGGGCCAATCTCATTTATATGATGGAAGGGAGCTTTTCAGCCGCGGACGCCCCGCAACTGCGTCCGGGACAGCCGGTGGACGTCGCGGTAAATTCCCCATGAATCACCATGGCGGCCTCCGAACTGGACATTGACGTTCACGGCATCACGAAAAAATTCGGCGACCGGGTTGTGGTCAATAACATTGCCATGCGCGTCAGGCATGGGGAGATATACGGTTTCCTGGGGCCGAACGGCAGCGGAAAAACAACTTTTCTGCGGATGCTGTGCGGGCTGCTCAAGCCGGACGCGGGCGCGGGCCGATGCCTGGGCCTCGATTTTCGGCGCCAAAGCGCGGAGATCAAAAAGCAGGTCGGCTACATGACGCAACGCTTCAGTTTTTACGAAGACCTGACGATTGAAGAAAACCTGGATTTTATCGCGCGCATTTACGGAGTCCACGACCGCAAGCGGGCCGTGCGAAAGAGCCTGGAACGCCTGGGCATGAGTGAGCGGCGCCGGCAACTGGCTGGAACGCTTTCCGGCGGCTGGAAGCAGCGGCTCGCCCTTTCGGCCTCTCTCATTCATGACCCGCGCTTGTTGCTCCTCGACGAGCCGACGGCCGGAGTGGACCCCAAGGCGCGCCGCGATTTTTGGGACGAGATTCATCGCCTCGCCGGCGAGGGCCTGACGGTGCTGATTACGACGCATTACATGGACGAAGCCGAACGGTGCCATCGCCTGGCCTATATCGCCTATGGCAACCTGCTGGCCAGCGGCAGCGGACCGGAGGTCGTAAAGGCGGCGGGATTGACTACGTTTGAAATCACCGGCCCGCATTTGTATGCCTTCGAACAAAAACTCCGCGGGCGCCCGGGCATTGAGCAGGTGGTCGCGTTTGGCTCGACCCTCCACGTCAGCGGCCGGGACGCGGAAAAATTGCGGGCGGGCATTAATTCCTTCCTCACGGGCGAATACCATTGCGAGCCTGTCCCGTCCCGCTTGGAGGATGTGTTCATCAGTCTCATGGAAACGGCAAAGGACAATTTCTCGTCACAGGCCCTAAGGCCGCCCTTGTCCTGCCGGTCCCAATAATTTGCGCACGGCGCTTTCTCCGCGTACTGCGCGATCCGGTGCTGTCTCAAAATCTGCTCGCGACAAAATCCTTCACAACGCGGCCAGCGCTTCCGCCG
This sequence comes from Verrucomicrobiota bacterium, assembly GCA_028872915.1. Classification (GTDB taxonomy): domain Bacteria; phylum Verrucomicrobiota; class Verrucomicrobiia; order Limisphaerales; family UBA11358; genus UBA11358. Next base: position 46,861 of record JAGWNY010000016.1, read on the forward strand.
CGTGCTCGTCGGGCTTGACCCGCGGCCAAATCTTTTTAATGCGACCGTCCGGGCCGATCAGGAAGGTCACCCGATGGACGCCCGTGTATTTGCGGCCCATGAACGTCTTTTCACCCCAAACTCCATAGCCTCGCGCAATGGCTTTGTCCTCATCGGCCAGCAGCGTAAAGGGCAGCTTGAATTTTTCGACAAATTTGTCGTGGGATTTCACCCCGTCGGTGCTGATGCCCAGCACTGCCGCGCCGCGCCTTTGGAATTCGGACCACAGGTCGCGAAACGCGCAGGCTTCCCGCGTGCAGCCGGGAGTGTCGTCCTTGGGATAAAAATAGAGGATTACGTTTTTACCCTTGAAATCAGACAGGGCGACCCGCCCGCCGCCATTCGTCCGCGCGGAAAAGGGCGGCGCGGCGTCTCCTTGCTTCAATGTGGGCGCGAGGTCTTTTCGCATAATCAATTTACTGTGTTTGCGCTCGCTGAACTGGCCGGATGCGCCCCGAGTTGTTTCACGCCGTCGAAAACGTACAGCAAACCCGAAAGGCCCGTGCAAACGGCCGCTGCCAGCGCGCAATAAAGAAAATAACGCCGGCCAAACGAGATGTCCCACCCCATCAAAATCCACACGACCGCCGCCATCTGCAGCACCGTGGCGCACTTGCCCGGCAGCCGGGGCCGCACGTTGACTTTGCCCACGGTAAAATGAATCACGCTGACACCCACCAATAGCAACAGGTCGCGCCCGATAATCGTTCCCGTAAGCCACAGCGGGATTTCGCCCAGATACGGGCCGTTATTGAAGCTCAATGCCACGATGGCCGATACCAGCAACAATTTATCCGCCAGCGGGTCGAGCACCTTGCCCAACTCGCTGATCTGGTTGTAGCGGCGCGCGATGAACCCGTCCACTCCATCCAGCGCCGCCGTCACTGCAAACGTAACAATCGTCATCAACCGATGAACCGCGCTGCCGGTGCGAACGTAATAGATCAACTCAACCACGAAAAATGGGATCAGGAGAATCCGTAGAATGGTGATTTTATTTGCCGCCGTCACGGCGGCTTTTTAACCCAAACGCCCGCTTTCGCCAAGCCGCAAAGACAGCGTCCAGCCCAAAGCAAAAGGCTCAAGCATAAACCGTTTCACCGTGCGCGAAGGCTCGAAAAAAGATTCTCAATTGGTCGGATTTTCGAACGCCAGGGAAAAGGCGGGGGAATTTTTGGACGGGTTGAACGGAATGAGGATTTTTCGGTTTTTTCACTCTGCGGCTTGCCCGTCCGGCCAAACGGGTTAAAGTATTCGGCATTCGCTGACAGGTGTCGCCGTTCCTGGCCGAACCCATGCATGGTCGCGGCTTCGGCTTCTGTGGTTTCGCCGGCGGATTCCAGCATCAGTAATGAAAAAAACCAGCAAGATTGCATTCATTGCATTGGCTTGGGTCGTCTTCGCCATAAAAAGCGTTGCGCTCACGGCCATTCCCAATCCCAACCCTCCCAAGCCGGTTCCGTGCGTGACCAATCAGCCCCCGCTCTGGTCATCCTCCATTTCCGTGGGCCTGACACTGACCCGCGGCAACAGCGACACGACCCTCGGCGACATCACCCTCAAAACCCACCGCAACAATCTGACGAATGAATGGACTCTGGGCCTGGAAGCGACCTATGGCGTGGACCATGGCGCCAAAAACAATGAATCGCTCCAGGGCATCGCCCAATACAATCATCTCTTCACGGATCGCTTTTACGGCTACGGACGCATCAATGGATTCCACGACGCCATTGCGGACGTTACTTATCGCCTCACGGCCGGCCCCGGCGTGGGCTATTATCTCATCAAGCACAAGAAAACGCGGATGGCCATCGAAGCGGGTCCCGTGGGCGTTTTTGAGAAATTGGACGGCAGGATTGAAGATTATCCCGGCGCGCGTGTCGCACAGCGGTTCGAACGCAAATGGAATGAACACGCCAGGTTTTGGGAGACCGTGGATTTCATTCCACGCTTTGATGAATTGAATGATTACCTGATCAACGCCGAAATAGGCGCCCAGGCCTTGATTTCAAAGAGAATCAGCCTGAACGTCGTCCTGGAGGACAATTATATCGCCATTCCTGCTCCAAGTCATCTCGATAACGACATGAAGCTCATCAGCGGCCTGATATTCAAATTCTAAAACCGCATTACACCTTTTGTGGATGCTTCCAGACGCGCGGCGTTTCTGTGACGCTCCAAGCCTCTGCGTCGCAACCTCGCCGGGCGTGAGCCGCGTCGCCGTCCACAATCTCAGGAATCTGACAATCCTGTTCATCCTGTTCATCCTGTCTAAAATCTCTCTCCACCCCTCCGTGTTCTGCGCCTTTGCGTGAGTTTTTTCCCCGGTCCATGGAGCGGGTGCCGTGAAATGATGCGCGCCAATTCCCCGTCTTGAAAAACCGGTGAAAAGGTCATAGGCTCAAATACAGTAATGACTGATCAACCGCCATCGTCCGCCGCACCGGGTCCCCGCCCTCAACCGGACCCGCCCGATGGCCCTCCGCCAGCCGACCCAAATGGAGTCGTGTTGAAGCAAAAACTCGAATGCGCCCTTCAGTTGGCCCGCACCGTCTCCCACGATTTCAACAACGCCCTGACCAGCATTTTGGGCCATACTTCCTTTCTCTTGAGCAAGTGCGATCCGGACCATCCCTGGCGACGCTCCCTCATGGAGGTCGAAAAGTCGGCCGCCGCGGCCGCTGAAATTGCCAATGAACTCCAGATGTTCAGCCGCCAGGATAAGGAAACGCAACGCGCGCCCTCAGGCAACCTCAACACCGTCGTCAACCGTTGCGTGGAATTTTTCCGCACCGCCCATGGCGGAAACATCCAATGGAACCTCCAGTTGGAAAAAGCCCTCTATGCCACCCGTTTTGACGAAGCCAAGGTCCAGCAGGCCGTCACCAAAATCCTCGAAAACGCCGTCGAAGCCATCGTCGGCGGCGTCGTCCAGATCACCGTTCACACTCGCAACATCGAACTGGCCGATGTCAGCCGGGACGGCAACGTCCGCCTCAGTCCGGGGGCCTATGTTTGCGTCGAAATTGCCGACACCGGCCGGGGCATCCCGCCGGACATTTTGCCGCGGATATTCGAGCCGTTTTTTACCACCAAACGCGAAGGTCACCGCGGCCTGGGCTTGGCCCTCGTTTACGGTATCATGAGCAACCACGGAGGCGGCGTGGCCGTTTCCAGCGAACCCGGCCGCGGCACTTCCGCCCGGCTCTACCTCCCTGCCGAAAAACGGGTCGTCGGAGACGGAACCCCCGCAAAATCCGCCGATCTGCACGGATCGGAAACCATCCTGGTCGTGGACGACGAAGACATGCTGCTGACCATGGCCGAAACCATCCTTTCAGATTACGGTTACAAGGTCCTTACCGCCCGCAGCGGCGAGGCCGCCCTGGGCCTTCTCTCGCGCGGCGAGCCAAAGGTGGACCTGCTCATCACCGACCTCGTCATGCCCGGCATGGGCGGCCGCGAGCTAATGGAGCGCGTCCGCCAATCGTCGCCAAACATGAAAATGATCTGCATGAGCGGCTACGTTCCCACCGTGGACAAACAGGCCGGCGTCACTCCCCTGCGCAAGCCCTTTTCCAGCCTCGATTTGCTGAAGAAAGTCAAAGAAACCACCGGTTGACGCCTAACAGTTTTTTTGATTCACTGCCTTATGCAAATTGAAAGTCTTAAAGTGTTTTGCGACCTGGCGGAGACCGAAAGTTTCACCAAAGCCGCCCAGATCAATGGCGTCACCCAGTCCGCCGTCAGCCAGCAAATCTCCACCCTGGAGCGCATTTTCAAGTCCCTTCTCATCGAGCGCAGCAAAAAAAAATTCCGCCTCACCCGCGAAGGCCAAGTCCTTTACGATTACAGCAAGCAAATCATCCAAACCTACGAATCCCTCCAAAGCAAATTGCAGGAACTCAAGGACATCATTTCGGGCACCATCCGCATTGCCACCATCTATTCCATCGGCCTCCACGACCTGCCGCCCTACGTCAAGAAATTCATGAAGCAGTATCCGACCGTCAACGTCCACGTCGAATACCGCCGCGCCAACCAGGTTTATGAGGACGTCCTCGGCAACGTCGTGGACCTCGGCCTCGTCGCTTATCCCACCAAGGACCCCAAGCTCGAACTCATTCCCCTGCGCAAGGATTCCCTGGTCCTCATCTGCCATCCCCAGCATCCCTTCGCCAAGCTCAAATGCGTCAAGCTAAAGTCCCTCGTCGGCCAGAAATTCGTCGGCTTCGAGCCGGACATCCCCACTCGCAAGGCCCTCGACAAGATTCTCCGCGAATACGGCATCGCCGTGACCAACGTCATGGAATTTGACAACATCGAAACCGTCAAACGCGCCGTCGAAATTGACGCCGGCATTTCGATTGTTCCCCTGGGCACCATCAGCCAGGAAATCACCAAGCAAACCCTCACCGCCCTGCCCATTGAGGAAGGAGACTTCTATCGGCCCCTGGCGGCCATCTACAAGAAAAACAAGGTCCTTTCACCCGCCATGAAACAATTCCTCGCCCTCTTGAAGGAACCCACGGCATAGCCAAACCGTTCAAGCCATTGAAGCCGATTCCCTTCACCGCAAGTTTTCGGGATTGAGTCCCTTTAAATCCGCCGGCAAAAAAACGCCGTCCTTCCGGATCAATTCGCCGTCAAACCAGACCTCGCCCCCGCCCCAATCCTTGCGCTGAATCAGCACCATGTCCCAATGCACCGCGCTCCGGTTGCCGTTGTCGCATTCCTCATACGCCTGCCCGGGCGTGAAATGCAGCGATCCCGCGATTTTTTCGTCAAAGAGTATGTCGCACATCGGATTCAAAATGTGCGGATTGAACCCCAGCGAAAATTCGCCCGCGTAACGCGCCCCGGCGTCCGTGTCCAGAATCTCGTTCAACCGCCGGGAATTGTTCGCCGTCGCCGCAATGATCCTGCCCTTCTCGAATTCCAGGCGCACGTTCTCGAACTTTGTGCCGGAATAAATTGTCGGCGTATTGAATTGAATGACGCCGTTCACGGAATCCTTCACCGGACACGAAAACACTTCGCCGTCGGGAATGTTCCGGTCGCCCCGGCACATTTGCGCGCCAATATCCTTGATGCTGAACGTCAGGTCCGTTCCCGGCCCGGCCAGGCGCACGGCGTCCGCCCGCTTCATCCGCCGTTCGAGCGGGACCATCGCGCGCGCCATTTTGGCGTAATCCATCGTGCAGACCTCAAAATACAGGTTTTCAAACGCCTCGGTGCTCATTCCCGCCGCCTGCGCCATGCTGCCCGTGGGCCAGCGCAGCACGCACCACCGTGTCTTTTTCACCCGCCAATCCAGCACCGGCCGCAGCGTGCGCGAATACAACTGCATGGCATCGGACGGCACGTCGGCGTTTTCGCTCGCGTTCAGGCTGCCCCGAATCGCGATATACGCCTGCATCTTTTTCATCCGCGCCAGCTCCAGGTCCCGCGTCAGCGCCGCCTGTTTCTCATTCATTTCCAGCAACAGTTCCCGCGAAAGCCGCGTCCGGCGCGCTTCGGCCAGCGGCAGGCCGCCCGCGGCGCGAACGGCGCGGATCAGTTCAACGCCAAATTCATCCGGCACGTCAATGAGGTCCAGCAACACGCAATCGCCGCGCCGGATTTTCGTCGAATAATTCACCAGCAGTTCCGCCAGCTTTTTGTATCGGGGATCGGTCATAACGTCCGGCCAATGTAGCCGAACCGCGTCCATTGGCCAGAAGGGAAAGCGTTTCGCCAAACGCAGCGCCGCCGCAAAAAATTTGCGAATGGGCGTTCAGGGGGTATGCTGGACAAAAATTTATGGCCGCCGAAACACAACTCGACCAACTCAAAAAATTCACCGTCGTCGTCGCGGACACGGGCGATTTCTCCACCCTCAAACAATACGCGCCGCGCGATGCCACCACCAACCCATCGCTGATTTTGAAGGCCGCGCAAATGGAGGAATACAGGTTCCTGGTGGACAAGGTGATTGCGGATGGGAAAAAACTTCCGGCCGCTGGGCCGGCGCGGGCGCGGCGGGTGATGGATGAATTGCTGGTGGCCTTTGGCCTGGAAATCCTGAAAATCGCGCCCGGCCGCGTCTCCACCGAAACCGATGCCAATCTTTCGTTCGACACGGACGCGATCATCGGCAAGGCGCACCGGTTCATTGAACTTTATGAAAGGAACGGCATCGGGCGCGAACGGGTGCTGATCAAGATCGCTTCCACCTGGGAGGGCATCCGGGCGGCGGAAAAACTGGAGCGGGAAGGCATCCATTGCAATTTGACCCTCCTGTTTTCCTTCCCGCAGGCGGTCGCGTGCGCCGAGGCCAAAGTCCGATTGATCTCTCCATTTGTGGGACGCATCATGGATTGGTTCAAAGCGAGGGAGAAAAGGGACTTTGCGCCCGCCGAGGACCCCGGCGTGTTGTCCGTCAAGGAAATTTACGCCTACTACAAAAAATACGGTTACAAGACCGAGGTCATGGGCGCGAGCTTCCGCAACACGGGCGAGATTTTGGAACTGGCGGGGTGCGATTTGCTGACCATCAGCCCCCATTTGCTGGCCGAATTGAAAGGCGGCACGCAGCCCGTGCCAAAAAAGCTGGGCCTTGAAAGCGCCCGCGACTGCAAAATCGAAAAGATGACGCTGGACGAGAAGTCCTTTCGCTGGCTGTTCAATGAGGACGCAATGGCCGTGGAAAAAACAGCCGAAGGCATCCGGTTGTTCAACGCCGACGCCGCGAAACTGGAGCAACTGATTTCCGCGCGGCTGGCGGGTTGAAAAAAAGCATTGCCATGGAGGAGCGGCGCGGCTTGCGCCGCCACCGCAACGGTCGTCATCCCGATCGCCGGGAATATGGGCATTGAAGGCGGTGGCAAAATGCCTGGTAACCGCAATTAGCCGCAAATTACTCAAAATTACTGCAAATGACTGCAAATGACTGCAATTGGCTGCAAATGGCGATGAGCGGCGGCAGGCGCGGGCGGCCCGGGCGGGAAGGATTCTTTCTGGCGTGAATCGGGCGGCGGGGCAACCGCCTGCCAGCCAACGGGATGGCGCCGGCCCGGCCGGTCTCACGGTCTTGCTCATACCATGCCGGAACCATGCAGTTGGCTCGGTTGCTCCCGGCCAGGCTCCATCAAACCACGGAGATTCCAACGTCGCCACTGGCGTGCTCCCGGATTCCTTCTTGTTCGTTACGAGAGTTCCATTCATTACGAGGACGTCGGCCGCCGGGACGCCGCCCCCTTCGGCGGCCATCTTGTTTGTTACGACAGTTGCATTCATTACTACAGTTGCATTAAACCACGGGGATGGAAGGAAGTCCATGAAAAGTTATTTAACTGGATTTATCGCGGAAGTTCCTGCAATGGAACGGGTTCCAAAAAGTTATGTAACTGATTTGGCCCAAGTTGAATAACTTTCCGGGGAATTTCAACGCGAAGACAGCGCATTTCACCCCCGCGGCACGGAGGACACGGAGGGGTGGACGGAGATTTTAGACAGGATGAACAGGATGAACAGGATTATCAGATTGCGGCGCGTGAAATGGACGGGAATCGTCGCGAAAGCCACCAGGAAAAGGCCTCACGCAAAGGGCGCAACGGACGCAAAGGCTGAAGACATTGCCGGGGCGGTCGTTGATATTGATGACGCCGGATGAGCAGCGCGTGAATCCGTCAGAACCAAAAAAGAAAACCGGCCTGTCAGCAGAGGAATTGGCCAACATGGAACGCGAAATGGAATCGCTGGAAAAAGACTTTAAGGCGGTGAAGGCGAATTTTACAGAAAGCATGATGTGCCTGACGTGCGCACGCGTTTACATCAAAAAGCTGCTGAACAATGCCAAAGTGGTGAGATTTTTGAACGCGCATTTTTCGGATATTATTTCCGGGTTCGAGAATATCGTTGCCACCGAAGCCGTGTGAGATTCTCCTGCCGGTCAGCGGTGTAAAATTCATTCAACGAATCTTGCGGTCGTCTTGGGGTTCACTGGCGGGGCAGCGGCATCCGCGCTGGCCATGTCCATTTCTGGCTAGTGTGTGCTCGCCAAATTGGATATAAAACTTCAACTGGCCAAAACGCTCCGACCATGAACCGCATCAATGGCACAGCACTGTCGAAGAACCGTCCCTGGACGGCGGACGAGGAACGGTTATTGGGAACCAAACCAGATCGCGCCCTTGCCAGAAAACTTGGCCGCACCGTCACAGCGGTTGATGGGAACGTTTCGATGCGCTGGAACTAAACTCAATTTTATGGCAAATGAACTCTATCGGACCTACGAGGTGCTTGTTGAGGAAAGTGTTCATCCTAGTCATCCAAAGCGGGCGAAGGACAGAACGAGTAAGCCGTCGCTCTATGGCGATGGGGAGATTGATGGCGCACTGCGGGACACGCACATGATCTTTCAGGATGCAGTGTGCTACAACACGCTTTGCTTCGCCGGGTTGGCGGGTTACGAAATGCACAAGGGCGGTGAGCGCGACGGCGAATTGTTGAATCCGCTTTGGAAGCATCTCATCACGCCGGCAAGGGAAGGCGGCATCAAGGAGGAGACGGAGCGCGTAATTCGCCGGCTGATCACGCATTACAAGCCGCTCGAAAAAATTGAAACGGCCGAAGGCGCGAACCTGGCTGAGAAGTTCCTGAATTGTGTTTATTCAGAGCCGTTACGAGTCATTGATGGAATGTCACCGGCAGAACGACAAGCGGTGGTGGACTTGCGGGCTAAATGCTATCGCATCCTCGAAAAATTTGGGACGAAGACCAAGCAGGACGGCGGCCAGGAATGTGAAGACATGGCCGCATTCAAAAACAATTGGGCGGGATTGATGTCCGACCCAGAAAGCGATGCAGAAATTCCGGGCAATGGTGCCTACGATTGTGTCTGGCGCGAGTTGCAGAAATCTGTTGCTGGTGCCAAGAACGGTAAAGAAGCGGCAGCGATTATTGAAAAAGTCCTGCTCCGCTATTCAGAAGTCGCGGAGAAACAAAATCAGGCTGATTGCGACCGTGACTACAACAGCGAGTTGGAAAAGCGGCATAAAGCTGTCTCAGACGCAGAGAGCCTCTCTGATGGGAATGCCAAGAAATCCGCAAAGGTGAAGAAGGCGAAGGTCGCACTCGAAAAGTGGATGACAACCAAGACTGAACACGATCAGACATTCTTTGCAGACCGACGCAAAAATCTACAGGAGGCCGCGAGCAAAGCGTTGACAAAACCGTTCGCAGCGGAAACGGGGCCTGAGATTGACTTGTCGGAAGACGAGTTTCAGACAGTAAAATCGCGCGCATCTGCCATTGCGGCGGACCCAGCAACAAAAACGAAGCAACTGATTCGCCTCCATTACAAAGGAGGAGCAACCGGCAACTTTGAAAAGGCGATGTTTCGCTATTGGCTTTTGCGCGGCGCTTCGGACAGTCTTGTCCGGCGTGCTGCTCTCGCGGACTTCCGACGGTTCATTGCGGAGAACAAGCCCAAAGAGGTGCCAAGTCTTGATACCACTCCAATCACGCAGATGCCATTTATTGAGCGAGGCGCGGACTTTGCATTTTTATACTTCGGGAAGAAATGCTTGGGTATCCCAACACCGGAAAGCTCACCCGATCCTGAGTTCGACAAAATTGCTTTCGCGACAGCGGCAGAAGATGTCTTCAAATACAAAATCCGCACCGATGTTCGGAAGGCGAGGGTCAGAAAACTGTTGAACGTGCTTCAGGCTTACGAAAATAGCGGTGCTGAGATTGCGGCAGAGCATAGCCCAACTGGAAAGAAACTCGCGGTGCGCGGGATGGGTGACGACCCACGCTGGAAAGGTGACGCGAAGCGCAAGGGCATCGAACAACTGCTCAAGGAAATCAGTAGTGATAAGGAAATCGCGAGCTACGGCTTGCGCGAAGGGACAATCGGCGGCTGGGCGGAAGTGCGGAAGATGTTCCTGCGTCGGCACAAGCAGTGCGTCAACAAGCCGAAGCGCGAAGCTGTTTTGCCAAACTGGCTCGAACGAGGTGTGGACAAGGAACAGACGGCAAATCGTCAAGGCTTCGGAAGTGCAGACTTTTTCCACGAGCTATGCGACCCGGACTATTTTCATCTCTGGTTGAGTGGTGCCGCCTATGAACGACACGGGGTCAAAGATTTCATCCCGCATTTCGTGAGCTATTGCGATTGGCGGGAGGAACTGGTCGGCCTAGTCATCGAAGACGGCAAAGAGTTGGATCGGGGAACTCAGAAATCCGTAGCCGAACTGGCTAAATTAGCGAAACGTCCGATTCGATACACATGGCCGGGGCTGCTCAACCGCCACAAGAAGCCGAGCTACCGCTACTACGATTTCGCTGCGAAATTGAATCCGAGATTTCCGGTGCAGTTGTTTCGGCGTATTCGACCAAACGGTAATCACAAGAGCGTGGAGTGCTACAAATTGATCCCGGCTAAAGAGGCGGTCCTGACGCTCGCCGCGCGTCGCCTGAAACGGGACAAAATTATCAATAAGAACGGCACAACAGGTGAGTGGAGCAGCGTAGAGGCTTTGTGGTGCCCGCCGCTCGTTCTGGAAGGCGAGCGGAATCCGAAGGCGGACACCAAACCACGCGCCGGAAAGGAAAAGAAGAAGACAAGCGATGAAGCCGAAGTCAGTTTTTCGCTCATCGCAGCGCCACTGCCAGAAGATTTCTGGAATACCGTAGCCGGTGTTCCTTCGACGAAGGAAGCGGAGCCAGTTCACTTGACTGCGTCCTTCAAGATTGAAAGCGACGAAATTGCGAAGCTGCGCGCAGAGACGAAGCAATGGCTGTCTGGATCGCACCGTGGATTTGCCAAGAAGGGCGAGAAGGACGCCGACAAGCGACGTTGCTTCACCTGGCCGATTGACCGCGAAACGAGCAAATACGATGCAGACTCTGCTGATGAAAAGGCTAAAGTGCTTTGGTGCGGTGAAGGCAAGGATAGTGGCGAATGGAAGGGTTTTGCGTTCCGCCACGACAAGAAGAAGTCCGGCAGCAAAGACGCCATCTATTATGAGCCGGATTTCCACATTCTCTCAATTGATCTCGGAAACCGCTTCGCAGCGGCGTTCACGCGGTTTCGGATTCACACGGATGCGAACGGCGAGGGGCGCGTGATTTCCGCAGATGGTTTCGCGCCCGTCATTAAAGCGGATATGGTCCGCGCGGGAACGTTGCGGTTGCAGGGCGAATGCGCACAGGTTTGGAGTCATGTGCGAAACGCGAACGGCACCTGTAAGAAGGACACAAATGAAAACTACATTTACGCGCTTGAAGACGAAATTTACGGCAACGGTGGGCGCGGGCGGTTTCCTGATGACAAGCTTGGGGAGTATCAGAAGTTTAAGCAACTCGCCGTCCGTCTTGTGGCCGAGACATCACTCTCGTTGGTCGGAACAAAAGAACAGACATATCCTGAACTCGGCGACCATCTGATTTTCCGCCTCAAGCGGCGCATTGGCCGGTTGCGGACACTGCTTAATCTCATTTGGAGATTGTGCGGAGACAAAGAGAAAGATCGAAGCGGCCGATACACCATCCAGCGCAGGCCGGAGAAACGCCCAGAGCATCTACGAGTCGTGATGGAAACATTAGCGCGGTCAGCCTTCCCACGGCAGGAACGGCAACCCGACGAAGAGGAAGACCGGGATGATGCCGGCTTGCGCTTCGTTCTGGCGTCCGACGAAAAGTGGAAAGAGTGGCGCAAGCAATTTGAGAAGAAGAAGGGCAAAGAGGAAAAAGAACGGAAGGCAAAGCTCGAAGAACTCGCCGTGCAGTATGACTCTGCCATGTGGAATCAAGTCACCGAAGCGGTGAAAAAGCAAATTCAGGGCTACATGGCTGGTCCGGACTCGCTCGATCAACTACTCAAGGAGGTTGTCGAGTTCTGTTTGCCGTTGAAAGGGAGGCATTGGCAGTGGCGTTACAACCCCGCTGGTGAACGGCTTTACTGGGACAAGCCAGATTCCTCGCCAAATTGGAATCCTAATGTAATGGGAATGCGCGGGCTTTCCATGAAGCGGTTGGAGCAAATTCTGAATCTCCGCCAGCGTTGCCAGAGTTTTGCCAAGTTGGAAGACCGCTATCACGGGCCATACAAAGCCGGGAACTACAACCCGCCAGACTCAAACCGGGACGAACGGCCCGATGTTTGCCCACTGCTACTGGAACGCAGTAACCGCATCCGCGAGCAGCGCGTGGATCAAACTGCGCATCTCATTCTCGCGGAAGCCCTCGGCATGGAACTGAAGAATCCGGCGGAGGTGGCGAACAAGAAGGAGCGCAAGGCCGAGGTGGATTTGCATGGCGAATATAAGCGGCGGAAACACAAAGACAAAGACGGAAAAGAACATGAATACCCGCGCTGCTCCGTCATCGTGTTGGAGAATCTGGACCGCTATAAAATGAGTCTGGGCCGAACAAAGTCAGAAAATTCGCGCCTCATGAAATGGGCGCACGGCAAGATTCTCGACAAGCTGGAGGATATATGCCGCCCCTTCGGCATCACACTAATGCTAGTGGACCCGGCATTCTCGTCACACTTCGATTCACGCACTGGTCTGCCCGGTGTGCGCGTGAATCAAGTATCGCGCGGCTTTGAGAAGGAGTATCCCTGCAACCGATGGGTTGAAGGCAAGACCAAGTCCGGAGGAGAAACGCAGCTTGCGAAGGACATCAAGCGACTGGCGCAACAATTCGCGGAGCATCCTGATTACAAAGGTGAACTTGTGCTGGCAGTGGAAGGCGGAAAAGAGTTTGTGCCGGTGCTGTCCCCAAAAGGCGGCGAGGGGTTGATCAACGCGGATGTCTGCGCAGCGGGAAACATCGGGCTGCGCGGTGTCGCCGACCCACAGAGGTGGGATGTCTTTCCGCGCCTGCGAACGAAGCAGCTTTCAGAGACTGAGGTTTCAGTCGTCAACTGGCGAGGATGGTTCGGAAAATTCCCGGAGAAATCGGAAGAACGACGGATGCGGGCGATTGTTGGCGCAAGCAACGCGCCAAACGCGGAAATTCAAAACTCCACTGCTCTCTCGAAACGAGCGAAGGGAAAGAAAGGGAAATCTGCGGATGCACCTGCGAGAGAAGCCACAAGCGACAATGCAGATGCCCAGTCCAGCCAGTCATCGGAGTATCCGCCGTTCTTCGTCGGGCATCCTGATTCCAATTATAACTGGTTACGGGAGGATGATTGGATTGCGGAAAAAGCATTCTCATTTGTTCATGGAATCAAGCAGATGCGGGCCTTCCGGCAAGGTGAATACTTGAAGCGAGTTGAACGAGAATGTGAGCAGAGGATTTTGAACATCAATCACGAGCGACTTCACAAGAGATGACCCATGAGCGATGCCGGATTGCAAACCCAGGGCGGGCTGGAATCCCAGCCGGTGATGCCGGTGCGTCGTCTCAATAATTACGTTTATTGCCCGCGTCTATTTTATTTCCAGTGGGTGGAAAACATTTTTCAGGAAAGCGCCGATACAGTTGCCGGTTCAACCACGCATCGCAATGTGGATGCGCCGTCCAGGTTGGACGAAGAAAAAGCAAAGGCGTTGGGTGAAAATCTTCCCGAAGGCGCTCGGCTTCGCAGTTTGCGATTGGAAAGCGAATCGCTCGGCATTGTTGGCGTGATGGATTTAGTGGAAGGCGGACCGGACGGCGCGGAAATTGTGGATTACAAAAAAGGTTCAGCACGCCGCAACAGCGAGGGTGAACGCGAGGCGCGCGAGCCGGAGTCCATTCAAGTCGGCGCGTATGCGCTGCTTTTGCAGGAGCATGGGGTGAAGGTTTCAGGTGCGGTAATTTATTACGCGGCGGAAAAACGCCGTGTGTCGGTGGAGTTGAACGAAGAATTGCTGGCGAAAACTAGACAAACCATCACCGATGCGAAGGCGCTGGCAGCTTCCGGTCATTGCCCGCCCCCGTTAAAAAATGATCCGCGCTGTCTCGGATGTTCTGCCTATCCCGTCTGTCTGCCAAACGAATCTGTCTGGTGGTCGAAACGCCGCAAATCCCCGCTTGAGGACGGCCAGCTTCAATTTGGTTTCATTGCTCCGTCCGAAGACGCACTCCGCGACCGGATTCTGGAAGCCTTGGATTTTGCCGCCGAATCCTCAAACAAAGAACCGACGCTGCAACCGCCGCGCCCCGGCGGTGATGACGGTGAAGTGCTGGTGGTGCAAACGCCGGGCGCGCAAATCGGTCAGCGCGGCGATGAATTGCTCGTCAGCGTGAAGGGCGAGGACGTGCGCAAACTGCCCGGCCAGCAAGTGCGGGCAATTTATTGCTACGGCGCAGTCCAGATGACGGCGCAGGCCGTTTCGACGTGTTTGGAACTTGGTATTGATGTCGCCTATTTTTCGCCGGCGGGACGGTTTCTTGGGATGTTGGGCGGATTACCGGCCAGCGGCGTGGATGCAAGGCGCGGGCAGTATCGGTTGTTTGAATTGCCCGGCGTGCGATTGCAACTGGCACGCGAAGTCATCCGCGCCAAAATCCACAATCAGCGTGTGATGCTCATGCGCAATGGCGACGTGCCGGATCGCGTGACAAATTTGATGGCGAGTTTTCGCGATGCCACCGAATCAGCGCGCGACCTGACGGCGTTGCTGGGCATCGAAGGTAGCGCAGCGGCGCTCTACTTCGAGCAATTCGAGTCCATGCTGAAACAGCGTGAAGATTGGAAATTCGATTGGCGAGGGCGCAATCGCCGTCCACCACGCGACCCGGTGAACGCGCTGCTTTCACTCGGCTATTCCATGCTGGCAAAGGAATTGACCGGCGTTTGCTATTCAGTCGGGCTTGATCCGTTTCTTGGTTTCATGCACCAGCCGCGTTACGGTCGGCCGGCGCTGGCGCTGGATTTGATGGAGGAATTCCGCCCGCTCATCGCGGATAGCGTGGCTATCAGCCTCATCAATCGCGGCGAACTTGGCCCGGAGGATTTCATTAAGAGCGCGAACGGGATGTTTTTGACCGACAAAGGCCGGCGGCCATTTTGGGAAGGATGGTTTCGACGGCTGGATACGGAAGTGAGCCACCCGGAATTCAGCTACAAAATGGCTTACCGCCGGATGCTGGAGGTGCAGGCGCGGCAGTTGTGGCGGTTCGTGCGCGGCGAGGCGTTGACCTATCACGGGTTTGTCACGCGATGAGCCGCATTCGTTATCTGGTGAGCTACGACATCAGCGACCCGAAGCGGTTGCGGAAAGTAGCGCGCTCGCTGGAGGGTTTTGGCGTGCGACTGCAATACTCGGTTTTTGAATGTCCACTGGACGATTTGCGATTGGCAAAATTGAAAGCCGAACTTCAGCCATTGCTCGACCATGAGGAAGACCAAGTGTTATTTGTTTCGCTCGGCCCAAGCAGCAGCGATGCGAGTCTGATTATTGACGCGATGGGATTGCCCTACGAGGTTCGTTCGCGGGTGACAATCATTTAATTTTCAGACTTGCAAGTTTTTGGGAAAGGCGTTGAATAAATCCCGGCGAACTCCGCCACCGACCATCAACCTTCCGCCATTGGGTTGACAAGGTTCCTTGAAATCGCGACGACTGCGCCTGACTTTGCGGCGATGGCAGTGCGAGTGCGGAAATGCCGGCACTCGCCTGCACGGACGCTCGCACTATAGATTCGCTTGGAAAAACAGGCTATTGGCAATGATTGATTCCCGACTCATTTATGGTTTGATGCTTCAACCTGCCTCATGCTCGCAAATTGCGGCGGCGGGTATTGATTCTCAAGGTGTTCGAGGGAGCGAGCCGCAGTCGCCGCGACTGCGGGAATCTTGAGGCGGCTTAACGGTTTGCAAAGTCGTGCTACGTCAAACCAGCCGCAGTCGCCGCGACTGCGG